>JARKNW010000041.1 GCA_029976075.1 Pleomorphomonas sp.
TGGTGTGCTGGATGCCGAGATCCGGGTTGAGGATCCATTGCCAGATCAGGCCGGCCACCACGAAGGACATGGCGTAGGGATAGAGGAACACCGTGCGGAACAGGCTTTCGGCGCGCACGTTCTGGTCGATGAAGATCGCCAACAAGGTGCCGAGAACGAAACAGATCACCAGGAAGAAGAAGGCGATGATGGCCAGGTTGCCAAGCGAGGTCAGCCAGCGCGACGTGTCGAACAGGGTAAGATATTGGGCGATACCAACGAAGTCGTTCCTGGGCAGGAGCTTCGAACTCGAAAACGACAGCCGGACCGACCAGGCCATGGTGCCGAGATAGGCGAAGATGACGACGGCGGCCATCGGTAACAGGGCGATGTAGGCAACCAGGTTGCGCTTCACATGCCGGGTGAATTCGGCTCCCACGAGCTCCTCCCGAATATAGTGAGCGGGAAGACGGAAGACCGCCTTCCCGCGATTTGGAAGCGGGGTTAGCCCTTCAGGGCCTTGTCGAACCGGTCGATGGCCTGATCGACGGTCATCGGCGTGTTCCAGAGTTCGGTGACGATGTCCTGCACGGAGCCGTACATCGACTCTTCCATCATCTGGGAAGCGTCGGGTACCTGGCGAGCCGGGTCGGCCATGATCTTCATGCCGAGCTGGGCGCAGGCGTCGAGGCTCGACACGTCGACGTCAGAGCGGATCGGGATCGAACCCTTGAGGTTGTTGAACTTCACCTGCACTTCAGGACTGGTCATGATCTCGACCAGAAGGTGCTGGGCCTTGACCTGTTCGGGTTTGTCGGTCTTCGGGAAGACAAACACATCGCCACCCAGAACATACGGCGAGTCCGGACGGAGGCCCGGAATGCAACCATAGTCCTTGCCGACTTCCTTCTTGGCCTGCTTGAACTCACCCTTGGCCCAGTCGCCCATCACCTGGAAACCGGCCTGGTCCTTGATGAGCAGCGCGGTGGTGTCATTCCAATTGCGCCCCGGCGAAGCCTGATCGACATAAGGTTTCAGGCTGATGAAAGTCTCGACGACCTTGCGGAACTCCGGCGAGCGGATAGCTGCCTCATCCTTGTCGCCATAGACCGACTTCCACAGCTTGGCTCCGCCGACGTTGGTGAGCATCGCCGAGAACAACGAGTTCTCCTGCCAGCGCTGACCGCCGAGTGCGAGCGGGGTGATGCCGGCCGCCTTCAGCTTGTCGAGATCGGCGACGAACTGCTCCATCGTTTCCGGCGGCTTCTCGATGCCGGCCTTGTTGAGGGCGGCGACCGAGTACCAGATCCACAGGGGCATGTGGATGTTGACCGGCGCGGCGTAGTACTTGCCATCCACCTTGACCGCCTTGGCGATCGGTTCGGGCAGGACCTTGTCCCAGTTGTTCTTCGCGGCGACGGCGTCGATGTCGTTGAGGAGACCCTCGCCGATGATCTCGTGATACTGGCGCGACGTATTGAACAGCGCGGCGGTCGACGGGTCACCGCCGATGATGCGGTTGATGGCAGCGCTGCGAGCGGCCGAACCACCCGCCACGGCATTGTCGACCCACTTGCCGCCGGCCGCGTTGAAGGCGTCGGCGAAAACCTTGATGGCGGCGGACTCGCCACCCGATGTCCACCAATGGATGACTTCGGCGTTCAGCGGCTCCTCCGCCTTGGCAACGCCCGTCGCGGCCATAAGAGCGATCGCCGATACGGCGACCAACTGTTTCATTCCGATCATGGTTCCTCCCAAACGGGTAACGCCAAGGCGCTCCAGGCGGACCGACCTTGGATGTCCAACGGCTCCTGATCCAAAAGTGGGATCGGTTCCATTTTTGAACTAAGAGCCTTGATTTTGTCAATGCGCCTTGCGAGAAAAGCGGCGATGGGAAAGCACGCAAACGGTGAGTACTGAAAATCTATTATTTAAAAACAAAAGGATAATTGATATCGTGCATTGTGTAGAGGCGACTGGAGTTGCGAGATGGCGACCGTAAAGGATGTGGCGAAGCTGGCTGGCGTAGGATCCGGGACCGTATCGCGATACATTTCTGGAACCGGTTCCGTTTCTCGAAAGTCGGCTGAGAAGATCGCCCGCGCCATAGAACAGCTGAACTACCGCCCCAACAGCATGGCGCGATCGCTGTCGTCGCGGAGGTCCGACCTGATCGGCGTCTGGGTGCCCTCGCTCGAGGGGCCCTACTACCACATGATGATCCGGGCGATCGAAAATGCGCTTCGCTTGCAGGGCAAGCACATGATCCTGGCCAATGCCGAAGATGCGCAGTCCAACGAAGACCGTCTTGCCCATCTCGATTACCTGATCAACCGCGACTGCGACGGCATCCTAATTTCGAGTTCGCTGCAGAGCGAGTTCGAGCTGGCGCGCTATGCCGAGAAGTTTTCCAATCTCGTCGTCATGAACCACCGCACCGACGAACTGGCCGGGCGTTGCTTTTCAATCGATCATGACCTCGGCGGCCGTCTGGCAGCCCGGCATCTCGTCGAACTGGGGCACACGCGGGTCGCGACCATCACCGGTCGGCTTTCGGCACAGGATGCCCGGCAACGCCATGTCGCCTTTCTGGACGAAATGGCCAAGCTCAGCCATCCCATAGCTCCCGACCAGATCATAGAAGGCGCCTTCTCCTACGCCGGCGGCGAACAAGCCGTTGCTGCGCTTCTCAACTCAGGCGCCGACTATTCGGCCGTTTTCTGCGGCAACGACAAGGTCGCGATGGTCTTGATCGCCGAACTGCACAAGCGCGGTATCTCGGTGCCGGCCGATGTGTCCGTTCTCGGTTATGACGATGTAGACTTCACGCCGTTCACTGCTCCCGCCCTCAGCACGGTTCATGCGCCGATCGAGGAAATGAGCCGCTCGGCTTGCCACCAGCTCCTGAACCTCACCTACGGTCTTGACCTGCCCTACCAGGAACAGTTCGAGCCGTCGCTTTCCATACGACAATCGACCGGACCGTCCCGTGCCCAAGGGCGTCGTGCGTCCTGAACGGCACGCGGCGACCTAGTAACTTGTTATTGCTTCGGAAGTTCTGAAAGCCGGTTTCACCTTTCGGCCCGATGCCCGAGCCGAACAGTTCCCCTGCGAGAGAAACTGATGCCATCCTTTATCGACAACGGAACCAGGTTCCATCTGGACGACCCGACACTGGCCCCCAACTCCGCGGGCTATCTGTGGAACCGGCGGATGATGATCCAGATGAACAGCCGTGGTTACGCGGTCAGCCAGTACATGGATCCGGAACCGCGCAAATATGCCCATCCGCCGATCATGCCCGGCCAGATCTTCATGCTGCCGGAGCAGGGGTACTACCCCAATCACCCCGGACGCTTCTTCTACGTCCGCGACAATGAAACGGGGGCGCTGTTTTCCGCACCCTATGAGCCGGTTCGCGCCAAGCTCGACCGCTTTGCGTTCGAGCCGGGGCTTTCCGACATCCGCTGGCTGATCGAGAAAGAAGGCATTCGGGTCGAGCTCAGCCTTGTCCTGCCGGTCGACGACGTCGCCGAGCTTTGGACCGTGAAGATCGTCAACACGACGGGTATCGCGAAGAACCTATCGTTCGTGCCTTTCTTCCCGGTCGGCTTCATGTCCTGGATGAACCTGGGCGGGCATTTCGACGCCGCCCTCGATGCGGTGGTCTGCACGTCCGTCACGCCCTATCAGAAGATCGAGCAGTATTTCAAAAACCAGCACCTCAAGGACATGACCTTCCTTGCCGCCAGCCGCCGCCCCGATCATTTCGAGGTGGCGCAGCAAGCCTTCGAGGGCGACGGCGGTCTCCACAATCCCTCGGCGCTCGCCGAGGGCGGCCATCTCCGCGACGGCGAGGCCTATTACGAAATCCCCGCCTGCGTGATGCAGTGGGATCTTTCGATCGCGGACGGCAAGAGCGAGGAGTTCCGTTTCCTGTTCGGTCCGGCGGAAAACAAGGCCGAAATCACCGCACTTCGCGCGAAGTACATCGACGGCAATATCGACACGATCCGTAGGGACTACCATGCCTATGTGACGGAAAGCGGCCGTGGTTGCCTGGAGATCCAGTCACCCGACGAAACGTTCAACCACGTGGTCAATCACTGGCTGCCGCGCCAAGTGTTCTATCACGGCGATACCAACCGCCTCACGACCGACCCGCAGACCCGAAACTATCTGCAGGATGCTCTGGGCATGCTGTTCATCCGGCCAGAGACGACACGCAATGTCATCCTGCACGCCGTCAGCCAACAGCATGCCAGCGGCAAGATGCCGGACGGCATCCTGCTCCGGCCCGATGCCGAGCTCAAATACATCAACCAGGTGCCGCATACCGACCACGGTGTCTGGCTGGTGATCGTCACCAAGGCCTATCTCGACGAGACAGGCGATCGTTCGATCCTGGACGAAATGGTCGCCTGGGTCGATGACGCCACGCAGGCCACCATCCGCGAGCATGTGACGCGCGCCTTGCGCTTCCTCGCAGCCGCCGTCGACGAGCGAGGGCTGCCCTATATCGAGCAGGGCGACTGGTGCGACCCGATGAACATGGTCGGCTACAAGGGAAAGGGGATTTCCGGCTGGCTGGCGGAGGCATCGAGCTACGCCATGTCGCTGTGGTCGGAGGTTTGTGGCACCGAAGGTGATGAGGAGACGGCTAGCTGGCTGAAGGCGGAAGCTTCAGCCCTGGTCGATCGCATCAACCGCTACCTCTGGGATGGCGACTGGTACGGCCGTGGCATCACGGACGACGGTGTCGTGTTCGGCGTATCGACCGACAAGGAAGGGCGCATCTTTCTCAACGCACAGAGCTGGGCGCTTCTCTGCGGAGCCGCCGATGAAGACCGCAAGGCGCGCTTGCTCAAGGCGATTGAAGAACAGCTGGTCACGCCGTTCGGCGTGGAAATCCATGCCCCGTCGTTCACCGAGATGCGCGAAGACATCGGACGGCTGACCCAGAAGTGGCCCGGCGCCGCAGAAAACGGCGCCGTCTACAATCACGCAGCCGCCTTCTACGCCGCCTCGCTCTACCATGTGGGGGAAGGTGACAGGGGGTTCAGCGTACTACGTGCCATGATAACCGATCCCGACAGAGACGACATTGCTACGCGCGGGCAGCTGCCGCTTTACATCCCCAACTACTATCGCGGCGCCTATCGCCAGTTCCCGCGCACCGCCGGGCGTTCCAGCAACCTCTTCAACACCGGAACAGTCGCCTGGTTCTATCGAGCGGTGGTCGAACAGCTTTGCGGGGTACGCGGCGATGGTCATGGAGCCATCATTGCTCCGCAGGTTCCCTCGTCCTGGCAGACCATGACTTTCACCCGTCATCTGCGTGGCGCGACGTTCAACGTCAGCTTTGTCCGTGAGGATGGCATCGATGAACAGGTGGTGGAGATTGACAGCCAGCGTCTCGAAGGCGGGCGCCTTGCCGCAGTCGAACCCGGACGCATCTACGACGTTAAGGTGAGAGGCCCCCGCTGAGATGCTGCCGGGAGTGAAACAATGATCATCATCGTCATGGGCGTATCGGGGAGTGGGAAGACCACTGTTGGCGGCTTGCTGGCCGATCGGATGGGCTGCGGCTTCTCGGATGCCGACGACTTTCATCCGGCCGGCAACGTCGAGAAGATGCGGGCCGGCATCCCGCTCACCGACGACGACCGCTGGCCGTGGCTGAAAGCCCTGCGGCAGGCCATCGAGGACTGGGAGGCGGCCGGTCAGAGCCGCGTCATCGCCTGTTCGGCCCTCAAGGCGGCCTATCGCCACCTGCTGGCCCCCAGGGACGACGTGGTGTTCGTCTTCCTCAAGGGTAGCGCCGAGACGATCGCCAGCCGGCTCAAGGCCCGCAAGGGCCACTACATGAACCCAGACCTGCTGGCGAGCCAGTTCGCCACGCTGGAGGAGCCCGCCGGGGCCATCGTCGTCGACATCGCACCGCCGCCGACCGTCATCGTCGACGACATCATGGACCGGCTCGGCCTAGCCGGGTGCGGGATCACTGGGTCCGGGATCACCGGGCCCAAGCAGGAAAAGAGACGCATATGACCGTTCGCTCCATCATCGCCGACGTCACCGAGCGTATCGAGCGACGCAGCCGGGCCAGCCGCACCGCCTATCTCAATGACATCGAACGGGCGCGCGAGGCAATCCGCGCCGCCGGCCCGGCCCGACGTCGCCTGCCCTGCTCCAACCTGGCGCACGGGTTCGCCGCCTGCCCGGCCGACGACAAGCAGCGTCTTGCCGGCGCCGAGGCGGTCAACCTCGGCATCGTCACCACCTACAACGACATGCTGTCGGCGCATCGGCCTTATGAGCGCTACCCCGAGCTGATCCGTAAGGAAGCGCGGCGGCTCGGCGCCGTCGCCGAGGTGGCTGGCGGTGCCCCCGCCATGTGCGACGGCATCACCCAGGGGCGGACGGGCATGGAGTTCAGCCTGTTCTCGCGCGACGTCATCGCCATGTCGACGGGCATCGCCCTGTCGCATGACATGTTCGACGCCGCGCTGATGCTCGGCATCTGCGACAAGATCGTTCCCGGCCTCGTCATGGGGGCTCTCGCCTTCGGCCATCTGCCCACGCTGTTCATCCCCTCCGGCCCGATGCCGAGCGGCCTCGGCAATGCCGAGAAGAACGCCGTCCGCCAGGCCTACGCCGCCGGCACGGCCAGCGACGCCGATCTTCTGGAGGCGGAGGCCAAATCCTACCATGCCCCCGGCACCTGCACCTTCTTCGGCACTGCCAACACCAACCAGATGCTGATGGAGATCATGGGGCTGATGCTGCCCGGCTCGGCCTTCGTGGCGCCGGATACGCCGCTCCGCGACGCGCTGACCCGGGCCGCCGTGGCGCGCGCCGTTGCCATCGCCGGAACGGGGGAGAACAGCCTGCCGATCGGCCGGCTGCTCGATGCCCGCAGCTTCGTCAACGGCGTCGTCGGTCTCTGCGCCACCGGCGGCTCGACCAACCTGACCATCCACCTGATCGCCATGGCCCGCGCCGCCGGCCTTGCCATCGACTGGGATGACTTCGCAGCGCTTTCCGCCGCGACACCGCTGCTGGTGCGCGCCTATCCCAACGGCAAGGCGGACACCAACGGCTTCCGCGATGCCGGCGGCGTGCCCTTCCTGGTGCGCGAGCTGCGGCGGGCCGGCCTCTTGCACGACGACGTCCAGACCATTGTCGGCACCGGTCTCGCCCCCTACGAGCGGACGCCGCGTCTCGATGCCGCCGGAGCGCTGGAGTTTGCCGAAACGCCCGCCGCCAGCACCGACGAGAGCGTGGTGCGGCCGATCACCGCCCCCTTCCAGCCGACCGGCGGCCTCAACCTTCTGACCGGCAATCTCGGCCGGGCGGTGATCAAGTCGTCGGCGGTTGCCGCCGAGCATCAGACGGTCGAGGCGCCGGCGCGTGTCTTTGCCTCGCAGGAGGCGCTGCTTGCCGCCTTCAAGGCGGGGCTCGACGAGGACTTCGTGGCGATCGTCCGCTTCCAGGGCCCGCAGGCCAACGGCATGCCGGAGCTTCACAAGCTGACGCCGGCGCTCGGCCTGTTGCAGGACCGGGGTCGCAAGGTGGCGCTGATCACCGATGGCCGGATGTCCGGCGCCTCCGGCAAGGTGCCGGCCGCCATTCACGTGACGCCGGAGGCAGCGCGCGGCGGTCCCATCGGTCGCGTCTGCGACGGCGACATCGTCAGGCTCGACGTGGCGACCGGTCGTCTGGATGTGCTGGTCCCACACGAGGAATGGGAGTCCCGGCGCCAGGCGGTCGCCGAACCTTCGCCGAGCGCCGAGACCAGCGACCGCCGTCTGTTCGCCGTGTTGCGGCGGGCCGTCGGAACCGCCGAGGAAGGAGCGACCGCCCTCGGGTGACGGAAACCTTCCGACTATTTCCGAGCGAAGCGGGAGACGGCCATGAATGCAGAAGAAATCGCGCAGTCCTATCGGGACTACATTGCCTGCCTGAACCGCAGGGACTGGAACGGCTTGGGCAACTTCGTTCACGATGATGCCCGGCACAATGGCCGGTTGCTCGGACTTTCAGGCTATCGGGACCTGCTGGAGACGAATGTTCGCGACATCCCGGACCTGCTCTTCGAGATCGGGACGCTGGTCGCCGATACGCCCCGAATCGCTGCCCGTCTCCTGTTCGAGTGCACGCCGACGGGCATGTTCATGGGCCTGCCCGTTAACGGCAGGAAAGTCGCCTTCGCAGAGCACGCTTTTTACGAGTATCGAGACGGCAAGATTTGGGACGTACGCTCGGTGATCGACAAGGCGGCCATTGAAGCGCAGCTCTGAGGTCAGTCCTTATCTGTCGATTGCCCAGCCTAGGCCGAGCGGACCGCCTCGATACGCCTCGTTGGCGGCGCCCCATTCAGCGAGCAACCACACCGCACCAAGAATTCTCGGCCGAGCTCGGTCAGCGCATGTTCGACCTGAGATGGCTCGGTCGGCGCCACGGTGCGGGACACAAGGCCGCTTTCCTCAAGATCCTCCAATGTGGATGTCAGCACCTTCTGGCCGATCTCGCCCACATCCCGGCGGAAGGCGTTGAAACGGTGCGGCCCCCGCCCCAGGACGCGCACGACCAGCAAAGCCCACTTGCCGGCGAATTGCGACAGCCTGTCATCTGCGCCTCATCGGCGTCGAATTGCAGATGGCTCCCACACGCAGCGCCGTTCATATCGGCGGCGGTGACTTCATTGCCGTTGCGCCAGTGGGCGGCAACAAACCAATCGAAGATGTCGAAACCATGCCTTCCGCGAAGACGGCTCCCGACGATCCGGTGTGGCGGGCCAAGGCGGCGAAGGCCGGGTAACGCCTCAACGCCGGCAGAGATGACTCTGGTTTACGCCGAGCGCCCACATTTACCAGCCGCTGAACAAGCGGCCGGCGCCATAACATTCCTATTTCGCTCAGTAGCCGAGTTCGTGCGACACACGCGCACCGATCGTTTTCAACTGCTCGATGAATGACTTGAACTCGTCCATCGACACGTTCTCGACCACGGTCGAAATGGAGATGGCAGCGACGGGTTTGCGGTCGTGCCCCCAGATGGGTACGGCTGCGCAACGACAGCCACGAACGTTTTCCTGCTCGTCAACGGCAAAGCCGTCTGCGCGCACCTTGGTGAGTGCTGCCTCGTAATCGTCACGCTGAGTGATGGTATTTTCAGTCGAGCTGGTAAACTCATAACCATCGAGCGTCTTGCCAATGACGACTGGCGACTGGAAGGCCAACAGAACCTTGCCGATGGCTGTCGTGTGGATCGGCATGCGACGGCCGATCCGGGAATAGACGATGATCGATCGCGTTCCCTCGACCTTGTCGACGTAGACCCCCGACTTCCCGTCGAGCACGCCCAGATGGACGGTCTGACCGGTTCTTTCCGACAGTTGTTCGAGATATGGCCGGGCTACGGTGATGAAGTCGCGCGAGCGCTGAACGAGATAACCACGCTCGAGAAGCTTTACACCGAGACGGTACGGGGCATTGGACTCCGTCTGCTCAATGTAGCCCTGAGCCTGCAAGGTCTTGAGGAGGGAATGCAGCGTACTCTTGTGCAGCCCCGTAAGGTGGCTGATCTCGGCCAGGTTGAGCTCGACCTTCTGCTCGCTGAAGAGGTCCAGGATATTGAGGGCGCGCTCCACAGCCTGAATTAACGGCATCTCACGACAACTCCACCGGCAGGACCAAACCCTGCGATTCTCGACGTCAGATCGATTAGTGCGGTGGCGATCGCAATCCAAGAGCAGAAGGAAGGCGGCGGCTCCCGTTCGAGCTGCGGCATCACCGTTTCAAGCGACGCTTCGCCAATATATTTTCCATTTTCTCTCAAATAGATACCCAAAATCTTCCTTGCTTTGTGTTCCGGCGAAGCCACTCACCGATGCGGGTCTCTGCCTACACAGCATCCCGGATTTACCTGCACCTGCGGTACCGCTAACGTACGACATTATAAAACATCGTTCTATAATATAGAATGCCTAGCTGGACGGTTCAGGAGTTTCCGATGATGGCAATGCGTTTCGAAGGTATCATTCCACCCGTGTCGACCATTTTCACCGAGGCAGGAGCCTTCGACCCGAAGGGACAGGCGCTGGTGATCGAAAAGCTGATCGCAGCCGGGGTGGACGGCCTCTTCATGTGTGGTACCGGCGGAGAGTTCTCCCAAATGACGACCGCCGAGCGGAAATCGGTCGCCGAGTTCGCGGTGAAACAGGCGGCCGGCCGCACCAAGGTTCTGGTCGGTGTCGGGTCCAACAACCCGCGCGAGGCCATAGAACTGGCAAGGCATGCGGAAGCTATCGGCGCCGACGGCGTCGTCGCGGTCAACCCTTCCTACTGGAAAGTCACCGAACCCCGCCTTCTCAAGTACTTCATCGATATCGCCGCCGCGACCAAGCTGCCCGTGCTGGTCTACAACATTCCCTTCCTCACCGGCCAGGATCTGACTCCTGCCTTCGTGAAGTCGGTTGTCGAGGCGGCACCCAATGTCGTCGGCATCAAGGAGACGGTGGACTCCATCGGCCACATCCGCGAGATGATCAACGTCGTCGGTGCCGTTCGTCCCGGCTTCCAGGTGTTCGCCGGCTATGACGATCACCTGCTGACCACGCTGATGCTGGGCGGCGCCGGCGTTATTTCGGCCAGCGGCAACTTTGCGCCGGAACTCTCCATCGGAATCTACAAGGCTTTCCGTGCCGGCGACTTCGCCAAGGCCGTGGAACTGCACAGCCGCCTGATCCGCCTTCCGTCGATGTACGGGCTCGATACGCCCTTCGTGAACGTGGTCAAGGAGGCGATGCGCCTCACCGGCCTCGACATCTCCACCTATTGCCTGCCACCGGCCGGTCCACTCGCCGCCGACAAGCTGGCCCGCCTGGCCGATCTGCTGAAGCAAGCTGGTCTCACCAAATAATCAACCAGCCCTCGGAGAGAAAATCCTCATGTCCATCAAGGAAATCTACGACGAGAGCAACGAGGCCGTCTACGTTGCGGCGACCAATGCTCCCGGCCCGGCCGGCAAGTTGCCGCTGACGCCTGAAATGCTGATCAACCGCCCGAGCGGCGACATCTTCGGCATGACGCTCAACGCCGGCATGGGCTGGGAGCCTGAGAAGCTCACCGGCAAGGAAGTGCTGATCATCGGCATTACCGGCGGTATCCGCGGTGCCGACGGCAAACCGGTCGCGCTTGGTCTCCACACCGGCCACTACGAGACGCCGCTTCAGTTCGAGGCGGCAGCTCGTGAGGTGGCCAAGGCCGGCGGCGTTCCCTACGCCGCCTATGTGAGCGATCCCTGCGACGGACGCACGCAGGGCACCACCGGCATGTTCGACTCGCTGCCCTATCGCAATGACGCTGCCATCGTCTTCCGCCGGCTGATCCGTTCGACGCCGGTGCGCAAGGCGGTCATTGGCCTTGCGGCCTGTGACAAGGGCTTGCCGGCGCTGATGATGGCGCTCGCCGCCCAGCGCGACCTGCCGACCATTCTCGTGCCCGGCGGCGCCACGCTGATGCCGACCAAGGGCGAGGACGCCGGCAAGGTGCAAACCATCGGCGCCCGCTTCGCCAACGGCGAACTGACGCTGGACGAAGCGAGCGAACTCGGCTGTCGCGCCTGCGCCTCGGCCGGTGGCGGTTGCCAGTTTCTGGGGACAGCCGGCACCTCGCAGGTGATCTCCGAAGGTCTCGGCCTCGCCTTGCTGCATTCGGCGCTGTCGCCGTCCGGCCAACCCGTCTGGCTCGAGATCGCCCGCCAGTCGGCACGGGCGGTGCTGGAACTTGAAAAGCGTGGCATCACCACCAAGGACATCGTGACGTCGAAGGCCGTCGAGAACGCCATGGTGGTGCATGCCGCATTCGGTGGCTCGACCAACCTGCTGCTGCATCTGCCTGCCATCGCTCATGCCGCCGGGCTCACCATGCCTACGGTCGATGACTGGACGGCGGTGAACCGGCGCGTGCCGCGCCTGGTCAGCGTCATTCCCAACGGGCCGGTCTATCACCCGACCGTTCGCGCCTTCATGGCCGGCGGTGTGCCGGAAGTGATGCTGCATCTCAGGGCGCTCGGACTTCTCAACCTCGACGTTCTCACCGTGACCGGCGAGACGCTCGGCGCCAACCTCGACTGGTGGGAGACCTCCGAACGCCGTCGCCGCTTCCGCGACATGCTCGAAAAGCAGGATGGCGTCAGCCCTGACGACGTGATCATGCCGCCCGCCAAGGCTGCGGCGCGGGGCCTCACCTCCACCATCACCTTCCCGATCGGCAACATCGCACCGGAGGGATCGGTCATCAAGTCGACGGCCATCGATCCCTCGGTGATCGATGAAGACGGCGTCTATCGCCACAAGGCCAAGGCCAAGGTGTTCGTTTCCGAGGTCGACGCCATTCATGCCATCAAGACCGGCAAGATCGTTGCCGGCGACCTGATGGTGCTGATCGGCGCCGGGCCGTCCGGCACCGGTATGGAAGAGACCTATCAGGTCACTTCCGCGCTGAAGCACCTCTCCTACGGCAAGCACGTGGCGTTGATCACCGACGCGCGCTTCTCCGGCGTGTCCACCGGCGCCTGCGTCGGTCACGTCGGACCGGAGGCGTTGGCCGGAGGTCCCATCGGCAAGCTGCGCGATGGCGACGTCATCGAGATGGTGGTCGATTGCCGCAAGCTGACCGGGTCGCTGAACTTCCTCGGCTCTGAGGAAAAGCCCGTCAGTGCCGAGGAAGGCGCCGCCATCCTCGCAGCCCGTCCGCGGCATCCCGATCTGGCACCGCAAGCCGAACTGCCCGACGACACCCGCCTCTGGGCGGCGTTGCAGGCGGCAAGCGGCGGCACCTGGCAGGGCTGCGTCTACGACGCCGACCGGATCATCGAAGTGCTGGAGGCCGGTCGCGCCGCGCTGGCAACCAAGCAGAACTGAGACCACTGGGGGAGAGGCTGAGCCTCTCCCCCGGGAGCCCGCCGGTGCTCTGATCCGGTAATCCAGGAGGGGCACGGCGGCCGAGGGGGCTGGTGGTCCATCCGAACAACGCTGCAGGCCATTGGCACCGGAACGGCATCCACCGATCCGGCGTGGGCGGTCTGTTGTCTTCGCCGGCGGGGCCGGCAACGCTAGCCAAACCAAGGGAAGAGGAAATGCCTTTAGTCATCGTCGTGGCCGGCATCGTGCTGCTGCTGCTCCTGATCATGAAGCTGAAACTGAACACGTTCGTTTCGCTGATCATCGTCTCCTTCTGCGTCGCACTGGCCCTTGGTCTGCCGCTCGACAAGGTGGTGAAATCCATTGAGAGCGGCCTCGGCGGCACGCTCGGCCATATCGCCCTGATCTTCGGCCTCGGTGCCATGCTGGGCCGGCTGATTTCCGACGCGGGCGGTGCCCAGCGCATCGCCGTCACGCTGATCGAGAAGTTCGGTGAGCGGAACGTGCAATGGGCGGTGGTCGTCGCCTCGTTCATCATCGGCATCGCACTGTTCTTCGAAGTCGGTCTGGTGCTGCTGGTGCCGATCGTCCTGACCATGGCCAAGCAGATGAAGCTGTCGCCGCTGCACCTCGGCGTGCCGATGTGCGCCGCGCTCCTGGCCACCCACGCCTTCCTGCCGCCACACCCCGGACCGACGGTGATCGCCGGTGAGTATGGCGCCGACATCGGTCAGGTGCTGGTCTACGGCATCCTCATCGCCATTCCTGCGGTGATCATTGCCGGCCCGATCTACAACGCCATCGCCAAGAAGATCGTGCCGTCGGGCTTTGCCAAGAAGGCCGACCTCGACACCATCGGATCCTTCAAGACCTTCGAGCTCGACAAGACGCCCGCCTTCGGCATCTCGGTGCTCACCGCCATGCTGCCGGTGATCATGATGTCGGTGGCCGCCATCATCGCGGTGATCCGCAGCGAAGCAGGCATCGCCGACAACACCGGGTTCGCCATCATCCGCCTGGTCGGTGACGCCTCGGTGTCGATGGTGGTGTCGCTCTTGTTCGCCATGTGGACCATGGGCGTCAAGCGCAACATCCCGATCAAGGACGTGATGGCGTCCTGCACCTCGGCGGCGAGCCACATCGGCATGATGCTGCTGATCATCGGCGGCGGCGGAGCCTTCAAGCAGGTGCTGATCGACGGCGGCGTCGGCAAGTATGTCGCCGACCTGTTCGCCGGCACCAACGCTTCGCCACTGATCTTTGCCTGGGGTGTCGCCGCTCTGCTGCGCATCTCGCTCGGCTCGGCCACCGTAGCCGCCATCTCGACGGCCGGTCTGGTCATCCCGATGCTGGCGACGCACAACGTCAACCTCGCTCTGGTGACGCTTGCCACCGGCGCCGGCTCGGCAATCTGCAGTCACGTCAACGACGCCGGCTTCTGGATGTTCAAGGAATACTTCGGCCTGTCGATGAAGGAGACCTTCGGGACGTGGACGGTTCTCTCCACGATCGTCTCGGTGCTCGGCCTGATCGGCGTTCTGGTTCTGGAAGGCTTCGTCGGCTGACGACGGTCCAAACTTGAGAATATCGGCGGTCGCGGCAATACGTCGCGGCCGCTTTTTGCTACAGCCTCCCGCTCAGCCTGACTTCTTCTCGCTTGGGTAGACGACGCCGATCTGTCGTCTGATATCGTCAAGCGTTTCCATGATCGCCACGCTTTGCTCAAGCGGCAGGATGGGGCTGATCCGCTCGCCGGCGGCAACCATCCGCTCCAGTTCGATCGCCTGGAAATGCATGCCGCGTCCCTTCATTTCGGCCGGCTTGAACTCCTCAAGCAGGTTTTTCTGGCTGTTGTAGATCCGGAAGCCGGTGGGCGTGTACCAGATGCCGTCGATCTCCACGTGACCTTCCGTGCCATTGATCTCGGCGCGGTTGGCGCCAGGCGCGTCGCTGGCCGATACCGTTACGGCACTGGCGCCATTGGCGTAGCGGAACAAGGTTGACACCTCGGCATCGGCGCCGGTCGCCTTCAGACGGCCCGACGCCAGTACCTCGCTCGGCTTCCCCAGAATGTCGAAGGCGAAGGAAATGGGATAGATACCCAGATCCAGCAACGCACCGCCGCCAAGCTCCAACGCGTTGAGACGGTGGGCCGGATCGTCAGGCAAATCCTGCGTGTGCGTCGCCACCAGAGTGCGGACCTCGCCAATCATGCCGCTCGCCAACGCCTCGCGCAGCCGGACCATATGCGGCAGAAAGCGGGTCCACATGGCCTCGAGCACGACGACATCGTGCTTGCGGGACAAATCCAGCAAGTGCCTCGCTTCCGCGCCGGTCAGGGTGAAGGACTTCTCGACGAGGACATGCTTGCCTTCGGCAATGCAGAGTTCGGCTGCGCTTGCGTGGAAGGGGTGCGGCGTCGCGATATAGACGACGTCGACCTCGGGATCGGCGGCGAGTGCCTCGTAGCTACCGTGTGAGCGGCGAATGCCGTGCTTGGTGGCAAAGGCAACCGCCTTCTCGATGGATCGTGAGCCGACCGCCGCCACTTCCATGCCGTTGTCGAGGAGGTCCTGCACAAAAAGGTCGGCGATCCAGCCCGTCGCCAGAATGCCCCAACGTAACTTGGCCATGGACTGTCTCTCCCTTTCGTACCCTCGGAGTGCAACGACCGGCAACTCGGCCGACCAGCAGATCAAAGCTGGGTGAGCCTCGCATTAATCTGACAAAAGGTCGAGGCTCACGAGGGTTGATCTCCGATGTCGATCTCCACCGAAGCCGCTGAACGAGGGGCCGGACCATGGAAGACGGCTTCGATGTTGTTGCCGTCCGGATCGAACAGGAAGGCCGCATAATAGCCTGGATGATAGGATCGCTCCCCTGGCTTGCCGTTGTCCCGGCCTCCGGCGGCCAGCCCCGCTTGATGGAACAGCCTTACAGTCTCGCGATCCCTGGCCTCGAACGCCAGATGGACATGCGTCGCCTCGCTTTCATTCTCTCCCAAGGCGTCGATGCAGAGTTCGTCACAGGCGATGTGCCAGTCGTCGTCCGCCAGCAGTGGAAACTCGAGCGTCCCGAGTATCGCGCGATAAAACTTGGCCGTGGCAGGGAAATCCCTGGCTCTTAGCTGGACATGATCGATCAAGCGTCCTCGGTGCAGTTTCATTGGAGTCCTCCAAACATCGCGGGTCCCTGGGGGCAAACCATTTGGTGCGACGCAAGCTACTCCATCCCGCTGACGGCAAGCGTCACCAGGGAGCGCCAGCTTTCAGATGCACTCGATCATTCCACCAAGGTGCTTAGGCTGATGTGGATGCGGTCCCGGCCTTCAGGCGGATTAGGCATCTCAGACGTCTTGACGACGCCTCGTTGCCCCAAGTGGTTGGCCGGAAACAACGCCGCCGCCTAGGTCGGCCAGGATCGGACAGTCGGGACGCTCGTCGCCGTGGCAGCAGGCGACCAGCGTCGAAAGGGTATCGACCATGCCTTGCAGCTCGGCGATGCGGGTCTGGAGAGCCTCGACGTGGCCGCTTGCCACTCGATGCACATCGCGGCTCGCCCTGCCGCGATCACGCCAGAGCGACAAGAGCTCGGCGATCTCGGCCATGTCGAATCCCAACCCACGCGCACGCCGGATAAAGCGCAGTTCATGAACGTCGACCGAACCATAGTCGCGATAGCCATTATCCCGTCGCGCCGCCGGTCGCAGCAGGCCGGTGGATTCGTAATAGCGGATCATTTTGGCCGTGACGCCGGACGCCTTGGCCGCCTCGCCAATGTTCATGTGGATTCCTTTCGGCACGGAACCGTGCATCTCGGCACCGGTTGACCGATTGGCGCTTCGATACGCCGACGATTATACGCTTGACCTTCCCACGATGGGAAGGTCGATCCTTGGTTCGATGGCAAACATGGCCGCCGGTCTGGCGGCAACGAACCGATAGGGAGCGCGATATGTCGCACACTCACGATCATCACCACGGCCACGCCCCGCACGATCACGAGCAGCAACCCGCCACGGCGCACGGCGGCTGCGAGCACTGCCACGACCACCATCACGTTCAACCGGCCACCGACGCCCAAGCCGCCCTGGACCCTGTCTGCGGCATGACCGTTGATCCGGCGACCGCCAAGTACCGGACCGAACATGGTGGCACGACCTACTATTTCTGCTCGGAAGGCTGCCTCAAGAAGTTCACGGCCGATCCCCAGCGCTATCTCGTTCCGGCTTCGCCCAAAGCGTCGGACGACGTTTCCAAAGATGGGATCTACACCTGCCCCATGCATCCGGAGATCCGCCAGACGGGGCCAGGAACCTGCCCGATCTGCGGCATGGCGCTGGAGCCTGAAGTTGCCTCCGCCAGCGACGGGCCCAACCCGGAACTGATCGACATGACCCGGCGGTTCAAGGTCGGCCTGGCCATCGCCGTCCCCGTCGTGGTGCTGGAAATGGGTGGGCACTTCCTTGGTCTCGACCGGATCATTGGCCCACGCCTTTCCGCCTTCTTGCAGTTCCTCTTGGCGACACCGGTGGTTCTCTGGGCCGGTTGGCCATTCTTCGTGCGAGGCTGGCGATCGGTGGTGAGCGGTGCGCTCAACATGTTCACGCTGATTGCCATGGGTACCGGCATCGCCTGGATCTACAGCGTCATCGCCACCTTCGCGCCGGGGCTTTTCCCCGCCGCCTTCCGTAACGCTGACGGCGCCGTTGCAGTCTACTTCGAAGCCTCAGCCGTCATCACTGTGCTGGTACTGCTCGGGCAAGTCCTCGAACTCCGGGCGCGCGAGCGGACCTCCGGTGCCATCAAGGCCCTTCTCGACCTCGCGCCGGCAACCGCCCACCGGATTGCCGATGACGGAAGCGAAGCGGACATCGACCTTGGCCATGTTCAGGTTGGCGATCACCTGCGTGTTCGTCCCGGCGACAAGGTGCCTATGGATGGGGAGGTGCTGGAAGGGCGCTCCAACATCGACGAGTCGATGATCACCGGCGAGCCGCTGCCGGTGTCCAAGACGAGCGGCGACAAGGTAATCGGCGGTACGCTCAACGGACAGGGCAGCTTCGTCATGCGCGCGGAACGCGTCGGAGCCGACACCATGCTGGCTCAGATCGTCGACACGGTAGCGAAGGCGCAGCGCTCACGCGCGCCGATCCAGCGGCTCGCCGATCAGGTCTCGGCTTGGTTCGTACCGGCCGTTCTCGCGGCCGCCGCTCTTGCCTTTATCGCTTGGGCGAGCTTCGGCCCGTCTCCGGCTTTCTCCTATGGCCTCATTGCGGCTGTCAGCGTGCTGATCATCGCCTGTCCCTGTGCGCTGGGACTTGCAACACCGATGTCCATCATGGTCGGCGTGGGGCGTGGAGCTGGCCAAGGCGTATTGATCCGCGACGCCGAGGCGCTGGAGCGCATGGAGAAGATTGACGTTCTGGTCGTCGACAAGACGGGGACGCTCACCGAAGGCAGGCCGAAGGTAACGGCCATCAAGCTCATGTCCGGTACAGATGAAGCCGGTTTGCTCACCCTTGCCGCAAGCCTTGAGCGTGCAAGCGAACACCCGCTGGCGGCTGCCATCGTCAAGACGGCCGAAGAGCGGGGGCTGCAGCTGAAATCGGCCGATGACTTCGATGCCCCTTCGGGCAAAGGCGTTACCGGCACGATCGATGGCCTTCGCATCCTGCTCGGCAACAAGCGGCTTCTCAAAGAGGCGGGGATCGATACCGCGGAAGTCGAGGCCGCAGCCTCCTCCCTCAGGGACGAAGGCGCCACCGCCATCCTCGTGGCCGTCGATGGCAAAGCCATTGGGGTCATCGCTGTCGCCGACCCTGTGAAGGCTTCGACGCCGAAAGCGGTGCGCGCCTTGCAGGCCGACGGGATCCGCGTCGTCATGCTGACCGGCGACAATCGCGCCACGGCTGAGGCCGTTGCTCGCCGCCTGGGCATCGACGAGGTGAAAGCGGAAGTGTTGCCGGCCGAAAAGGGTGATGTCGTTGCAGCCTTGCGTCGCGCGGGCAAGGTCGTCGCCATGGCCGGCGATGGCGTCAACGACGCGCCGGCGCTCGCCGCTGCCGATGTCGGCATTGCCATGGGTACGGGCACCGACGTTGCCATCGAGAGTGCCGGCGTGACGCTGCTGCGTGGCGACCTCGGAGGCATCGTCGAGGCGCGCCGGCTTAGCCGGGCGACGATGCGCAACATCCGGCAGAACCTGGCCCTCGCCTTCGTCTACAACGTCGCCGGCATCCCAATTGCCGCCGGCGTGCTTTACCCAGCCTTCGGGCTGATGCTGTCACCGGTGGTCGCCGCAGCCGCCATGGCGCTGTCGTCGGTCAGCGTCATCGCCAATGCGTTGCGGCTGCGCCAGGCAGCCTCTTGACCAAACGAAAAAGGGGCGGGGAAAACCCCGCCCCAAGTCTCATCGGTTACTGCATCAATTACTTGATGGCACCCGACTTCTTGTGGATTTCGATGAACGTGGCGACGTTGTCCTTGGTCACTAGCGGGCAGTCGATGTCGGTGTCGATCTGCTTGATCTTGCCGGTCACCAGGTCATGAGCGACGCTGATGTTCTTGGCAGCGAGGTCGTAGGCGTTCTGCAATGCCGTCGACGTCATCTTGCCGGACTGGATCAGCAGCATGGCTTCGGCCGTGCCATCGACGCCGTAGGCCAGCATCTTGGAGAACTTCGGATCGTCCTTGACGACTTCCAGGGCGCCGGCAGCCATGTTGTCATTCATGGACACGACGGCGTCGATCTTGTCGTTGGCCTGCACCCAGTCTTCCATGTAGCGCATGGCTTCTTCCTTATTCCAATGCGCGATCTGCTCACCGACGATCTTCACGTCGGGGCGCTTGTCGAAGAACTCCTTCTGCCAGGCATCGCGGCGCATGTCGGCGTGCATGTTGCCCGACGGGCCATTCAGCACGACAACCTTGGCGTCCTTCGGGATCTGCTTCAGGGCCAGGCGGGCGTTGACGGCAGCCTGCTCATACGGATCGGCGTCGACCGACGACGAGCCGGGGATGTTCTTGATGCGAGCATTGGTCGTGATGACCTTGACGCCATCCTTGACGGCCTGCTCGACATAAGGACGCTGGGCTTCGCCGTTGTTCGGCTGAACGATGATCAGGTCGTACTTGTTGGCGACCGAGTTCTCGATGAACGCGTTCTCCTTGGCGTCGTCGGCCTGGGAGTCCATGACATCGACCGTCATGTCCGGGTACTTCTTGACTTCGTCCATGATGCCATTGGCCAGCCAAGCGGCGAAGGAGTCGGCCTGGGCACGGGCAATGAACGCGATCTTGTAGTTCTGGGCCTGGGCAACCGTCGTCGCAGCCAAGCAAAGGGCGGCCACGGCCGTAACGGTGCGGATCGATTTCAGAAACTTCATTTGTATCTCCTCCAAGATATCTTCCTATGGGGCAATTATCGATCGATATGACCCCGCGTTTCCTCCAAAGCGAACGTCCTAAGCTTTAGCCTCCTTTCGCTCATTCGGGACCTTTGCAGCACCAAGCGTCTTCCTGGTGCGATTGACCTTGGCCCACATGTCGTATCCGACAGCCAGAGCGATGATGGCGCCCTTGATGACTTGCTGGAGATACGAGTCCACGCCAGCCAGATTCATGATGTTGTTGAGGAAGCCGACGATGAACGCGCCGGCAAGGGTGCCGCCGGCCGTTCCGAGGCCGCCGGAGAAGCTGGTGCCACCGATAATGGCCGCCGTGAGGGCTTCGAACTCGTAGCCCTGGCCAGAGTTGGGCGCGCCGACGTTGGTGCGGGCCATCAATATGATGCCGGCAAGGCCAACGAAGACGCCGTTGATCAGATAGGCGCCAACCTTGATCCGGCCGATATTGATACCGGAGGCCCGGGCCGCCTCTTCGTTACCGCCCACCGCGTAGAGTGAGCGACCGAAGCTGGTGTGGCCAAGGATGTACCATGTCAGAACGCCGATGATGACCATGAACACGACGGGGATCGGAACAATTCCAATGCTTCCCTGACCGAACCAGACATAGTCGCCAATCTGGTAGATGTTCTGCCCCTTGGTAAAGAGCAAGGCGGCGCCTCTGGCCACCGTCATCATCGCCAGAGTTGCGATGAACGCCGGGATGTTGAAGCGCCGGACGAGGATGCCGTTGACGAAGTTGCAGAGTATGCCAACGATCAGGCCGACGGCGAAAGCAAGGGACAGCGAGCCCGTTTCCTTGAAGACGTAGACCGAAAAGACACCGGCCAATGCCAGAACCGAACCGCAAGAGAGGTCCAGAAGACCACCGATGATCAGGATCGTTTCACCGAAGGCCAGGATCGTCGTGACGGAAATCTGAACCGAGATGTTCGATATATTTCGCGCGGATAGGAAATTCGGGCTCAGTAGATTGCAGACGATGATCATGGCGATAAGAACCAAGTAAATGGAATATCGCGACTTGATGGTCTGCCACTTCTCCCTGGTCATCAGGTTGTTCATTTTCCGCCCCTTTACAACTCATCATCTAGTCAGCGATCAGACCGCTTTCTTGGTCATGTTCATCGCGTAGCGCATGATTGCTTCTTGAGAGAACTCAGATCTTTCGAGTTCGCCCGTTATCTGTCCCTCAGCCATCACGTACATGCGGTCACACATGCCGATCAGCTCGGGTAACTCAGAGGACACCATGATGATCGACTTGCCCTCTTTCACGAGGTTGGTCATCAGCCTGTAGATCTCGAACTTCGCACCGACGTCGATACCGCGCGTCGGCTCATCGAGAATAAGAATGTCGGGATCCTGCAGCATCCACTTGGACAGGACGACCTTCTGCTGGTTGCCGCCGCTCAATGTGCTGACCTGCACATCGATGGATGCCATCTTCACGCTGATCTTCTTGCAGATCTCTTCAACCCGGCTTCTCTCCTTGGCAGCGTTCAGGTGTCCTTTCTGGAAGAACTGATCCATCGAGGCCAGCGTCACGTTTTCCTTGACGTCGCGGATCGGGACGATGCCGTAGCGCCGGCGATCCTCGGAAAGCATCACCACGCCATTCTTGATGCTGTCCTGGACGTTGCGGATCCTGACGGGGGCGCCATGAACCTTGACCGAGCCGCCGAAACGCTCGTCGAGGCCAAAAAGCGCCCTCATGACCTCGGTTCGCCCCGCACCGACAAGACCCGCGAAACCGACGATCTCGCCCTTCTTGACATTGAAAGAGATATTGCTGAAGCCGGCCGGACCGCTGAAGTTCTCGACTTCCAAGACGACCTCGCCGACGGGAACCTCTTCCTTGGGATAGCCCTGACCGAGTGCACGACCCACCATCAGGGCGATCACCGAGTCGATGTCGAACTGATCCTTTGGTCGCGTCTCGATCACCTTGCCGTCACGCAGGATCGAGATTTCATCGGCAATGCGGAAGATCTCATCCATCTTGTGCGAAATGTAGACGATACCCTTTCCGCGAGCACGGAGATCGGCGATCTTCTCGAAGAGTATTTCTATTTCCTTGTTGGTGATGGACGACGTCGGCTCATCCATGATGATGATGTCGGCATCTCGGGAAATAGCCTTGAGGATTTCCAACATCTGAAGGCTGGAGATCGAAAGATCCTTCAGCTTGGTTTCCGGGTCGTAAGACAAGTTCTCTTGCTTGAGCAGTTGGAGCGTCTTCTGCCGAATGGTCTTCCAGTCGATCTGCCCAAACCGCTTCTTCGGCCAACGTCCGACGAACAGGCTCTCCTCGATGGTCATTTCAGGCGTGTAGTTGAGTTCCTGAAAGATCATGGATATGCCGAGTTCACCGGCCTTGATCGGAGAGGTGATGTCAACCTTCTCGCCCTTGATCAGCGTTTCGCCGCCGTCCGGCTGATAGATCCCGTTGATGATTTTCATCAGGGTCGATTTACCGGCGCCGTTTTCGCCGCACAGCACGTGAACCGAACCTTCCTTCACAGAAAAGCAGACGTCCTCGAGCGCCTTAACGCCCGGAAACGACTTGCTTATATTTCTGACCTCAAGAAGATTTTTCTGCATCGAACGGGTCCTTGATCGGCCGGATAGCTTTATTGGATCGACTAGCGTGTTCTGGTCAGTTCACGCCATGAACTTGGGCGAGCCGAGCCCGATAGAGTCCAAAGGCGTCGTCGTACGCCGACTTGCGGCCAGCGGCCGGTTTCGTCGTCTTGTCCGCGTCGAGGGTGACGCAACGATCGGCGATCGTGACGATGTCCTCGCCAGCGCCCTTCGACCGGCCGTAAGCCCAGATCGCCTGGATCGCAGCGCCGAGGCACCCCGCTTCGTCGCCCGAGGGCACGACGATCTCAGCGCCCGTCATGTCGGCAACCATCTGGCGCCATGGCTTGCTGCGGGCGCCGCCGCCGATCATGAATACCCGCTCGGCAGCCTTGTTGCCGCGGATGCGGTGAAGGCCGGCCAGCACGCCGAACGTGACGCCTTCGACCATGGCCCGCATCAGGTTTTCCGGCGTCATATTGACGGCGGACAGGCCAAGAATGGTACCGCGGGCGGTCGGCAGGTCGGGGGTCCGTTCGCCGTTCAGGAAGGGCAGCATGGTGATGCCACCCGCCCCCGGTGCCGCTGCCTCCAGCGCATCCGAGACGAAGCCGATGTCGCGCCCGAGGAGATGGGCGCCGCCGGAGGTGACGTTCGTGGCGTTCATGGTGCAGACAAGCGGCAACCAGCCACCCGTCGACGAACAGAAGGGCGCAACGGCGCCGCTCGGATCGAGAACCGGTGTATCGGAATAGGAGAAGACCGTCGCCGAAGTTCCAAGACTGATGGTGACGACGCCTTCGCGTACGTTTCCGGTGCCGATGGCGCCCATCATATTGTCGCCGCCGCCGGCTGCCACCAGACAGTTGGTAGTGAGGCCGAGCGCCTCGGCCGCCGCCGGCGTCAGCTTCCCGACGATGGCGTCTGGTGCAACGAGGTCCGGCAGAGCGGCGGCGAGATGGCCGGCGCCGTGGTCGATGATCGACAAGGCCTCGGGTGCCCAGGCCCGCTTGCGAACATCGAAGAAGCCGGTTCCCGAGGCGTCGCCGTATTCGGCAACGAAGCGACCTGTCAGCCAATGGTTCAGGTAGTCATGCGGCAGAAGGATATGGGCGATACGGGCGAAGTTTTCCGGCTCCCGGTCGGCAAGAAAGGCCAGCTTGGAGATCGTATAGCCGGTGAGCGGTATGATGCCGAGCTTTTGGAACCAGGTGGCCGGCCCGCCGAGGGCGGCGACGACGCGCTCATTGTCGGGTGCGGTCTCGGTATCGTTCCACAGTTTAGCTGGGCGGATCACCGCTCCCGCCTTGTCGAGAACGGCGAGACCATGCTGCTGACCGGAGACGCCGAGACAACGGATCGCATCGGCCGGCACAGCCGCTTCGCCGAGCGCCATGCGCACAGCGGCGATCATGGCGTCCACCCAGATTGACGGATGCTGCTCGCGGGCGCCGCTATCGCGCTCAATCAGGCTGTGGGCGGCATGACCGCGGCCGCACACCCGTCCATTCTCATCAATGACGAGTGCCTTGGTCCCCTGCGTTCCGCAGTCGACTCCGATGAACATTGTCCTCTCCTCCCTTACCCACTTCGTGGGGCGGCCTGCGACACTCCAACCAGCGGCTTTCCTTCGACGGTCTGATCGGGTCTTGCGCCTTCCTCCGACGGCTTTTTGTCCTCTACGCCATCGACGAGGTATCTCTTCGAAGCTAGCCAGCTTGCCGGATCGTTCGATCAGGCTTCCCGACGGTCGATCTTCCCTTCTCCCATCGGGCACACGCACCTTGCCGCGCGGTCTTTTCGAACGATTAGAATTCCCTCCATCCCACTGGGACCGGAACGGCCTTTGATCCTAAGCGGAACGCTCTCACGAGGAGAGCCGGAATTATCCGGAGCGAAGGCTTGCATTCGTCATGCATGCCTTTCCGTCACCCCGGAGAAGCGCCCCGCTTCAACTTCGCGATCAGAACGTGATCTGGACCTTGACGTCGGACGGGCTCTGCTTGGCCGCCCGCTCGAAAGCCTCTATCGACTTGTCGAACGGATAGCTCGCCGAGATCAGTGGCTTCAGATCGATCTTGCCAGAACCGAGCAGCGCCAGCGTCCGATCCCACACGTTGGCATAGCGGAAGATGCCGGTCAGGCTGATTTCCTTGACCTCCAGCGCCACCACATCGAGCGGCACACGGTCCTGCGGCATACCGACCAGAACCACCCGGCCACCCTGGGTCACCACATCCAGCATGTCGTCGAAGGCTTTCGGGCTGCCGCTCGCCTCGAAGAACAGGTCGGCGCCCTTGCCGGCCGTCCGCGCTGCCACCACGTCGGCCAGCTTCTCTTTCGTCAGATCGACCGCGACGACGCCGGGTACCTTGGCGATGATGTCGAGCTTGGCCTTGGCGACGTCGCTGACGATCACCTCCGAGCAGCCGGAAGCCAATGCGGCAAACGCCACCATCATGCCGATGGTACCGGCGCCGGCCACCACCGCGACGTCGCCGGGGCGGATCGCCCCCTTGGCCGCCGCGTAGACGCCGATCGCCAGCGGCTCGACCATGGCGCCCTCGGCAAACGACACGCTGTCGGGCAGCTTGTAGGTCAGCGCCGCCGGATGAACCACTTCCGGCGTCAGGCAGCCATGGATCGGGGGCGTCGCCCAGAAGCGCACGGCCGGATCGAGATTGTAATGGCCTTCCAGGGTCTGGCGGGAGCCGAAGTCGGGAATGCCCGGCTCCATGCAGACGCGATCGCCGATCTTGAGATGGGAGACCTTGGTGCCCACAGCCGTCACGACGCCCGAGGCTTCATGACCGAGCACCATCGGCTCGTTGACGATGAAGTCGCCGATGCGGCCGTGCTTGTAATAGTGGACGTCGCTGCCGCAAATGCCGACCGCCTTGATGGCGACCCGAACCTCGCAGGCCGACGGCTCCAGCGTGCCCGGAACCTCGATATCGCGAAGACGAATGTCTCCAATGCCCTCGAGAACGACGGCTTTCACTTTCATGGCACTTCCTCCCGAGCCGCTAACGCACATTCTCAGACGGGCTTGCACGGCTCTTGATGGGGGAGAGTATGAGCGTCGAAAGCTAATCCCGCTAAGCCAATTCAACAAATCTATGTGCATTATTTTACATTTTGGAACCTGGACGAGTTCCAGACTCGCCCGACGATTGTGAAATCGGCGAGAAGACACCTCATGCGAGGGAAGGCCACGTCCACAAGTTTCGAGATCGATCACCGTTTTTTCCAGCCTGCCAAGTTCCCGTCTCCGGCGATTGGCCGTGCCTCAAGCGCAAGTCCTGGAGAAGCCATCTTGCCGCGCGCGGGCTTAGCGCCGGCCGCTGGATGTCTCGTTGCGGGCTCTGACGGAACCATTCCCCCCGCGGCAGGTTTCACGATCACGATAGTGATTTCCACGCCCACCCTGCCGAGCTTTCTCCCGAATGGCGGTTCAATCCGGAAGCAGTCGACTTTCTCCCGGCAACTTTTTCAGCCTGGGGCCAAACAGTCGCAACGCCCACACGGCCATGCCAAGAGCATCCGGAGCGGCACGCCGGCGCTATTTGAGCCGCTCGGCAGGAAAAGGCATGGGAGCACTCCGCCCATCATCCCCGGGAGAACATTTGAATGCGTAAGGTGC
>JARKNW010000043.1 GCA_029976075.1 Pleomorphomonas sp.
CGCGACCGACTTCTTGCCGTCCTGCATGATCGAATTCATGAACTTGGAAACGACGATATCACCGAACTTCGGATCGGGATTGATCTCGCGCTTCTCTGCACTGTGACGACGGGACATACTTCGTCTCCGGGTATAGCAAAATAAGACCGACCGGATCCGGCTTCACGCGCAGATCCGGCCAGGGATCACTTCGGACGCTTGGCGCCGTACTTGGAACGACGCTGCTTGCGGTTCTTGACGCCCTGCGTGTCGAGCACGCCGCGGAGGATGTGATAGCGCACACCCGGAAGGTCCTTGACACGACCACCACGGATCATGACGACCGAGTGCTCCTGAAGGTTATGACCTTCACCAGGGATGTAGCCGATGACCTCGTAGCCGTTGGTCAGACGAACCTTGGCAACCTTACGAAGGGCCGAGTTCGGCTTCTTCGGGGTCGTCGTATAGACGCGCGTGCAAACGCCACGCTTCTGAGGGCAAGCCTCGAGATGGCGGGCCTTCTCACGGTAAACCGGCGCCACGCGCGGGTTACGGATCAACTGATTGATCGTCGGCATCCTTCACCTTCAATCCAAACGTCCGGAACTAAAATGCCGGAACTTCACTTCCTTCAGAGCCAACCGCCGCCAGAACCGAGGCAACAGGCCAGCTCCCTGACCGAATTCGCAACTCTCCGCACCCCGCCCGCACAAAACGAAGCGCGCCGATAACGTGAAATCTCACGTCCGGCGCGGCGGAAAGCAGAGGAACAATGCCCCGAGGGCACCGTTCGTGCGTACAACAGCTTTCACCACCAGTGGAGCGAATTGCGTTTAACGTTGCTTGATCAAAGGTTTAGGGACCAGTGATCCATCACTCGTTACAGACCAACTCTTCAAGTGGCGCGGACACTACTCAAACTATCCCCGACCGTCAAGTCAGATGCGCAAAAAAGCCGGAAACCTCGGCCTTCTGCGGACCTCAGCGCCTCGATGGCGCATGAAGAGGAAATTCCATGACAATATCGCGCAACAAATGCAACCCCGTCCGTATGTTTCGAGCACATGGCCCGTCGCATCAGCGAATCCCGTCATGCGAATCCCGTCGATGCGCCGAGGTGGCGTTTGACCGGCGAATCTCCAAGGCGAGTCTTTCCGAGATCGCCCAAAGAAAAAGGCGCGGCGCCCTTCCGGAACGCCGCGCCCTTCCAACTTGTCAACTCTGATCGTCAGACCTCGGTACCGATCCGGTCCACGTCGGCGACAGCCACCTCGACACCCTCCCCGAGCGCGTCCTTGCGGCGCTCCTCGAGGATCAGCTCGTCGCGGCGCATCGCCACCTGGCGAATGCGGCTCATCAGCGAGCCGGTACCGGCCGGGATCAGGCGACCGACGATGACGTTCTCCTTGAGCCCCTCGAGCGTATCGACCTTGCCATTGACCGCCGCCTCGGTGAGGACGCGCGTGGTCTCCTGGAAGGACGCCGCCGAGATGAAGGAGCGGGTCTGCAGGCTGGCCTTGGTGATGCCGAGCAGGATCGGATGAGCCACCGCCGGATGCTTGCCTTCGGAGGTCGCCTTCTCGTTGATCTGGTCGAACTCGATGGCGTCCACCTGATCACCGCCCATCAGGTCGGTGTCGCCACCGTCGGTGACCTCGACCTTCTGCAGCATCTGGCGAACGATCACCTCGATGTGCTTGTCGTTGATCACCACGCCCTGCAACCGGTAGACTTCCTGGATTTCATTGACGAGGTAAGCGGCCAGCGCCTCCACGCCCTTGATCGCCAGAATGTCGTGCGGCGCCGGGTTGCCGTCGACGATGTAATCGCCCTTTTCGACCACGTCGCCTTCCTGCAAGTGGAAGTTCTTGGTCTTCGGGATCAGGTACTCGCGCGGCTCAAGGCTGGCATCATGCGGCTCGATGAGCACGCGACGCTTGTTCTTGTAGTCGCGGCCGAAGCGGATCGTGCCATCGATCTCGGCGATGATGGCGTGATCCTTCGGACGGCGTGCCTCGAACAGCTCGGCAACGCGCGGCAGACCACCGGTGATGTCACGCGTCTTGGCGCTTTCGAGCGGGATACGGGCGAGCACGTCGCCGGCATGCACCTTCGAACCAGGCTCGACGGAAAGGATCGCGTCGGGGCTGAGCAGATAGCGCGCATCGCCACCCTTCTGCGGCTTGCCGATCTTGCCGTTGGCATCCTTGACGATGATGGCCGGCTTGAGGTCCGACGTACGGGCCGAGCCGCGCCAGTCGATGACCACGCGCTTGGTGATGCCGGTCGCCTCGTCGGTGGTTTCCGACACCGAGGCGCCTTCCACCAGATCCTCGTAGCCGACGACACCGTCGACGTCGGTCAGCACCGGGCGGGTGTAGGGGTCCCACTCGGCAAGACGCTGGCCGCGCTTGATCTTGTCGCCGTCATCGACATGCAGGCGCGAACCGTAGACCACGCGATGGGTCGAACGCTCGTTGCCGGCCTCGTCGACCAGCACCACGGCGAGGTTGCGGCCCATGGCGATGAGCTTGCCCTCACTGTCACGCACGACGTTGCGGTTGCGGATCTTGACCGTGCCTTCGATGGTCGACTCGATGAACGATGAGTCCACCACCTGCGCCGTGCCACCGATGTGGAAGGTGCGCATGGTTAGCTGGGTACCCGGCTCGCCGATCGACTGGGCGGCGATGACGCCGACGGCCTCACCCATGTTGACGGGCGTGCCGCGTGCGAGGTCGCGACCGTAGCACTTGGCGCAGACGCCGATCTTGGTGGCGCAGGTCAGCACCGAGCGGATCTTCACCGACTGGATGCCCGACTTCTCGATGCGCTCGACGTCGCGCTCCTCGATCAGCTTGCCCTTCGGCACCACGACTTCGCCGGTTGCGGCGATGGTGATGTCCTCCGCGGCCGTGCGGCCGAGGATACGGGCACCGAGCGTGGCCACCACCTGACCGGCATCGACGATCGCCTGCATGCGAAGACCCTGGTCTTCGGCACCGCAGTCGGTCTCGGTGATGATGCAGTCCTGCGCCACGTCGACGAGACGACGGGTGAGGTAACCGGAGTTGGCGGTCTTCAGCGCGGTATCGGCCAGACCCTTACGGGCACCGTGCGTGGAGTTGAAGTACTCCATCACGCTGAGGCCTTCCTTGAAGTTCGAGATGATCGGCGTCTCGATGATCTCGCCCGACGGCTTGGCCATCAGGCCACGCATGCCGGCAAGCTGCTTCATCTGGGCCGGCGAACCACGGGCACCGGAATGGCTCATCATGTAGATGGAGTTCATCGGCTTGGTGCGGCCGGTGTCATCCTTCTGCACGGCGGAGATGCGCTTCATCATCTCCTCGGCCACCTTGTCGGTGCACTTGGCCCAGGCGTCGACGACCTTGTTGTACTTCTCGCCCTGAGTGATCAGACCGTCGGAGTACTGCTGCTCGTAGTCGTTGACCAAAGCCAGAGTCTCGCCGACGAGCTTGGCCTTCGTCTCGGGGATGACCATGTCGTCCTTGCCGAAGGAAATGCCGGCGTTGCAGGCTTCCTTGAAGCCGAGGGCCATGATCTTGTCGCAGAAGATCACCGACTCCTTCTGGCCGCAATGGCGGTAGACCGCATCGATCATGCCCGAGATCTTCTTCTTGGTCATGAGCTCGTTGCAGAGGTCATACGGCACGTTGTGGTTCTTGGGCAGCAGCTGACCGATCATCATGCGGCCAGGGGTGGTCTCGTAGATCTTGGAGACCGGGTTGCCGTCCTTGTCGACCGTCTTGAAACGACCGCGCACCTTGGAGTGCAGCGTCACGGCGCCCGTGTCGAGCGCATGCTGCAGCTCGCCGAAATCGGCGAAGGCCATGCCCTCGCCCGGCTCGCCGTCGTTCATGATCGACAGGTAGTAGAGGCCGAGAACGATGTCCTGCGACGGAACGATGATCGGGGCGCCGTTGGCCGGGTGCAGGATGTTGTTGGTCGACATCATCAGCACGCGGGCCTCGAGCTGAGCTTCGAGGCTGAGCGGCACATGCACGGCCATCTGGTCGCCGTCGAAGTCGGCGTTGAATGCCGAGCAGACGAGCGGATGCAGCTGGATCGCCTTGCCTTCGATCAGGATCGGCTCGAAGGCCTGGATGCCCAGGCGGTGCAACGTCGGAGCGCGGTTCAGCATCACCGGATGCTCGCGGATGACCTCGTCGAGGATATCCCAGACTTCCTGACGCTCCTTCTCCACCAGCTTCTTGGCCTGCTTCACCGTCGAGGAGAAGCCCTTGGCGTCGAGGCGGGAGTAGATGAACGGCTTGAACAGCTCCAGCGCCATCTTCTTCGGCAGGCCGCACTGATGCAACTTCATCTCGGGGCCGACCACGATGACCGAACGGCCGGAGTAGTCGACGCGCTTGCCGAGGAGGTTCTGACGGAAGCGGCCCTGCTTGCCCTTCAACATGTCGGAGAGCGACTTCAGCGGACGCTTGTTGGCGCCGGTGATGACGCGGCCGCGACGGCCGTTGTCGAACAACGCGTCCACCGACTCCTGCAGCATGCGCTTTTCGTTGCGGATGATGATGTCCGGCGCACGCAGTTCGATGAGGCGCTTCAGGCGGTTGTTACGGTTGATGACGCGGCGATAGAGATCGTTGAGGTCGGAGGTCGCGAAGCGGCCGCCGTCCAGCGGAACCAGCGGGCGCAGGTCCGGCGGGATGACCGGGATGACGCTCATGACCATCCACTCGGGCTTGTTGCCCGACTGGATGAACGCCTCGATGATGTTGACGCGCTTGGCGAGCTTCTTGGGCTTCAGCTCAGAGGTCGACTCGGCGATCTCCTGGCGCAGCTTCTCGGCCAGCTTCGGCAGGTCGAGGGACTGCAGGAGCTCGCGGATGGCCTCGGCGCCGATCAGCGCGGTGAAGGTATCCTCGCCATACTCCTCCTGGGCGCGCATGTAGTCCTCTTCCGTGAGGAGCTGATGCTGCTTGAGAGGCGTGAGGCCCGGCTCGGTGACGACGTAGTTTTCGAAGTAGAGAATGCGCTCGAGATCCTTGAGCGGCATGTCGAGCAGAAGACCGATGCGGCTCGGCAGCGACTTCAGGAACCAGATGTGGGCGACGGGCGCGGCAAGCTCGATGTGGCCCATGCGCTCGCGGCGAACGCGCGACAGCGTGACTTCGACGCCGCACTTCTCGCAGATGACGCCCTTGTACTTCATGCGCTTGTACTTGCCGCACAAGCACTCGTAGTCCTTGATCGGTCCGAAGATACGGGCGCAGAAAAGACCGTCACGCTCGGGCTTGAACGTACGATAGTTGATGGTCTCGGGCTTCTTGATCTCGCCATAGGACCAGGAAAGGATCTTCTCGGGGGAAGCGAGGGAGATCTTGATCTGGTCGAAGACCTGCACGGGAGCCTGTGCGTTGAAAAGGTTCATGACCTCTTGGTTCATCGGCTCTTCTCCTGTGATGCAGCCCGACCGCCGTCTGTCCGCCTCGCCGGCGGGGGCCACATGAAAAATCTC
>JARKNW010000059.1 GCA_029976075.1 Pleomorphomonas sp.
GCTGGTTGAGGTTCATGCGGAAGACGTAGGGGCCGCCCAGCGCCCGCGCTTCGGCGATGAAGCGCTGCCAGGACGGGTGGTGGCGCAGGATGTAGCCGATGACCAGCTTGCGCTTGTTGGCGACGGCGCAGTCGATGATCCGCCGCGCATCGGCCACCGTTGTCGCCAACGGCTTTTCCACGAAGACGTGGCAGCCCTGTTCCATGGCCATCACCGCGTAATCGGCATGGCTCTCCGAATAGGTGCTGATCGATGCCATGTCGGGCTTGAGCGCCTTGAGCGCCTCCGGGAAGGAGGGGGAGATCTCATAGCCCTGGAGCTCGTCCGGCAGCGCCACCTTGGTGCGGTTGACGAGGCCGACGATCTCGAAGCCGGGATTGCGATGGTAGGCGAGGGCGTGGCTCCTGCCCATGTTGCCGAGGCCGGCGGAGAGAACCCGAACGGGCGATGTCATTTGACCGCTCCCGAGGTAATGCCGCGGATGAGTTGCCGCGAGAAGATGACGTAGAGGATGAGCACCGGGAAGATGGCGAGCGACAGCGCCGCCAGCACGGCGTTCCAGTTGGTGACGAACTGGCCGATGAACAGCTGCGCGCCGAGCGTCACCGTCTTGGTGCTTTCGCCGGGCGCCAGGATCAGCGGGAACCAGAGATCGTTCCAGATGGGGATCATGGTGAACACGGCCACCGTCGCCATGGCCGGCCGCACCAAGGGCAGCACCAGACGGAAGAAGATGGCGTACTCGGAAAGTCCGTCGATGCGACCGGCGTTCTTGAGGTCGTCCGACACCGTCCGCATGAACTCCGACAGGATGAAGATGGCGAGCGGCAACCCTTGCGCGGTGTAGACGAGGACGAGGGCGGTCAGCGTGTTGACGAGGCCGGTCGCCACCATGCCCTGCAACAGCGCCACCGTGCCCAGGCGAATCGGGATCATGATGCCGATGGCGAGATAGAGCCCCATCAGCGTGTTGCCGCGAAAGCGGTACTCGGCCAGGGCGAAGGCCGCCATGGCGCCGAACAGCAGCACCAGGAAGATCGAGACGACCGTGACGATGGTGCTGTTCTGGAAGTAGGTGACGAAATCGCCCTGCTTCAGCACCGTCTCGTAGCCGATCAGGCTGAAGGTCGACGGGCCGGGCAGGCGGAGCGGCTGGCCGAAGATCGCCTGCTTGCTCTTGAACGAGTTGATGATGGTGAGAAACACCGGAAACAGCGCCACCAGCGTGTAGGCGATCAGCGCCAGATGGACGAGGCTGGTGCGCAGCGTCGATTGTCTTGCCTTGGACATCTGCCCCTCCCGTCAGAACTGGTAGCGGCGGATGCGCCGCTGGATGCCGAACAGGTAGATGCAGACACCCGTCAGGATGATCAGGAACATGATGGTGGCGATGGTGGCCCCCATCGACTGGTCCCCGAGCTGAAGCTGGAAGCCGAAGAAGGTGCGGTAGAGGAAGGTGCCGAGGATGTCGGTCGCCTTGTCCGGACCGGCCAGCGCGCCCTGCATGGTGTAGACGAGGTCGAAGGCGTTGAAGTTGCCGACGAAGGTGAGGATCGAGATGATGCCGATGGCCGGCAGGATGAGCGGCAGCTTGATCTTGAAGAACTGCCCCCAGCCGGTGATGCCGTCGATCTCAGCCGCCTCGATCACCTCCTCGGGAATGTTGAGAAGCGCGGCGTAGATCAGCATCATCGGAATGCCGATGAACTGCCAGACCGAGACCAGCGACACGGCGATCAGCGCCGACCCCGGCTTGCCGAGCCAGGGGCCGAACAGCGCCTTCATGCCGACGAGATCCATCAGCCAGGGAGCGACGCCCCAGATCGGCGACAGGATCAGCTTCCAGATGAAGCCGACGATCACGAAGGACAGCAGCGTCGGCAGGAAGAAGGCCGTGCGATAGAAGGCGGCGAACCTCAGGCCGGGCAGCGACAGCAGCGCGGCGAGCGCTATGCCGATCGGGTTCTGCACCGCCATGTGGATCAGAAAGAAGACGAAGTTGTTGCCGAGCGCGTTCCAGAAGTCGGCCGCCCAGCGCGGGTCGCCGAACAACGTCGCGAAGTTCGAAAAGCCGACGAACACGTGCTCGCCGTCGACGACGTTGAAGAGGGACTGCCGCAGCGTCTCGATAAGCGGCAGGATCATCACCGCCGTGTAGATGATGACGGCGGGAGCGAGGAAGACGAGGATATGCCAGCGCCGCGGCCGCCGCCGCGAGGCTTGCTCGCCCTGTTCGGGTGCAAGGTCGGTCATGTCAGTCTCTGTGGCGCCGGCGCCGGTCGGCGATGGCCGACGGGCGGAAGGAGCGACGGCGCGGAAAACCGCGCCGCCGTCTTGTGTCACATCACTTGGCCGGCTTGTACCAGCTGTCGAGGCCGTCCTGCAGCTTCTTGGCGGCGACTTCCGGCGTGTCGGTGCCGTTGATCACGTTGGCCGATTCAGCCCAGGTCTCGTTCTCGAGGTTGGGCGTGCCGCGCGACAGGATCTGATAGGTCGAGCGGATGGTCGGCTTGCAGCTCTCGCGCCAGGAGACGAACTCCTTGGCCAGCGGGTCGCTCATCTCGACGGCCGTCGAGTTCAGGCTGAAGAAGCCCGGCAGCGCGTTGGCATAGATCGAGGCGAACTCGGGCGAGGCCACCCACTCGAGGAACACCTTGGCTTCCTCCTTGTGGGCGCTGGCCGCGTTGAGGCCCATGGCGATGTCGTTGTGGTCGGAGATGTAGCAGGTATCCCCGTCTTTGACGACCGGCGGCGGGAAGGCGCCGAGCTTCAGACCGGCGCTGCTGAACGGCGAGATCTCCCACGAGCCGGCCGGGTAGATGGCGGCACGGCCGAGCGTAAAGAGGTTCTGGCTGTCCGGGTAGGTCTGCGCCTCGAAGCCGTCGCCGAGATAGGGCTTCCACTTGGCGAGCACGCGGAACGGCTCGACCCAGCCTTCGTCGGTCAGCTTCTGGGTGCCGGCGATCAGCGCCTTGCGGCCTTCCTCGCCCTTCCAGTAGGTCGGGCCGATGTTCTGGTAGGCCATGGTGGCCGCTTCCCACATGTCCTTGGTGCCCATGGCCATGGGACTGTAGGTGCCGTCGGCCTTCAGCTTCTCGAGGACCGCGAAGAACTGGTCGACGGTCTTCGGAACCTCGGCGCCGACCTTCTCGAAGGCTTCCGTGTTGTAGATGAAGCCGTGGATGACGGACGCCATCGGCACGCAGAAGGTCTTGGCGCCGTCGTCGGTGGTCCAGGCGGACTTGGCGACGTCGGAGAAGTTCTTCATGCCGTCAAGGCCGGTCAGGTCCTCGAGCTTGCCCTTTTCGAACAACTGCAGCGAGGTGTCGAACGGCCGGCAGGCGACCAGATCGCCGGCCGAGCCGGCGTCGAGCTTGGCGTTGAGCGCCGCGTTATACTCGGTGGGGGCGCTCGGCGAGAAGGTCACCTTGATGCCCGGATGCTTGGCTTCGAAGGCAGGAATGATCTTCTCCTGCCAGATCTGCATGTCGTCGTTGCGCCAGCTCTCGATGTTGAGCGTGACGTCGGCCGCCGAGGCGACACCGACGCCGGCCAGCACGCTCGATGCCAGAAGGACACCCTGCAACGTAGTGCGATTCATCGTCCGTCTCCCTATGCTCGCGTCGCCAGGACGCGCGTTGAGAACCCCGATTATGATTTTGCGACGAGCGACATCGCCCGACGCAGGTTTTGGCCGGCCTCGACGAGAGCGGCATCTGCCGCCTCGATATCTCCCGCGCCGGCGGCGAGTAGAATGGCGTGCTTGACCGAGCCGCGGCTCTCCCGAAGGAGCCCTGTCGCCGTGTCGGTCGGCGTTCCTGTAATATCGGTCACGATGCGGGCCGCCCGCATGCGGAGCTTTTCGTTGTCGGCCCTGACGTTGACCATGTGTCCGTCGTGGACATGTCCGAGATGGACCGCCGTCAGCGTCGACAGCATGTTGAGCGCGATCTTCTGCGCTGTGCCGGCACCCATCCGGGTAGAGCCGGATATGACCTCAGGCGGTGTTTTCAAGAGCACCGCGACGTCTGCCTCGGTCAGAAGTGGCGATCCCTCGTTGTTGGCAATGCCGATCAGCGTTGCGCCACGCTTCTTCGCGGTGCGGGCGGCGGCCAGCGTGTAGGGAGTCGATCCGGAGGCTGAGACGGCGATGACGCAGTCGCCCTTGCCGATGCCTGTTGCCGTCAGGTCGGCGGCGCCTGCTTCGACGTCATCTTCTCCGGCCCCCAGCATGTCGACGAGGCTGTCCCGGCCGCCAGCCAGCACGACGATCGCTTCGTCGGTGCCGATGCCGTAGGTGCCGGGCAACTCCAGGCAATCGGCGAGCGCCATCAATCCTGAACTGCCGGCGCCAACATAGGCCAGCCGATGGCCCGACGTGAGCGCTGCCGCGGCGCGGCTGGCCGCTTCGGCGATGGCGGGGATGGCCGCTTCCGTGCTGCGTGCGGCGTTGACTTGGGCGGCGGCGAGCACCTCGAGTATCCGCGCCGGCGGCAGGGTGTCGAACCCTTTCGCATGGCTATCGCGTTCCTCGGTGCCGAGCTTTGCCGTCATCGTGTCACTCCCCACTACGACAATAATGCCAAAAAGCTACCACTTGTCCAGAGGGGCAATCATAAATCATTCACTTTTGCCGGGGAGGCTTTTGTGTCTCGACCTTGCTGTCTAAATAATCTAGTAAATACAAAGAATTAGTTTGGTGCCGTCAAAAAAGCAGGAGGTGCCACCATTATGCCGATTGGCAAATGGTATTTTTTTGGTACTTTCGAGCGAGGAGGGCGTCCATGTTGGATTTCTTGATCGGCGTCGACGGAGGCGGAACCGGTTGCCGAGCGGCGGTGGCTGGCCAGGATGGTCGCATCATCGCCACTGGCGCAGCCGGCGCAGCCAATGTCCTGAGCGATCGCGCTGGCTCGCTTCGCAACATCCGTGTCGCCATTGACGCCGCGATCGCTGCCGCCGGATTGGACCATACCACGCTTCAACGCTCTGGCGTGATCCTGGGTCTGGCCGGAAGCAACGTCGGCGACACCGGGGCGTTCATCACCGCGTCCTTGCCCGCAGCTCGGGTGGAGGTGGTCTCCGATGGTCTCATTGCCCTCGAAGGCGCCATAGGCAATCGCGACGGCGCGGTTGCCATCCTCGGCACTGGTTCGATCTTCTTCGCCCGTCAGGGCGACATGGTTCGCTCCTACGGCGGCTGGGGTTTTGTCATCGGAGATTTCGGCTCCGGTGCCAGCCTTGGTCGCGCAGCGCTGGCTGCGAGCCTGCTTGCCTATGACCGCATCACCGACGCTTCTCCTCTCACCGATCGGCTGATCGACGAGTTTGGAGGCACACCCGGTCCGATGGTGGAGTTTGCGCGGACCGCGACGCCGGGCGATTTCGGCCGTTTTGCGCCGGCCGTCTTCGCTGCGGCGGAGACCGGCGATGCCATCGGGCTGGACATCGTCGGGAAAGCCGCCGCGTCGGTCGATGCGGCGCTCGACCGTATCGTCGCCGATGGTGTCGACCGTGTTGCGTTGCTGGGCGGGCTCGCCCCTCTTTATCCAGCCTACCTTGCCGAGCGCAGTCGGATGCGGCTTGTGGACCCCATCGATACCGCGCTTGCCGGGGCGGTGGCTCTCGCCGCCCGACGCTTCCTGGGGCATGGGGGAGGGGCGGCATGAGCGGCGATATCTCCAGCATTCTTTCCCCCGAGCATTTGCAGGCAACCGGCACCGGGCCGCTCTATTTAAAGCTCAGGCAGGCGATCGAGGCGGCGATTGACGGCGGGCATCTCAAGCACGGGGATGCGCTACCGCCGGAGCGGGAAATTGCCGACTTCGCCGGCATCAGCCGGGTGACCGTTCGCAAGGCGGTGGATGAGCTCGTCGAGGCCGGCCTGCTGATGCGCCGACACGGTTCGGGCACCTTTGTCGTCAAACCGGTGCAGAGGGTGGAGCAATCTCTCTCGCTGCTGACGTCTTTCACCGAGGACATGGCGCGACGCGGCCTGAAGGCGAGCTCGCGCTGGCTCGACCGGGGGCTGCACCTGCCGTCGCCGGAAGAGGCGATGATGCTCGGGCTGGCCGGCGGCGGGCTCGTTGCCCGTCTCGAACGCCTGCGAATTGCCAACGATCTTCCGCTGGCCCTCGAGCGGGCCTCCCTGTCCGCCGACGTTTTGCCGGATCCGGGAGCGGTTACCGGTTCGCTTTACGAAGCGTTGGCACAGAGTGGTCATCGGCCCGTTCGTGCCGTGCAGCGCATTTCGGCCTGCAACATCAGGGGACAGGACGCAGCGCTGCTGGGCGTCCAAACGGGTGACGCCGGCCTTTCCATCGAGCGCATTTCCTATCTTGCTTCCGGTCGGGTGGTGGAATTCACCCGATCGCTTTATCGAGCCGATGCCTACGACTTCGTCGCTGAGCTGACGCTCCCCCAATCCTGACCCGTCACCATCAAGGAGACGTTCCAATGTCCGCCCTTCTCATTCGCGGTGCTCGCCTGTTCGATGGCAGCGCTTGGCATAACGACGCAAAGATTGCTGTCGTGAATGGCCGGTTTGTTGCCGCTGCCGACGTTCCGGCTGGAGCCGAAGTCATCGATGCCGGCGGCCTTGTCGTTCTGCCGGGCTTCATCGACCTGCAGGTCAATGGCGGCGGCGGTATCAATTTCAACGATGATCCGAGCGTCCATACCATCGAGCGCATTTGCGCCGCCCATGCTCGATTCGGTACGACGGCACTGCTGCCGACGCTGATCACCGACCGACGCGAGACCCGTACCGAGGCGGTCGCCGCCGGCAAGGCGGCGCGAACGGCCGGCGTTCCGGGTTTTCTCGGTCTGCACCTTGAGGGACCACATCTCTCGGCCACCAAGCGCGGGGTTCACGCGGCGGCGTATGTGAGGCAGATGGAGGAAGCGGACATCAGGGAACTCCTGTCCGCGGTGGCCGGAGCCGGTCCGACGATGCTGACCGTGGCTCCTGAGTCGACCCCGATCGAAGCGGTCCGGCGCCTCGCGGCTGCTGGCGGCATCGTCAGCCTTGGGCATACCGACTGCGATTACGATACGGCGCTCGCCTACATCGCTGCAGGCGCTACGACGGCGACGCATCTTTTCAATGCCATGAGCCCGCTCGGTCATCGCACCCCGGGCATGGTTGGTGCCGTGCTGGAGAGCGGCATCTCCGCCGGCCTCATCTCCGACGGCATTCACGTGCACCCCGCAGCTGCGCGCATCGCTCTGCGAGCCAAGCGCGGTCCGGGCCGGATCTTCCTCGTCACCGATGCCATGCTGACCATCGGCACCGACCTGCCTGATTTCGAGCTCAACGGTCGCACCATTTTCCGGCGTGACGGTCGCCTGGCTCTCGCCGACGGTACGCTGGCGGGCGCCGATATCGATATGCTCTCGTCGGTGCGCTATGCCGCCGAGCATTTTGACGTCGGGCTCGATGAGGCGATCCGCATGGCCACCGTCTATCCCGCCGAAGCCATGCGCGTCGGCAACCGCAAAGGGCGTGTCGCCCCTGGCTTCGACGCCGATTTCCTGCTGGCAACGCCTGATCTCGACCTCAAGTCGACTTGGATCGGCGGCAAGAAAGTACACGCCGCCTAAGCGGGAGAGCGAACCGGTTGCGCGTTGCGCACCAATCGAGGCGATCCCCCGCAAAGGGGGATCGTCCAAAGCCGGTTTGGCTACAGTTTCCTCAGCATCACCTGTTCGATGGCGTGATTGGCGCTCTTGCGCAACACCAGATCGGCCCGCAAGCGAGTCGGCTGGATGTTCTCGCGGAGATTGGCGAGGTTGATGCGCGTCCATACGCCGATGGCCGTCTCCAGGGCCTCTTCTTCGGAGATCTCGGCGTAGCGGCGGAAATAGGATTGCGGGTCGCGGAAGGCGGTCTGCCTCAGGCGCATGAAGCGCTCCACGTACCAACGCTGAAGATCAACCTCGTCGGCATCGATGAAGATCGAGAAGTCGAAGAAATCCGACACGAAGGGAATGGCGCGTCCGTCGCGAGGCAGCTTGCCGGTCTGCAGGACGTTAAGGCCCTCGAGGATCAGAATGTCCGGCTGATCGACAACGATCCGTTCGTCCGGAACGATATCATAGACGAGATGGGAATAGACGGGCGCCCAGACATTGGGCTTTCCGGCCTTGATGTCGGTCAGGAAGGAAAGCAGCGCCGCCCGGTCGTAGCTTTCCGGAAAGCCCTTCTTCTCCATCAGGCCTTCTTCACGCAGCACGGCGTTCGGGAACAGAAAGCCATCCGTGGTGACGAGGTCGACCTTGGGCGAGGACGGCCAACGCGACATCATGGCTCTCAGGATACGCGCCGTCGTCGACTTGCCGACGGCGACCGAACCGGCGATGCCGATGATGAACGGCTTCTTGGCATCCGACCGTCCGAAAAAGCGGCGTGTCGAGGAGTGCAGCGACTGGGCCGACTCCACGTAAAGCGACAGCAACCGCGACAGCGGAAGAAAGATGTCGGACACTTCATCGAGCTGTACCGGGTCGTTGAGAGCGCGCAAGCGGATGACGTCGTCGAGTGTCAACGTCAATGGCATGCCGGCTCGGAGCACGGCCCAGTCGGCGCGCGTATAGACTTCGTAAGGTGACAGCGCTTTCCGCACGAACTGTTCCATTCGTCACCGTCTCCGGATCGGCCGTCCGGCGATCCGCTGATTTCAGATGCATGGCGGGGAATGGCCGCCGGCCAAGGCCGACGTGCCGAGTCTTGTGGTCAGTCGGCCGGGCGGCTTGCTTTCTCTTGCAGGCCGGATTGCGCCGTGCGTCGTTTGAGTTCGGCAAGCACCTCGTCGAGCGGCACGCCCTTGAGCGCCAGCACCACGACGAGATGATAGAGAAGGTCGGCGCTTTCGTAGGTCACCGCATCGGCATCTCCGGCGACGGCGGCGATCACCGTTTCCACCGCCTCTTCGCCGAGTTTCTGGGCAGCCTTCGGAAGGCCCTTTTCAGCCAGCTTGCGGGTGTATGAGGTTGCATCGCCGTTTCTCAGGCGATCGGCCACGATCGCTTCGAGGTCGGAAAGCGTGAAGGTACTGTCTGCCATGCCGTTCATCCCTGAAGGCGGACGGGAACGCCGGCCGCGGCGAGATGCGCCTTGGCCTCGCCGATGGTAAATGTGCCGAAGTGAAAGATGGACGCGGCAAGAACCGCGGCGGCGTGCCCATCGCGAATACCTTCGACAAGATGGTCCAAAGTGCCGACCCCGCCCGACGCAATGACCGGCACGGTCACGGCATCGGCGATGGTTCGTGTCAGCTCCAGGTCGAAGCCGATCTTCGTCCCATCGCGATCCATTGAGGTCAGAAGTATCTCGCCAGCGCCCAGAGATACCACTTCCTGAGCGTATTCAACGGCGTTGATGCCGGTTGCCTGTCGGCCTCCATGGGTGAAGACCTCCCAGCGCGGCTTGCCGTCGTCGGATGAAACGCGCTTGGCGTCGATGGCAACGACGATGCACTGGTCGCCAAATTTCTCAGAGGCGCGGCGCACCAGGTCGCGATCGCGCACGGCAGCCGACATGATCGACGCCTTGTCGGCACCGGCGAGCAGCAGCTCCCGAATATCCTCGACCGACCGTACGCCGCCCCCCACCGTCACCGGCATGAAGCAACGCTCGGCTGTCCGGCGAACCACATCGAGAATCGTGCCGCGATTCTCGTGGCTGGCGGTGATGTCGAGGAAGCAGAGTTCGTCGGCGCCGGCCGCGTCGTAGGCGGCGGCGGCCTCGACCGGATCGCCGGCGTCGACGAGGTCGACGAAGTTGACCCCCTTGACCACCCGGCCGTCCTTGACGTCGAGGCAGGGGATGACGCGTGCTTTCAGCATTGGGGTCACCGCGATTGGAAAGGCGACCATTTCTTATACGGCTCGACGAACAGATGCCAGTCCCATGGCGCCGAACAGACTTGCGATAGGCGGATGCCGGGGCGGGCGCTGTTCGTAGCCCTATTCTAGTCTTCCTGTTGGAAGTTGCTGTCACAAACCTGAGTGAGGCGCACTGCGGCTATGCATCCCAAGGTAGTTTGGAGAAAATATTCGCATTTAGAGTGGCATAAACGCTCCGTAAACAAATAATCACTTAAGTGACAATGATAGGCAAATAACCCCGGCAAGACGCGATATTTCCCCGATTACAACCAATATATGCAGTCTGCATATGAATCGTCGATTCACGGGTGACTGATCGATGCCGCTGGCCGGTGGAAAGGTGAGGAACTGAGACCCATGTGGCCCTTTTCAACTCATGAAGCTGCGGTGCTCGCGGCTCTTGATCGTTCTCTGGCAGTCATCGAGTTCGATCCGACCGGCAAGATCCTCACCGCCAACGCCAACTTCCTGAAAGTGATGGGCTACGAACTTGCCGAGATCGTCGGCAAGCATCACTCGATTTTTGTTGATCCGACGGAAGTGAAAGGCCCCGCTTACGCGACGTTTTGGCGCGATCTGCAAGCTGGCCAGTTCATATCGTCCGAGTTTCGGCGGATCGCCAAGGGCGGGCGCTCCGTCTGGATCCAGGGAACCTACAATCCGTTGCTGGACAAGTCCGGCAAGGTTTATCGAGTCGTCAAGTTTGCGACCGACGTGACGGATCGCAAGCTGCAGGACGCCAAGGTTCAGGGAGAGATCGCTGCCATCAATCGCGCCCAGGCGGTCATCTCCTTCGAGCCTGACGGCACGATTGTCGAGGCGAACGAGAACTTCGAGAAGGCGCTCGGCTATCGTCTCCAGGAAATCGTCGGCAAGCACCATTCGATGTTTGTCACGCCCGAAGAGCGCAACAGCCCCGCCTACAAGAAGTTCTGGGAAGACCTGAGGGCCGGGCAGTTCAAGTCCGACGAATATCACCGCGTCGGCAAGGGGAACCGGGACGTCTTCCTGCAGGCCACCTACAATCCGATCTTCGACGTCACCGGGAAGCTCGTCAGGGTCACCAAGTTTGCCACGGATATCACCGCCGTGATGGAGCGCCGGTGCAAGCGCCAGGCGGCCCAGACCGAAATCAATCGTGAGCTGAGCGAGGTGGCCGACATGATCGCTCGCTCCAATACCGAAGCAGCCGGCGCCAACTCGACGGCGGGGGTCACCGCCTCCAATGTCCAGGCTGTCGCCGCCGGGGCTGAGGAGCTTGTTTCCTCGGTTGCCGAAATCAGCCGTCAGGTCAGCGTTGCCCTCTCGGTATCGCAGGAGGCCGTCACTCAGGCCGACACGGCGACCAAGGTGGTCTCCGGACTGGCCACGGCGGCGCAAAAGATCGACCAGGTGGTCGAACTGATCAATACGATTGCCGGCCAGACCAACCTGCTCGCCCTTAACGCGACGATCGAGGCGGCACGTGCCGGTGAGATGGGCAAGGGTTTCGCCGTCGTCGCACAGGAAGTGAAGCAACTCGCAGCCCAGACGTCTCGCGCCACCGATGAGATCGCCAGCGAAATCGCGGCTGTGCAGACCATTTCTTCAAAGGCGGTCGAGTCCATCGACGGCATTACCAGCATCATCAGTCGCATCAACGACATATCGTCGTCGATTGCCTCGGCCGTCGAGGAGCAGGCGGCCGTGACGCAGAACATGTCCGGCAGCATGCATACCGCCGCGAACGGCGTCGAGGAGATCGCCAAGGCTCTGGACGGAATCAGCCGGTCGACGCAGTCGATCGACGAAGCTGCCAACAAGCTCCAGAAGGCGGCGGCAACGCTCGCCTGACCTCGTCACGCCGCCGTGTTACAGACCGCCTCCGCCGCCCCATGGGTCGCGGAGGCGGTTTGCCATTCAGCGCCAGTTGTCCTCGAGCCACATTCGGGCAAAGGCGGAGCGATAGTTCGGATAGTCGTAGACAAGCCCGAGGACGGATTTGCTGAGGCCGTTGGCGACCCGTTTGTTTTCCCCATAGAAGCTGCGGGCCATCGGCGAGAGTTCGGCGGTCTCGAAGTCCTGTTCGGGCGGTGCTTTGATCCCCATCAGCTCGGCGGCATAGGCGACGACATCCTGAGGGGGCGCCGGCTCGTCGTCGGTGATGTTGAAAACGCCGTTGGCTTTACTGGCAAACGCCTTCTCCACCGCCGATGCAATGTCTTCGACATGAATCCGATTGAAGACCTGTCCCGGCTTGACGAGACGTCGAGCGCTGCCTTCGGCAAGGTTGATGAAGGCGTTTCGTCCCGGGCCGTAGATGCCTGAAAGGCGAAGCACGGCCACTGCCACGCCCGTGCTTGCGCCAAAGGCGAGCCACTCGTTCTCGGCCCTCACGCGGGCAAGCGAGCGGGCGCTCCGGGGGCGGCATTCGGAGCTTTCATCGACCCAGGCGCCATCATGATCGCCGTAGACGCCAACGGTCGAGAGATAGGCGATGGAGACGAGCGATTTTTGCCGGGCCAGTGCCTCGGCCAGCACCGGCAATACGCGATCGCCTCCGCCCTGTCCCTCCATCGGGGCGATCGATACGACGATGTGGGTGGTTCCCGACAGGACGGGAATCAACGCTTCGGCCGCCTCGCGCGAGCCGTCGAAGAGATGCATGTCGGCAAGAGAGGCGAGAGCGTTGGCCTTCGCCGCCGAGCGTGTGGTGCCGACCGCCTCCGCCGGAGCAAGGCGGCGCAAGGCGGCCGTGGCGCTGTAACCGAGGCCGAAGGCCGTGAGTTTCATCGAGACATCTCCTGACGGTCGGGCGGTTTCGGAACCGTGAAGTGGGCTGTGCCAAAGTCAAGTTGCATAGAGGCATTTCTGTCCTACATAAAGGCGTCATTCAGGGACGGCTTCCGCGCCACGGGCGGATGGCCGTTGCCGCAAGGAGCACTTCATGATGGAACATTCGAACCCGTCCACCTGGTACGGCACCACCATCGTATCGGTCCGCAAGGACGGCAAGGTGGTCATCGCCGGTGACGGGCAGGTCACCCTTGGCGCCACGGTGATCAAGCACACGGCGCGCAAGGTGCGCCCACTCGGGCGCGGTGACGTGATTGCCGGATTTGCTGGCGCAACGGCCGACGCCTTCACGCTTTTCGAGAGACTGGAGGCCAAGCTGGAGCAGTATCCGGGCCAGCTCATGCGGGCCTGCGTCGAGCTCGCCAAGGATTGGCGCACCGACCGTTATCTGCGTCGGCTCGAGGCGATGATGATCGTCGCCGATGCCAGCGTGACGCTGGTCCTGACCGGCACGGGTGATGTGCTGGAGCCCGAGGGCGGGATCGCCGGCATCGGCTCTGGCGGCACTTATGCGCTGGCTGCCGCCCGCGCGCTCGCCGACAGCGGCCAAGATGCGGAGACGATCGCTCGCAAGGCGATGAAGATCGCCGCAGACATCTGCGTCTACACAAACGAAAACGTGGTCGTCGAAAGCCTGCCCAAGGCCTGAGTTCCATCCGGCCGGATCGCTGGCCCGCGCGCCGCTCCGGACTGCTCCACTTAAGGATAAAACCATGCCCGATTTCTCGCCTCGCGAAATCGTCTCCGAACTCGACCGGCATATCGTCGGTCAGAAGGACGCCAAGCGCGCTGTCGCCATTGCGCTGCGCAACCGCTGGCGCCGCCTGCAGCTCGACTCCTCCCTGCGCGAAGAGGTGCTGCCCAAAAACATCCTGATGATCGGCCCTACCGGCGTCGGCAAGACGGAGATCTCCCGTCGTCTCGCCCGGCTCGTCAACGCGCCTTTCGTCAAGGTCGAAGCCACCAAGTTCACCGAGATCGGCTATGTCGGCCGCGATGTCGAGCAGATCATCCGCGACCTTCTTGAGGTCGGCATCTCGCTCGTTCGGACGCAGCGGCGCAAGGACGTCGAGGCCAAGGCCCATCTCGCCGCCGAGGAGCGGGTGCTCGACGCGCTGGTTGGCACGTCGGCGAGTCCCTCGACCCGTGATACCTTCCGCAAGAAGCTCCGGGCCGGCGAACTTGATGACAAGGAGATCGAGATCGAGTTGACGGCCACGGGCCCGGGGGGCGGTGGCATGGAAATCCCCGGCATGCCGGGCGGTCAGGTCATCAATCTCTCCGAGATGATGCAGAAGATGATGGGTGGCGTTAAGAAGACCCGCCGCGTCTCCGTCAAGGATAGCCACGATCTGCTCACCGCCGAGGAGGCCGACAAGCTGATTGATCAGGACAAGATCGTCGCCGAGGCGATCGACGCGGTCGAAAACAATGGGATCGTCTTCCTCGACGAGATCGACAAGATCTGCGCCAAGGACGGTCGCGACGGTTCGGTGTCGCGCGAGGGTGTGCAACGCGACCTGCTGCCGCTCATCGAGGGCACGACCGTGTCGACCAAGCATGGCTCGGTGAAAACCGATCATATCCTGTTCATCGCCTCCGGCGCATTCCACGTCGCCAAACCCTCGGACCTGCTTCCCGAACTCCAGGGGCGCTTGCCGATCCGGGTCGAGCTGAAGCCACTCGACAAGGATGATTTCCGCCGCATCCTCACTGAACCGCAGGCGAGCCTTATCAAGCAGTATGTGGCGCTCATGCAGACCGAAGGCGTGACCTTGGCCTTCACCGACGATGCCATCGACGCGGTCGCCGAAATAGCGGTCCACGTCAATGCGACGGTGGAGAACATCGGCGCCCGCCGATTGCAGACCGTGTTGGAGCGCATCCTTGACGACATCTCGTTCTCGGCGCCCGATCGGTCCGGCGAGACGGTGACTGTCGATGGACCGGCCGTCAGGGCGGCGTTGGGCGACCTCGCCCGCAACACCGATCTCAGCCGGTTCATCCTCTAGGTTGGCGGCCTCTCCGGCGAATGCTGCGCGCCTTGCCGGAGAGGCATGCAAAATCAGTTGAGCGGCCAGTGGCCGCCCCTTGATCGGTTGAGATGGTTGCGAAACGCAAGTTTCTTGTTGTTCTCAAGGGTTTTGCGTATATCGTTTCAACGAGATCGGTCGCATCAATTGAACTGATCGGTCGGCCACTTGCCGGGGGGCATGGGTGGTTGGCGTCCGAGGAATGCCTGCTGGGTCTGATCCAATGGGTGTGCCTTGGGTCATGGACGCGATCTCGGGAAGAGAGACGCCGTTGTCCCTCGTCAGTACAGCCGGAGTACCGGTGCATCGGACGGACAGATGGGTGAAAGTTCAACTCCGCAGACCAAAACCGTGAAGCTCGCCGACGTGGCCCGTGCGGCCGGTGTCAGCCAGGGAACGGTGTCCAACGTCTTCAATCGGCCAAGCCTCGTGTCCGAACAGTTGCGCGAGCGCGTTGAGGAAGCGGCGCGGTCGCTCGGTTACCGGGGCCCCGATCCGCGCGGTCGCCTGCTGAGGGCAGGGCGCGTCAATGCCATTGGCGTCGTGGCCATCGGACCACTCAACTGTTTCTTCGACGATCAGTATACTCGCTTGTTCCTGTCCGGCATTGCGCGGGCTTGCGAAGCGCGGGGGGCCGGCATCTCCCTTGTCTCGGCGACCGACGACGAAATCGCGGCGTGGAACATTCGCACCGCACTGGTCGACGGTTTCGTCCTGCACTGTCTCAATGAAGGAAATACGCTAGTCCAACTGGCCGAGAAACGCGGCTTGCCTTTCGTTGCCGTCGATTTTCCCGTCGGACCCGGTTTGGATGTCGTCAAGATCGACGATTACCGAGGTGCCCGCGAGGCAGCTCAACATCTCGTCGATCTGGGCCACCGGCATTTTGCGGTGTTCACGTTCGAGACCGAGAAGGAAGTCCGCGTTGGCTTCGTGGACGATCAGCGGGCCGAACAGTCATCCTTTGAGGTCGTGCGGCGCCGCCTTTCCGGTTATCGGGATGTCTTCCAGACAGCGGGCCTTCCGCCGCAGCCGGTCTTCGAGACCGGCTCCGACTATGACGGCGTATGCATCGGCGTCAACGCGGTTCTGGCAGCCCATCCGGATACCACGGCCTTCATTTGCACCTCCGATCGCGTGGCGCTGCATGTCATGGCCTACTTGCAGTCGCTCGGCCGCAAGGTTCCCGACGACTTCTCGGTAGTCGGTTTTGACGGCATCGAAGAGGCCGCCACCTCCCTTCCTCCACTCACGACCATTCGTCAGCCGGCAGTTGGCAAGGGCGAGGCCGCGGTGGAGCTCATTCTCGGGGACAAGGCGGACGGGGTTGGCGGTCGAGTGGTCGAACTGCCGATCGACTTGGTGGTTCGCGGTTCCACGGCGCGGCCTCGCAAAGGCTAGGCGCCCTCATCGTTTTTCTCAGGCCGCCGGCGAGGGGTCCTTGCCGGCGGCTTTGCTTTGCGTGCTTACGGCGCCAGTCCGAACAGGCTGAGATCGGCTGGCCCCAGACGATCCTTGGCGGTCAGGACCTGATGCCAATAAGGGTAAAGGAGCGGCAGTGCGCTGACATCATCGAGCCGCTTGCGCTCGTCGGCGGACAGCTTGAGATCGACGGCCTTGAGGTTGTCGGCAAACTGCGCTTCGGTTCGGCCTCCGATGACGACCGATGTGACCCCTGGTCGATCGAGCAGCCATGCGAGCGCAATCTGGGCCGCGCTGACACCGCGCGCATCGGCGATCTCCACCAGGGAATCGACGATGTTCCAAAGCCGATTCTCGTCGCGGATGGGCGGTTCTGGCCAGCCGGCGAGCTGTCGCGTGCCCTCTGGCGTCGCGGTGTTGCGACGGTGTTTGCCAGACAGAAGGCCACCCGCGAGCGGGCTCCAGACCAGAATGCCGAGCCCCTGGTCAAGCGAGATCGGCACCAACTCGTATTCGGCTTCGCGTGCCTCCAAGGTGTAGTGAATCTGTTGGGACACGAAGCGCTGCCGATGCTCGGCCGAAGCCGCGCCGAGTGCCTTCATGATGTGCCAGCCGGAGAAGTTGGAACAGCCGATATAGCGAACCTTGCCGGCTCGAACCAAACTGTCCAGGGCCTCCATCAGTTCATCGACGGGAGTAAGCCCGTCCCACTGGTGCACCTGATAGAGATCGATCGCTTCTGTCTTGAGGCGATGAAGGCTGGCTTCGCAACCGGCAATGATGTGATGCCGGCTGAGTCCCCGATCATTGGGGCCGTCGCCCATCGGAAAGCGAACCTTGGTTGCAACGAGAACGCCCTTGCCCTTCCGCTCCTGCATGAGATCGCCAACGATCTCTTCGGAAAGCCCCGCCGAATAGACATCGGCGGTATCGATCAGGTTGACGCCAGCATCGATGCAGAGATCGATCAGCCGCGCCGCCTCGGCAAGCCCAATGGCTCCCACTTTGGCAAAAGCGCCTCTGCCACCAAAAGTCATTGTGCCCATCGTGAGCGTGGAGACCTTGAGGCCCGAACGTCCGAGCAGGCGGTATTCCATTGGCTTTCTCCCTTGAGTTTGCGGTTGAACCTATGTCAACGCCGGCAAGCTGTGAAGGTTACGATGCCAGGCACCTCGACAAGCGGCATATTTTTCACTTGGCGCTTCGGTCCGCTGGTGTAAAAGCCATTCTACGTTCCAGCTTTGGCTTCCTTGGCGCCCCAAATGGGCCTTCGACAAAAGTCGGAAGCGAGAGAACCATCTGCAAGCCATTGCTTCTAGTGGCATTCTCGGATTTGACATTTGTTCTGAAGCCTGATGTCAGTCGACTTGAAGTGTTAAGCTCGTTCCCTTTGACCGGAGAAGAAACCATGCCGCTCAAAAGCATGACAGGATTTGCCCGTCTCGACGGGTCGGCGGCTGGCAATCGCTTCGCTTGGGAACTCCGCTCTGTCAACGGGCGCGGCCTCGATCTAAGGCTGCGTCTGCCGCCCGGCTTTGATGCGGTGGAGATCGCGGTCCGCCGCATGGCTTCGGAGGCGCTCGCTCGCGGCAACGTCTCCATCAACCTGACGGTTACGCGCGAGAGTTCAGCCCAGACTTTCCGCATCGACGAAAAACTGTTGTCCGCACTTATCGATACGGCACGCCGCTATTCAGGAACCCCCGGCATCCGCGATGCTTCGCTTGACGGCCTGCTGGCCGTACGAGGCGTTGTCGAAGTGGTTGAGGCGACACCGGACGAGGAGGGTGCCAAGGCTTTCGAAGCCGAGTTGATCGGCGCGTTCGCCAAGGTGCTTGTCGATTTTCAGGCGTCGCGCGCCTCCGAGGGTATCGCGCTCAAGCGCATTCTTGAAGAACAGGTCGCCGAAGTCTCTCGTCTCGTCGCGGAAGCCGAGGCATTGCCGGCTCGTACACCCGAGGCGATTCGCGATCGCCTCGAGGAGCAGCTTGCCGTGCTGCTCGCGCGCGATGACATCGATCCGCAACGACTTCACGTCGAGGCCGCGTTGATCGCCACGCGCGCCGACGTTCGGGAAGAAATCGATCGTCTCAAGGCGCATATCGCCCAGGCACGCGAGCTCATGGCAAGCGACGCGGCCGTCGGCCGCCGGTTGGACTTCCTGGCGCAGGAGTTCAATCGCGAGTCCAACACCCTCTGTTCCAAGTCCAATGATACGGCTCTGACGCGGATCGGCCTCGCCCTCAAGGCGGTGGTCGATCAGTTCAAGGAGCAGGTCCAGAACGTCGAGTGAGTCCCATGGTTGCCGCAGATCAAAGGCACGTCCGCTTTCCCCGCCGCGGACTGATGTTCGTCATTTCGTCACCGTCGGGTGCCGGCAAGGGTACGCTGTCGCGCAACATTCTCGATACGGACCGCGACATGACGCTGTCCATCTCGGTGACGACGCGAGATCGGCGCCCGAGCGAGATCAACGGCGTGCATTACCATTTCATCAGCCAGCAGCGCTTCCTGTCGATGCGCGATGGTGGCGAACTTCTTGAGTGGGCCGAGGTGCACGGCAACTATTACGGCACGCCCCAGGCGCCCGTCGAGGAAGCGCTGGCGTCCGGGCGTGATGTGCTGTTCGACATCGACTGGCAAGGGGCTGCTCAGCTACGGGACAAGATGTCGGCGGACGTGGTCTCCGTGTTCATTCTGCCGCCTTCGATGGCGGAACTTCGCTCGCGCCTCACGCGTCGGGCCGAAGATGCGCCTGAAGTGATCGAGAAGCGTCTGGTCAACGCACGGCGCGAAATCGCCGAATGGCCGAATTTCGACTACGTCGTCGTCAATGACGACCTTGATGCGGCCTTTGCGGATCTCAGTGCCATTTTGCGGGCCGAGCGCAACCGGCGGTCGCGAGCAGCCGAAGGCATCGAAGGGTTCGTTGGTACGCTCCTGGCCTGACAAGGCTATCGCATGACCTTCCAGGCATTGGCGAGATCGACGAATCCCTTCACGGGGATCGTCTCGGCACGAGCGGTCGGGTCGATGCCGGCGGCGGCACAAAGCGCAGCAGGATCGACCCCAAGTGCCTTCAGGCTTTGTCTCAACATCTTGCGGCGCTGGCCGAAAGCGGCAGCGGTGACGCTCTCAAGATCCGCCTGCTCGCAGGGCAGGGGTTCGGACCTTGGAGCGAAATGCACTACCGTCGAGGTTACCTTCGGTGGTGGCACGAAGGCTTTGGGCGAGATGTCGAACATCTGCGTGGCGTAGCTTCGCCAGCCGCAGAGCACTCCCAAGCGGCCATAGGCGTCATCACCGGCGGCGGCCGTTATGCGATCGGCCACTTCTTTCTGAAACATCAGCACCATCGCCGTCCAGCGTGGCGGCCAGTTCGCCGGGGAAAGCCAGCCTGTGAGGAGCGGTGTCGCGATATTGTAGGGCAGGTTGGCCATGATGACCGGCGGCTCATTGCCAAGGGCGGCCGTGTCCACTTCGAGCGCGTCGCCTTCGGTGATGTGCAGCCGACCAGGATAATGGTCGCCAATTTCTTCAAGGGCGGCGATTGCCCGCCGATCCCGTTCCACCACGTGGACCTTGGCGGCACCGGCGGCCAGGATCGCACGGGTCAAGCCTCCCGGACCAGGCCCTATCTCGACCACGGTCCTGCCACTCAGGCTTCCGGCCGCCCTGGCAATGCGGGCCGTGAGGTTGAGGTCGAGCAGGAAGTTCTGCCCCAGGCTTTTCAGCGCCGACAGACCATGTCGCTCGATGACGTCGCGCAGGGGAGGCAGGTCGTCGATCTGGCTCATGATCGCGCCCTGACCGCCACCATGCGACCTGCCATTCGAATCGCGGCGATCAGACTGGAAGGATTGGCGACGCCTTTGGCGGCGATGTCGAGCGCGGTGCCGTGGTCGGGAGAGGTCCGGACGAACGGCAAGCCGAGCGTCACATTGACCGTTTCGTCGAAAGCGATGGTCTTCACCGGAATCAATGCCTGATCGTGGTACATGGCGAGCACCACGTCATAGGTTTTGCGGGCGGCGGCATGGAACAGAGTATCGGACGGCAGCGGTCCGCGCACATCAATGCCTTCGGCGCGAAGCCGATTTACCGCTGGCGTAACGATCTCCAAATCCTCACGTCCCATGGCCCCACCTTCTCCGGCATGCGGATTGAGACCGGCGACGGCAAGACGCGGGTGTTCGAGACCAAGCTTCACTTTCATCTCACGATGAACGATGCGCGCGATATCGACGATCATGTCGCCCGTGAGAGCCTTCGGTACATCCTGGAGCGCGATGTGTACGGTGACGGGAACCGTGGATAGCTGCGGTCCCGCCAGCATCATGACCGGCATGTGCGGCGCGCCGGGCCAATACTGCCGAGCAAGGTCGCCCAGGAACTCCGTATGGCCAGGAAACTTGAACCCGGCCGCATAGAGGTTGGATTTCTGGATCGGTGCTGTGACAACGCCGCTCGCATCGCCTTCGCGAACATGTCCGACCGCCGTCTCGATGGCGGCGACGGTGGCGGGTGCGGTCGTCTCCGACAGCTGTCCGGGGCAATCCTGCACCCGTCGTCCGACATCGAACACTGGCAAGGCGCTGGGAAATGTTTCTAACGCCTCACCCGGCTTCACAATCCCAAGAGGTACTGCAAGGCCGAGGCGAGCAAGACGAGTGGCAAAGAAGTCCGGATCCGCTACCACGTAGAAAGGCGGCAACATCTCTTCTCGCCGCTTGAGCCAAGCTTTGGCGATGATTTCAGCGCCAATGCCAGCAGGCTCTCCGATCGATACGGCAAGAGGAGAGGGGAGCTTCCCGTTGGCTGACATATCCGACATGGTCAGCGATAGACGATATTGGCTTTTTGCCTCAGTTCCTGGGTGAGCTTCTTCGATGTTTCTTCGCCGCGCTTGTCGAGAGCTTCCGCGTCAAGCCCTGCGGCAACCGCCGCTTCGCCGGTCACCTCGATCTTGTTGCACACGGCATACATCTCAAAGCCCAACTCGGAACGCTGCGGAGTGGTCAGATGTCCTTCGGCAGTCTTTTCCAGCTCTTCCTTGAGCCCGGGAGGAACCTCGCTCGCCAGCCGGCGGCCAACGTTGATGATCGCAACTTCCTTCAGTCCCTTGGCCATGGCCAAGCCTTCGCTGCAGCTGCGGAACTTGCCGCGCAGCGCATCAGCCTCTGCCTTCCGGCGGTTGACATCAGCCGGTGAGGCGCTGCGCTGCACTGCAAAGACGACGCGCTGGAGCACATAGTCGCTCGCCGTTACCGCATTGGCGTTCTTCTCGCGGTTTCGCATTTGCTGGATAAGGTCTGCCGACTCGGCCTTGATGTCCTGCTGGATCTTGGCGCGGATGATGCGACCCCATACCATCTGGGCGCGAATGCGATCCTTGAAGGTTTTGATCGGCACACCACCGGCGCCAAGAGCCTTCTCGAACTGAGGAACAGTCAGCTTGGAGCGTGAAGCGATAGTCGTCAGGGCTGCGACCACGGCATCCTCGCTGACGACGATACCGCGCCGCTCGCCATCCTGAAGGCGGAGCTGTTCATCGATCAACTCATCTTGCGCGGCCTTGGCTGCCGGACCGGGTGCCAAGTGCATGGCTAGCTGCAACAAGCGGGCCCGCGACTGCACATCCATCGTTGTGATTGCCCGATCATTGACCACGACTTTGATGTTGTTTTCGGCGTGGGCATAAGAAATGACGACAGTGCCGACCGGCGACAACGAAGCCACCGCAACAATGGTCGCAGCCAGAAGTGCGCCCCTCATGTTTCGCGCGATGGTCACGATACGATGCATCTTTAGCCTCTCCGCCCGTTTGTCCGAACACATGGGCTTTTATTAATAGAATTTGTCAAGTCCGTGATCCGTAATACTTACGGCTCATGGCAGACGACAAAGCTATTTGTCCAAGCCGACCGACGTACCAATCTCTCCGAGCGTCTTGAAGCCCGCCCGAAGATAGAAGGTCTGGTTGTTTGGCGTTGTCGTCAGGTCTTTCGAATAGGAGAACGACAGCGAAAATTCTTCCGTGTCGTAAGCAAGCCCCAGCGCATGGCGCACGAACTGATCGTTGATAAGATCGTAACGGCTCGACGCGAAGGCGCGCCAGTTTTCCGTCAGCCTGAGGCTGGTGGCCGCCTGTAGTTCCGAACGGTTCTCGTCGATGCCTAGATCGGGCTTCGAGCGAATGAAGGCATAAGTCAATGTTGCCGTCAGAGGTCCGGTGATGCCGAGGATCTGGCTGTCGAAACGGTTGACTTCAAGGCTGTCGTGATCGAGCCGCACGCTGCTGCTGGTGAGGAGCCCGGTCTTTGTACTGACGCTTAAGCCCGCAACATAGTCGGATACATCCGATTCGAGACCGGAGTAGGCACCCGTGTCGTAACGCGTGGCTTCCGCGAATGAGTTTTCGCCGGCAAGCTGGAAAGATTGGCCAAACGTACCGCTTACGCCAAGACCATGACTGAAGGAGCCGGAATAGCGCAGGCCAACATTGGCACGAGTTCCTCCCTCCACCCGATCAAAGCCGGAGAACTTGTCATAGTTGAACAGATTATTGGCATCGAAAACCAGGCTCTGTGAATCCTCATTTGCAATATGAGCCGCCTCCGTCTCATTTGGACGGACGATCAACTGAGCAATCGGCTCAATGATCTGGTTTCCGACGGGCGAAGTAATCGCAACCGGGTAGCTGTATTCAAGTCCAGCTGCGGGCATCGCCCGCCCCAAAAGCCCTGTTGAGGTTTCCGGCAGAACGGCGCTGTTGTTCGGGTCGGAAAAAATGGCATCGCCGCGGAAGTAAAGGAAAGGCGTCAGCACACCACCGGTCTGGTCCACCATCCGACGACGCCATTGGGCGTCTATGCTGAGGCGGTCGAACGTACCGGCAGCTGCGCGCACGCGCGTTTTCTCGCCGGAGTCAAAGACGTTATTGTTATTCTTGTCGATCTGGTAGATGTCGTCCTTGGTACGCGTAATACTGGTGAAGTTGGTCGTCAGCGATGCCTCACCACCCAACACCGGATCCTTAGCGTACACCTTGTGGTCTATCACCGGATAGACAAACGGCTGCTTCTCCTGCAGGTCATGGTCTTGGGCGAGATTTGACGTCTTCGAATCTTCCTGCTGCACGAAGAAGCCATAGGCGGCCATGTCGAAGCGATTGCGGTCGCGCGCCCCGGTCAGGTAGATCTTGTTGACTGCAACGTCTGAATTGCCCGACTTTATGTCGTAGTTCTTCATGAAGGTTTTGTCGCTCGCGACTGCGAAATCCCAACCCCATGACCAGTTATTGTTAATCGAAAAACGCCCCGACGTTTCGACGGAGCCGCGCCAAAGCTCGTCGCCCGACGTACCTACATAAGCTTTTTGGTCGAGCTGATGGATACCCGATAGTGTGACCGAATAATTGCCGGACTCCAGATGCTGCCGCCATTCGGTCGAGAAGAGGAGGCCTTGGCGCGTATAAACGGTAGGCGTCAGCGTCAGCCCATAGCTCGGATCGAGCGAGATGTAATACGGCACCTTGACCGAATAGCCGAGGTTGGTGTTGCTCTTGTAGCTCGGCATCAGCACGCCGGTCTTGTTCTTGACCGATGGGTCTGGCTGAGAGAGCACTGGCACCCAGGCGAGCGGTACACCCAAGAACTCGAACGTCGCGTTCTCAAAGACGATCGTCTGATCTTTCTGCTTGTGCAGGATACGATTCGCCTTGATCTGCCAAATCGGCTTCTTGCCCTTCGCGCCATTGCAGTCGACGCAGGGGAGATAAGTGCCATCGTCGAGCACCGTCAGGTCGCCATTGCTACGCGTGGCATGGCGAGCGGTGAACGCGGCGCGATTGGCCGTCGTGAGCTGGAGGCCTTCCATGATGCCGTTGGCAAGATCGTTGTCGAGATCGACCTTGTCACCATGAGCGACGTTGCCCTGCGGGTCGGTGATCTCGACATTGCCGATCGCCGTCACACGCTGGGTCTTGCGGTTGACGACCACTTCGTCGGCCACCACCACGTGATTGAGGTAATAGATGACGACGCGTCCGGATGCCGTGACCGAATCGGCATCCATATCGTAGGCGACTGTGTCGGCCTCGATCATCATCTTTTCATCGGTGCTCGGCTGTTTGGCAGAGCTGATCATGTTGGTCAGCGAGGTGTCTTTGACAAACTGCGCGAGGGCGCCCGACGGCAGAAAAATGAGAATGGTAGCGGCTACGCCGCACAGAAGGTGCGCGGCGATTCTCGGCTCCGATGCCTGCGATACGACAGATCTACGCACGCTCACCCATCCTCGCGGAACAACAGAACCGTGGAACCCAGCAGGATCGCCACGATCGAGGGCGCCCACGCGGCGAGGACTGGCGACACCAGCCCCTCGCTGCCCAGCGAACGGGCAACCTCGATGACGACATAAAGCACGAAGCCAGCGACGACGCCACCGAGAATCATCCTCTCGCCACCGCCATATCGTGCAAATCCTAATGACACTGTTGCAGCAATGAGAACCATCGAGGCGAGCAGCAGCGGACGCGCCAGGAGCGATTGATACTGAAGGCTGAATCTGTTTGCCGGCAGCGACGATGCCCGAGCTTGAGCAATCGCTTCGGGCAACTGCCAGAAGGAGATGCTATCGGGCGAACCCAAGCCTCCGGCGACCTGTTCGGCCGTCAGCGCAGTCGGCAAATAGAAGCTGTCGCGATGCTCCGGAACTCCGCTGCTCTGAGTGACGGTTGCATTCAAGAGACGCCACTGCCCCGGTTCAAGATGTCCTGTGTCGGCCTCGACGCGCTCGGCCAGCATCCCATCGGCGCCGAACACCCAGAACACCGGCTGAAGAATGGTGTTGCCACCGTCGGAGACGCCTTCCGTATGCAGCACGGCATTCCCGTCGCCAGTGCGTTGCCGGGTCCAGCTCGGCGTTGCTGATCCCGAGAGAAGTGTGGTCATCACACTCGACCGCGAACCGACCAGAAGATCACTGGACAGGTTGCGAGCCCAGGTTGCGAAAGGGTTGTAGATCGTCGTGGTGGCAGCTCCCAGAACGAGAGCGAAGACCAGAGCCGGCAGCGTGAATTGCCACACGGACAGGCCGGCGGCCCGCACGATCATCAGCTCAGAGCCCCGGGAAAGGGTCACAAAGGCAGCAATCGATCCGAGCAGTACGGCGAAGGGGAGTACCTGTTCCATCAGTGCCGGTACGCGCAAGGCTGACGCCGAGATGACAACCGCCACCGAAATATCTTCGCGCCCGCCAGTCGATCGGAGCAACTCGATCGAGTCGATCAGGAAGACCAACAGGAAGATGCCGACGAACATCCCGAAGATCCACAAGGCGAAGCGCGCCGTGAAGTAGGTCGCGAGCGATCGGCCGATCATTGGGCAGCCTCCTGCTTGCTTACCGATGCACGCCGTAACCGATCGATCAGTTTGCCCGCGAAGCCGGAGGAGACGACGGGATGAACGCCGATGATGATCATCGTCGCAAAGGCGATGGTCAGAAGGGTCGGCGCGGCGACTGCCATGAAAGATATGCTAGGCGAGCCTTTGGAAACCCCCAGGACGGCAAATCCCAGCACGCGGACGAGAGAGCCGACGATGATTGCCATCGTCACCGGCAGGGTCTGGCCGCGGCGGTTTGTCGTCGGGAAACCGAGAAACAGGAAAACGGCGAGTGTCTGAGCCAGCGGATAGATGGGCTCGGCAAGACGGTTCATGATTTCCGGCGCGAGTTCAGGAGTATTCTCGGTCTTGCGCAGTTCCAGGAGTTCGCTGATCGTTCGCTCCGAAAGACCGTAATTCGCGGCACCCGGCTTTCCCGCCAACTGGCTGAGGTCGAAGGCATAGGAGCCGAACGTGACGAACGTGTTGGCACCGGTTGCCTTCGCTTTTCTCTCGATGGTGCCCTGTTCCATCACGATCATCGACCGGCCAGCGACTTCGGCAACGCGGCCGCGCTTGGCGGAATAGGTGTAGGAGAACTCTGGGTTTCGATCGTCCAGGATGAACAGATCAAGCAGAGACCCGTCGCCATCGCGATTGCGGATGTGGAAAGTCAGGCCCGTGTCAACCTGAGTGAACCGACCTGGCTGGATGACGTTGGCGACCACATCCGCTCTCACCGTCTGCATCATGTCCATGACGGAGCGCGATGCGATCGGGTTGAACCAGAAGGCCAGTGCGGCGATGAAAGCCGATACCACCAGCGCCGAGGTGATGAAGGGGAGGGCAAGGCGACGCTGTGAAACGCCGGCGGCCGTAATGGCCACGATGCCGCTTTCCGCCTGGAGGCGCTGCAGAACCAGGACCAAAGCCACCACCAGCGCGAACGGGGCCACCACGCCAAGAACGCGCGGCATCGAAAGCAGGGTGAGGCCGAGGTAAACCGCGATCGCCTGCCCCTTGGCCGTCACCAAGTCGAAGCGGCGGAGTGCCTGCGTCACCCAAGCGATACCGGCGAGCGTCAGCATTACGCCGACGAAGGCGTAGAGCGTTCGCGAAAAGAGATAGGTACCGAAACGCCGCATTATTAACCTGTATCGAACCTGCCGAGGGCAAGGAAGCCGAGGCTACCAGACCTATAGTGAATCCTTCCTTCCCGAAAAGGGTAAATTTTCGGGCTGCCCAATGTGCTGGTCGCCGCCGTCCGAAGGGGAACTCATCTGAATGCAACTCCTGTCTTGCTCTCGCCTTCGTCAGGCGCCACATTCTGCCCGCAGATCCGGATCGCGCCCGCTCAGGGGTGCCCGGCAATCAGGAAGAAATCATGGCGGCTGCTCCAACTCTTTCTTTTTCCAAGACGCTCGAGGCTGATGCCCCGGTGCTGGTTGTACTCGTCGATCCGGACAACAAGGCCGGTGTGATCGGGAACTCCGTGCTTGATCGGCTGTCCGACGGTCTTGATCGAGCGGTGGCGGCTACCGGCTTTTCCGGCAAGGCTGGCTCTTTTCTCGATGTCCTCGCTCCTGCCGGGCTGACGGTTGGGCGTCTGATTCTCATGGGGATAGGTGCGTCCTCAGAGCTCGATGATAAGGCGGCGTTGAAGCTGGGCGGGCAGGTGTATGGCAAGCTCAAGGAGATCAAGGCCAAGGCGGCGACTGTGATCCTCGAGACGAAGGAAGGGCCTCTGGCACCCGAGCTCGGCGCCGAGTTCCTGTTGGGGATCCGCCTGCGCGCCTATGAGTTCGACAAGTATAAGACCGTGAAGAAGGATGACGCTCCGGGTGTCGTTGCCATCACGCTGGTGGCCGAGCATGCCGGAAAGATCAAGAAGGCGTGGGCCGAGACCGAGTCGGTGGCAGAGGGTGTGGTCATCGCCCGCGATTTGATCCACGAAGCTCCCAATGCGCTCGGTCCGCAGGAATTTGCCGCCGAAGCCGAGAAGCTCAAGAAGCTGGGCGTTGAGGTTGAGGTGCTTGGAGAAAAGGACCTGCGGAAGATCGGCATGGGCGCGTTGCTCGCCGTGGCCCAGGGATCCGCTCGGCCGCCGCGCGTCGTCGTCATGAAGTGGAACGGCGGCAAGGATGGCGATCGGCCGGCTGTGTTCATCGGCAAGGGCCTCGTGTTCGATTCGGGCGGCATCTCCATCAAGCCGGCCGCCGGGATGGAGGATATGAAGGCCGACATGGGCGGTGCTGCTGCCGTGACCGGTCTTTTCAGGGCTCTGGCCGGGCGCAAGGCAAAGGTGAACGCCATTGGCCTGCTCGGTATCGTCGAGAACATGCCCGACGGCGGCTCCTATCGTCCGGGCGACATTCTAACCTCGCTGTCCGGGCAGACTATCGAAGTGGTCAATACCGACGCCGAAGGCCGTCTCGTCCTTGCCGACGTGCTGACCTACGCAGCCGACCGCTTCAAGCCGGCCTTCATGGTCAATCTGGCCACGCTGACTGGTGCGATCCTCGTCGCTCTCGGTGCGCAGATCGCCGGCCTGTTCTCCAATGACGACGAGCTTGCCAGCGATCTTGTCAAAGCCGGCGAGGATACCGGCGAGCGCCTGTGGCGTATGCCGATGGGGCCTGAGTACGACAAGCTGATCGACAGCCGGTTTGCCGACATGAAGAACTCCGGCGGCCGCAATGCCGGGTCGATTACGGCGGCGCAATTCCTGAAACGCTTTGTTGGCGAGACGCCTTGGGCGCACCTCGATATTGCCGGCACGGCCATGTCGAGCCCGGAGACCGACATCAACAAGGCTTGGGCTTCAGGCTTCGGTGTGCGCTTGCTCGACCGCTTGGTTCGCAATCGCTTCGAGAGCTGAGTTCGATCTGGTCGGCGCCGAAGGGTGCCGACCTTCCCGCTCGAGGGGTGGACCAATCGATGACAGAGGCCCTCTTTTATCATCTCGAAGGCCAGCCGCTTGAACGGGTTCTGCCCGTTCTGCTGCAAAAATCGGTAGAGCGTGGCTGGCGCGTGGTGGTGGAAGCGGGAACGCCGGAGCGACTCGCGGCTCTCGATAGCCATCTGTGGACCTTCGACGACGCAGCCTTCTTGCCGCATGGAACCGCGTCCGATGGTCACGCCACTCTTCAGCCGGTCTATCTCGCCGCCGGTCCGGAAACCCCCAACGATGCCGCCGTGCGCTTTCTGGTCGACCGTGCACCGCTGCCAGAGGACGCCGAGCGCTATCAACGTCTGGTTCTGATATTCGACGGGACCGACGATGCCGCGCTCGCCGAGGCAAGGGCTGCCTGGAAAACCTTGAAGGGAAAGGGGCTGGAGGTTACCTACTGGCAGCAGGATGGCGAGGGGCGGTGGGCACGCAAGGCGTGACATTGCAACGATCGACCTTGCATCTGATATCTTTCTTGAAGTCCACTGACATTCCTGCCCGGTCTCGCTAGAACCACCATCATGAACACCGTCGTCCGCTTCGCGCCGTCTCCAACCGGCAATATCCACATCGGCAATGCCCGCCCGGCATTGTTCAACTGGCTCTTCGCGCTGAAAACCGGAGGCCAGTTCATCTTGCGTTTCGACGATACCGACCGCGCCCGCTCGACAGAGGAATACGCGGCCAACATCGTTGCTGATTTGGCTTGGCTTGGCATCCGGCCGCACACGTCATTTCGCCAATCCGATCGCCTCGATCGTTATGAAGCGGCAAAGGCCGACCTGATCGCCAAGGGGCTGCTCTATCCCTGCTACGAAACGGCGGAAGAGCTGGAATATGCGCGCAAGCGCCGACTGGCCCGTCGCCTGCCGCCCGTCTACGACCGCGCCGCTCTCAAGCTGAGCGAGGCCGATCGTTCTCGCCTCGAGGCGGAAGGGCGGCAGCCGCATTGGCGCTTCCTGCTGCCGAACTTCGATAGCGATCCGCTGTCGCCGAGCCGCCATCTCGTCCACTGGCAGGATCTCTGTCGCGGCGAGGAGACGGTCGATCTGGCATCCTTGTCCGATCCGGTCCTGATCCGGGAAGATGGCACATATCTTTACACGCTGACCTCTGTGGTCGACGATATCGACACGTCTGTCACTCACATCATCCGAGGCGGCGACCACATTACCAATACCGGTGTCCAGATCTCGTTGTTTCAAGCGCTGGGCGGTGCCGTGCCGATCTTCGCGCACCACAACCTGCTGACCGACGCAACCGGCGAGGGTTTTTCCAAGCGTACCGGTTCGCTATCGTTGCGCAATCTCCGGGCGGAGGGCTACGAGCCGGAGGCGGTGGCGTCGCTCGCCGTCAATGTCGGAACCTCGCACGCCGTGGAGAAGGTGGGGTCGCTGGCCGAACTGGCGGAGCACTTCGATCTTGCTGCCGTTTCTCGCTCGTCTGCCAAGTTCGACCCCAGCGAACTCAAGACGTTGAACGCCCACATTGTCCATGGGCTCGATTTTGACACCGTTCGGAAGCGCCTGACCGATCTCGGCATTCCGGCTCACCCGGCCTTCTGGCAAGCCGTCAAGGGCAACTGCATGCGCATTGCCGATGCGGCGGGCTGGTGGAAGCTGATCACCGGCCCGGTGACGCCGCAGGTTGACGAAGCAGATCGCGATTTTCTTGAGGCGGCACGCGATGTTTTGCCGCCAGAGCCTTGGACAGACGATAGTTTCCGTGAGTGGACTTCCGCGTTGAAGGCCAAGACCGGTCGCAAGGGGCGAGAACTTTTCCTGCCACTTCGCAAGGCATTGACGGGGCTGGATCACGGTCCGGAACTGGCGCCGCTTTTGCCACTCATTGGGGCAAAGGCCGTCGGAGAGCGCCTTTCATCGGCGATCGGGCGCTGAATACGACATGGCCGAGGTTTCCGGGGAGGAGAGAGATGAGACAGTGGCTGGGCTGCGTTGCGGTGCTCTGTCTTCTGGCAGGTTTGTCCGCGCCCCTGACGGCAAGGGCGGAGGAACCGGCCTGTGATCCGCTCGCCATCGATCTGACGCTAACGCCCCAGCGCACGCTGATCTATGCGAGCCTCAAGGAAACCGTGCAGGTGCAGGCTGCTCGACCGGACAAGGCAGACGTCGTTCTGATCGGCGATTCCCTGCTCTCCGGGTGGCGAACCGATCTTCCCGCGACCTTTCCTTCAACTGCCATCTATGACTTTGCGGTCGGCGGCGACCGCGTACCCAGCGTTCTCTGGCGCTTTGACAACACCGACCTTTCGCATCTCCGGCCTTCGGCTGCCGTTCTCCTGATCGGGACTAATGATCTGGGTGCCGGCACGCCGGCCTGCGCGGTAGCTGCTGGCATCGAAACGATCGTGGAGCGGCTGCGCAAGTTGTGGCCTGAAACGCAGGTGCTCGTGTTGACGATCCCGCCGCGTGGTGCCGATTTTCATGTGATCGATGACCGCCGGTTGGAGGTCAACAAGGCCATCGTTGCGCTCGGCAGCCGTTTCGATCGGGTGCATGCCGTACCGATCGACGACAATGCCTTTACCTGCGGCCAGTATGCAGCGGCACCGCTCACCACCGGGACCGAAGCTCGTCGCCTGTCCTGTACCAACTATGCCGATGACAACCTTCATTTCTCGACGGAAGGTTATGGCGAGCTCGGCCGCCTCCTCAAGGACGCGGCCGCCAAGAGCCTCGGCCGAGACGTCTTCCATTGAATGGCCTTGGCCAGCTTCAAAGGGTGCCTATATGTCTCGCATGGCGGCCAGGATGGATCCGGCGCGCCAATGCCTGGATGTTTTTCGAAATGCATAATGTCGCCAAGTCGCTAGTGGGCCTTGTGGCTCTGGGTTTTGCTGCCCTTTTACCGTCGGTTGCCTCGGCGGCTTCTGACGATCCGGATCTGATCTTCAAGCGGTCTACGGTCTGGCACTTCCTGACCCCCGACCACAAGCTTGCCGTCTACGCCATCGATGATCCCGTGGTGGAGGGGGTGGCTTGTCACTTTACGCTGCCGGAGAAAGGTGGCGTCGAAGGCATGCTCGGTCTTGCCGAGGAGACCTCGGACATTTCGCTTGCATGTCGGCAGGTCGGGCCGATCAGCTTCAAGGAGAAGTTCGAGCAGGGCTCCGACATGTACCGCCAGAGCCGCTCGCTGTTCTTCAAGAAGATGCAGATCGTTCGTGGCTGTGACGCCAAGCGCAACGTCCTGGTTTATCTCGTCTATTCCGACAAGCTGATCGAGGGTAGCCCCAAGAATTCCACATCGACCGTTCCGATCATGCCCTGGGGTGACACACCGGCGGTCAAGTGCGGCGATTGGCTGAAATAGGCCAGACCATCCTGCACGTTTCGTAAGGCGCCGCCCGCTCCGCATGGGCGGCGTTTTTTTATGGCTTCCCTTGACGGCGAGAGGCGTTTGAAGGCATATCGGCGGCCATGTTCCGGGACGCGCGCATCACCATTACCGCCAAGATTATTTGTGGCTGAGCTTTACGCCGGCCGCGGACGTCCCCGTCACGATCTTTCCGAAGACCAGAACGGATGATGGGTTCCCCCGGCCGGCCCGGCGATGACCTATGTGCGTTCCATGGCGAGGGGAGACGGGCTTTTGGCACTCAGGCTCTACAACACGCTGACGCGTGGCAAGGACGACTTCGTTCCGATCGATGCTCGCAACGTGCGCATGTATGTTTGCGGCCCTACGGTCTACGACTTTGCCCATATCGGTAATGCGCGGCCGGTCATCGTCTTCGACGTTCTCTATCGCCTGCTGCGCCACGTCTACGGCGAGGGGCACGTCACCTACGTGCGCAACATCACCGACGTCGACGACAAGATCAACGCTCGCGCCGCCCGCGACTATCCCGGCGTGCCGCCTGTCGAGGCGATCCGTGACCTGACCGAGAAGACCTACGCCCAGTTCGAGAAGGACGTGACGGATCTCGGCTGCCTCAAGCCGACGGTGACGCCGCGTGCCACCGAGCATATCGCCGAGATGATCGCCATCATCGAGCGGCTGATTGCCGGTGGGTTTGCCTATGTCGCCGAGGGGCATGCCCTCTTTCACGTGCCGGCCATGGCCGACTACGGCAAGCTTGCCCGTCGTTCGCTCGACGACATGATGGCTGGTGCCCGCGTCGAAGTGGCGCCCTACAAGCGCGATCCCATGGACTTCGTTCTCTGGAAGCCGTCTTCGGATGATGAGCCTGGCTGGGAAAGTCCGTGGGGAAGGGGGCGTCCCGGCTGGCACATCGAGTGCTCGGCCATGAGCTGGAAGCACCTTGGCGAAACCTTCGATATCCACGGCGGCGGCGTCGATCTCGTCTTCCCTCATCACGAGAACGAGGTCGCCCAGTCGCGTTGCGCCTTCCACAAGGACGTGATGGCCAACATCTTCATGCACAACGGCTTCTTGCAGGTCGAAGGCGAGAAGATGTCGAAGTCGCTCGGCAACTTCTTCACGATCCGTGAGTTGCTGGACGAGTGGCCAGGCGAAGTGCTGCGCTTCAACATGCTGAAGACGCACTATCGCCAGCCGATCGACTTCACGGTCAAGGGCCTCGAGGAAGGTTGGAAGACGCTGGACGAGTGGTACGCCATTGCGGCGGATGTCGCCCCCGGTCGTCCTTCCGATGGACTTATCGAGGCGCTGAGCGATGATCTCAACACCGCCAAGGCGATTGCCGAGCTCCACGCCGTGAAGGGCGACCCCGCAACGCTCTCGGCGTCGCTTCGCCTCCTGGGCTTCCTTGGCGAGAGTGCATCCGCCTGGGCCTCTCGTCGCCCGGCGGCCGATATCGACGAGGGCAGGGTGCAGGCGTTGATCGCCGCTCGTCTTGAGGCGCGCAAGGCGAAGAACTTCGCCGAAAGCGATCGCATCAGGGATGAGCTCGCCGCCATGGGTGTCGTGCTGAAGGATTCCAAGAACAAGGAAACCGGTGAGATAGAGACCACCTGGGAAGTGAAAAGATAACTCTCGGGGCTTCGGAGGACATGCCATGACCATGCTTACGGGCGGCTGCCAGTGCGGCGCCATTCGCTTTGCCTGCGACGGCGGCAAGGTCTCTTCCGTATCGGTCTGTCATTGCCGCATGTGCCAGAAGGCTCTTGGCAACTACTTTGCGCCCTTCGTTGCCTTTGAGGCGGGGGGCGTTACCTGGACGCGCGGTCATCGCAAACTCTACCGCTCGTCCAACCACGTCTCACGCGCCTTCTGTGCCGCCTGCGGTACGCCGCTGACCTATGAGGCCGACGGTTTTGAGCCTTCGATCGCCGCCGGTGCCTTCGATAGTCCTGCGGCGTTGCCGCCGACTGTCCAATACGGGGTCGAGGCGGAGCTGTCCTTCATGGCAGATCTGCCTGCCTTGAAACGTGTCCGGACCGACGAAGGCTTCGAGGGTGCAGAGTTTCTGAACGATGTGATTTCCAACCAGCATCCCGACCACGACACGCCTGTCTGGCCGGCGCCGAAGGGTTGAATGATGACTGAACTGCGTGGCTACTATCCCGAGATCGAACCTTTTGAGACCGGCATGCTCGATGTCGGCGATGGTCATAAGGTCTACTGGGAGCGCGTCGGCCGGAAAGGCGGCAAGCCAGCCGTTTTCCTGCACGGTGGGCCTGGCGGTGGCTGTTCGCCCAGTCAGCGCCGCTGTTTCGATCCCTCAAAATACGACGTCATCCTGTTCGACCAGCGCGGTTGTGGCCGCTCGACGCCGCATGCTTCGATCGAAGCCAATACCACTTGGCATCTCGTCGAGGATATCGAGCGCCTCCGCAAGATGATGGGCGTCGACAAGTGGCTGGTTTTCGGAGGCTCGTGGGGCTCGACGCTGGCGCTTGCCTATGCCGAGACGCATCCTGACCGCGTCAGTGAGTTGGTGCTGCGCGGCATATTCGGCCTGCGCGATTTCGAGCTGAAGTGGTTCTATCAATATGGCGCGTCGCTGATCCACCCCGAGAAATTCGATCCGTTCCGCGAGCATATTCCCGAGGCCGAGCGGGGCGACCTGATCGCCGCCTATCGTCGCAGGTTGATTTCCGAGGACCGCGCGACGAGGCTGGCTGCTGCCCGCGTATGGTCGCTCTGGGAAGGCTCGACGCTGACGCTGTTTCCCAATGAAGAGGTTACATCCGGCTTCATCGATGACGAGTTCGCGCTCGCCTTCGCCAGGATCGAGAACCATTACTTCGTTCATGAAGGGTGGATGCGTCCCGGCCAGTTGTTCGAGGAAGCGGGCAAGCTCAAGCGAATTCCGGGTGTCATTGTTCACGGCCGCTACGATATGTGCACGCCGCTGCAGAATGCCTGGGATCTCCACAAGGCCTGGCCCGAGGCGGAGCTTCGCATCGTCGAGGGCGCAGGGCACTCGCTGGTCGAGCCGGGGCTGCTGCACGAGTTGATATCGGCCACCGACCGCTTTGCCGGATAACTGCACCAAATCCTAAGAGGCGGGCTTGCTCAAGCCCGCCGTGCTCCAATCGAGTTCGCGACCATGACGGACAAGGCCCGCCTCTATCTCTACGATACGACGCTTCGTGACGGTGCCCAGACTTCGGGCATAGACTTCTCGGTCGAGGAGAAGATCATTGTCGCGCGTCTCATTGAAGAGTTGGGCCTTCCCTACATTGAGGGTGGCTATCCGGGCGCCAATCCGACCGACGATGCGTTCTTCGCGGAAAAGCGGACCAAACGGGCGCGCTTCGCTGCCTTCGGCATGACCAAGCGTCCCGGTGTTTCCCTCTCCAACGACCCGGGCATCGCCGCGCTGCTGGCCGCCCCCGCGGATGCGGTGACCTTTGTCGCCAAGTCGTGGGACTATCACGTCGATGTGGCGCTGAAGACGACGCTTGAAGACAACCTCGATTGCATTCGTCAGTCCGTCGAGGCGGCGGTGAAGGCCGGCCGCGAAGCCATCGTCGACTGCGAGCATTTCTTCGATGGCTACAAGGCCAATCCCGATTACGCACTCGCCTGCGCCAAGACGGCTTTTGAAGCTGGCGCTCGCTGGATCGTGCTCTGCGACACGAATGGCGGCTCAATGCCACACGAGGTCATGGAGATCGTCAGCGCGGTCACGAAGGTGGTGCCGGGCGAACGGTTGGGCATCCATGCCCATGACGATACCGGGCAGGCCGTTGCCAACTCGCTCGCCGCCATCCGGGCCGGCGTTCGACAGGTGCAAGGGACGCTCAACGGCATCGGCGAACGCTGCGGCAACGCCAATCTCACCACCATCCTGCCGACGCTTGTGCTGAAGGACGAGTTCGCGAGCCGCTACGATACCGGCGTGACGCCCGATCAGTTGAAGACACTGACCCAGGTATCGCGAGCCTTTGACGAGATCATCAATCGGGCGCCCAACCGTCACTCGCCCTATGTCGGTCTTTCCGCTTTCGCCACCAAGGCGGGCATTCATGCCTCGGCCATCCTCAAGGATCCTCGAACCTACGAACACGTTCGCCCCGACAGTGTCGGCAACCGGCGACGCCTGCTGGTGTCGGATCAGGCCGGTCGCTCGAATCTGTTCGCCGAGCTTGACCGGCTCGGCATTTCCTACGCGAAGGATGATCGCCGGCTGACCGGTCTGCTCTCCGAACTCAAGGAGCGGGAGGCGCGGGGATACTCCTACGAGGCGGCTGACGCTTCCTTCGAACTGTTGGCCCTGCGTCATCTCGGCGGCGTCCCGCATTTTTATGACGTCATCTCATACCGGACGATGGTGGAGAGCCGCATCAATGCGATGGGCGAGCGCGTAGTCGTCACCGAAGCGGTCGTCAAGGTGAAGGTCGACGACGAGATCCTGATGTCGGTGGCCGAAGGCAACGGCCCGGTCAACGCTCTCGACCAGGCCCTCCGAAAGGACATCGGCAAATACCAGGCTGAGATCGCCGCGCTGGAGCTGGTCGACTACAAGGTGCGCATCCTCAACGGTGGTACCGGTGCCGTTACGCGCGTCTTGATCGAGAGTCTCGATCGGGCAACCGGGCGCCGCTGGTCGACGGTCGGCGTGTCGGCCAACATCGTCGAAGCCTCGTTCGAGGCTCTCGACGATTCCATCACCTACAAGCTGCTCAAGAACGGTCACGCGGGTTCGTGACGCGGCTACATCTTGGCAATGGTCTCGGCGTCGCCGGCCACTTCGCCGTTGTCTCCGGCAGCGGCGAGAACGGTCGGTAGAATGTCAGCAGCCGTTCGCGCCACCTGGTAGCGCACCTCGAAGCCCTCGCGGATGAAGGCTTCGCGGTTCATATGGTGGATCACATCGACGAGCGGCTGCCAGAAGCCGCCGATATCGGCCAGCACGATCGGCTTCTTGTGCCGGCCGAGCTGGGCCCAAGTCAGTTGCTCCACCACTTCTTCCAGAGTGCCGATGCCGCCAGGCAACGTCACGAACGCGTCGGCTGCCTCGAACATCATGCGCTTGCGCGTGTGCATGTCAGGCACGACATGCAGTTCATCGACGCCATCGAGCATGCGCTCGCGGCTGACGAGAAACTCCGGGATGATGCCGGTCACCCTTCCGCCCGCCGCCATCACTGCGCGGGCGGTGGCGCCCATCAGGCCGACATTGCCTCCGCCATATACGAGGCGGATGCCGTGGGCGGCCATGTCGGCACCCAGGCGCTCTGCTGCGGCCACGTAGGCAGGATCGCGGCCGTTTGCCGAGCCGCAGAAAACACAAATGCTATTGATTTTGGTCATGCTGGGGTTGTCGCACCGCCGCGTCTTGGCCGTCAAGCGGTCGATGTTTGAGAGGGGGAGGGGATGGTGCATCGGCCTCGTCGGCAACAATCATCGGCGCCCCGACAAAGTGCGGCTTTCTTGCATCGGTCACGACGGAATCTGCTTCGGCTCTTTCCCTCAATAGGGCCGGTAAAGAGCCGCACTTGTGAGCCTAACCATATGAGTATACAGCATGAAAAAAACTGCAACGGCGCTATCCGGAATAACCGTTGCAGAAGAGACGTCTTGATGACGGCTCAAATCATTGTGTTCGATCAGTCGCGACTCGGTGGATCATCCTGGGGTGACTGTCGATGGTGGACTGATCGACCGGTAGGCAGCATTCGGCGAATTTGTCGATGCGACTCTTTTGTCGGCGAATCCGACGGGGGCGTGGACGGGTGATGAGCAAGAGACTTCGCACAATTCTGATCGGCGCTGTCGGCGTGATCGTGGTTCTTCTGGCCGGCTTGTTCTCGGGTGCGCTCGACAGCGTGCTACGTCAGCTCAACATCCAGGTCGCCGGTCACCCTGCGCCGGTTACCGAGAAAGTCGGCTCGACGGACGTGGTCGCCACGCCGGCACCCGTCAAGGCCGATGCCGCTCAGGCTGCAACTGCTCCCGCCACCGAGACGGTGGTTCCCATTTTCGATCTCGTCCGCGTCGAGCCGACGGGTGATGCCGTCATCGCAGGGCGCAGCGATCCGAATGCCAAGGTGGAGATCCTGTCGGGCAAGGATGTCGTTGCCGGTGGCAAGGCCAATGATACCGGCTCCTGGGCGATCGTTCTGTCTGATCCCCTGAAGCCCGGTGCCCACGACCTGTCGGTGCGCGTCACCGGCAAGGACGGCAAGGTTGCGACCTCCGAGCAGTCGGTTGCCGTGTCTGTTCCGGAAGGCGGCAACGGCGACGTTCTGGTCGTGCTGAACCAGCCCGGCTCGCCGTCCACCGTCCTTCAGGTTCCTGGCCTCGAGGAGGCTCAGGCCAAGCTGGCCGATGCTGGCGTCGACCCCGCCCAGGTCGTAGATGCCGCGCCGGCCGTTGTTCCGGAGACGCCCAAGGCTGCCACAGCCGTGCCGGCGGCCGAGCCGCCGGTTTCCGCGAGTGCCACCGCGACCGCCATCGCCGGCAATGCCACCACGCCGGCCACGACGGCGGAGCCCGCGCCCGCAGCCATGTCAAGCGAGCCGGTTGCCGCGCCAGCTGCCGCTGCTCAGGCAACGGTGGAGATTCCCGCTCCGCCCGCCGACGTTCAGGCCGCCGCCGCAGCGACGCCGGCTCTGGTGCCAGCCACGCCCGCGCCGGCCGAGACCGCCCCGGTTGCCGCAAAGCCGGCTGCCGACGCTGCTCCGGCGCCCACAGCTCCGGCTGCCACTGAAACGGCCCCGGCGAAGGCCGAGCCCGTCGCAGCGCCTGCCGAGCCCGCGGTTCAGCCCAAGGCAGATGTTCCCGCTGCGGCTACGCCCGTGGTCACCATCGACGCGGTCGAGCTCGAGAATGGCAAGCGCTTCTATGCCGCCGGCTCCGCTGCAAATGGCGCCGTCATCCGCCTTTATGTGGACGACAAGGCGATCGGCGACAGCAAGGCCGACAAGGGGCGTTGGCTCTATCAGGGCGAAGTCCACTTGGCGCCGGGCAAGCACCTCGTGCGCATCGACCAGATCGGTGCCAACGGTGCCGTTCTGGCTCGTGCCGAGGTGCCGTTCCAGATCGCCGAGGATGGCCTTTCCGCTCCGACGCTCGCTTCCGGCGTTGGGTCCGCTCAGGCTGGCGCCGGTTCGGCTGGCGAAGCCAGGCCCGCCGAGCCGCAGACGCTGATCATTCGTCGGGGCGATAACCTCTGGATGATTGCCAAGCGCCTCTATGGCAACGGCATTCGCTACTCGACGATTTATCAGGCCAACACCGATCAGATCCGCAATCCTGATCTGATCTACCCCGGTCAGGTGTTCGTCATCCCCGAAGGTGACGCTGCCTGGAAGCCGGTCGGCCAGTAACATTCCTGCCATCGTGTACCCCAGCCATGGAACACGGTGGAAAAAGAGACTATCTGAGAAACGGCAAGCCGCCCGGCGCGTTCGCGTCGGGCGGTTTTTTAAGCAATCTTTTCCGGTGAACCATGAGCCAAGTCGATCCCAGCGTTGGTGCCAAGGCCAAGATTAGAGGCGACAAGTCGTTGTGGAAGACGCTTCTCCAGCTCTGGCCGTTCATGTGGCCGGAGGGGCGCGCCGACCTCAGGATGCGCGTCGTCCTGTCGATGGCAGCCCTGGTCCTGGCCAAGGTGATCACCGTCCTGGTGCCTTATCTCTATGCCTTTGCGACCGATGCACTGGCACCCAAGACGAATGTGCCCGAACCGACGCTGATGTGGCTTTCCTATCCGGTCGCGATGGTGGTGGCCTATAATGTCGGCCGCATCCTGCTGAACGGCTTCAACAATCTGCGCGACGCACTGTTTTCCGACGTCAGCCAGTATGCCGTTCGTCGCCTCGCCAATCTCACGTTCATCCACATGCATCGTTTGTCGCTGCGCTTTCATCTGCAGCGGCGCACGGGGGGGCTGACCCGCGTCATCGACCGTGGCGTGAAGGGCATCGAATCCATCGTTCGCTTCACCATTCTGAACGCCATGCCAACGGTGCTGGAGTTTGCCCTGTCGGCCATCGTCATCGTGGTGAACTTCGGTCTGAGCTACCTTGTGGTGATCGGCATCACCATCTGGCTCTACGTTTGGTTCTCGATCCGCTACTCGGATAAGCGCATTGCCATCCGCCGTCGCATGAACGACAGCGACACTGACGCCAACACCAAGTCGGTCGACAGCCTTCTGAACTTCGAGACGGTCAAGTACTTCGGTAACGAGAAGATGGAGGCGGCCCGCTTCGACGTCGCCATGGAGCGCTACGAAGCCGCTGCCAACGAAACCTGGTATTCGCTGTCCTGGCTGAACATGGGGCAGGCGGTGATCTTCACCATCGGCGTCGCCTTGTGCATGGTGATGTCGGCCCACGAGGTGGTCGCCGGTACGCAGACGCTCGGCGATTTCGTGCTGCTGAACACCCTTTTGATGCAGCTTGGCATTCCGCTCAACTTCATCGGCTTCATGTATCGCGAGATCCGGCAGGGCGTCACCGACCTCGAGCAGATGTTCGATCTGCTGGCCGAGCCGGCGGAGATCATCGATGCGCCCGACGCCAAGCTGCTCAACGTGCAGGGCGGGGCGGTCCGCTTTGAAGATGTCCAGTTCGCCTACGATCCGGATCGTCAGATCCTGAAAGGCATTTCCTTCGAGATTCCCGCAGGCAAGACGGTTGCCGTGGTCGGCCCGTCGGGCGCCGGCAAGTCGACCCTGTCACGTCTGTTGTTCCGCTTCTACGATGTGACGTCCGGCCGCGTGACCATCGACGGTCAGGACATTCGGGAGGTGACGCAGGAGTCCCTGCGCGCCGCCATCGGCATGGTGCCGCAGGATACCGTTCTGTTCAACGACAGCATCTTCTACAACATTCGCTACGGGCGACCGGACGCAACCGTCGACGAGGTGCGCGAGGCGGCGCGGCAGGCGCGCATCGCTCATTTCGTCGAGGGTCTGCCCAATGGCTACGACACGCCTGTCGGCGAGCGTGGCCTCAAGCTGTCCGGCGGCGAGAAGCAGCGTGTCGCCATTGCGCGTACGATTCTGAAGTCGCCACCGATCCTGATCCTCGATGAGGCCACATCGGCGCTCGATACGAACACCGAGCGCGAGATTCAGGCCGAACTCGATCGCGTGGCCGAGGGGCGGACCACCATGGTGATTGCCCACCGGCTGTCGACGGTGGTCAATGCCGACGAGATCATCGTTCTGGAAAAGGGGCGTATTGCCGAGCGCGGCTCGCATGCCGAACTGATCGACAAGGGCGGCCTCTACGCGACCATGTGGGCACGCCAGCGCGAGGCCGATGAGGCCGAAGCGCGGCTGGCCCGCGTCAAGGCGGAAGACGACCTCGGCGTTCTCGGCCGCGGCAGCAAGAACGAGAGGGCGGACCAGCCGAGCTGATCGACGATCAGTCCATATAGCCAGCGGGAATGCTGCGCGGACAGCCGCCGGCCATTCGTCCGCCTCTTCCGCCAGTGCCTTGCCATGTCACCGGCGAGCCGAGCGCCGGATTGAACATTGCCACCGTCCTGTAGGGCATTGTCGTGACCCAGCGACCGAGTGCGGGAAAGGCCGCGATCACCAGGACCGTGACGGCGACACCTGCCCAGAAGCCTTTCATGACTACCCCCTGATCCAGTTTCTTCGATGGATCGAACATAGGCCTGCCCGGAGCCGGGGATTCCGCTGAAAGGGTCGCAAACTGTCGGAAAGTGTATCGCCATGCGCCTGAACGCGCCAACCGTTCGATTCAAACGAACGGTTCGTGCATGACAATGCGTTGGTTTGCGTGAAACTCTTGCGCGATAGGAAATCCATAACGATGGATGTCAGAGCAAGAGCAAAATGTTTCAACAATCAGTCGAGTTATCGAAACCGGTTTCCGCCATCGCCCAACAGGGGCCCGTAGTCCGCGCTCTGCCTGGTATCGTGGCCTGCGCGGCAATCGCCGGTGTTGCCTATGGACTGAGGACGCTGCCCGGTGTCCATGATTTCAGCCCGATGATCATTGCGATCGCTCTCGGTATCCTGATCCGCAACACGGTCGGTACGCATGCGGCGCTGACGACTGGTATCGGCTTTTCGATGCGTCGGCTGCTGCGTCTTGCGATCATTTTGCTTGGAGTGCAGCTCACTTTCGGGCAGGTGGCCGAAACCGGATTGCGAGGCGTCGGCGTCATTCTCGTTGCTGTTGCCAGCACCTTCCTGTTCACGCTGGCTGTCGGTCGGCTGATCGGTGCCGATCCGCGCCTTACCCGTCTGATTGCCGCCGGCACGTCGATTTGCGGTGCCTCGGCGGTTGCCGCGGCCAACTCCGTGGTCGACGCCCATGATGAGGACGTCTCCTACGCGGTTGCCTGCGTCACGGTGTTCGGCTCCATTGCCATGTTCGCTTATCCGCTGCTTCAGGGGATCATCGGGCTGAGTGCGCGCGACTATGGCCTCTGGGCAGGCTCGTCGATTCATGAGATCGCCCAGGTGGTGGCGGCGACATTTGCCGTCGGCCGCGAGGCAGGCGATTTTGGCACCGTCGCCAAGCTGACGCGGGTCATGACCCTCGCGCCGATGGTCTTTGCGATGGCCGCGTTCCTGCCGTCTCTTGGCGATGTGGGCTCGGAACGTCCCAAGGCCCCGCTGCCCTTGTTCGTGCTTGGCTTCATTGCGCTTGTTGCGGTCAACAGCGTCATCAGCATCCCCGCTGGGCTGAAGGCGGAGACCAGTGTCGTCAGCACCTTTCTGCTGACCATGGCGCTCGCGGCCATGGGGCTTGAGACCAGCGTCGCCAAACTGAAGGCAAAAGGCATGAAGCCGGCCCTGACCGGCGCGCTCGCCAGCGTTTTCATTGCCAGCCTGAGCCTGATCTTGATAAGGCTGGTCTGACCCATCCAGCCGCGGCCTGCAATGACCCTCGAACAGCTCCGCATCTTCGTTGCCGTCGCCGAGCGCGAACATGTTACCCAGGCCGCGCACGATCTGCATCTGACGCAGTCGGCGGTCAGTGCGGCCATCACTTCGCTGGAAGGTCGTTATGCGATCAAGCTATTCGACCGTATCGGCCGCCGTATCGCGCTGACCGACGCCGGCCGGACGTTTCTGGAAGAAGCGAAGGCGATCCTGGTTCGCGCCACCGATGGCGAAGCGGTGTTGTCCGATCTTGCCGATTTCCGGCGTGGCGAGCTGGCGATCGCCGCCAGCCAAACCATCGGTACCTACTGGATACCGCGTGTGATCCAGACCTTCAGGGAGAGCTTCCCTGGAATTCGGGTGACGCTCGAGCTCGGCAATACGGAGTTTGTCGCCGGTCGGCTGCGCGATGGTGCTGCGCTCCTCGGGTTTGTCGAGGGGCCTGTGGACGAGCCCAGTCTTGCTGTCGACCATCTCTTCGAAGATGAACTCGTGCTGGTGGCGGCCCCCGGTGATCCCTGGCTCGCCAGACGTGGCAATATGTCCGACCGCCTCCGGTCGGCTCGCTGGGTCCTGCGCGAGAAAGGATCCGGTACGCGCGTCGCCTTGGAGCAGACGCTCGCTCACTACGGTCTGTCGGCGGAAGATGTCGATGTGGCGCTTGAGCTACCGTCCAACGAAACCGTTCGCATCGCCGTCGAGGCGGGCGGCGGCGTCACGGTACTATCGCACATGGTTGCCGGTGCTGCGCTGGCCGCCGGAACGCTGGTGCAGGTGGAAACGCCGCTGCCCGGCCGTGGCTTTCACGCCCTTCGTCACCGAGAGCGCTATTTCGGCAGGGCAGCGGCAGCCTTCGTTGACCTCGTACGCCCCGGGCCTTTCGGTATGAGGCCGGTGAGCGCTACACGCTGACGTCGACCAGAATGCCCATGCCTTTGCCGACGGCGGCCGGTATTTGCTTGGCCGGAACGGGCTGGACTTTCAGGATCGAGTCGTCGCGGTCGCCGTCGGGCTCTCGCTCTGACGGCTTGCTCTCCGCGCTTGCGGCTTGACGCATGGCGGTCGAGATCGGATTGCTCAGGGTGGCGCTGCCAATGTTCATTGTCGGCCTCCTAGCACAGTCTGGCAGTTCACCTTTCATGGGCTGCCAACTGTAATATGACGCTGTCCGTTCACCGCGTTAAGCGCGAAAAATTGAAAAACATCAGTGGTTTGAAGGTTTCGCAAAGGCTTGGTTAACGGCCCTGCGAAATCGGGCTACCCCTTGCTTTTTCCTGTTACGCCAATAGTCGCTGCCCCGGCATAAAGAAAAAGCGCGCCGTGCGAGGGCACGGCGCGCATTGAGCAGGGATGCCGGGTGGCGGTCCGCTAGGCAAGCATATCCAGGAGTTGTCCGACGCCGGCGGCGAGAGAAGACTTGGCCGGAGCAGCTGCCCCGATGTCGTCTGCGTCACCGTCGTGATCCGGACCAGGGCCCTCGGCGGCCTCGCTTGGACGAGGTGCGCTAAGGGCCGGAGTAGGCCGGTAGCCTACGGAAGAGATGTTCATGCGATACCTCCAGACAGGTCGAACCAAAGGAGGTGTCAGGTTCGCCCAGTGACAGCCTGCATCATCCAACCTGTCAAACATCTGTCGGCCACATGAGCTGGTTTCGCTCGCGATCACTTGTATCGCCGGTGACGGCGAACCATGATAGGCGGAAAGGACACCGCGTTTTGGAAGTCAGGAATGCCGCTTCACATCATCAAGCTTTGTGTGGGTGTCGAGACGGTCGAGGAACTCGACCAATGGTATCGTGAGGAAGTGCTGGCCCACGCCGCCCGTGGCCTGACCTACGAGCGCATCCACGTCACCCGGATGTTTCCGAAGCGGGTTGACGAAGTCCTTGACGGCGGGTCGCTCTATTGGGTCATCAAGGGAATCGTGCAAGCGCGGCAGTCCATTCTGGAACTGCGGCCGATACGGGGTGGTGACGGCATCGAACGCTGCGGCATCGTGCTCGATCCGGAACTGCATCGCACCGAGTACAAGCCGTGCCGTGCCTTCCAGGGCTGGCGTTATCTTCCAGCCAAGGATGCGCCGGCCGACATCCGTCAGTCCGAGGTGGATGGCGATATTCCGGAGGGCATGCGCCGGGCGCTGAGAGAACTGGCGCTGATCTGATCAGTCTTCTCGTGGGGCGTGCGATTTCGCTTGACGTCGTCTGCTGGCGATGGTTTCTGTCCGCCAACCTTGCTTCGGCAGTTTCTGCGGAAGCGTATTTTGTCGGATGATATCCATGTCGTGCTTTCGGCACCTTCGGGCATCCCTGACCGCCCCGCTTCCGCGGGCCGCGGCTCCGACCATTTTCGGCTTTATGGGCTTTTATGCGTGGCGTCGCCGCTTCGGCGTGGCCGGTTTCGCAGCTGTCTGACCGACAGGCCCAATGCGAGAACGAGCCCCGCCGAAAGGTGGGGCTTTTTGCATTTACGGTTCCGTGATCGCCTGCCTCCGGCCTGATGCCGGATCTGTCGAAACGGAACAACTGCCTTCCGTGCCCCCGCCGCGTAAAGCGTATCGGTGGTGGTGCGTCACCGGCGCCTCATATATAAGGCGCCAAATCCTGAAGGCTCCGCGGCGGTTTCCGCGGGGCGATGCATCGAGAAGAAGAGCCGCGTCATGCCCACCACCTGGAAGCCCGATTCCTGGCGCGCCCTGCCCATCGAGCAGGTGCCTGACTACCCCGACCAGGCGGCGCTTGCCGCCGTCGAAGCGCATCTTTCGAGCTATCCACCGCTGGTGTTTGCGGGCGAGGCGCGCAAGCTCAAGAAGTCGCTGGCCAAGGTGGCGGCCGGCCAGGCCTTTCTGCTGCAGGGCGGCGATTGTGCCGAGAGCTTTGCCGAGCATGGCGCCGACAACATCCGCGACTTCTTCCGCGTCTTCCTGCAGATGGCCGTGGTGCTGACCTATGGCGCGGCCCAGCCGGTCGTGAAGGTCGGCCGCATCGCTGGCCAGTTCGCCAAGCCGCGGTCCAAGCCGACCGAGACCATCGAGGGTATCGAGCTGCCGTCCTATCGGGGCGACATCATCAACGGCATGGATTTCACGCCGGAATCGCGCGTCCCGGATCCGCAGCGTCAGGAGATGGCTTATCGCCAGTCGGCTGCGACGCTGAACCTGCTGCGCGCCTTTGCAAGTGGCGGCTATGCCAACCTCGACAACGTTCACAAGTGGACGCTCGGCTTCGTCAAGGGCACGCAATCCTCGCGCTATCAGGAATATGCCGATCGCATCACCGAGAGCCTCGCCTTCATGCGGGCCTGCGGCATTCATCCCGAAAGCGTCTCCGAGATGCGGACGACAGACTTCTATACCAGCCATGAGGCACTGCTGCTGGGATACGAGCAGGCGCTGACCCGCGTCGACTCGACCACTGGCGATTGGTACGCCACCTCCGGGCACATGATCTGGGTTGGCGACCGCACTCGCCAGCCCGGCCACGCACATATCGAATATTGCCGCGGCATCAAGAACCCCATCGGCCTGAAGTGTGGTCCGTCGCTGGCGCCGGAAGAGCTGATCCGCCTGATCGATACCTTGAACCCGGAGAACGAGCCGGGGCGGCTGACGCTGATCGCCCGCTACGGTGCCGACAAGGTGGGCGACTACTTGCCCGCTCTTATCCGCGCCGTGCAGCGCGAGGGGCGGTCGGTTGTGTGGTCCTGCGATCCGATGCACGGCAACACGATCACCCTGAACTCCTACAAGACGCGGCCATTCGACCGCATTCTGAAGGAGGTTGGTGCATTCTTCGATGTGCACGCCGCCGAGGGAACCCATCCAGGTGGCATTCACATCGAGATGACCGGTCGTGATGTGACCGAATGCACCGGCGGTGCCGTCGCCATTTCTGGCGAACAGCTGTCGGATCGCTATCACAGCCATTGCGATCCGCGCCTCAATGCCGACCAGGCCTTGGAACTGGCCTTCCTGGTTGCCGAGCGCATCAAGAAGACGCGCGAGGGGCATCAGCCAGTCGAATGGGCGATTGCCGGCGAGTAAGCCAAGGGTCCTCGTTCGTTTGATGATTGAAGATCAAAGGCGCTCCGTGAGGGGCGCCTTTGCATTGGAGGAGGGCGCCACATGGCCGTCGAGCTGTTCAACCAGCCGCCCAGCGCAAACGAGTTCGCGGAGTTGCGCGCGGCTTGCGGCTGGGGATCTGTCGATCCCGTTGTCGCCAAACGGGCGCTCGCCGCTGGCCTCATGGGCGTTGTCGCCCGCGATGGTGGCCGTTTGGCCGGCTTCGGCCGTGTCGTCGGCGACGGCGTCCTGTACTTTTACATGCAGGATATCATCGTTCACCCCGACTTTCGTGGACGGGGAGTTGGTCGGCTGATCGTCGAGGCACTCCTGGCAGAGGTGTTGAAGCAGGCGCCCGTTGGCGCCACCATCGGCTTGATGGCAGCCGAGGGCAAGGAAGGCTTTTACGAGAAGTTCGGCTTCACCCGGCGCCCCACGAATGGTCTCGGCGCCGGGATGACACGCTTCCCGCTGAAGTAGTGGGATGGCCTCAGCGACCGTTCTCGTCCTTCAGCGTCTCCTTCTGGGTGATCAGCCGCGCCGAATGCTGGCCCGACATGAAGATCCATAGCCAACTCCAGGCAACGGCAAAGCGGCTGCGCGTGCCGATCAGGAAGTAGATATGGGCAATGCCCCATACCCACCAGGCGATGGCGCCCTTCAGCTTGATCCAACCGAAGTCGACCACTGCCGCACTGCGACCGATGGTCGCAAGGTTGCCTTGATGGCGATAGGCAAACGGTCCTGCTGACGGCAGGCCCGCGAGACGGCTGCGAATGGTCTTCGCCACATGGGAGCCTTGTTGCTTGGCGGCCGGAGCCACACCCGGAACTGGTTTCCCGTCCGTCGTCGTCACCGAGGCCGTATCACCGATCACGAAGATTTCCGGCGCGCCGGGAACGGAAAGGTCGCGCTCGACGATGGTCCTTCCGGCCCGGTCGGCAGGCACGCCGAGCCATTCGGCGGCACGCGAGGCTTGCACCCCGGCTGCCCAAAGCACCGTCTTGGCCGGAACGAACTCTTCGCCAATGCAGACGCCTTCGGCGGTAATGTCGGTCACCGGCACGCCGGTTCTGACGGTCACGCCCAGCTTTTCCAGGGCCTTGCCGCCATAGTCGGACATGTCGGGTGTAAACACCGGCAGGATCCGCGGCCCGGCCTCGATCAGCAGGATGCGGGCGGTGCGGGTGTCGATCGCCCGGAACTCCTTGACGAGCGTTCGATGGGCCAACTCGGCGATGATGCCGGCAAGTTCGACACCAGTTGGCCCTCCGCCGATGATGGCAAACGTGAGCAGGGCCTGACGCTTCTCCGCGTCGGCTTCCAGTTCCGCCCGTTCGAAGGCGAGCAACACGCGGCGACGGATGGTGGTAGCATCCTCAAGCGTCTTGAGGCCTGGCGCAAAGGCTTCCCACTCGTCATGACCGAAATAGGCGTGCCGGGCGCCGGTCGCCAGTACCAGCGTGTCATAGGCAACGGTGCTACCGTCTCTCAGCCGCACGATCTTTTCCTGCCGATCGACGCCGATGACGTGGCCGAGAACCGTCTTCACTTCCGGCCGGTCGCGGAACAACCGACGGATCGGCCATGCGATCTCCGAGGTCGCCAGCAGCGTCGTAGCGACCTGATAGAGAAGGGGCTGGAACAAGTGGTGGTTTCGCCGGTCGATCAGCGTGATGTCGACTGGCGCCCCCTTGAGGTCGAGCACAAGTTGCAAGCCGGCAAATCCAGCTCCGACGACGACGACACGATGGTTGGCCATGAAAGGCTCCGATTTCCGGTGACGATGGTTTCCCGGCAGTTGCCGTGAGGGGGCAGCATGGCAAGCGGCATGCCGACGTCAAGAAACAACGCCTACAACCCATTGTAAGTTCGGCTGAAAACCAGCGAAAGGCGGCCGATTGGCGGAGCCAAGCGATGTTTTTCGCGTTTGAGCGATACCAAAGTCGCAGCTCGAAGGGGGCAGTTCTGGCTCTCAACCTGTGGCCAGGCCGATCCAGTTCGACCGAAGGACGGATGCTCGAAACGTCTTGCGGCACCCTCTTCCATTTTGGGCCTGGAAGGCCTTTTCTTGGGGCGGCCGGACAAGCCGATTCGGGCGAGCGTCAAACGGTTCACCTAAACCAATTACAATCTTGACATCCGTGCCAGTTCGCATCTTTGCAGCGTCACACTGACGGTCTATAGAACGCTCGGGTTCTCTGAGGAATTCGACCCCAATCCAACTGGGAGTGCATCGCACAATGACAGCCATCATCGATATCGTCGGTCGCCAGATTTTCGACAGCCGCGGCAACCCCACCGTCGAAGTCGACGTCACCCTGGAAGACGGCTCCTTCGGCCGCGCCGCGGTTCCGTCGGGCGCCTCCACCGGTGCCCATGAGGCCGTCGAGCTGCGCGATGGCGGTTCCCGCTATCTCGGCAAGGGCGTGACCAAGGCCGTCGCTGCCGTCAACGACGAGATCTACAAGGCGGTCGCCGGCATGGATGCCGAAGATCTGCTGGCCATCGACAAGGCCATGATCGAGCTGGACGGCACCCCGAACAAGGCCCGTCTTGGCGCCAACGCCATCCTCGGCGTGTCGCTCGCCGTTGCGAAGGCTGCCGCTGAGGCCGCCGGTCTGCCGCTCTACCGCTACGTCGGTGGCCCGAACGCCCACATCCTGCCGGTTCCGATGATGAACATCGTCAACGGCGGCGTTCATGCCGACAACCCGATCGACTTCCAGGAGTTCATGATCCTGCCGGTCGGCGCCGACTCCATCGCCGATGCCGTGCGTATCGGCACCGAGGTGTTCCACACCCTGAAGTCGGGCCTCAAGAAGGCCGGTCACAACACCAACGTTGGTGACGAGGGCGGCTTCGCTCCGAACCTCGGCTCGGCTGTCGAGGCGCTGGACTTCATCGTCGCTTCGATCGAGAAGGCCGGCTTCAAGGCTGGTAAGGACGTCTACCTCGGCCTCGACTGCGCCTCGACCGAGTTCTTCAAGGACGGCAAGTACCACTACGAAGGCGAAGGCAAGGTCCGCTCGGTCGACGAGCAGGTCGAGTATCTCGCCAAGCTGGCCGCCGACTACCCGATCATCACCATCGAAGACGGCATGTCGGAAGACGACTGGGCCGGCTGGAAGAAGCTGACCGACAAGATCGGCGGCAAGTGCCAGCTGGTTGGCGACGACCTGTTCGTCACCAACACCGAGCGTCTGGTCAAGGGCATCAAGGCCGGTACGGCCAACTCGATCCTGGTCAAGGTCAACCAGATCGGTTCGCTGTCCGAGACCCTCGACGCCGTCGAGACCGCCCACAAGGCCGGTTATACCGCCGTCATGAGCCATCGCTCGGGCGAGACGGAAGACTCGACGATCGCCGACCTCGCGGTTGCCACCAACTGCGGTCAGATCAAGACCGGTTCGCTGGCCCGTTCGGACAGAATCGCCAAGTACAACCAGCTCATCCGCATCGAGGAAGAGCTGGGCAGCCAGGCCAAGTACGCCGGCCGCAGCGTCGTCAAGGGCGCCTGAGTCCATTCGGCTTCGGTCAGAAAATGAGGAAAGGCCCGGCTCGTGCCGGGCCTTTTCTTTTGTCTTTCGCGAAGGGTGAAACGTGATCAGGCGGCCGTCGACGCAAGCGGATCCGCTCGTTCCATGGCATCCTTGATGATCTTGGGCACGTCGTCTCGCAGCGATTGCGAGGAGTGCTCGATGGTTCTGGTCACTTCGGCAACGTCGGCAGACAGTGCATAGGTGCTTTCGACGGCGGCGTTGATGGCGTCGATCCGGCTACCGACATCGGCGACCGCCACCTGCGCTTCGCGTAGCTTTGCCGAGAAGTCGGCGACGGTCGCTCTTTGTCCGTCAACGCGCGCAAGCATGCTGTTGGTCGTGTCGCCCAGGGTTTCCACCGTTGCACCGGCGGCGCGCAAGGCTTCTGCGACCCGCCGCGTCATGTCCTGGATTTCCGTGATCTTCGACGTAACTTCGAAGGTGGATTTTTCAGTTTGCGACGCCAGAGCCTTCACCTCGCCGGCAACCACCGCGAAGCCCCGACCAAGCTCGCCGGCGCGTGCCGATTCGATGGTGGCATTGAGGGCAAGCAGGTTGGTCTGCTTGGCAATCGTGGCGATCGTTGCCGCGATCTGGTCGATATCGGCGGCGGCGCGAGAAAGATCTTCGACCGCCGTCCGAGCCGCGACCATCGAGGACAGAGTGGAGCGGCCGGCATCGGCGCTTCGATGCACGTCTTCGGAAATGCCGTTGATGGCTACGATGACCTGATCCGACAGGCTGGCCGCCGTTTCATTGAGAACCTGTGAGCGTTCCGCGGCATTGGCGATCTCTTGCGAGGCAACCCTCACGTCACCGATGACGTTCGTCATGCTGGCCGTTCTCGTTTCCAGCGATACAGCACCGTCGATGATGCGATCGAGACCCGACCCGGTGGACAGCTCCACTTCGGTCGCCATCTTTCGCAGGATCTCTCGCTTTTGGGTCGCTTCGCTGAGCCGTTCCTCGCCGCGGATGCGCTCGATCTCGGAGAGTTCCCGGGCTTGCTCGTCGAGCTTGCTGCGAAGGACATGCTCGCTGGCCTCGATGCGGGCCTGGTTGCGACGGAGCAGAGCCCAGATCGTTGCTGCGACCAGCATTCCTATCAGGCTGGCGACAAGGCCATACCAGAACTGGCTCTCTATGTTGCGAACATCGGAGCTGGCGGCAAACTCGGCGTTGGGAAGTCCTACCCACAGGAACCAGGGATGTTCCGCGTCAGCGGTGGCAATTGGCAGAACGAAGGAAGCGATCAGCGAGGGATCGGGAGTCCCCTTTTTGACAAACTCCAGTGAAGCCTTGGCCTGCCCCTGTTCCTTGGGAAGGGCGACGTAGTCATAGCTAGGATTGATCAGCGCCAGATGGGAGCCGGGAAGCATTGCGCCGATGACGTTGGAGAGCATCACCGTCGACACGGCTCCGGTGGCTTTCTTGTCGACGCCGTAGATAGGCACAGAGAAAACCAGACCCGACCGTCCCTTGTCATCACTGGAGGAGGTCATTTGCGAGTTGTCGCAGGTGATGACTTCGGGCCCCGCCAGCAAGGGGATCGCCAAGTTGGAAATGCTGGCCAAATCGGGGTGCTGTGTTTTGAAGGCCTGAATTTGCCTGGCGATCAGCGCGTATTCCTGATCCTCTTCTTCGGGTACGCCAGTGATATCGCTGGCTGCCGACACGTCGGCGGCTTTCTTCTCGGCGCTGTCGGTGATCAACTCATCCAGCATCAGGGCAGGAACCTGATTTTTCCCGGTGGCCGGGTCGATGCTATCCGGATCGAATGGCCCGGGTATCAGGTAGACTTCCGAGACAGCAACGCTGCTGGCAAGATTGTTGTAGATCTGCTGGATCGAGGCCCTGGCGTCATCGCTGACGGTGGATCCACCCGGTATCATGCGGCGAACGCTTGGCAGGAAGCTAATGGTTCTGATGTTGCGGTAGATCTCGCCAATATGCTCGCTGATGCGTTCCCGTGTCGTCTCGGCATCAGCCTGAGCAGTTGCGCGATATGTCGTCGTGGCAGCAGCCAAATCGCTGCGTTCTCTTTGCATGAGGAACGCGCAGGTGGCGAGGCCGGCGGTTAGAATAAGGGCATAGCCAACAAACGTCGTTCTGCTCATGGTCTGTCCCATTTATTCGATGCGACAGTATGCCGTTGTGAGTATTAAATAAATATATCCTGACCAGTGCGTCGTTTAGGCGTTTACGAATGCTTGCTCCTTGATAGATTGTGAAGGTGGTTGCGGGATTTAACTAGTATAGATACCGAGCCAGGGGCGATGTGGTAGCGCGCCGATGAACCGGGCGGTGGCTCGACGAGGTTTTGGGATGTGTCACAGGCGTTTTGTGCCGCTGACGGAAAGTGGCTACAGCTTGGTTGAAATCGACTCCGACCGCCGCACGTGAGGATGGGCCATGACAAAACGGATCGCCGTTGTACTTCTGGACGAGTTCGCTGACTGGGAACTCGGTCTGTTTGCGGCAGCTGCGCGGGCATGGCTTGGCGCCAGTGTCGATCACTACACGCCCGGGGGGTGCGTCGTGCGGTCGATGGGAGGGCTGAGAGTCACTCCCGAAGCGGCGCTCGAAACGCTTGAGTCAGGCCGGTTTGACGCGCTGGCAGTGATCGGATCCTCGGGATGGGAAGCTGCCGACGCTCCGGACGTCGGTCCCATCATCCGGGCGATGCTATCGGCCGGCCGCCCCGTCGGCGCGATTTGCGGCGGAACGCTGGCCGCTGCGCGAGCCGGGGTTCTCGATGGACGGCGCCATACCAGCAACGCTATGGACTATCTCAGCGGCCACGTGGCGAATTACGATGGATCGCTATATCTGGATTCGCCGCGCGCCGTGGTCGACGGTGGGCTGGTGACGGCGCCAGGCACAGCGCCGGCGAGCTTCGCCACCGGCCTGCTCGGGCTCATCTGGCCCGATCATCCGCTGATTGGCGAGCTTTCGGCAATGATAGCCGCCGAACATCGCAACGCCTGAGCGATCCACTGCCATGCCATCCCGACGGCTTTGCGCGGCGGTGCCGCATGCTCTATTGAGAGGCTATGACCTCTCCAGCCGAATCCGTTTCGCCGTCTCTTCCGGCCGAGCGCCGCGTTGTCCTCGGCGTAACGCGCTCTGCCACCGATCGTCCGTGGCGCGACCGGCTGGACATGCGCGGCGGCGCGCTTGCCCGCCAGATCGCTCAGGAAGTCGGTCTGCCGGATGTGGTGTCGCGGCTGCTTGCCGCACGCGATGTGGCTGCCGAGGCTGCCGAGGCCTACCTCAACCCGCAGCTTCGCACTCTGCTGCCTGATCCGTCGCTGTTTACCGACATGGACGCCGCCGTCAGTCGCATTGCCGATGCCATCGAGCGGGGCGAGAAGATTGCCGTCTTCGGCGACTACGACGTCGATGGCGCGACTTCGGTCGCCGTCTTCGTTCGCTACCTGCGCAGTCAGGGGCTCGAACCGGCCGTCTACATTCCGGATCGTCTCGTCGATGGTTATGGCCCCAACCCGCGGGCCGTCGGGGAGCTGGCGGCCGGTGGCGCGACGCTGCTGGTTACGCTCGACTGCGGCACCTCCAGCTTCGAGGCATTCGAAGAAGCGCGCAAGCGCCGGCTCGACGTGGTGACGCTCGACCATCATCAGGCGGGCGTCGAGTTGCCGCCGACGTTGGCCCTGGTCAATCCCAATCGTCAGGACGACCTTTCCGGTCACGGGCATCTCGCGGCCGTCGGCGTCACCTTCGTCACGCTGGTTGGTGTCAACCGCGAACTCCGGCGGCGCGGTTGGTTCGAACGGCAGGGGGCCGCGGCACCCGATCTTCTGGCGCTGCTCGATCTGGTGGCTCTTGGGACCATCTGCGACGTGGTGCCGCTCATCGGTCTCAACCGCGCGTTCGTGGTGAAGGGGCTTTCCGTCTTGCGGGCGCGCGGCAATCGCGGTCTCGCCGCGCTTGCCGATGTGGTCAAGCTCGCCGGTCCTCCGACACCCTACAATCTCGCGTTCATGCTCGGGCCTCGCATCAATGCAGGTGGCCGCATCGGCGACAGCGGCCTCGGCGCACGCCTGCTCACCTCCGACGACCATGTGGCGGCAAGCCGCATCGCCGTGGAGCTCGACAGGCTCAACCGTGAACGTCAGGTGCTCGAGGCGGAAGCGGTGGATGCGGCCGAGCTGATGGTAACAGCCCGCCTTGGCGGTGTTGCTCCTCCTGTGATTGTCGAGGCGTCGAGCGAGTGGCATCCGGGCATCGTTGGCCTGGTCGCAGCACGCCTCAAGGAACGCTATCGCTGTCCCACCTTTGCCATCGCGCTCGACGGAGAAGGGGGGGCGGTTGGTTCCGGTCGCTCGATCGCTGGCGTCGACCTCGGGGCGGTGGTGCGCCTTGCGCTTGAGCGCGGTCTGATCACCAAGGGCGGCGGGCATGCCATGGCTGCCGGCATCTCGCTGCCGGCGGACGGGGTGGATGCCTTCCGGGCCTTCGTTTCGGCTGCCGTTGCCGATGGCGTCGCGATGGCTCGTGCGGCGGAAGCGCTGGAGATCGATGCGGCGCTGACCGCCGACGGCGCCACGCCGGAACTCGTCGAGGCGATCGGTCGGGTTGGCCCATTCGGCTCGGCCCAGCCCGAACCGCTGTTTGTCTTCCCTGCCCATCGGTTGCTCTATCTCGATGGCGCCGGGCGCAATCATCTTCGTCTGACGCTGGCTTCCTCGGCGGGTACCCGCGTCAAGGCCATGGCTTTCCGCGCTGTGGGGCAACCGCTGGGTGACTTTCTGACAGCGCACCGAGGGGCATCGATCCATGTTGCCGGCCATGTCGATCTCGACTGGTGGCAAGGGGCCCCGCGCGTCAATATCCGGGTGATCGACGCCGCCGATCCGACCAAGGCGCATCTCTAGCGTTTTCCAGTGGCAAACATCGCCTTTGGCCGAGTTGCCCGCCGCCCTTCCTGCGGCTATTGCTGGAGATAGGTGTTTTCATTCAACTGCCTTTGATTGATGTTATTGTTCGGCTGTCAGCCGGTTTCCGAGGGGGATATCCATGGTGTCCGTTCGGCGTTTCGCGAGGTTTCTCGCGCTCGTGTGTCTTTCGTCGGCGGGGCTGGTTCTTGCCATGCCTGGCGAGGCGGCAGAGCGGCGGGCAGTGATCACCGAAGGCGCCGATTATTTCGGCGAGGATATGGACACCCTGAAGGGCATCGAGCTCGGGGACTGCGAGGCGGCCTGCGTCGGGGACGATCGTTGCGTCGCCTTCACGTATAACACCAAGGCCAAATGGTGCTTCAAGAAGAGCACCATGGGCGATCTTCGCACCTTCGCCGGGGCGGTGGCCGGCCGTATCGTGACCTCCGAGGTGGCCGATCCGTCCGTTGCGGAAGCTCGGCGCGACGAACTTGGCTTTGTGGGACAAAGCTTCATCGACGAGGCCCACAAGCTCGAGGGTGCCATCGCCGACGAACCGGCCGAAGGCAAGCTCGACAAGCTGCTCGCCAGCAGCGACAAGGCCATTGATGCTGGCGACAACCTCAAGGCCGCGCAGGATCTTCGCAAGGCCATTCGCCTCGATCCGTCGCGCAACGATCTCTGGTGGCGCTATTCCGACCAGGCCATCCTTGTGCCGGACAGCAACGAGCACCGCGACACCTTCCTTGAGGAGTCGACCGCCGCTGCCATCAACGCCTATCTCCGCGCGACTGACGCCGATCAGCAGGTGGCGGCCCTCAACTCGCTCGCCAACTCCTTCGTGACCCGCGAGAACTGGAATCTCGGCATCAAGACATTGCGTCGCCGGCTCGCCTTGCAGGACGATCCGGATTGGCGTTCGGCCTTCAACGACTGGGTCTCGGAGCACGGGTTCCGCATCACCGACAATTCGGTGGACACGCAGTCGTCGACGCCGCGCATTTGCGTCACCTTCTCCGATCCCATCGCTCGCAACGACCCGTCGATTTCCGGATACTTCGCCGTCGATGGCGGGGACAAGCTGGAGGTGGAGGCCGAAGACAACCAGATCTGCGCCGCAGGCGTCGAATATGGCAATCGCTACCACGTCACGATCCGCAAGGGTCTGCCGGCAAAGGATGGCGAGGAGACGCTGAACAAGACCGCCGAGCTGGACATCTACGTTCGCGACCGCGACCCGTCGGTGCGCTTCGTCGGCAAGGCCTACGTGCTGCCAAGAACGCCGAACGCCACCATCCCCCTGGTCTCGGTCAACGTCGATACGCTGGACGCCCGCGTTCTCAAGGTGGGCGACCGCAATCTCGTGAATGCCGTCGGCGAGGACCGCTTCCTGAGCCAGCTTGACAAGTGGAGCGCCGATGCCGTCGCCGCACGCGAAGGGCGGGAAGTGTGGTCCGGCAAGATTGCCGTCAAGCGGGACACCAATCGCGAAGTGACGACCGCCGTGCCGGTCAGTGAGCTGGTGAAGTCGCTGGAGCCCGGCGTCTACGCGCTGGTGGTTCGCGACGTCAACAAGAAGGATGAATGGTCAGCCGACGCCACCCAGTGGTTTGTCGTCTCCAATCTTGGCCTCGCCACCATGACGGGCAATGACGGTCTGCATGTGGTGATCCATGGCTTGAGCGACGCCAAGGCCGTCGCTGGCGTCGAGCTGAAACTGATTGCCGCCGACAACGACGTGCTGGGATCGGCAACCACGGACGACCAGGGCTACGCCCGCTTCGATGCTGGTCTCGTCAAGGGAACCGGTGGTGCTGCGCCGCAGCTTCTGCTGGCGACCAAGGACGGCGATTTCGCCTTCCTGAACCTGCAGAAGGCGGCTTTCGATCTGACCGATCGTGGCGTCGAGGGCCGCGATCCGCCAAAGCCCGTCGACGTGTTCATGACAACGGAGCGCGGCGTCTACCGGCCCGGCGAGACGGTGAATCTCACCGTCCTCGCCCGTGACCCGACTGTGACCGCGTTGTCCGACCTGCCGCTGACGCTGGTGGTCAGCCGACCCGACGGCAACGAGTTCGTCCGGCGGCTCGCCGCCGACGAGGGCGCCGGCGGACGCGACTTCTCCTTCGACCTGCCCGGCGCGGCGCAGCGCGGTACGTGGCGCGCCGCCGCCTATACAGATCCGAAGGCCAGTGCTTTGCAGGAGGTGACCTTCAAGGTCGAGGACTTCCAGCCCGAGCGCATCGACTTCGCGGTGAAGACCGATGCGACGCTTCTTCACGCCGGTGATACGGTTGAAGCGACGCTCCGCGCCGATTGGCTCTATGGTGCCCCGGCTGCGGGTCTTGCGATCGAAGGCGAGGTCTATGTGACACCGGCCAGCGACATCGCCTCGGCACCGGGCTACCGCTTCGGTCTTGCCGACGACGATTTCACCTCGGCCGTCCAGGACGTGCAGTCGGACGGGACCGACGAAAATGGCGATGCCACCGTTACGCTGATAACGCCGGAGGTGGCAGATACCACCCGGCCGCTGCAGGCTGCCGTTCACGTACGCGTTCTCGATACCAACGGCCGGCCGGTCGAACGCCGCATGACGCTGCCGGTGTCCACCGGTCATGAGCGGATCGGCGTCAAGCCGCTGTTCGATGGCTCGGTGGAGGAGGGTGGCAACGCAACCTTCGACGTGGCGGTGCTCGACGCCGACTATGCCAAGGTTGGCGCCAAGGACCTGTCCTGGACGCTGTCGCGCGTTCAGACGAACTACCAGTGGTACCAGAGCGACGGTTCCTGGGACTATCATGCCATCAAGTCGACCACCCGCGTTGCCAACGGCAAGCTCGATGTCGATCCCGAGAAACCGGCGCGCATCGAGGCGCGTGTCGAGTGGGGCGAGTACCAGCTCACCGTCACCAGTGCAGACGGCAAGGTCATTCCGGTGTCGACCAGCTTCGAAGCCGGCTGGTATGTGCCGGTGAAATCGGACGAGACGCCTGATCTCCTCAAGATCACCCTCGACAAGCCACGCTACAGCATCGGCGACACCGTGAAGGCGCATATCGAGCCGCGCTATGCCGGCGTTGCCGTGGTGTCGGTGGTCGACGACCGCCTGATTTCCATGAAGACGGTGGAAGTGCCGGCCGGTGGCTCAACCATCGAGCTGCCCGTCACCGCCGATTGGGGACCGGGCGCTTACGTGACCGCGTCACTGCTGAGGCCGCTCGATCTCGCCGAGAAGCGGATGCCCTCGCGTGCGCTCGGCCTCGCCTGGGCTGGCGTCGATCCCGGTGAGCGGCAGCTGAACGTTGCTGTCGATGCGCCGATGGACATGCGTCCGCAGACCGATCTCAACGTCGCCGTCAAGGTGGACGGCGGCAAGGCTGGCGAGGATGCCTATGTCACCATCGCCGCTGTCGACGTCGGCATTCTCAACCTCACGGAGTTCAAGGCACCGGCGCCGGAAGGCTGGTATTTCGCCCAGCGTCGGCTTGGCATCGAGTTCCGGGACCTCTACGGCCAGCTGATCGACACGACGCTCGGAGCACTGGGCGACGTGCGCACGGGTGGCGATGGCGGTGGCATTTCGAAGCTGATGGGTCCGCCGCCCACCGAGCGGCTGGTCGCTTTCTTCCAGGGCGTGACCAAGGTCGGCTCGGACGGTGTCGCTCACGCATCCTTCAAGATGCCGGACTTCAACGGCACGGTGAAGATCATGGCAGTCGCCTGGTCGAAGACCGGTGTCGGCCATGCCTCGCGTGACGTTCTGGTGCGCGACCCGGTGGTGATACAGGCCTCGCTGCCCAACTTCCTTGCTCCTGGCGACCGGTCGCGCCTCGCGCTCGACTTCACCCAGATCGAGGGACCTACCGGCAATTTTGCGCTCGAAGTAACGACAGCGGGCACTCTTGTCGACCTCGACGAGAAGCTGGCGAAAGCGACCGTATCTCTTGCCGACAAGGGCAAGGCGCGCGTGCTGATCCCGATCACCGGCAAGGCAGTCGGCGACGAGACGATCACCGCTGCCCTGAAGTCTCCCGATGGTTCGGTGCTGACCAAGATGCTCACGCTGGGCGTGCGCGATAACGAGCCAACCGTCACCCGCGTCAGCGATTTCTCGCTGAAGCCGGCCAGCGGTGAGCTGAAGCTGTCGGCCGATCTGTTCTCCGATCTCAAGCCGGCAACCGAGGTTGCGACGCTGACCGTCGGCACGGTGGCCGGCATCGATCTGCCGGGTCTCGTCCATTCGCTGGACAAATACCCCTATGGTTGCTCGGAACAGCTGACGAGCCGGGCCCTGCCGCTGGTCTATCTCGACGACGTCATCCTGGCGGCCGGGCTTGCCGGTGAAGCGCCGGTGCGCGAGCGGGTGCAGAAGGCGATCGAAGCGCTCCTGGTGAACCAGGGGTCGGACGGTTCCTTCGGCTTGTGGGGACCGGGGTCGGAGGATCTGTGGCTCAATGCCTATGTCACCGATTTCCTGACGCGCGCCAGGGAGAAGGGCTACACGGTGCCGCCGGTCGCCTACGACATGGCGGTGACCAACCTCAAGAACCGCATTGCCTATGCCTCCGATTTCACCGATGGAGGCGAGGACATCGCCTACGGTCTCTACGTGCTGGCCCGCAACGGCCGTGCATCGATTGGCGATCTGCGCTTCTATGCCGAAACCAAGCTGGACGCCTTCGCGACGCCGCTTGCCCGCGCCCAGCTCGGGGCGGCACTGGCTCTCTATGGCGATAGCCAGAAGGCATCGGGCGTTTTCCGCTCGTCCCTCGATCTGCTTGATCAAGGCAAGGACGGCGGACGGCTGTGGCGCGCGGACTATGGGTCCGATTTGCGTGATGGCGCGGCCATCTTGGCGCTGGCCTCGGAGTCGAAGCTTGCCTCCTTCGACTACCAGGGGCTCAGCCGCCAGGTTGGCAAGCTCTACAAGGCGAGCACGTATACCTCGACCCAGGAGCAGGCCTGGATGCTGCTGGCGGCCCACGCCATGCTGAAGGACGGCATGAAGCCGGAACTCGACGTGGCAGGCGCCCAGCATGACGGTGTCTTCACGGCGAAGTACGCGGCGGGCGATCTGGCCAAGGGGCTTGTCATCAAGAACACAGGCAAGACGGCTGTCGACGCCCGGGTGACGGTAACGGGCGTTCCGACTACTCCGGAGCCTGCCGGTGGCAACGGCTACCAGTTGACCCGCACCTACTACGACCTTGAAGGTAACGAGGTCGATCCGTCGGCGGTCAAGCTCGGCGACCGCATGGTCGTGGTGCTTGGCGTCACTTCGACGCAATCGGGTTGGGCTCGCCTCGTGCTGAACGATCCGCTGCCGGCCGGATTTGCCATCGACAATCCGTCGCTGGTTCGCGCCGGCGATGTGGCGGCGCTCGACTGGTTGGCGCCGCTCGACAACGCGGCACACACCGAATACCAGACCGATCGCTTTACCGTGGCCTTCGACCTGAAGGACACCACAGAGTTCCAGTTCGCCTACATGGCCCGCGCGGTCGCACCCGGCAGCTTCAACTTGCCGGCCGCAACCCTTGAGGACATGTATCGGCCGGAACGGCAGGCCCGTACCGACGCAGGCCATGTGGAGGTGATCGGACCGTTGCAGTAATCGGGGGAGGGAAGGGCGGCGCGGCGGCCGCCCTTTCTACCCGACCTGAATGGTCATTGCATTGAGAGGTTGTCGTCGTCAGAGGGCGAGTTCGAGGATCTGACTGGCGACCTCTGGCGTAACGTCCCGATGCTCACCGAGCGGCACCTGCCAGTGCTCGCGTAGCTTGGTTGTCACTTCGGGGATGATGTCGGCGTTGAGCCCGTAGTCGGAAAGCCTGGTCTTGACGCCCATCGCCTCGAAGAAGGCGCGGGTTCGCTCGATGGCGGCGTCGATGCGTTCGTCCTCGCTGCCGGTCGCGATGCCGAACACCCGCTCGGCATATTGCAGCAGCTTTTCCCGCTTCTGTGCCCGCTTCACCTGGAGCAATGACGGCAGCACGACCGCCAGCGTTGCCGCATGGTCAAGTCCGTAGAGGCCAGTCAGCTCGTGACCAATGCGGTGGGTTGCCCAGTCGCCCGGCACGCCGCGCGACAGAAGATCGTTGAGGGCCATGGTGGCGGCCCACATCAGGTTGGCGCGGACCGCGTAGTTGGTCGGCTCGCTGAGTGCCTTGGGACCGTCCTCCAGGATGGTCAGCAGCAGGCCTTCGGCAAAGCGATCCTGTACCTTGGCGTCGACGGGGTAGGTGAGGTACTGCTCGAGTACGTGCATGAAACTGTCGACGACTCCGTTGGCCGTTTGGCGTGGCGGAAGAGAGAAGGTGGTCTCGGGATCGAGGACCGAGAAGCGCGGCATGACATGCACCGAGTTCATCGGCAGCTTGTCCTGAGTGCTGGCCCGCGTGATCACCGCGTTGCGGTTCATCTCGGAACCGGTGGCCGGCAATGTCATGACGCAGCCAACCGGCAGTGCAGCCCGGACATTGGTACCTCTCTGGACGAGAATGTCCCAGGGATCACCTTCGAATAGTGCCGCGGCGGCGACGAACTTCGTGCCGTCGGCAACGGACCCGCCGCCGACCGCCAGGAGGAAATCGACCTTTTCGGCTCGTGCCAGATCGGCGACCTTCACCAGAGTTTCAAAATGCGGGTTGGCCTCGATGCCGCCGAACTCGACAACCGTGCGGCCGGTGAGAGCCGCGCGTACCTGATCCATGACGCCGTTTTTCAGCACCGAGCCGCCACCATAGGTGATGAGAACGCGGGCGCCGGCCGGCACTTCCTCGGAGATGCGGGCAATCTGACCCTTGCCGAAGTGGATGCGGGTGGTGTTCCAGTAGGTAAAGCTCTGCATGGCGTCCTCGTCCGGTGTGAGCGGCAGTTTTATCGCGATGCGCGCCGGCCGACAAATCGCCATTGCCGATGACATCGCTCTCCACCGTCGATCAGCCTCAGGCGCACGGCTGGCCTGCTGATGGGTGCTTTCCGGCTGTCAGTCGAACCTGTTACGCTCGCTGCAAAATCGCAAGGATCGAGGGGATTCCCATGGACTACACCAAGCTCGGCCGTACCGGCCTCGATGTGTCGCGCATCTGTCTCGGCTGCATGACCTATGGCGTGCCGGAGCGCGGTGCCCATCCTTGGACGCTCCCCGAGGATCAAAGCCGGCCTCTCATCAAGCAGGCCATTGAGGCCGGCATCAACTTCTTCGATACCGCCAACAGCTATTCCGACGGGACGTCGGAGGAGATCGTCGGTCGGGCGCTCAAGGATTTCGCCCGTCGTGAAGAGATCGTGCTGGCGACCAAGATCTATTTCCCTCTGGCTTTCAACGAGGCGAGAAAGGTACCGAACGCCTCCGGGCTCTCGCGCAAGGCGATCTTCGCCGGCATCGACGCCAGCCTTCGCAGGCTGGGGACCGATTATGTCGATCTCTATCAGATCCATCGCTGGGACTATGGCACGCCGATCGAGGAGACGATGGAGGCGCTCCACGATGTGGTGAAGGCCGGCAAGGCTCGCTATATCGGCGCCTCCTCCATGTTCGCCTGGCAGTTCGCCAAGGCGCTCCACGTTGCCGAAAGGAACGGTTGGACGCGCTTCGTGACCATGCAGGACCATCTCAATCTCCTCTATCGCGAGGAGGAGCGCGAGATGCTGCCGCTCTGCCGCGACGAGGGTATCGGCGTCATCCCGTGGAGCCCGTTGGCGCGCGGGCGCCTGACCCGAGATTGGGACAGCGTGTCCCGTCGCCAGGAGCTCGATGCCTATGGCAAGACCCTCTACAACGGGACAGAGGATTCAGATCGGCAGATCGTCGAAGCTGTAGCGAAAATTGCTGCGGCGCGTGGCTTGCCGCGCGCCCAGGTGGCACTCGCCTGGGTCCTGCAGAAGGCGGAGGTCTCGGCCCCCATCGTAGGCGCGTCGAAGCCGGGCCAGATCGACGATGCGGTGGCGGCACTCGATGTTCACCTGACGGCAGAGGAAGTCGCCGCGCTCGAAGGTCCTTATGTGCCGCATGCCGTCGTCGGATTCAGCTGAGAGACGACTGTTGGGCTAGAGGGCCGCTGCCGCCGCACCGGTCGTCATCCCGGCCGCTTCGGCGATGAGCGAGATGGACTTGAGTCGCTTGGCGTGATCGTAGACATCGGAGACCAGCATGATCTCGTCGGCACCGGTCTCGCCGATGAGCTCCTCAAGGCCACGGCGCACCGTTTCCAGCGATCCGACGATCGAGCGTGACAGCATCCGGCTGGCGTCCGCCTTTTCTTCCGGCGTCCAGAATGTGTCGATGTCGTCTATGGGTGGCTTCGACAAGCCGCGCGCACCGCGACGGATACTGGCGAACGCCATCTGTTGCGTGGTGAACAGTCTGCGTGCCTCCTCGTCGGTGTCGGCGGCGATGACGTTGGCTCCGACCATGGCATGGGGGCGCTCGAGCGTTGCCGATGGCTTGAAGCGGCTCCGATAGATGTCGAGCGCCGGCAGCAGAAGATCGGGTGCAAAATGGGAGGCGAAGGCGTAGGGCAGGCCGAGCTCGGCGGCCAGCATGGCGCCGAAATGGCTCGAGCCCAGAATCCAGAGCGGTACGCGCGTGCCGGCGGCCGGCACTGCCTCCAACCGCTGGCCCTCCATTGCCGGCTCGAAATAGGCTTGCAGTTCGAGTACATCCTCGGGGAAATGTTCTGCTGCTTCCGGTGGGCGCCGAATGGCACGTAGCGTCAGCTGATCGGTGCCGGGGGCTCGTCCGAGGCCGAGATCGATCCGGTCGCCGTAGAGGCGGGCCAGTGTGCCGAACTGCTCCGCGATGATATAGGGAGCGTGGTTCGGTAGCATGATGCCGCCGGCACCGACGCGGATGGTCGAGGTGCCCGAGGCTATGTGTGAAATCACGACCGACGTGGCGGCGCTGGCGATGCCGCGCATGTTGTGATGCTCGGCGACCCAGATGCGCCGATAGCCGAGGCGTTCCGCATGGCGAGCGAGGTCGCGGGCGTTGTCGAGCGCGCCCTTCGCATTGGTGTCTTCGGTGACACGGACGAGTTCGAGAATCGAAAGCGGCGGCATGGGGCTCTCCGGACAGTGAACCTCCTATGTGCCGTCGCCTCTCAATTGCATCAAGAGATGAGCTTGCCACCGCCGATGACAATCGCGCGAGCGAAAGGTCGGCGGTGGCCATGCTTGGTCGGTCGTTACTCCGCGGGAGCGGCCACGGCCTCGCCGGTGAGTTTGCTGTGGCGGGCACCGTAGGCGACGTAGATCACCGCGCCGAGAACGCTCCACAGCACGAAGCGCACCCAGGTTGCCCCCGGCAGGCTGAACATGATGATCAGGCTGCAGATGATGGCGAGCGGCGCAACCACCCAGGCGGCCGGGCAGCGGAACGGCCGATTCAGGTCCGGGTGGGTCTTGCGCAGGATCAGCACGCAGGCCGACGTGACGATGAAGGCGAACAGCGTTCCGATGTTGCACATTTCGGCGACGATGCCGATCGGGGTGAAGCCTGAGATCAGCGCAATCATCGTGCCGACGAAGATCGTCGCGATATGCGGCGTACCGAACTTGGAGTGCACCTTGCAGATGCCTTCGGGAATCAGCCCGTCACGGGCCATGGCGAAGAAGGCGCGCGTCTGGGCGTAGATCAGCACCAGGCAGACCGTGGTCAGGCCGGCAATGGCACCGACGCCGACGACGGCCGAACCGAAGTTGTAGCCGATCTTGCGGAGTGCGTAGGTCACCGGCTCGGCATTGTTGAGCTCGGTATAGGGTGCCACGCCGGTCAGCACGGCCGACACCGCCATGTAGAGCACCGTGCAGGCGACCAACGAGCCGATGATACCGATCGGCATGTTGCGCTGCGGGTTTCTCGTCTCTTCGGCCGCCGTCGCCAGCGAGTCGAAGCCGATATAGGCAAGGAAGATGATCGCCGCGCCAGCGGTGATGCCTTGCATGCCGAAAGGCAGGAACGGCACCCAGTTCTGCGGGGTGACGTGAGGCGTGGCAAGCAGCAGGAACAGGAAGATGGCGCCGAGCTTGATGAACACGAGGATGCGCGATAGGCGCATGCTCTCTCTCACCCCGAGTACCAGCAGGAACGTCAGGAAGGCGATGATCAGCACGGCCGGCAGGTTGACGATGCCGCCATCGTGCGGCACGGCGGTCAGCGCATGCGGCAGTTCGATGCCACCGGACTTCAGGATGCCGACGAAGTACGCCGACCAGCCGGCGGCGACTGCCGAGGCGCCCACCGTATATTCGAGGATCAGGTTCCAGCCGACCAGCCAGGCTATGAACTCGCCGGCGGCGGCGTAGCTATAGGCATAGGAGCTGCCGGCGGCCGGAAGCGCGGCGGCGAGTTCTGAATAGGCCAGACAGATGAAGGCGCAGGCGACCGCCGAAAATGCGAAGGACAGGACGATGCCTGGCCCTGCATAGGTCGCAGCGGCGACGCCGGTCATTACGAAGATGCCGGTGCCGATGATGACGCCGATGCCCATCAGGAACAGGTCGAAGGCGCCGAGCGTGCGCGGCAGGGCCTTGCCCCCCGCTTGCGCCATCAAGTCGGCGATGCTTTTCTTTCTCGAGAGGATCAATCCAGCCCCCAGAAATTTGTTTCTTGCTTGTCCGCCGGCCTGATGCCGGGGAAAGTGGGTCTGAGCCCAGGAGCCCTCGCTATTATCTTTACCAGGCGGTCAAGAAAGCTCGGGGAAATAACTAGAAGCGTTTGGTGCCCACCGATTTCGCAAGATTTCTTGTAGACCGCTCCAAAAGTCTCATTCGAAAAGCATCAAGGGTTTTACTGATGGGCGTCTGCACCTTCGGCATGGCCGTTCGGGCGGCAAGTGACGCCATCTTTCGTGGTGTAATTGAATATACGTATCGGCATCCCAATATGGCAGGAAACGAGGTCCGACATGTTCGGAGCCCGTTTTAAGGCAAGGAGATGCGATTCATGACGGCCACCGGTGAGGCCAGCGGCTACGCTTCGTCGGTGCTTCACGGCATTGCCGCCGATATTGCTGGCCTTGAGCGCGTATCGCTTGGCGAACTCATCCACCGACTTGGGCATAGCGGGTTTGGCCTGGCTTTGATCGCCTTGTCGCTGCCGGCGATGATCCCCATTCCCGGTCCATTCGGTATGATAACCGGCTGCTGTCTGGTGCTGATCGCCTGCCAGATGCTGATAGGCTGTGATCGCCTTGCCTTGCCACGCGTGCTTGCTGATCGTCACGTGACGGCCGATGCGGTTAAGGCGGTGATTGCCCGTGCTCTGCCATGGATCACGCGGCTCGAGGCGATGGTGCGTGAGGGGCGGTGGACGTTCCTCACCGGTCGATCGAGCCATGTGCTGGTAGGCGTACCGGTCTTTCTGCTTGCCGTGGTCCTGGCACTACCAATTCCGTTCGGAAATGTGGGACCGGTCGCAAGCCTCCTGGTGATCGGTCTTTCGCTCGTCGCTCGCGACGGGCTCGCACTGATGCTTGGTCTTGTCCTTTCGCTTGCGACCTTCATCTGGACCGCCGTGCTTATCGTCGCTGGAGCTCAAATCGCCGCTTATCTCGGCAGTTTCTTTGTTTGATGGCACATGGATCGACGCGCACTCATTCTAGCTAATCCGCACAGTCGCTCGGCGGGGAACGGTGTCGATGGCGCCGTGGCCGAGTTGCACAGGGCCGGCATCGACGTGGTCCGCCCCGCCTGGCGCGAAGGCGAGACATTCGCCGCCACTATCGGGCGATATGGCCATGGGGTCGACTTCGTGGTGATCGCTGGTGGTGACGGTAGTCTCAACGCTGCAGCGCCGGCGCTCATTGAACATGGGTTGCCACTCGGCATCTTGCCCGGCGGAACTGCCAACGATCTTGCGCGAACGCTCGGTTTGCCGCTCGACATGCCGGGAGCCGCGCGGGTCATTGTTTCCGGTCGGACGAAGGCGATCGATGTCGGCGACGTCAATGGCAAGCCGTTCTTCAACGTTGCCAGTCTCGGCATGAGCGCCAAACTTGCCGACCGACTGAGCCGGGAGAGCAAGCGCCGTTGGGGGCGGCTTGCCTATGCCCTGACGGCAACCGAAGTTTTGATCGAGGCCCGCCGGTTCGGCGCGGTCATCCGTTCCGACGATGGAACTGAATTTGCCGTTCGCTCGCTTCAGATCGCTGTCGGGAATGGTCGACACTACGGTGGAGGCATGATCGTCGAGGCGTCGGCCAAGATCGACGATGGCCGGCTCGATCTCTACTCTCTCGAGTTCAGAGACGTCTGGAAGCTGCCTTTCATGGCCTTGGCCTTTCGGCAGGGACGACATGGCTTGAACGATGATGTCCGTACCATGTGCGGCAGGCGGTTCGAAATCCGTACCCGTCGCCCCATGCCTGTGAACGCCGACGGCGAGATCATCACCCAGACACCGGCTGTCTTCAGCCTGCGCCCCGGTGCGATCAAGGTCTTTGTACCCTAGACCTTGATCTTCAAACACGAAGCTCGGTCAGTCGCGCGCTAGCTAGAGTATCCGTGTTGATCAAGGGGATTTTAGCTGCCACTTCCGACCGGCACCAAGAAGGGCGTTGGCGAGAACGATGAGCTTGCGCATGATCGCGGTGATAGCGATCTTTGCCGGCTTTCCTGCGGCGAGAAACTGAT
>JARKNW010000078.1 GCA_029976075.1 Pleomorphomonas sp.
AACCGGCATGTGGAAGATTTCCTCGCCCAGTTCGACCATCCCGGGCATGACGCTGGCGCCGCCGGTGAGCACGATGCCCGACGACAGCACATCCTCGAAGCCGGCGCGCCGCAATTCGTGCTGGATCAGTTCGAACAGTTCCTCGACCCGCGGCTGGATCACGTCGGCCAGCGCCCGGCGGCTCAGCTTGCGGCTTGGCCGATCATCGACGCCGGCAACGTCGAGGTTTTCCGAGATGTCGGCGAGTTGCGCCAGGGCGCAACCGTACTTGCACTTGATGTCCTCGGCCTCGCGGGTCGGCGTGCGCAACGCCATGGCGATGTCGTTGGTGATCTGGTCGCCGGCGATCGGGATCACCGAGGTGTGGCGGATCGCGCCCTGTGTCCACACGGCGAGATCGGTCGTGCCGCCACCGATGTCGATCAGGCACACGCCGAGATCCTTCTCGTCCTCGGACAGCACGGCGTAGCTCGAGGCCAGCGGCTGCAGGACCAGGTCATTGACTTCCAGACCGCAGCGGCGCACGCATTTCACAATGTTTTGCGCGGCCGAAACGGCACCGGTGACGATGTGCACCTTCACTTCCAGGCGGAATCCGCTCATGCCGATCGGCTCGCGAATGCCATCCTGGTCATCGATGATGAATTCCTGGGTCAGGATGTGCAGGATTTCCTGGTCGGCCGGGATGGGCATGGCACGCGCCGTCTCGATCACGCGCTCGACGTCCATCGGCGTGACTTCCTTGTCCTTGATGGCCACCATGCCGTTGGAGTTGAAGCTGCGGATGTGGCTGCCGGCGATGCCGGTATACACGTCCTTGACCTTGCAGTCGGCCATCAGCTCGACTTCCTGGATCACGCGCGAGATCGTGGCGACCGTATCCTCGATATTGACCACCACTCCCTTTTTCAGTCCGCGCGAGTCCTGAGACCCCATGCCGATGATGTTGAGCCGATCGTCGGGGCTGACTTCCGCCACCAGCGCCACGACCTTGGTCGTGCCGATATCGAGGCCAACGATGATTTCCTTGCTTTCCCTGCTCATGGCTTCCCTTTTCTTTCACTTTCCGGCGCGACGGCCAGTGCATTGACTCTCAGCGCAAATCCCTTTGGATACCGCATATCCACGACATCCGGCCGCCGTCTGGCCGCCGTCAGGACGCTCGGATAGTGCTCGACGAACCGCTCCAGTCGCTCCCGCACAGGCGCCTTGGCCTGCTGCCGCCCGAGCTCGACGATCATGCCGTCGTCCAGTTTCAGTTGCAGGGCCAGCCGCGGCGAGACATTCAGGGTTCGCGGAATGCGCCCGATCGGCTTGAGCAACTCCACCGCCTGCTGGTAGTACCCGAGCATTTCCGGCACGAAACCGGTCGGCCCCAGCAGTACCGGCATCGCCTCGGCAGGAAGCGTCGTCATACCGGCGGTGAAGATTTCTCCGTGCGAATTCACCAGTTGCCCCGTCGCCACGCCCCAGAACGCCACCGGAACATGCTCCTCGATACTCACCTCGATACTTGCCGGCCACTGCCGTCGCACGTCGGCGCGGCGTACCCACGGCAGCTGCTCCAGTGACTGCCTGAGCGCATCCAGGTTGATGCTGAAAAAATTCCCGCGCAGCTTCCCGGCCAGCGAGCGCTCTATCTCGGCGCGCCGTACCTCGCGCAACTCGTGCATGACCACCACGTCGCGGATCGGGAACAACGGCAAGCGCGCCACCCACACTGCCGCAGCCACAAGCAAGGCCGCCGCCCCCGCCACGTAGAGCAGGTCGGCTACGTCCTTCATCAACTGCGGTCGGTTCCACATCGATCATCCCAGGGTCGCCAGCGACAGCACACGCAAGACCAGTTGTTCGTAGGACAGACCGGCCACCCGCGCCGCCATCGGCACCAATGAGTGATCAGTCATGCCCGGCGAGGTATTCACTTCCAGAAAGAAGGCGTTGCCTTGTTCGTCCATCAGAAAGTCCACCCGCCCCCAGCCCCGGCAACCCAGAACGCGGAAGGCTTCCAGCGCCTGCATGCGCAACTCCTGCTCACGCGCATCCGCCAACCCGCAGGGGCAGAGATAGCGCGTGTCGTCACGCAGGTACTTGGCTTCGTAATCGTAGAAATCGGTGGCCGGGACGATGCGGATGATCGGCAGCGCTTCATCCCCGAGAATGGCGACGGTGTACTCGCCCCCCATCACTCCGCGCTCGGCAATGACCAGCGAGTCATGCCTGGCCGCTTCCTCATACGCTTGACGCAGTTCGCCGGCTTGGCGCACCTTGGTCACGCCGATCGACGAGCCTTCGCACGCCGGTTTCACGAAGAGCGGCAAGCCCAATTGCTTTTCGACGGCAGCGAAGTCGCTGCCAAGGTCGAGCATGACGAACTCGGGCACCGGCAAGCCGACCGAACGCCACAGCAGCTTGGTCCGCCACTTGTCCATGCCAACGGCCGAAGCCATGACGCCACTGCCGGTGTAAGGGATGCCCATCAATTCCAGCGCACCCTGGATCGTGCCATCTTCGCCGTAACGTCCGTGCAGCATGATGAACGCGCGATCAAACGCGGCCAGCTCATCGAGCTTGCGCGCGGCCGGATCGAAGGCATGGGCGTCGACGCCTTGCCGTTGCAGCGCGTCGAGCACGCGGGAACCGCTCTTCAACGACACTTCCCGTTCGGCCGACTTGCCGCCGAACAAGACGGCCACTTTTCCGAAATCAGTCATAAGCGCCCTTCAACCTTGCACCAGCTTGCCGGGCACGCCGCCGATCGATCCGGCACCCATGGTGATTACCACGTCGCCGTCGCGGGCGACCTCCAGAATCGTCCGCGGCACGTCGGCGATGTTTTCAACAAACACCGGATCTACACGTCCGGCGACCCGCAGCGAACGCGCCAGCGTGCGTCCGTCGGCGGCCACGATCGGCGCTTCGCCGGCGGCATAGACTTCGGCCAGGACCAGCGCATCGACCGAACCGAGGACGCTGACAAAATCCTCAAAACAGTCGCGCGTCCGGGTATACCGGTGCGGCTGGAAGGCGAGCATCAGACGCCGCCCCGGGAAGGCGCCCCGGGCGGCGGCAATCGTCGCGCGCATTTCCGCCGGATGATGGCCGTAGTCGTCGACCAGGGTAAAAGACCCGCCAGCCGGCAGAACCACCTCGCCATAACGCTGGAAGCGGCGCCCGACACCCTTGAACTCGGCCAGCGCCTTGACGATCGCCGCGTCGGAAACTCCAACCTCGGTGGCGACGGCAATTGCCGCCAGCGCGTTGAGTACGTTATGCATGCCGGGCAGATTCAGCGTGACCGGGAAACGCGTGACGCTGCCGTTGATCCGCACGCAGTCGAACTTCATGCAACCGTCCTCGGCGACGACGTTCTCGGCGCGCACGTTGGCCGATTCATTGACGCCATAGCTGACGATCTGCTTGGACACCTGCGGCATGATCTCGCGCACGTTCGGGTCGTCGGCACACAGCACGGCGACGCCGTAGAACGGCAGGCGCTGCAGGAAATCCACGAAGGTCTGCTTGAGCCGGCCGAAATCATGGCCATAGGTTTCCATGTGATCGGCATCGATATTGGTGACGATCGAGATCACCGGCGACAGGAACAGAAAGGATGCGTCCGACTCGTCGGCCTCGGCCACCAGGAAGTCGCCGGACCCCAGCCGCGCGTTGGCGCCGGCGGCGTTGAGGCGGCCGCCGATGACGAAGGTCGGATCCATGCCGCCTTCGGCGAGGATCGAGGCGACCAGGCTGGTCGTCGTGGTCTTGCCGTGCGTTCCGGCGACGGCAATGCCGCGTTTCAAGCGCATCAGTTCGGCCAGCATCTGGGCGCGCGGCACCAGAGGAATCTTGCGCGCGCGCGCCGCCTGCACCTCGGGGTTGTCGTCCTTGACCGCCGTCGATACCACCACGGCGTCGGCGCTGCCGATGTTCTCGGCGTCGTGTCCGGCGGCAATGCGCACGCCCAATCCGGCCAGCCGCCGCGTCGTGGCGTTGTCGGCCAGATCCGAACCGCTGATGCCGAATCCCAGATTGGCCAGTACTTCGGCGATGCCGCTCATGCCGGCGCCGCCGACGCCGATGAAATGGATGTTCTTGATCTTGTGCTTCATGTTCTGCATACCTCCTCGCACACACGCGCCACCGCTTGCGTCGCTTCCGGCTTGGCCAGTTCGCGGGCGCGTTCAGCCATCTGCAGAAGCTGCCCGCGCGTGTAGTTCCGGATCAGGCTCACCGATTCCGGGGTCATTTCAGGCTGCGGCAGCAGGAAGGCGCCTCCTGCCGTGGAAAGGAATTTCGCGTTGGCCGTCTGGTGGTCGTCCACCGCGTGCGGGAACGGCACCAGGATGCTGGCCACGCCCACCGCCGCCAGTTCGGCGACTGTCAGCGCGCCGGAACGGCACAGCACCAGATCGGCCCATTCGTAGGCACCAGCCATGTCCTGGATGAAGGCCACGCAGTTGGCGCGCACGCCGGCCGCGGCATAGTTGGCTTCGAGCGTCGCCAGATGCTTCTCGCCAGCCTGGTGCACAACCACCGGCCGTTCCGCTTCCGGAATCAAGGCCAGCCCCTGCGGCACGATCTCGTTGATCGCCGCCGCGCCGAGGCTGCCGCCGAGCACCAGCAGGCGCAGCGGTTCGCCATCGCGTGCAGCGAGACGTTGGGCCGGCAGGGGCAGCCCGGCGATCTCCGGACGCACCGGGTTGCCGACCCATTGGCTCTTGGGCAGCGCGTCGGGGAAGCCGCAGACGACGCGATCGGCGACCTTGGCGAGCACGCGGTTGGACAATCCGGCGATCGAGTTCTGTTCGTGGATCACCAACGGCCGGTTGAGCAGCACGGCCATCATGCCGCCCGGGAAGCTCACGTAGCCGCCCATGCCGAGCACCACATCGGGGTTGATCCGGCGGATTTCGCGGAACGCCTGCCAGAAACCCGAGAGGAGGTTCAGCGGCAGCAGAAGCTTGCGCAGCAACCCCTTGCCGCGCAATGCGGCGAAGCGCACCCAGGCCATCTCGTAGCCGTGTTGCGGCACGGTACGCGCTTCGAAGCTGTCCGGATTGCCCATCCAGACCACCTTCCAGCCACGGCTGGCGAGCAGGTCGGCGACGGCGAGCCCCGGGAAGACGTGTCCGCCGGTACCGCCGGCCATGACGAGGAGGGTCTTGCTCATAGCTTGCCCCCGCGCATCAGCTGTCTGTTCTCCCAGTCAACCCTGAGCAGGACCGCCAACGCCACGCAGTTGGCCAGGATGCCGGAGCCGCCGTAGCTCATCAGCGGCAGCGTCAGCCCCTTGGTCGGCAACAGGCCCATGTTCACGCCCATGTTGATGAAGCCCTGCACACCCATCCAGATGCCGATGCCCTGGGCCACCAGC
>JARKNW010000091.1 GCA_029976075.1 Pleomorphomonas sp.
CGGCGGCTCGACCGGCCAGGTCCGCACCTGCTCGGGCGGCGAATGCACGGCGACGCGCACCACCGTCGGCCCTCAGGGCAACTCGGCCACCCGCGTCCGCAGCTGCAGCGCCAACGACCGCTCCTGCAGCGTGACGCGAACCGGCCCGGCCGGCGGCACGGCGACGCGCTTCTTCGGGCGGTAGGGCGTCCTTTTCAGGGAGCGTGATACGGGCCGCCGAGCTCTACCTTCCTGAGGTACACCTTGCATTCGCACGCGAATGCAAGAGGCCTTCGCGAGGATGACAGGAAATGGATATGAAACAAGGGGATGCGGCGTGTTTCCGGTGCCAACTCGGTGGCCGGAAGGGGCTCCCGTTTCTATCACGCCGTCATCAACTCTGTTGTGCATTGAGATCCCTCAGTCTTGCATTGAGGATGACGATGATCTTTCTCATGAGGGCTCCGATGGCGACGATGCGCTTCTTTCCGTTTTGGACAAGCCGTTGATAGGTATCATGTAATGGTCCCTTGGCTCGGCTCGCGGCCAGCGCTGCCATGAAGAGGTGGCGGCGCACTTGGGTGCGTCCGCCGCGCATCGTTCGGTGTCCCTTGAACTGGCCGCTGTCATTGGCGTGTGGAGCGACGCCTGCGAGCGAGGCCGCCTGCCTTCGCTGCAAGGTTCCGAGCTCGGGCATGTGGGCCAGGAGGGTGGCGGCGATGACGGTGCCGACACCGGGCAGGCTCTGCATGTGCCGGAAGGCGGCGCGGAGCTGCGGGCTCTTCTCGATCAGTGCCTTGATCTCCGCTTCGATGGCCTCGATCTGATCGACGACGGCTTTCAGCATGGCGGCAAGGGACGCCTTGATGACCTTGTCGGCCGGACCTTTTGACCGGTTCAGCTCGGCCACCTTGATGGCTACGAGGTCCTCGCGGCGAGCCACCAGAGCGGTCAGCATTCTCCGATCCGCCGCCGGTGGCTGGAACAGGGACAGCCGCTCCCAGCGGTCCTTGCCGTATTGGGCCAGCGCCTCGGCATCGCGGGCATCGGTCTTGGCCAGGGTGCCGAAGGAACGGATAAAAGCCTTTACCTTCAATGCGTCCACCCGATGGCAGGCAATGCCGGCGGCCATCAGCTCGACCAGCAGGACATGCTCATGACCACCGGTCGGCTCGCAGACGGCGAGGTCGATCCGCCCGATGCTTTTGAGAAAGCGGCGGATGGCGACGGCGGTATTGTCGATGACGCAGGGCTTCGAAGAAGACCATGAGGAGCGAGCCTCGACGACGGTCAGCGTGTCCTTGGAGACGTCGAAGCCAAGCACGATCTCGGGAGCCTGATGCAAAGTCGGCATGGTGTGCTATCCTTCCCGGGTTGGGCCACCATGAGCTTCGGATTGTTCTCGGGCGTGGGTCTGATCGGCA
>JARKNW010000109.1 GCA_029976075.1 Pleomorphomonas sp.
AGAGGTGAAACGAGCCTTGAAGACCTTGGAAAGTTTGCTGGTCAGGTAGAGTGTTGCTTGTCTGGTGACTGGCGATGACACCATGCGTGTTTGCCTGATCGCCATCCTCTCGCTTTTTCCCCCGTGATTGGGCATGGCTCGGCCGGACGAATGGCCCAGCCCTTGATGTCTGACAGGCGCCGGAAGGAACCGACTCCCGAGATTATCCCGAGCAGTTCGGCCGCCGGCGGAGCCGTCCGGCCTGCGGCGCGTGGAAATCCGAGATCGACAGGGCGCGACAAGATCGGCGGGCGTTCGGTTCCGCCGGCTGAGCCAATGCCAGCCGAACACATGCGCTGCGCATAGGGAAAACACGCCGGGCCGTACAATCACCGGTGACGACTCGAGACGACTTCTCTAGGTTGCTTACTCCCTGGGAGATAGCGCAATGCGTGTTCGCCTGGAGTGGGCTGGGAGGAGTTGGCCGTGCAGAAGTTCGTTCAGGGGGTGTTGGTGGCACTCGCCATGTTGCTTGGCGGTTTGCATGCCCAAGCAGGCACCGTTGCCATGACGCCCGATGGGTTCGTCGATCTCGGCAAGTTCGATGAGTTGGGAAAGGCCATCATCGTCAAGACCGCCGAGAACATGGTGATGCAGGGCATAAACGATCTTCCGAAGAACACATTCGCAGGGCAGGACGGGGCGCTCAAGCTCAAGAAGCTGTTGGCGGTTTCCTTCACCCTGCTTGCCGCGGAAGCCAGCCGCGTCGGTCTCGAACCTCTCGCCAGGCTGAATGGCTTCAAGGCGATGATCTTGACGGACAACATCCGCGGGACGACCGATTTCAAGAAGATGCAGGTCTACGACGCGAAAATCGAAGAGGAAAAACAGCAGTACTTCGATTCGGTACTTGCTCATCACACCAAGCAGAGCGGGGCGTTGTCCCAAGCTGAAGTCGATGCCCATGCCCTGCCGATCAAGAATAACATCCTCTCCATTGCCATGGAGAAGACATTGGCTGCCAAGTGATGCGGCGCGGCGCTTTCGGCTAACCGGGGTTCGCCGGACTTGCTTCAGTGTCTGACGTCCCTGCGGATTGCCTTGCCGATGAAGAAGGCGAGGCATGCGGCGATGAGGCCGGCGGCGATGCCGATGAACTCCACCGCGTTCCAGGTCGCGGCGGGAGCCTGTGTGCTCCGCAGCACCACGTGTTCCAAGATGGCGAGGGCCAGCGCCACCGGATAGCCGACGGTGTTCCGGACCTTGAACAGGCCCATGAAGAAGGATGCGATCGCCGCGACATCCGTCAGTTTCACGGCCAGCATAATGAAGAACAGAGTCATGGTAGACGGGCCATGTCGTCAGTGGGCAGCCGTCTGCCGAAGGCCGACGACGCTGTCGGCAGCATGCTCTACCGGATGTGGCTTGCCAAGGGCGGCGACATTGCAAGCGGCTGGAGCGGCTCGTTGTCGTTCGCCCTCGTCACCTGGCTTCGGCCAGCGGTGCCTGACGGTTGTCGTTGCCGGGGCAGGCATCGCTCGGCCGATCCGCCTGCATGGTTTCAAGGGCCTTGAGGACGGCGCGTTTCAGGGCGCGAACGCTTTCCCGCTTGGCGGCAGGAATGGAGATCTCGTCGAAGCCGTTCCTGGCGATCAACGTCATGCAGGCGACGAGCTGGCTGAGGATATGCCTGACGAGCGAGCCCAGTTCCGTGTTGCCGGAGCTGTGCCTCGTCAGCAGCGTCCCGATTTCATAAAGCTCGGCGCAGTGCTCGACGATCGGCGAGGAATATTTCTGGCGGATCTGCTCGAAATAAACGGCAAAATCTTCCATGGCTTCTTCCAGGCTGTCTTCCGACTTCTCGAGAAGGCGATCCAGTTTCACAAGGTCATAGGGATAATCCACGAGATCCATGCTGGTCTCCGCGAAATCAATGAAATCTCATTTTCGGGAAAAGCTGTCAGATCATGAGCGGTGGGCCCGGCGCGAGGCCGGGCTCACCTGCCTGGTCAGGCGGAGCGCACCGTCTGAAGGAAGGTCTTCACCTGGTCTTTGAGCATGTCCGACTGTTGCGACAGTTCTTCGGACGAGCTCAGCACCTGCTCGGCAGCGGCGCTGGTCTCCGATGCCGCCTTGGTCACCATGGCGATGTGCCGGGTGACGCCGGCGGTACCGGCCGAGGCGCTCTGCACGTTGTGGGCGATGTCCTGCGTCGTCGCCGCCTGTTCCTCGACGGCCGAGGCGATCAGCGCGGCGATCTCGTCCATCTTCTCGATGGTGCTGGAGATGTTGTCGATCGCCGTGACGGCCGTGCCGGTGGAGGCCTGGATGCCGGAGATCTGGGCGCTGATCTGGGCGGTGGCCTTGGCCGTCTGGTCGGCGAGGTTCTTGACCTCGGAGGCGACCACCGCGAAGCCCTTGCCGGCCTCGCCGGCCCGGGCCGCCTCGATGGTGGCATTCAGCGCCAGAAGGTTGGTCTGGCCGGCGACGTTGCCGATCAGGTCGACGATCTCGCCGATCCGCTGGGCGGCATCCGACAGGTCCTTCACCGTCCTTGCCGTGCCGGCCGCCTCCTGGACGGCGCTGGCGGCCATGCGGGCGCTTTCGGCCACCTGACGGCTGATCTCCTGCACCGAGACGGCCATTTCCTCGGATGCCGACGCCACGGTGTTGACATTGGTGGAGGCTTCCTCGGAGGCGCGCGCCACCTCGTTCGAGCGCGACGAGGTATCCTCGGCCGAGTTGGTCAGTGTCTGGGCGGCCGATTGAAGTTGCGTCGAGGCCGAGGACACCGAGTTGACGATGGCGCCGACCGACCGCTCGAACTCGTCGGCCATGCGTGCCATGGCAACGCCCCGCTCGGCGGCGATGCGGGCGTCGTCGGCCGCCGCCTTCTCGGCGGCCTCCTTGGCGTCGACGACGGCGTTCTCCTGGATGACGCCGACCGTGCGGGCCATGACGCCGATTTCGTCCTTGCGGTCGGTGCCGGGCACCACGATGCCGGTCTTGCGGGCGGCGAGGCCCTCCATGGCGGTGGTGAGGCGCAGGATCGGCCGGCTGACCGACACCGACACCAGCCACATCACGGCGATGCCGGCAAGGACGACCAGGAGCGACACCATCATCTGGTTGTTGGTGCTGTCGCTCTGGGCCTGCGCGGTGTCGGCGGCCAGCCTTGCGGCATCGGCCATCACCACGTCCTGGGGCACCTCGATCAGGATGGACCAGAAGGAGCCCGTCCGGCCGAGTTCAATGGGGAAGAACGCCTTGATCGCCTTGTGTTCCTGATCGACGTAATACTGCTCCGAGCCGGAGGCGGCGTTCTTGAGATCCTCCTTCCAGTCCTCGTCGATGCCGGACAATGCCTTGCCGATTCCTTCCGGCTTGAGGCTGGAGGCGACGACGAGGCCCTCCTTGGTGACGATGGTCACCGAGCCGGCGCCGCCGTAGATCTTGGAGTCGACCTCCTCGGCCAGCTTCTGCACGAAGTCGAGGTTGAAGTCGGCGCCGGCGACGCCCTGGAACTTTCCGTCGACGGTGATCGGCACCGAGATGGTGGCCAGATAGACGGCCTTGCCCTGCACGATGTAGGGCAGCGGCGCCAGCATGCTTTCCTTGCCGGTCGTCTCGGGGCCGATGAACCAGCCGCCCTTCATGATGCCGTTGGGGTGCAGGTCGCGGCTGTCATACTCCACCAGCGGCTGGAGGGCGATCTTGCCGGCCGGGTCGCGGGTCCAGTAGGGCAGGGCGCGTCCGGTGTCGTCGGAGCCGACCTCGGCCTTGCCCTTGAAGGCGGCGTCGTTGCCGTCGAGGGCGTCCGGCTTCCATGCGCTGTAGGTGCCGTTGAAGCGCGGGTTGTCCCTCAGCACGCGCTCCAGCGTGGCGTTGAGCTGGGCCCGGCGGACGTCGGGTGCACTGGCCGACTTGCCCTTGTCGACCATGGTCTCGAAGGACATCGCCATGTTGCGGGCGGCGTGAAAGGCCGTATTGACCTCATCGCGGACTTGTCCCGCCTGAGTTGCGGCCGTCTCCTGCAAAACCTGCTGGCTTTCCTGCGCCAGAAGCGCCGAAACCTTGGTTGCCGTCGCCTCGTTGGTGGTCCGGCTCGAATGCATGCCGTAGCCGACGACGGCGCCGACTGTCACCAGCAGGCAGACAATCGACAGCGAAACAATGCGAAAGTTGATGGATCTAACGTTCACGGGAGCTGCCCTCCAGCATGGCACCCTGGCATTTTTATCAGGGAAACTCATGTGACTTGATCGGTTAACGAATTCATAAAAGGATCTGATAATGCGAGATTTACGCGTTAGTACGCGCCAATATGCCGGGTTTGGATCGTCACATTCGATTTTAAAGTATGATAATTGAGTCGAAGGAGTGAATAGAAATTCATCCTGGTGTTCTGAAGACTCGAATCGACTGTTTCTGAGTCGTTTCTTCCTTGCGAAGATGCGACCAATGCGGGAAATGACTCGTTTTGTCGTGCCAGTGACCTTGTATAATCTTTGATATGATGATCAATCGAGCCAATAGATGCCGGAACCTGGAGAGTATTCCGCAGACTTTCACAACGTTTCGCCCCGGCGAGGGACAACGTTGTCACTCGGCTGCCTATTTTCCGGTCATTTGTTCAACAAGAAGGAGCGGCAGATCATGAGGAAAAACAAACGTTTTCCTTAGCGGCGAAAATGGAACGGTCTTCCAAAGCAGACCGTGACTGCTGTTTACTTAACGGCCATTGCAACTGAAAGTGACGTGAGACATCGTCAAAAACATCTATGGATGGTCATGAGGTGGGCCGCGCGCCCATCATGCCGGAGCCTTCATGGTGTTGGCCTGATGATCGAGCGCGGCAATGACGGCGAGGATCGTGTCGATGCGTGCGGCCGGGTTGCCGGTCTCGATCAGCGAGATGGTCTCCTGCCGGAAGCCGGCGCGATTGCCGAACTCGGTCTGGTTCCAGCCGAGCGACTTGCGGGGCGCGGCGGATGCTGTTGCCGATTTGGGCGGGGATGCGAGCGATATCCGATATGCGCTGATTATGCGGCAGAGCTTATAAGGTTGCAGATCCTACCTCGGTGCGATTGGTCGCCAGGGGTGGACGAGCGTCTGCGTTTCCGGGGCGTAGGTCCAGTAGTGGCCCTGGAAGAGCTGGTCGTGGGCGCGGGTGATGGGCTCGCCGATGAGGTGGCAGAGTAAGAGGGTGCCGACGCCACCGTGGGCGACGATGGCGATGTCGCGGGTGGGCTCTTCCGCGATGATGGCTTCGAAAGCGGCGCGGACCCGTCGCTGGGCGTCGATGGCGCGCTCCCAGCCGCGTACCGAGACATCCGGGTTGGCGAAGAACTGGTGGGCGAGGTCCTCGAACTCGGTTGGCGGCAGGAAGCCGGTGGCGCTGCGGTCGTTCTCGTGCAGGTCGGCGTGAATGCGAGACGGCAGGCCGAGCGCCGACGCCAGGATGCCGGCGGCTTCGATGGCCTTGGTTTCATCGCTCGACCAGATGGCGCTGATGGCCTGCATCTCCGGCGAGGCGGCGAAGGTCTTCATCCGCGCGATGCCCTTGTCGGAGAGATGCCATCGCGGCACGAGGCGGCCGGGATCGACCACCACTTCCGGGTGGGTGATGAAGAACACGTGGCGCAAGGCGATCTCCGGGGTGGGGAAACGGGTTGTGGAGATAATGGCGGGGTTTTGCGACGATCGGAAAACAGGGGGGGTGCCGATCAGCCTCGCACAATGGCTGGGGCGTCAGGGAGCGTGATATTGGCGGTGCGCTTCGTTCTGCCCGAGGTCCTGCGCCTAAAGCGCAGGATTGTTCGTCTGAGCTGCGGTAAGTTGAAGGCGGCCTCTCCGGTTGGTTTGACGCCCCGGAGAGGCCGGTGGCAGGCGACCGGGCGCAGGATCGGGTTTTCACCCGGTGTCATCAAGGCTCCCTGCCATCTTC
>JARKNW010000127.1 GCA_029976075.1 Pleomorphomonas sp.
ACCTTCATCAGCGTCGACTTGCCGGCGCCGTTCTCGCCGCAGAGCGCGTGGATTTCGCCTTCCTCTACCGAAAAGCTGACGTCGCGCAACGCCATGACGCCTGGAAACGTCTTGGTGATGTTGCGCATCTCGAGGATCACGTTCGTGCTCACGCGAGGCTCCTTTGTCCGCCGATCTCCGATGGGCGACAGGCAGAATAGTCTTGTTGTTGGTGTATTGCCGCTAGGGCACCTGAGGGCGCACCGATCCGCGCAGCGGGCAGATTTTGAAGACCGCGCGGGGCGTGCCCCGCGCGGAATAGTTCTTAGCCGAAGATTACTTCAGCTGATCTTCCTTGTAGTAACCAGACTTGATTACCACGTCCATGTAATTGTCCTTGGTCACCAGAACCGGCTTCAGCAGGAAGGACGGAACAACCTTCACGCCGTTGTCGTAGGTCTTGGTGTCGTTGACTTCCACTTCCTTGCCCTCGAGAGCCTGCGAGACCATCTTCACGGTCTGCTTGGCGAGCTCGCGGGTGTCCTTGAAGATCGTCGAATACTGCTCGCCGGCGACAATAGCCTTGACGGACGGCAGTTCGGCGTCCTGACCGGAGACGTACGGCATCGCCGTGCCCTGGGTGCCGTAGCCGACGCCCTTGAGCGAGGAGATGATGCCGATCGAGATGCCGTCATACGGCGAGAGAACGGCGTCGACATGCTTGTCGGTGTAGTTGGCCGACAGGATGTTGTCCATGCGGGCCTGGGCGGTGGCGCCGTCCCAACGCATCGTGGCAACCTGAGCGAACTCAGTCTGCTTCGACTGCACGACGAGCTTGCCGCTGTCGATATACGGCTTCAGGACGCTCATGGCGCCATTGAAGAAGAACGTCGCGTTGTTGTCGTCGGGCGAACCGGCGAACAGCTCGATGTTGAACGGGCCCTTGCCGTCCTTCAGGCCGAGCGGGGCTTCGAGCGAGGAGGCCTGGAGCACGCCGACCTGGAAGTTGTCGAAGGTCGAATAGTAGTCGACGTTCGGCGAGTTGCGGATCAGGCGGTCATAGGCGAACACCTTGACGCCGGCCTCGTGGGCCTTGGCCAGAATGTCGGTCAGCGTCGTGCCGTCGATCGAGGCGACAACGAGGACTTTGACGCCCTTGGTCACCATGTTCTCGATCTGGTTCAGCTGGTTCGGGATGTCGTCTTCAGCATACTGAAGGTCGGTCTCGAAGCCGGCAGCCTTGAACTGATCGACCATGCTGTGGCCGTCGGAAATCCAACGCGACGACGACTGCGTCGGCATCGCGATGCCAACCTTGCCCTTGTCGGCCGCGTAAGAAGCGGTGGCCATGGCGGAAACGCCGATCACGAGCGTGGCAGCCAGAATCTTGGTAAGCTTCATTCTCTCCCCCTTCAATCCCGCGAAGCTGGCGACTTGCCATTCCTCTTCGGGAATTCCGTGTGAGTTGGTGACCAATTCCGTCAGGCGCTTGCCGCCCCTGACGTCCTCATAAAGCAGGGCAACCCCGCCTTATTCCCTTGTTGGGTCCGATGGCGGACTGCCATCGGATCCCTCCCTCCATCCGCACCGGCTTACGCCGGACAGGGGAAGGACCTCCATGAGGCGAACGGCGATCACCTGACCGCCATCGCCATGCCGCGTTGACCGGGCGGCAAACTTTGGTCTCCGGAGAATCCGGAAGGCCGTACGCCAAAACCGCCCTATGGGCGGCGCGTGCGCTCTGCATCCTCAGCGGCAGTTTCACCGAAACCGCGCTGCTGTCCATACCTTGCCCGTACCGACCATCGACTAACGCGCCGACGATTGGCCCAAGCAAACCCAAGCACACCAGGCGATTGGCGGGCTCGCGAGCAACAGCACAGGGGTGATGGGCCGAAGAGGAGAATTCTCCCGCCGTCCTGACTGTCGAGTACCCATCGGTGACATGTTTGTCCGTGGACGAAATGCCTTGCCTAACCGGGTGTGATTCTATCGTGTCGAGGCGATGCGCCGCAAACGACCCGACAGTATCGGCCCCAAGCCGCGGACTGCCGAAGGCATCACGCTCGCAACTCCCTGTCATGCCTGATTTTTCCCCCAAATCAGCCTTAGTGTCCGGTCCTCTTCCCAGGCGCCGGATCGACTTTATGTAATAGTTTAGCCAAGCGCTCCATGCTCTGCAAGCCCCGCTTTTATCCGTGCAATCCCTTGCATTTTCACTGTAGGGGAATACGGTGCTTGGCCAACACGCCGTAACTAAAAGAGAAAATTCGACTTTAGGAGAATTTTGAGCGGTTTTGAACGATAGCGCAATTATAATTTCGATTATCGAACAAAATTTTTATAGGTAAAATACAAAAATACAATCCAAAGTAGATTAATATCAGATGTTGCTCGCGACAGGGTATATGAGAATCTGTAGAAACTTATCGCTTGTGGAGTCGTGAGCCAGGATTTTTCCCGGAAGGTTGGCTTGGCAAACTGCTTCGACCCCGCAAGCGAAGGCAGGATTATCCATGTTTTGATGAACGTTTCGGTCGGCTCGGGACGCCGAAAACGTTCGCAGACGTTCGCCGGGCGCAGGTCCGACCCGAGAAATCCGCCGAGCAACCCTTGGAACGGCGCATGACGAAGCCACCGAGGCCTATGCGGCCCCGGTGTAATTTCCTGGATAAATCTACCGAGGATTGTTTCCCTCGGTCAACGATCGAAGCGTCTCAAGCGATTGCAGGGAGCGTTTCCGGCCTGCCAGATGAGGCAAAAGGGAATGATTCCACGCTGCACTTTGAAACGACCGCGCATTCGCAGGTCTCTTGAGGCTTGATTGTGAGGCGAGTCAGGTTGCGGACTTGGCGGCGGCCTTCTTCGCTGCGAGCTCAGCCTTCTTCGCTGAGCCCATGCCTTCCTTCACTTCCTGCCGAGCACGGCCGAAGGCCATGGCGCCATCGGGCACGTCGGATGTAATCACCGAGCCAGCGGCGGTCAGGGAGTTGTCGCCAACCCTGACGGGCGCCACCATGACCGTATTGGATCCGACAAACACGTCCGCTCCAATGACCGTCTTGTGTTTGAAGAAGCCGTCGTAGTTGCAGGTGATGGTGCCGGCACCGACGTTGGTGCGAGCTCCAATCGTCGCGTCACCGATATATGTGAGATGGTTGACCTTGGCTCCCGGGTCGACGCGGGCGTTCTTGATCTCGACGAAGTTGCCGACATGAACATTCTCGGCAAGATCGGCGCCGGGGCGGAGACGCGCGTAAGGCCCGATGATGGCGCCGCTTGCAACCTTCGCCCCTTCGAGGTGGCTGAAAGCCCTGATCACGACGCCTGAAGCTACCTCCACACCCGGCGCAAAGACCACGTTGGGTTCGACGACGACGTCGCGACCGAGGCGCGTATCAAAGGAAAAGAACACGGTTTCCGGCGCGACCAGCGTCACACCCGCCGCCATCGCTTCCGCGCGCGCCCGCTGCTGAAAGATCGCCTCCGCCGCGGCGAGCTGCGACCGATCGTTGACGCCAACGAACTCGCGCTCGTCACCGATGACTGCTTCGGCTCGGAGGCCACGCGCCGTTCCGACGGCGACGGCATCGGTAAGATAGTACTCGCCCTTCGCATTGGCGTTCCCGATGGCTTCCAGCAGTTCCGGCAATAGTCCGGAACGGAACGCCATGATGCCCGAGTTGCAAAGACGGATCGCCTTGGTCGCGGCGTCGGCATCCTTCTCCTCGACGATGGCGACGAGGCGACCATCGTTGACGATCAGCCGGCCATAGCCAGTAGGAGTATCCGTCTCGAACCCCAGGAGGGCGATGTCAGCGCCGGCATTCAGCCGGTCAGTGAGAGCGGATATGGTGGCCGGCCGGACGAGCGGCGTATCGCCAAACAGAACGAGCACCGGTCCCTTATGGCTGGCAAGCGCCTCGCGGGCCGCAAGCGCCGCATGAGCGGTGCCTAGCCGTTCGCGTTGCTCAAAGACTTGTACGGTGGAACCGCCTTTGGCCAAATGAGCGCGCACTTTGTCGGCGCCGGCTCCGATCACCACGGCCAGTCGCTCGGCTCCACCGGCCCGGGCGCTTTCCAGGACAGCATCGATGAGCGGACGCCCTCCAACTGAATGCATAACCTTCGGCAGGTTGGATTTCATGCGCGTGCCTTCCCCTGCCGCGAGGACGACGGCGAGACAGGACTGATCGTTCATGCTGGGCTCCTAACGCTGATGCTGCATTTGGCCGAGGCGAGGGGGGGTGGTCAAGCTCCGTCCGCAACCACTGTTTCATTGCGAGCCACAGAGCCCGACTGTTGCCGACGAGCGACAGCTGCCGCAGGGCTGAGGTTTCGCTTCCCGTCGTCTGAGTGGTCATGCTGGCGAGGGGGAAGGTGGGCGGCTATCAAGGGTCGCACCAACGTCGACAGGAGATTCCAAATGGCGGACCAGCTTACCGACAACCGTTTGCCTCCGGTGTCGGTCAAGGAGCGCAGAACTGTCTACGATGGTTGGCTGACGCTGGAAGTCGCTGTTCTTGAAACGACTGTTCATGGTGAGCCCCGATTGGTACGCCGCGAGGTTCATGACCACGGCGACGGTGCTGCAGTTCTGATTTACGATTCGCTCCGCCGGACGGCCATTTTGGTTCGGCAGGTACGCGCGGCTGCCCTGTTGGCCGACGGACGGGGTGTTACCCTGGAGGCGATTGCCGGTATCGTCGATGATGGTGAAGATGGAGAGACGGCGGTTCGTCGCGAGGCTTGGGAGGAGGCGGGTTGCGTCGTCGGCAAGTTGGAGTTCCTTGGCCGTCCCTACGCTTCTCCAGGTTCGCTTACCGAGCGGGTTTGGCTCTATCTGGGAGAGCTGGACACGACCGCGCCGCGTGGTAAAGGCGGCGGTCTTCCGGAAGAGAATGAAGAGATCGAGGTTGTCGAGTTGCCGTTGTCCACCCTGGCAGAGCTCGCCGATGGCGGTGAGACGCTCGACATGAAGACCCACCTGCTTGTCGAGACGCTGCGTCGACGTCGGCCCGAGCTGTTCGCCTAAGCCCTCGCGCCATCAGGGACAGTCGGCGACGCGTCCGGCTTGCACGTCCTGGCAAAGACGTTCGGCGTCGATCCAGCCGGCCGTCAGCGCCAGGCCGAGCGCATCGACAGTGATGGTGAACGGCTGGAGATACAGTTCGTAAGTCGTTCCCTCCCCACCGTCGATCGGCTTTGCTACCCCGAGCTCTCTTGCCGAGCGGCCTTCCGCCAGTTGCAGAGCCACTTCGCCCGCCTTGCGGGCCAGGGCTGCATGATCTTCCCAAATGGTCGCCACTTGCAGTCCACGAGCGATCCTGTTGAGGGTGAGTGGGTCGCCGCCCTGACCAACGACGGCAACCTTGTCGATGAGGTCTCGCTCTACCAAGACCGAGATGGCCTCGCCGGCACTGGCGTCGTCGGGCGTCAACACGGCGTCCACGGCGTTGCGGGTGTCATCGAGAATATTGCCAAAGGCTCTCCGCGCGTTGAGCGACAGGCCACCGGGCGTATAGGCCTCACCTGCGATCCGGATCAGGCCCGCGTTGATGGAGTCCTTCAGCACACCCATCTGGCCCGCGTAGAGGCGGGCTGTCTGCGGATCGTCGAAATCGCCTTTCAGCAGCACCCAATTGCCGCGCGGACGCGCCGCATAAAGCGCCAACGCTTGCAGTCGACCGACGTCGATCTGGTTGAAGCCAATCGACAGCACGCCGTCCAGACTGATGGGGCGATCGTAGCCTATGACAGGAACACCCGCGGCGACGGCTGCGCGGATTGTCGATTCCAGTGCCCGCGAATCGACCGCCGCGACAATCAGGACGTCGACACGCGCGTCGATGAGGCTTTTGACATCGAGAATCTGTTTGGCGGCTGACAGCCGTGCGTCCGTCTCGACGACTGCACTCGAGGCGACCGCTACCGCCTTGCGAATGATCTCCGAGTCCGCTTTCCACTCATGCGTCGTGCCGCCCGGCCAACTGACGCCAATGACCGGTGCCGCCATCGCCATCTGACAGCACATCCAAAGAACGATAGCTGGAAGTACACTCCGCATGCCGAAGACGTCCCCCCGAAAGTCGTTCTCATGGGCGCGCGGACAATACGCGCCGAGCCGAGTGTTGTGAAGCGGGCTGGAGGGCTGTTCGATCCAATGATTATCTTTGAAGCTCAAAAAAAGCGTGGACCGAGGCAGGGCACGATGTCAATATTCTCATCGCGAGGCCAGATGCTACGGGATGGAGACGGATGGCCTTGCTGGGGGGGAGGCGATGGGGTCATCGCCTCCGGTGGGTGTCTGGGCAGGAAGACTGAACAAATATCGGTCGACCGCGATTGCCGGTTCGATTGACCTATTCGATCAATCTGCTAACGCGTCGGTCCTGTTTGGCTGGACGTGCATCGCGATCGGATGGGTGCGCAGACCGATCGCCGGACATTCTTGCGGTGAAGCGGCGCCAGAGAGGGAGCAATCCCGGCGGGGAGGATAGGCAGTATCATGACCGTGCGTGGAGATGGGTCGCGGCGAGCTTCGGCCGGTAAGGCGGACAGCGATCACGTCCGGCGGCAAAACAGGTCGCTGGTTCTGTCGGCATTGCGGCGACGCGAACCGATCGCCCGTGTCGATCTCGGTACGGAGACGCGCCTTTCGCCGGCTACGATTACGGCCATCACCGCCGATCTTATCGCCGAAGGACTGGTTGAAGCGCGTGACGACGAGGCCGAAGGGGGGGAGGTTCAGGCCGAACCGGCGCGGCGCGGTCGGCCCCGTGTCATGCTGCGTCTCGACCCGGCGGCGGGCTATGTCCTGGCCGCGAAGGTTTCGCGCGACAGCGTCGTGCTGCAGCTTGCCGATTTCGATGGCCGGATCATCGACCATAAGGAAGCGGTCGTGGCGACATATGAAGAGACACGCGACAGCTTTCCGGTGAAGTTGGCCGGTCTCTTGGAAGGTATCGTCGCCGACAATGGTATCGATTTCCGGCAGGTGGCCGAGATTGCCATCGGCGCGCAGGGCTTCGTCGACACCAACACCGGGTCGGTGATGTGGTCGCCGGCCTTCAGCGTTCGTGACATGCGCCTGGTCGAACCGTTGAAGGCCCTCACCGGTCGTAACTGCATTCTTTCCAACGACGCCAACATGATCGCTCAGGCCTTGCACGAGGCAAATCCTGACATCTACAGCGGCACGTTTGCCGTGATCTTTGTCGACCAGGGCGTTGGAGCTGGGTTGTTCGTTGGCGATCGGCTGCATCATGGTGCCGCCGGCTCTGCCGCCGAATTCGGCCACATGAACCATTTGCCCAATGGCGCTCTTTGCCAATGCGGCCGGCGTGGATGCCTAGAGGCCTATATTGCGGACTATGCCATTCATCGACAGGCCCTGGGTCTGCCGGAGGATGCGCCGCCGCTGAGCGTGCGGCCGACGCAAGGTGAGTTGATTGCCCACGAGGCAGCTGCCTATGCCGGTGATGAAGCGATGCGGGCGATCTATCACCGCGCGGGAGAGACGCTCGGCTACGGGCTTGCCCGGCTGATGGCGCTGATCAACCCTAGCCGCATCGTGCTGACCGGCGGTTCGGTGCGCGCCTATCCGTTATTGGAGGCTGGGCTGAAGACGGCGATCGAGGCGGCCCTGGTGGAGGATCTGCGTCGATCAACGGTGATCGAGACGCTGCCATGGCAGACCGACATGATCATGACAGGCCTCATATCTTATATGCTGACGCGGCTCGATCGGGAGGTCTTTGCCAATCCGGCCGAGGCTCGAAGGTTCCGAATAGACTGATCCGGTCGTTGACCGGGGCAGTTTGGGGGGGCAGCCCTGAGGTCGTCGAGCCACCCGGTTATTGCTGGCCGTGGCGTCTTCGAACCACCGGCGGCATCAGTCGGCGCGCCGGCGAAGCCAGGGGCGCGTGCCTGCCGGCGGTTCCGGGACGGCACCGGGTTGGTAATGAAGGCTGGGCGAGGGATCCCTGCCCTCGGCGAGATAGCGGCGAGTCGTCTCGTTCTTGACCTCGAATGCCGTGAACCCGACACGGCGCATCAAGGGAATCTCGTCGATCAGCACGTCGCCGACCGCCCGAATCTCGCCGGCAAAACCGGCGCGGACCAGGCGAGCGGCATGGCTGAAGCCGCGGCCATCCGCGTATTTCGGGAAGTCGATCGCGACGACGACGACGTTGGCGAGGAGTGGCAGCGCCTCTTCCAGTCGATCGGAAGGTGAAAACAGCAGGCCCAGCCTGCGGTTGCCCAGACCATTCGCATCCAGAGTCGCCCGCAACGTGGCGAGCGGCAATATCAGACCGTCGCCGCCATTGTCCTCGGCGGCGATGGCAAAGTCGTTCGGCTCAAAGCGACCGTCTCGAAAGATGTCCGAGGTGGAGTGATCGGTGGCGGCGCCTTGCGGCACGATGGCGGTGGCAACCATGAATCAGATCCCCGGAATGACAGTGCCCGACGGCTGGCTGAGATGAATGCCGCACTCGGTCTTGGCCTTGCCGCGCCAGCGGCCGGCGCGCTCATCTTCGCCCGGCTTCACCTTGTCGGTGCAGGGCAGGCAGCCAATCGAAGGATAGCCCAAGGCGACCAGCGGATGCGGTGGCAGGTGACGCGCCTCGCGATAGGCGTCGATGCGGGCGCGATCCCAGCCAAGCAGCGGGTTGACTTTGATCTGGCCGCCTGTGGCCTCGAACAGCGGCAGGTTCACCCGTGTCTCCGCCTGATAGCGCTTGCGACCGGAGATCCAGGCCGCGTAGGGCGAGAGAGCAACCGCGAGCGGTCTGACCTTTCGGATCTCGCAGCATGCGTCGGTGTCGGTCATCCACAGTGCGCCGGCCGGATCGACATCGGCCTGGTCGTTGGCGTCGGGACCATGGGTCACAACGCCGGTAAGCCCGAGCGCCTCCACCAGGGCATCCCGATAGGCGAGAGTCGCCGGGAACAGCTTTCCTGTATCGAGAAAGATGATCGGCAAGGAACGATCGATGTCGGCGACCATGGCAAGCAGTACGGCGCTGTCGGCGCCGAAGCTCGACACCAGCGCGATCCTGCCGGCGTAGAGATCAAGCGCGGCGGCAATGATCGCTTCGGCGGTCTCTCCCTCGTGGCGGGCGGAAAGCAAGCGAGCCTCGGAGGCGAGGCCCTGGTCAGGATCGAGCGCAAGGCCGAGCGCATCAAGCACCATAGAGCGCCTCCTTGAACGGTGCCTCGCCGAGCCGGCGATAGGCGGCGAGGAAGGTTTCTTCCGGCGCGGAGCGAAGCTTGATGTAGGTATCGACGATGGTCTCGACGGCATCGATCACGCCCTCGGCATAGAAGCCGGGGCCGATGATCTCGCCGATCGATGCGCTCTCGTCGGGATTGCCGCCGAGGCTGATCTGATAGAACTCCTCGCCCTTGCGATCGACGCCCAGGATGCCGATGTGGCCGACGTGATGGTGGCCGCAGGCGTTGATGCACCCTGAAATCTTGATCGACAGCGGCCCGATCTCATCCTGCCGCTCCGGTGCACCGAACCGTTCGGAGAGTTGCGAGGCAATCGGAATCGAACGGGCGTTGGCAAGCGCGCAGTAATCGAGACCGGGGCAGGCGATGATGTCGGTAATGGCGCCGGCATTGGCGGTGGCCAGTCCCGCTGCCGCGAGCGCTTCGTAGACCTCCGGAACGTCGTCGAGTGCCAGATGCGGCAGAATGAGGTTCTGCTCGTGGCTGACGCGAATTTCCGAGAACGCCCATTTCTCGGCAATGGCAGCGACCGCGTCCATCTGGTCGGCAGAGGCATCGCCGGGAATGCCGCCGATCGGCTTCAGGGAGATGGTGAGCGAGGTATAGCCCGGCACCTTGTGGCGGTGGAGGTTCTGACGGGCAAAGCGATCGAGGGCGGGATTGGCGGCGCGGGCCGTATTGAGGCTCTCGGAAACCGCCGGTCGATCTATGAAACTGGGGGGAGCGAAATAGGCTCGTATGCGCTCGACTTCCTCGGTTGGCAGACCCAGCACGCCGCCGCGGATTTGCTCGAACTCCTCTTCAACCATGCGTCGCAGTTCATCGATGCCGGTTTCGTGGACCAGAATCTTGATGCGCGCCTTGAACTTGTTGTCACGCCGGCCAAACAGATTGTAGACGCGCAGGATCGCGTCGATATAGGCGAGAATGTCGGCTTCCGGCACGAAGGGGTTGATCTCGCGGGCGAGCATTGGCGTGCGGCCCTGGCCTCCGCCGACGTAGACGGCAAAGCCAATTACGCCGTTCTCGCCTCGCTTCACTTCGAGGCCGATGTCGTGCAGGCGGATGGCTGCCCGGTCGTGGGCGGCGCCCGTCACCGCGATCTTGAACTTGCGCGGCAGGAACGAGAATTCCGGGTGCAGGGACGACCATTGGCGAAGGATTTCCGCATAGGGGCGGGGATCGTCGGCCTCGTCGAAGGCGGCGCCGGCGAAATGGTCGGCGGTGACGTTGCGGATGCAGTTGCCCGACGTCTGAATGGCATGCATTTCCACTTCGGCCAGTTCGGACAGAATGGTCGGCACGTCCTTGAGCGCCGGCCAGTTGAACTGGATGTTCTGGCGAGTGGTGAAGTGGCCGTAGCCCTTGTCATAGGTGCGAGCGATGCGGGCGAGGCGGCGCATCTGGGTCGACGACAGCGTGCCGTAGGGAACAGCAATGCGCAGCATGTAGGCATGAAGCTGCAAGTAAACACCGTTCATCAGCCGCAGCGGCTTGAACTCGTCTTCGGTGATCTCGCCCTTCAGTCGCCGCTCCACCTGGTCGGAGAACTGGGCGACGCGCTGTCGCACGAAGGTGGCGTCGAACTCGTCATAGCGATACATGGCGGCCTCCTTCGTCAGATGGCATTCGACCGGTGGTCGGATTTGACCGTGGGGCCAAAAGCCCGGATCCGCTCGCGGAGCCGCTTGGGCACGATATGACCGTCCTTGACGTCCACCGGGACGGTTACGACGTCGAGTATCTTGGAAGCCTTGACGTCGGCCTGGGCGGCGGCTTCTGCAGCGGCGAGCCGATCGGCGGTCTCGATCAACTCGGCGGCGTCAACGTCGGCGACCCAGTCGCCGGCAACAGTGCGATAGACGACGTCTCCGTCGTAAAGTCGATTGGCGGTCAGAATCTCGGGCATGGGCGCTCGGGCTGCAGAAAGTGGCGATCCTGACTGAAGACATAGTCGATCGCCGCGACAAGAGCCTGCGCCTCCGTTTCAAAAACTACGGCGACAGCGGAAAAAATGACCCGCCGCCGCCGAATTATTGAAAGACTACAAAGTAGATAGATTACTAACCGCGCAAAACAGACATTGTCCGGCACTAAATGCTGTCGAGCAACTTGAACCAGGTCATGGCGGCGACCAGGGTCGGCCAGCGCAACAGCGAGCCGCCGGGGAAGGGGAGCACCGGCACCTTGGCGAACACGTCGAACCGCTCCATGGCGCCGCCGACCGCCTGGGCAATCACGTGGCCGACGAAGGGAGCCAGCATAACGCCCTGTCCCGAATAGCCGGCGGCGATGAAGACGTTGGGCTTCGGGCGGCGGATGAATGGCATGCGGTTGAAGGTGATGCCAAGCGTGCCGCCCCAAGCATGGCTGATCGCCGCATTGCCGAGCTTTGGATAGACGCGTGCGAGATGCGGCCGGACGAAAGCGGCAATGTCCTCGGGGAATGCGTGGCTGTAGGTCTCGCCGCCGCCGAATACCAGGCGCCGGTCCGGTGTCTGATGCCAGTAGTAGACCACGAACCGACTGTCGCTTACCGCCTCTTCGCCTGGGATCAGCACTTCGTCGAGGGGCTCGGTGGCAACCACGAAGTTGTTGATCGGCAGCACGCGGGCGTCGGTCTCGGCGTCGAGACCGCCAAGGTATCCGTTACCGGCGATGATCACCGTATCGACCATCGCCTCGCCATCGGCGGTGACGACGATGGGCTTGGAAGCATGGCGGATTTCAGTGACCCGACTGTCCTCATAGAGCGTGGCGCCAGCGGTAACCGCCGCCTTGGCTAGACCGAGGGCGAACTTCAGCGGATGCAGCTTGCCGCCCAGCGGGTCGAAGCTGCCGGCGTGATAGACGTCGGTACCGATCCGCCGAGCCGTCTCGTCCCGGTCGAGAAACTGACGCTCGATGCCCCACTTGTTGCGAATGTGGTCGACGTGGCGCTTTTCCGCTTCTACCCAGCGTGGTTTGTGGACGGTATGAATGAGGCCGGGCCGGAAATCGCAGTCGATGGCGTTCTCGGCGATCAGCCGCTCGAGGTGCGCGCGCGCCTCATCGGCGAGCCGCAGCAGATCGCGCGTCGGCCCTTCGCCGATCCTTGCCTCCAGCCAGTCGGGGTCTTGCCTTTGGCCCGGATGGATCTGGCCGCCATTGCGGCCGGACGCCCCCCAGCCGATCTTGTTGGCCTCGAACAGGACGACTCGATAGCCAGCCTTCGATAGCGATAACGCGGCGGAAAGCCCGGTGTAGCCTCCCCCGACGATAGCCACGTCGGCCCGGCAGTGGCCCCTCAGTGCGGGATAGGTTGGAATGTCGCCGACTGAATCGGCGTACCAGGAGGTAACATGCGGGGCTCGCCCCTCTGCGGGCATGAAGGTCGGCGCGGAGAACATATGAGTCCGATCTCTATGGTCTTATCTGCCGGAGGCCACGCCCCCGGACGGAAGTGAAGGGTCGGTCAACCTGCGCCACGGGGCCGTCCTCCCGCGTCGCCTCAGCGTCGTCCGCGTTTTGTCCGCCGCACCCTAAACGAAACGTTTGCCACTACGGAATCCGAAAGTTGGGCAAGGGCGACATCGGTCGCCCAAGCCATGGGCAGGTCAGCCCATCAGGCCGTCGCGCTTGAGGTCGGCGTGGGTCATGTCGAGCGTCAGGGTGGCGAGGCGGATCAACTCGTCCGCCTCCTCGTGGCTGAGCACGAAGGGTGGTGCGATCACCATGCTGTCATGGACATGACGCATGACGAGACCGTTCCGGAAGGAGTGCTCCCGGCAGCGGAGGCCGATCTGGCCGTCTCCTGCAAATCGCCTATGCGACGGCTTGGCCGGAACAAGTTCCAAGGCGCCCATGAGGCCCGTCATGCGTGCTTCGCCCACCAGTGGATGGTCGGCGAGCTTCAGCCAACGCTCGCGAAGATAGGGACCGATGTCGTCGCGGACACGCTCCACCAGCTTTTCCTCACGCAGGATTTTGAGATTGGCGATAGCTGCTGCCGCGCAGACGGGGTGCGCCGAATAGGTGAAACCGTGGTTGAACTCGCCAGTGTCCTCGATCACGCCGGCGACCTTGTCGGAGACCAGGACACCGCCGATTGGCAGGTAGCCTGAGGAAAGTCCCTTGGCGACCGGCATCAGGTCGGGCTTGGTGCCGAAGTGCTCCGCACCGAACCACGTCCCCAGACGGCCGAAGCCGCAGATCACTTCATCGGAGACGAACAGGATATCACGCTCGCGGCAGATGCGGGCGACTTCCGGCCAATAGGTCTCCGGCGGGATAATGACCCCGCCGGCTCCCTGGATCGGCTCGGCAATAAAGGCGGCCACCTTGCTTTCGCCGATCGCGTCTATGGCCGCCTCGAGCTCACGCGCCGCTTTCAGGCCGAACTCTGCAGGAGAAAGGTCGCCCCCCTCGTCGAACCAGTACGGCTGGCCGATATGGTGGATGCCCGGTATGGGTAATCCGCCCTGGGCATGCATGGGCGCCATGCCGCTGAGCGAGGCGCCGCCGATCGTCGAGCCATGGTAGCCATTGCGGCGAGCAATGATCACCTGCTTTTCCGGCTTGCCCAGCGTCGCCCAGTAGGTACGCGTCATGCGGAGCACGGTGTCGTTGGCCTCCGACCCCGATCCGCAGAAGAACACGCGGTTGAAGCCTTCCGGCGTGACCTCCGCAATAAGGGCGGCAAGTTCGACCGCCGGCGGATGCGTCGTCTTGAAGAAGGTGTTGTAATAGGAAATCTCGGCCATCTGCTTTTGGACAGCCTCAGCAATTTCCGGCCGGCCATGGCCGATGTTGACGCACCACAGGCCCGACATGCCGTCGAGGATGCGGTTGCCGTCGCTGTCGGTCAGCCAGACTCCCTCACCCTTGACGATGACCCGGACACCGCTGGCGTTGAGCGAGCGTGTATCCGAAAACGGATGCAGATGATGCGCCGCGTCGAGGGCGCGATAATGATCGGTCGGATAGGTGTTGTGAATGAGCATGAAAGCCTCGGAAAGAAGGCGGCCGCTTGGCGGCCATCAGGAGCGGTGCCGGCGCCCCTGGTAGGGACGCCGGCACCTGCATCAAAGAGGCGGGACAGCGATGCCGGCGCTCAAGCGTCTAATCGCTTGTACCTCTACGCGCTCGCGGTCGCCTCAGACGGCCAGCAGGAGGTGTTGTCGTTCCCAACTTGAGATCACGTTCATGAAGGTCTCGTATTCCTGCTGCTTGATCGCCCGGTAAGTGGCCATGAAACGCGGGCCGAAGACGTCGGCGAGATCGCCGCTGTCTTCGAACAACGCCAGTGCCTCCAGAAGGCCGCGTGGCAGGCCGAATGGCAGGTCACGGGCCGATCCCGGAATCGGCTCTTCGGGCGAGAGGCGTTGCTGCATTCCGAGAAGGCCGCAGGCGAGCGAGGCGGCGATGGCAAGATAGGGGTTGGCGTCGGACGATGGCACCCTGTTTTCGACGCGTCGCGAGCCGGGCCCGGAGTTGGGCACGCGGATGCCTACGGTTCGATTGTCGTAGCCCCAATGCACGTTGATCGGTGCCGCGGTGCCACGTGTCAGCCGCCGGAAAGAGTTGACGTAGGGCGCGAGGATGCACATCACCGCCGGCAGATATTTCTGGAGCCCGGCGATGAACGAGAAGAAGGCCGGAGTGGGATTGCCTTCGTCATCGGAGAAAATGTTGCGCCCGGTCTCGATATCCACCACCGACTGGTGAATGTGCATGGCCGAGCCAGGCTCGCGGCTCATCGGCTTGGCCATGAAGGTGGCGTACATGTTGTGCCGAAGTGCTGCCTCGCGGATCGTCCTCTTGAAGGTGAATACCTGGTCGCCAAGGGCGAGCGGGTCGCCATGACGGAGATTGATCTCCATCTGCGCCGCGCCTTCCTCGTGGATCAGGGTGTCGATCTCGAGACCTTGCTTTTCAGAGAACTCGTAAATGTCGTCGAACAGATCGTCGAACTCATTGACGTGTTGAATAGAATAGGACTGCCGGCTCGCTTCGGCGCGGCCGGAACGGCCGATCGGCGGTTCGAGCGGATAATCGGGGTCAAGGTTCTGCTTGACGAGGTAGAACTCGATTTCCGGCGCCACCACAGCCCGCATGCCCTCGCGTTCGTAAAGGCCGACGATCCGCCTCAGGATCTGGCGTGGTCCGAGATCGAAGGCGCGGCCATCGCGATGAAATGCGTCGTGAATGATCTGGGCGGTCGGTTCCGACGCCCAGGGGACGGCGGTGAGCGTCGAGAAGTCCGGCTTCAGGAACACATCACCATCCGAGGGATCGTGCTGAAAGGTGTCGTCCTCCTCGGGGTACTCACCCGTGATGGTCGTGGTGAATACGGACGAAGGCATGGCCATGACTGTCGAGGAGAAAAACTTGTCGGCTGGCATCAGTTTGCCGCGAGCAACGCCGGCAAGATCCGGCGTGATGCATTCGATGTCTTCGATGCCTCGCTCCTTGAGCCAGGTTTTTGCTTCGGCGAGCGTCTCGACGCCCCGCTCCGGCTTAGGTTCGCCGACCCTCGGCGCGTCCTTGGGTTCGGTCGAAATCAGACTCATGATTGCTTTCTTTCGTTGCTGGCGCGCGAAGGCGGGAGCCTCTTCCATCCCGCCCGTCCGAACGCACGCCTTTGTGTTTCGGAAAATGCAGACCATTCATTTGTGATGACATTTTCCGGACTACGCAATTGCATTTTAGCCGGGAGCGGCAGACGGAGTGGTGAGAAAATGCCACGTGCCAGAAAATAGGCAGCGACCAGTTGTCGTCCCTCCTCCGCTGTGCATAAATGCGCCCGACCGCCGTGTGCGTAGAACGCCGGATTCTCCGGTGGCCCTACGGGAAAAGCGCCGGAGCCTGGACCGACCCCGCCGGCTTCGCAATTGCGGAGACCAAGGGGCGGTCGTGACAGGGGACAGGGAGCATGACGAAAATGGTGAGACAGCGTCTTCTGGGTGCCGCCGCGCTGACGGTCGCGCTCGCGACGGGTGCAGTGGCCGAGGATAAGGTTGTCAACGTCTACAACTGGTCGGACTATATCGACGAGTCCGTTCTGCAGGAGTTCACAAAGGAGACCGGCATCAAGGTCGTCTACGACGTGTTCGACAACCAGGACATCGTTGAAACCAAGATGCTTGCTGGTGGATCTGGTTACGACGTGGTGGTGACGACCGGACCGTTCCTCGCCCGCCAGATCGCCGCTGGTGTCTACCAGCCGCTCGACAAGTCCAAGCTGCCCAACCTCACCAACATGTGGCCCGAGGTGATGAGCCGTGTTGCCGAATACGACCCGGGCAACCAGTACGGTGTCGACTACATGTGGGGCACCACCGGCATCGGCTACAACGTCGAGAAGATCAAGGCGATCATGCCCGACGCGCCGGTCAACAGCTGGGACATGGTGTTCAAGCCCGAGATCATCTCGAAGTTCAAGGATTGCGGCGTGCAGTTCCTGGATGCCTCTGAGGAACTGATTCCCGCAGCGCTCAAGTATCTGGGCAAAAACCCTGATTCCAAGAATGCGGCCGATATCGAAGCGGCTGGCAAGCTGCTTGCCTCGGTCAAGCCTTACGTTCAGAAGTTCCATTCGTCGGAGTACATCAACGCGCTCGCCAATGGCGATATCTGCGTTGCCGTCGGCTATTCCGGCGACATCCTGCAGGCGCGCAACCGGGCGAAGGACGCCAAGAACGGCGTGACCATCAAGTACGTCATCCCGAAGGAAGGCGCCAACATGTGGTTCGACATCATGGCGATCCCCAAGGATGCCCCGAACCCCGCCGCCGCCCATGCCTTCATGAACTTCATGATGAAGCCGGACGTCATTGCCAAGTCGACCAATTACGTCGCCTATGCCAATGGCAACCTCGCATCCCAGAAGTTTGTCGATCCGGAAATCCTGTCGGACACCTCGATCTATCCCGACAAGGAAACGCTGGGCAACCTGTTCTCCACGACGCCCTATGATGCCAAGTCACAGCGCGTGCTGACTCGCGTCTGGACGTCGGTCAAGACGGGCATGTAAGCGCCATTTGGCACGGAACTGTCGAAAAGCACCCGGTCATCTGGCCGGGTGCTTGCATGTGGCGGGTTGTGGTGGCACGTCAGGCTTGATGGAAACGAGGGTTCCTAAGATGATCGAGGCGGTTGGGCCGATCAAGCGCAAGTTTGCTCCCTGGGACGATCCGGCGCTCAAGCCGTTCATCCGCTTTGAGAACGTCACCAAGCGCTTCGGTGATTTCACGGCAGTCGACAATCTCACGCTCGACATCTACGAGCGCGAGTTCTTTGCCCTCCTGGGCCCGTCGGGCTGTGGCAAGACGACGTTGATGCGCATGCTCGCCGGCTTCGAACAGCCGACCGAGGGACGTATCCTCCTCGATGGCAAGGACCTGTCCGGCATTCCGCCCTACAAGCGGCCGGTCAACATGATGTTTCAGTCCTATGCGCTCTTTCCGCATATGACGGTGGAGGGCAACATCGCCTTCGGCCTCAAGCAGGAAGGCATGGACACCTCCAGCATCAACACGCGCGTCGCCGAGATGCTCGAGTTGGTGAAGCTCGAGAAGTTCGCCAAGCGCAAGCCGCATCAGCTTTCCGGTGGACAGCGCCAGCGCGTGGCGCTTGCCCGCTCGCTCGCCAAGCGCCCCAAGGTGCTACTGCTCGATGAACCGCTCGGCGCGCTCGACAGGAAGCTGCGCGAGGAGACCCAGTTCGAACTGATGGATATCCAGGTCGAGCTCGGCATGACCTTCCTGATCGTCACCCACGATCAGGAAGAGGCGATGACGGTCTCCGATCGCATCGCCGTCATGAATCACGGTGTCATTGCCCAGATCGGCACTGCCTCGGAGATCTATGAGCAGCCAGCCACGCGATACGTTGCCGATTTCGTAGGCGATATCAACTTGATCGATGGCACCGTGTCGGCCGTGGACAATGGGGTCGCAACGCTCAATTGCGCCGGTGTCGATGCCACGATCATCGCCGAGACCGGAGCGGACTCCGTCACGGTCGGTGCCGAGGCTGGTTTCGCCATTCGCCCTGAGAAGGTTCAGATTTCGCTCGAAGCGCCACCCGCCGGCACGCCCAACGTGCTCTCCGGCGAAGTGTGGGATATCGGCTATCTCGGTGACATTTCGGTCTATCGCGTGCGCCTCGCGGGGGGCTCCATCGTCAAGGCGACCGTCGCCAACCTGACGCGCATCGTGGAGCGTCCGATCACCTGGGAAGACAAGGTGTTCCTGACATGGCCGGCTGACGCCGGCGTCATCCTGCTGAACTGAGGGAACGGCCATGGCGGAGCGCGGGACGCAAGGATTGAGGCCTTTTGTCGCCAAGTGGGCGCTGGTCGCGGTTCCCTATGTCTGGAGTCTGCTGTTTTTCCTTGCGCCGTTTCTGATCATCTTCAAGATCTCGATGTCGCAGACGGCGATTGCCATGCCGCCGTATACGCCGGTGATCAACGCGCTCGGCGAGTTCTGGTCGAAGCTGTCGGATTTCTCTCTCGACAATTACGTCTTTCTCACAGAGGATCCGCTTTATTACTCGGCCTACCTTTCCAGTCTCAGGATTGCACTCGTTTCGACGGTGCTGCTGCTCATCGTTGGCTATCCGATTGCCTACGGGATGGCGCGGGCGCCCAAAAGCGTGCGAAACGCCCTGGTCATGGCGGTGATCCTGCCCTTCTGGACCAGCTTCCTGATCCGAGTCTACGCATGGATCGGCATTCTGAAGCCGGAGGGCCTGATTACCATTGCCTTGCAAGGGCTCGGCATCCTCGGGCCGGACCAGCAGATCCACGTCTACAATACGGAAACGGCTGTCTTCATCGGCATCGTATATTCCTACCTGCCGTTCATGGTGCTGCCGCTCTACGCGGCACTCGAGAAGCTGGATGCGACGCTTCTGGAGGCGGCGGCCGACTTGGGTTGTCCGCCAACCAAGTCCTTCTGGGTGATCACTTTTCCGCTATCGCTTCCCGGCGTCATCGCTGGCTGTTTCCTGTGCTTCATCCCGATCGTCGGCGAATTCGTCATTCCTGACCTGCTGGGCGGCTCCGAGACGTTGATGATCGGCAAGACGCTATGGGCGGAGTTCTTCAACAATCGCGATTGGCCGGTCTCTTCGGCGGTGGCGGTCGTGCTCTTGATCATCCTGGTGGTGCCGATCGTCATCTTCCAGAACCAGCAGAAGAAGGCCTGAGGGGAGCGCCATGAACAAGACGACGAGCTGGTTCAACGTAACCTCGCTGGTACTGGGCTTTGCGTTTCTCTACGTGCCGATCCTCATCCTTGTGGTCTATTCCTTCAACGCATCGAAGCTGGTGACGGTCTGGGGCGGCCTTTCGACGCGCTGGTATGTCGAACTCCTGCATGACGAGGCGATCATCGACGCTGCGTGGGTGACCATCCGCGTCGGCATACTCTCGGCCTCGTTTGCTACCGTGCTTGGCACCATGGCGGCATTGGTCCTCGATCGGTATCGCAAGTTCCATGGGCGCGCCTTGTTCTCCGGCATGGTCTACGCGCCGCTTGTCATGCCGGAAGTGATCACCGGCCTTTCGCTCCTGCTGCTGTTCGTCGCCATTGGCTTCGATCGCGGCTTTTGGACAGTGGTCATCGCACACACGACGCTCACCATGTGCTTCGTTGCGGTGGTGGTTCAGTCACGTCTCGTCACGCTCGATCGCAGCCTGGAAGAGGCGGCGCTCGATCTCGGCTGCCCTCCGGTGAAGACCTTCTTCCTGATTACCTTGCCGTTGATCCTGCCCGGCGTTGTTGCCGGCTGGATGCTGGCCTTCACCCTGTCGCTCGACGACCTTGTGATCGCGTCGTTCAATACCGGCCCTGGCGCCACCACGTTGCCGATCAAGATCTATTCGATGGTTCGGCTTGGAGTGACGCCTGAAATCAACGCCATCTCCACCATCCTGATTTCGGTCATCGCCATCGGCGTCATCGTGGCGTCCGTCATGTCGCACCGCTCGCAGGTGGAAAAGGAAAAGGCCGAGCGGGCGGTTTTTCTCGCCGGTTGAACGCTGACTCCAGGGAAAATCGCCCTATGCTTCCCCGCTTGGTGGAGCGTGGAAGCCAAGTCGCATGCGCACGACACCGACCTCGGGTTAATTGCGACCGCGAGCCAATTGCTTCTAGATTGAACCTGGGTGAGCCGGACGGGCGCGCCCCACGTGAAGACAGCTTGCATTTCTTCCGACTTACCGTAAGTTAGAAGAATTCTAACCAAGGAGGTTTTCATGCGTGGGAATGAGAAGGTCATTGCGCGGCTCAACGAGGCGCTTTTCCTGGAGCTCGGCGCAGTCAACCAGTACTGGCTTCATTACCGACTCCTTGAGGATATGGGCGTCACCAAGTTTGCCAAGAAGGAACGCGAGGAATCCGTCGAGGAAATGCATCATGCCGACCGGCTGATTTCCCGCATCATTTTCCTCGAAGGGCACCCCAATCTCCAGACCATTCCGCCGCTTCGCATCGGCCAGACCGTCCGCGAAATCCTTGAGGCCGATCTTGCGGGGGAGATTGATGCCCGCAACTCCTATCGCGCCTCGCGGCTGCTTTGCGCCGAGGAAGGCGACTATGTGTCGATGGAGCTATTCACCGATCTCCTGAAGGATGAGGAGGGGCATATCGACTTCCTGGAGTCGCAGATATCGCTTTATGACAAGATCGGCGAGGCAGCCTACATCCAGCTCAACGCGGACAGCACCGACAAGGTGGACTGATCCGTCTGCCCCAGGCGTCAATCAATCCGGTCGTTGCTGATGCTCAGGCATCGGCGGCGATCGGGGGGCAACGATGCTTTGCCAGATTGTCGCGATAGGCACGTTGCTGTTCGACGATCTGCTGCCGACGTTCGGCCAGATCGTCCGTGGCAAGACGCTTCTCGATATGCGCATTGATGACGTCGATGGCGAGCGGGAAGCAACCGCAGCAGCGACCGCGTGTTCCCAGGCGGCGGTAGACGAGGCCTGGCGTGATGACGCGCAGAGGCATCTCGGTCAGAAGTTCGTCGACGGCTCCCTGGATGTCTTCGACGGTCAGAACATTGCAGTGACAGACGATCATCGATGAACTCCGGGGCGCACCATTGGCGGCGCCTGTCGCTCTCCGCATTGCCGTTCATCTGAGGAGGAAAGACATCCTCGGCGGCACGCTTAGTTGATAATCATTCTCAACTTCATTTTCAAGCACGTGGAAACCCGTGGCCGTCGTCACAGACCTGGCGAGCGGCTGGCGCAATGCTGCCCGCTTGTCTCCAATCTACGATCTTTGCGTAAACAAACACCCGGCGGAGATGTCCGCCGGGTGCCGCCGTTTCAAAAATCTGCGACTGTCTTACTCGGCGAGCACACGCGTCGAGGGGAACGTGATCTGGATCATCGTTCCTTGACCGAGTGAGGAGTCGATCTGGAAAGAGGCACGATTGGCTTCGACCAGCGCCTTGGTGAGCGGCAAGCCGAGGCCGGTGCCGCCGCCAGTCCGTGACGTCGACAGTTGGCGGAACGGCTCCATCGCCTTGACGATGTCCCCTTCGCTCATGCCCTGACCGGTGTCGCGCACGCGAAGCACCACCTCGCCGGATTCCTCATAGAGCGTCGAGATGATCACCTGTCCACCAGCCGAGTTGAACTTCACGGCATTGGAAAGAAGATTCAGAATGATCTGCCGGAGGCTTCGATTGTCGGCCACGACCGGGGGCAGGCTTGAGGATAACGACGTCCGAATGATGATCCGCTCACGGTTGGCCTGCGGCTGCATCAGTGCGGCGCATTCCCGGACGACGTCGTTGAGGCCGACCGCCTCGAATGTCAGCTCGAGCTTGCCGGCTTCGATCTTCGAAAGATCGAGGAGGTCGTTGACCAGGCTCATGATATGCGTGCCCGACACATGGATGTCGCGCAGATATTCCTTGTAGCGATCGTTGCCGACCGGACCGAAGCGCTCCTCCATCATCACCTCGGAGAACCCGATGATGGCGTTGAGCGGCGTACGAATCTCGTGGCTCATCTTCGCCAGGAAATCGGATTTTTGCGACGAGGCGTTCTCCGCCGCCTTCTTGGCTGACGTCAGTTCTTCTTCAGCCCGTTTCCACTGGGTGATGTCACGCAGCACAGCGCAGAACTTGGTGGTCGAGACCCGCCCCACGGTCATGAACAGCGGAACCAGCCCACCTCCATCCACCCGGCCGATCACCTCTCGTCCGTCATTGAGAACGCTGGACAGCGCATTGCGTCCGAGGCCGTCGAGATAGTCGAGGGCAGAACGGTGGCTTTCCGGCGCCAGCAGGTCGACGAAGGCCATGCCGATCATGTGAGAACGCTCGTTGCCGAACAACGCTTCTGCGGACTTGTTCGCGCCGATCACCAAACCCTTGTGATCGAGTACCAAGACGCCATCGGTGGCCGTATCGAGAATGGCCTCCAAGTCCTCGGCCCGTTGCTCGGCGATAGCCAGGCGATCGCGACTGGTGGCGGCAACCGTTTCCTGTACCACCAGCAGCGAGGCAATCCCTCCGCCCAGAGGAAGCGAATGCAGTTTCGCCGAAACCGGGATCTCGACGCCGTCGCGCCGCCGGATGGCCGGGATGGCCGCATCGCGATTGAGCGCGGCTCCTTCGAAGACTTGTGCAAACCCGCCGTCCGCATCAATCGAGGCAACGTCGGCGTATCCACAAAGGTCAAGGAATGCCCTGTTGGCATGAATGATGTCGCCGCCCTTCAGGATCGCGAGCGCCACCGGCAACTTGTCCAGAAGGGCGATGTCGATGGTCGGGCCGGCCTCTGCCGGTTCCTCTGTCTTGCGGACGCCGGCGGGCATCTGCGGGACAACGGTCCTGTCCGTCGGCTCCCCGAGGAGGCGTGGCCCGAAAGCATCGGCCAAGGCTTCGGCAATCTTGTCGAAGGCATCGCGCTCTGGCTTGGAAAGCGCGTTAGCCTTGTCGCCGGAAAGGCTCGCCAAAGTGGTGCGGACAGCGGAAACCGGGGAGGAGGTGACGTCGGTGACCGGTGAGACGGGCGGCTCGGAATCGTCGGCGTCCGCTGAGCCTTCATCTCCCGGTGGTGTAACGATAGGCAGCGGCTCAGGCAACGTATCCGTCTCGGCCGCCGCCTCATCACGCAACACCGCATCGCTTTCGGCGATTTCGTCTTCCACGGCCGCCACCGTCGGGGGGGCGGCATCCTCGGTCTCTTCCGCAGAAGACACCGGTTCGGCGAGACCATCGCCCTCGATCGCCTCGAACGTGCCCGTGGCGGGTTCTGCGGGCGGGCCGACGGTCACATCTTCGGCGGCAGCTTCATTATCAAGGTTGTTGCGGTCATCAGTGTGGATTGGCGCTATGGCTTCGACGGCGTCATCCAGAACCTCGGTATCACCCAGAGCGTCGGTTCCACTCGGAACCTCGGCTTCGGCCGGCAGGGAAACCGAGCCTTGTTCGGCAACATCGGTTGCATCAAGCTCATCCAGCTCCACCGGTTGGACGTCGGGTTCGCCACCCGTTGCGTTCTCGATCTGCCGCGACGCATCTGCGCGCGCGGCGTTGCCCGTTACTGGCACGTCGTCGCTGCTCTCGGAGAATGCATCAGAGGCAACTACGTTCGCATCCCCGGATATGACGCTCTCGGTGGTCTCGACGAAGGTGCTTTCAGGTTCGCTAGCGCCAATCGGCGGAAGCGGCTGGGACTCTTCCGGTTCCGAAGCGGCGATGGGCTTCACGGGAACCGGTGCCTCGAAGGCCGCGCCAGTCTTCAGCACGCCGAACCCGCGATAGCCCCGGAAGGACCGCTCGCGGCCGAAGACGGGCATGCCGGCCAGATCGGCAGGAACCCGCAGGCTCTGCCCCTCGACTGGCCAGTCGACGGTCAGGCCGGTGAATGTGTCCCGGTGACCCAACGCTTCGGCAATTCGTCCTGCCGGATCAAACTCGAGCCGACTGGCGACCTCGGCCCATGTGCGGCCGAGAATATCCGCCATTGCAGGGCCGACCGTCGTGGCGAGGTCAGCCGAAACGAAGGTGAAGGCCAACAGTGGGTCCAGCTCGAAGACGAAACGCACAGCCCGACCATGGTCGGGAAACGCGAATGCCGATGTAACAGGCGCTTGTTGTTCTTCCGACGCCTCGGATGGGGGTGTCCCAACGTCTATGATCGGTTCGGCAGGTGCTCCCCCTGCAACAGGCAAAGTCTCCGCCGCTTGGAATGATTCGACTTCAGCGCCGGCCTCCTCGTCATCGACCGATTCCGGGAGGATGCCCTCAACAGGCTCGGCGAAAACCAGCTCCTCCACGACCTCTTCGGTGTCCGCGCTCAGTTTGGTGGGGGCTTCATCTGCGATGGTGCTCGCGCTGGCCTCAGATACCTGTTCTGGCGTCTCGCCGGTCATCTCTGGAACCAGGGGTTCTGCCAAGCAGGCAACGGCTTCATTGCTCTCAGCAAAAGGCTCGGACGGAGCGCTCTCAGACTCAGCCTCGCTCCATTCGGCGGTGTCAGCTTCGGGTGCTGGTTCGGCTATCTCTGCGGTCTCGGGGGACGTGTCCTTCGGTGCGACATCGGCATCCTGGCTGGACTCGGGCACAACTTCGGCGGGCGCCGTGGCGGCCAGGGCCGCAAAGGCGCCGACCGGGTCTCCGGCGAGCGAGCCCGTGCCATCGATAATGGTCAGCAGAACGGCCTTTGTGCCATCAACCACGACCCGGCTCGCCTTGCAGACGGTTGGTCGCGGCAACAAGCCGCGCTGCAATGGCAGTCGTTCGATCCGATCCTGGCCGCTCGCCAGAGTATCGTCCAACGTGCTGATACGGCGAGCGAAGGGGGAGGCCGGAGAGAAGCGCAATCCGGCCAGCTTTTCGACCGTTGCAACGCCGAAGAAGGCCGCACCGGCAGCATTGGCCCAGAGCAACCGGCTTCCGGTCCGCTCAACCACCATCGCCGGACGCGTATCGGCAATCAGCGGCCCAACGTCTTCCGTCTGGCTCAAGACTTTGAACATATCTGCTCCGCCGGACATGTCGCGTCTCCACCTTTCCCGACACCGGGCGTGATGGCCGGCACGCCGACAGTATAACGCCGCCGCATCCGACCAACTGAGCGAGCCCAATATCCAAACACCGGCCCGTACAGCTTTTTCAGTCAACCATACGTTAATAATATGGCGCCGATGCGAGCGCTACAGTGCATTTAATGGCTAAGGCGGCAACCTCTCAATAACCTTAACATCAATATCTCATCAAAATCTTTGTTATCTGGATTGTCGTTAAGACGTCTACGCCTTCCGGTGGAACGCCGTTTTGCGCCAAGGGGATGCGGGGAAAGATATTTCCACCGCGGCAAAACGCTCGCTCAAATGGCGCATTTCTCCGGAAAATGACGCTCTTGCTTTGCAGCTTGATTTTGGCCTCGGGCCTAGACAGCCAGGCCATCATCGGATTGCTCGTTTTCGTTGAACAATACCCCCCTTCGACTACCTATTCACTATTTCGGCAAGGATTTTGGTCAAGGATGCCGCCCTGCGCAGCTGTCGGCCAAGTCTGACAGCAATAGGGTAACAGGTAGGCGATAGCCATGACAGATGAGCCGATCGCAGATGATCCTCACGCACGATCATCGGAACCAAGTCCCGGGACAGTATCCGTGTCGGCTGTTCCCGAAACCGATAATACTTGGCGCCTTCGCCGAGAATCCTTGTCCTTGATTGATATCGTGGGGCGCTTTGCTGCCCTGCCGCTTATGACGGCTCTCCGGCGGGCTCTGCTCTTGTCATTGCCGCTCGTAATGGTTGGCGCCTTCGCCCATTTCATCAATGTACTTGTTTCCTTGTCGCTCGCGGACGATCTGCCCACCCAGGTCTCCGAAGCGGTACGTTCCATCTGCAGCACCACGATCGAGGGTACTTTTGGGCTTGTTGCGCTGGTCGCAGTGTTGGGGTTTCCCTATTCCTTCGCCACCCTGACAGGAGCAAAGAGCGACCGCTATCCGGTCAATCCGGCCAGTGCCTCAATGGTAGCGCTGTCGTGTTTTTTCATCCTGGTTGCTCCCGACACCATTGATCGCTGGAGGGATGCATTATCGTCGACCCATGGCTTGCCTGCGGCCTTGGCCGTCGCTATCGGCTCCAGTTGCCTGTTTCTGTTTCTTGCCAGGCGTCCACAGTTTCGGTTCCGTCTGCGCGGTTTTGGGGCCGATCCGTTGGTGGGCGATCTCTTCTCGATATTGCCGGCCGCCGTGGCCACGATCGCCGTCTTCGCCATGATACGGCAGGCCCAGCTCGAACTTGGCGGACCAGATCTGACGACAGCTTTATCGTCCCTCATATCCGCCCCGTTCGTTGGTGCCGAACCATCGGCGCTGATCGTCGCAACCTATTCGATGTTGAGCCAGGTGATCTGGTTCCTCGGTGGGCACGGCGCCAACATGCTGGGACCGGCCTTGCACCAGATCGTCACGTCGGCAGGCGAGGCTGCTGCCAGTGGGGGAGGGACACCCCACGTCGTCACGATGAATTTCTTTTCTGTCTATTCGGCGTTTGGCGGAGCCGGCTCGACACTCTGCCTGATCGTCGCCTTGCTGTTTGCCGACCGGGAGCCGTCAATCCGTCGTCTCGCATGGCTGTCGCTGTTGCCGGCGCTCGTCAACGTCAACGAGCCCCTGCTGTTCGGTCTGCCGGTGATCCTCAATCCGATTTACGTCGTTCCCTTCATCCTCACGCCGGTCGCCCTGTCGCTGCTCGGCTATTTCGCGACAGCTGTCGGCTTGGTGCCTGTCTTGGAACATGCCGTTCCCTGGACGATGCCGCCTCTTTTGAATGGCTATCTGGCCACCGGTTCTTCGTCCGGTCTCATATTGCAGCTCATATCGCTGGCCATCGGCACCTTTTTCTATTTGCCCTTTGTGCGTATCGCGGCGCGGCTGAGGCTCGCGGAAAATGCCAAGGCCATGAATGCGCTGCTTGTGGCCTCCGAGTCAGACGAGGCGGCTGGCGGCTTCAAGCTGATCGATCTGCCGGGTACGCCGGGGCGCTTTGCCGGCACGCTGGCCAGCGACCTCAGCGAGTCCCTCAGATCGGCAAATCAGCTCTATCTGCAGTATCAGCCGCAGGTTTGCATCGAGGAGCGGCGGGTGTTCGGCGTCGAGGCTCTGCTGCGTTGGGAGCACGAGGTCTACGGTTCCATTCCGCCGCCGATAACGGTGGCGTTGGCCGAGGACATGGGGCTCATCGATCAACTGGGCAACTATGTGCTGCGCCTCGCCTGTCGGCAGCGCGTCGCCTGGAAAGGCGCGGTTCCCGCAGACCTCATCGTCTCGGTCAATGTATCCCCGCATCAGTTGCTCAACCCCGACTTCGACCGTGTCGTTCTGGAGATTCTTGCCGAGGAGGGGCTTAGGCCCGGTCTCCTGGAACTCGAGATCACGGAATCCACATCGCTTGTACCGGCCGTGCGTGCGCTCGAAGCCTTGCTCCGCCTGCGCAACGCCGGTGTTCGTATCGCCCTCGATGATTTTGGCATGGGGCATACCTCGCTGCATTACTTGCGCGAGCTGCCGCTCGATACGTTGAAGATCGATCGCTCTCTCACTTTCACCAGCCAGGGAGATCTCAACGAGCACGTGATCCGATCTATCGTTTCCCTTAGCCGTACGCTCGGTCTGAGGGCCGTGGTCGAGGGCATTGAGCAGCCCGAGCAGTTGCCGAAGTTCATCGATCTCGGATGCGGCCGCTTTCAAGGGTACCTGTTCTCCCCGCCATTGGGGAGCGGGCCATGCCTCGAGTATATCAGGGCCAATGCCGGAGCCGCCTGAGCGCGATCTGCTCTCGGTCCCAGACGGGCCCATGATCCGCTGCGAATGAGGTGAAACGCGTTGCGGTCAGGCCGGCGTTCATGCACCCTCGGTACTTCGTTCATCATCAGGCAAGCCTTGTGCCGGTAAAATGAGTTTGTCTGTGCCCTGAAGCATAGGATGGGAGGCATCATGTCCATCACCTCGCCAGCAGCGCTTGCCGCGATCATCGATCACACGATCTTGCGTCCGGATGCCACCGAGGCCGACATCGACCAGTTCTGTGCCGAGGCGTTGCATTGGAAGTTCGCCTCCGTTTGCGTCAATCCGCTCAACATCCCGCGTGTTGTCGCAGCGTTGCGCGGCTCGCCGGTGAAGGCCTGCTCGGTGGTGGGGTTCCCGCTCGGCGCGACCTCCACCGATCTCAAGCGTCGCGAGACGGAATGGGTAATCGCCGAAGGAGCCGCCGAAGTGGACATGGTGATCTCCATCGGAACACTGAAGAGTGTCGGCCCCGACCCGGTTGGCGAGGAGGTGAGAGCACTCAAGGCAGCTTGCGGCCCCGTCTTGCTCAAGGTCATCCTGGAAACGGCGCTCCTTACCGATGAAGAGATCGTTGCCGCCTCACTTGCAGCCAAAGCGGCGGGCGCCGACTTCGTGAAGACATCGACTGGTTTTACCCAGAAGGGGGCGACCGTCGAAGCGGTTGCCCTGATGCGCCGCACGGTTGGACCGGAAATGGGCGTCAAGGCATCCGGAGGCATCCGCTCCTTTGCCGAAGCCATGGCGATGCTCGAGGCAGGCGCAAGCCGGATAGGCACCAGCCGCGGTATCGCGTTGATGCGAGAAGCGCACTTCTAGCCATTCGATAGCCGAACTGGGCCGATAGAGTGCGCCGTGGCCTCCCACAGTGGGCAGGCCACGGCATACTGCTTTCAGGGCTTGGGGATCAGGCGCTGACCTGCCCCAGCAATTCGATTTCGGCCGGCGTCAGGTGAAGCGTCGCGGCATGTGCGAAGCTTTCGACATGTGCCACCTTGGTGGCGCTGGCAATCGGCGCGGTAACTCCCGGGCGCGCCATCAGCCAGGCAAGCGCCACTTCGGCAGGTTTGGCATGATGGCTTTCGGCGACCTGATCGACGGCCGCGAGAATGCGGAAACCGCGCTCGTTCATGTACTTTTCGACGCCACCCGCCCGACTGCTGCCCTTGAGGTTGTCGGTCGAGCGGTATTTGCCGGTCAGGAAGCCGGAGGCGAGGCTGTAGTAAGGTACGACGCCGATATCCTCATGCATGCAGAGGTCGCGCAACGCACCGTCGAACTGCGCGCGTTCGGCAAGGCTGTAATTGGGCTGCAGCACCTGATAGGCGGGCAAGTGCCGTTCACGCGACACGGCAAGCGCGGCGCCAAGCTGTTCGGCGTTGACGTTCGACACGCCGATCGCCCGCACCTTTCCGGCATGGATCAGCTTGTCGTAAGCCCCGAGGGTCTCTTCATAGGGCGTTTCATCCGGCCAGTGCGAAAAGTACAGGTCGATCCGATCGATGCCCAGCCGCGACAATGACCGGTCGATCGCCTCGAGTATCCATTTCTCGCTGAGACCCTTTTCACCGGGGCGACCGAGATCGGAACCAACCTTGGTGAAGATCTTCAGCTTGTCGCGGGCACCCGGACGGGCTTTCAGCCAGCGGCCGATGATCGTCTCGGATTCGCCTCCCTGGTTTCCCGGCTTCCAGCGGGAATAGGAATCGGCGGTGTCGATCGCATCGAAACCGTGGTCAACGAAGGCGTCCAGTACGTCGAAACTGGCCTTCTCATCGATGGTCCAGCCGAAGACGTTGCCACCGAACACCAGCGGTGCGATGTCGAAGCCGGTTTTGCCGAGCGGGCGCTTTTTCATTTTCCTCTCCGGTCGCTGGAGCATTCGCCAACCAGGCTCAATCATCTGGTCGTCGAGCGAATGATCCGGTTTCTTTTTCTTGAGCAGCCACGTTCCGATCTGGTCCTTCAACCTGATCGGAGGGCAACTCCCGAGACGGCTCGTTGTGGGCCACCTCGACCTCGGAGGATTATAGAAGGGCGGATGACGCCCGTCATGTCGGCGCTTCGGCCAATCTCCCAGTTGGAGACTGACGGAAACTAGAACAACACGTCGTCGAAAAGATCTTCGCTCTCGTTCGCCGCGACGACCGACACAACAGGTGCGTTGCCCGCCCCCAGGATCGCGCGGTGGATGTCGCGTTCGGCGGCCATCGTATAGACCGCGAGAAGACGCTCGGAAAAGCTGGTGTGATCCTTGGCATCCTCGGCCAGACCGAGGTGCCCCTCACTGCCAAACAGCCGGCGACACGCTTCGAGATGCTCGCCGAGATCCTTGGCGAAATCGATGTCGCGGGCAATGTGACCGATGCGCTCGGCTATGGCGTTGCCACTCTCCGTCGCTTCCTTGAGGTGGACGTTGGTTCGTGCACTGGCCTCCCGCAGGGTGGCGACGGCTCCATCCACCTCGCTCACGATATCGACCTGACGATCCTCGCCCTGCGTCTCGATCCCGGCGGCATTTTCCCGCATGGCCGACAAACGCTGCAGGATATCCTCCGCCGCGACACCCAGCCTCGCCGCGTAGGTGTTCATTTCCGCCGCGACGACGCCGACGGCTCGACCTTTCGCGCCCAGGCGATTGCTGCGGAGATAGGCATTGATGGCAAGGCAACGAATGTCGTCGCGGACGCTTCGGATATTGCCGATATTGCCCATGTTGCTGAGCAGCTCGGTTGCCACCTGCTTGGTGGCGGCGTAGGCCGCCGCCGCAAGCGCACCAGAACGTTCGATATCGCCCACCACGCTTCGCGTGAGGCTAACGCCCTCTTCGATAGCCTGCATGGTTTCGCCGCCGCTGCAGCCCGCCTTGCCATTCAGGGTCAGAACGCGCTCGGCCTCTCCCGCCAGACCCTCGATGGAGGCGACGACCACGCGTGTCTGCTCCGTGAAGTCCTTGATCATCGCCGCTGTCTGGGCAGCAAGCAGGCGGATGGCAACCTGAGTGAGCGCTTCGGCCCGCTGTTCGGAATCGCAGCGATCAAGCTCGTCCATGAGAATGGCGATGCCGGCCTGGACATGCTCGATCCGCTGCCGGGCGACGTCACCAACCTGGAGCGCCGACAGAACCTTGCCGACCTTTTCTTGGACCGATCTTGCGATATCGGCCGTACCTGCCGCGAGTCGTTTCAAACCGGCGCGTCGGTTATGGACGGCTTCCAGCGCCTCAATCAGCGTGGACGAAACGGAAGATACCTGAGCTTCGAGGCTGGGGCCTTTGCCATTCGAGCAAGCCGCTGCGAGCTGGCCGCTCAGCTCTCCGACCTTGGCGGCAAAAACGTCGATTTGGCCGATAGCCGATCCGACATACTTGTCCACATCGTCGGCAAACTGCGCAAACTCGGTGACGCCGGCGCCAGCGATCCGCGTTTCCATGGCGCAGGTGGTGAGATAGCGGAGCGAGCGCTGCATGTCGCGCGTGCGCGGCGTGATCGCTTCGCCATCGGCAAGGATCAACGCCAGGCGTTGCCCGGCAGCCGCCTTCGTTTCCACGAGCTCGGTGAGGCCTTCCAACGTGGCGGTCAGCCGGGCAGCCGCTTCGTCGCAGGCATGATCGTCGAGAGCGCCAGTAATGCCGTCAATGGCCGAGAGAAGGCGCGCGACGATATCATAGGCCGCCATCAACGCCTTGCCGCCCTCGACGAAACGTTCTTCGATGCGCGAGCGAGCAGCCTCAAGCTGGTCGGATATTGCACGCAAGTCGGGTCGGCGGGACATACCGTCGGAAATCACGCTTCTACTCCTGTCTTGAAGGCATGATTCCAGAAAAGAGTGAAATATCGGTTCACCACTAGCGGTCGTTTGTTGAGGTGTCGTAGGTAAGCCTCCAATGAAAACACGGCGCAACATGCTTTCCACTTTGTTTCCAATCATGCGATAAGCTGTTGCATTCATTCCGGAACGGACTTTGTAGACATGACCGAAAAGCCGCCTCGCGAGGGCAAGCGCCCGACGATTGCCGACGTGGCGCGCGCGGCCGGTGTGGCGCCAGCCATCGTCTCGCGGGCCCTATCGCCGGATCGTCGACCGGTGTCGCTTGAGAAGAAAGAACGTGTCCTGAAGGCGGCGGCCGAACTCGGCTATCATCAGAATCCTCTGGCGCGCGGTCTCGCCACCAAGTCCATCGATCTCGTCGCCGTCATCATCAACTACCTCAGCGATCTCTCCGACCTCGACTTGTTCGATCCGCTGCTCGATGCCATCCAGTCACTTGGCAAGCAGGCGATCCTGATCCGCGTTGGCAAGACAAAGCGCATCGACGATTTCCTGCGCAACTCGCTAACCTATCACGTGCACGCCGCGCTGGTGTTCTCCGATTTTGCCGATGCCGGCGAGGTGCGCGACCTTTTTCACAGCGACAACGTGCTGATGCTGAACGGACGCTTCGACGCCGAGAGCGCGCACATTCACATCGATGAGGAGAGGGGGATAAACGAACTGATACATCACGCTCGTGGACGGGGTGTCGACAGCGCGGCGCTGGTCACCGGGCGTGCAAGCTCGCTTGTCGAGGAGGCGCGCATCAAGGCCTATCGGTCGGCTTGCGCGGCAGCTGGCGTTCGTCTCCTCATCGAGATTGGTGGCGACTACTCCTATGAGTCAGGCACCAAGGCGGCATTGACGATCGCCGGGCAATTGCCGGACGCCGTGTTCTGCACCTCGGATTCCATGGCAATGGGCGTCAAGGATAGCCTTGGGAGAGGCGGGCGGCATGCGCCCAACGATTACCTGCTCTATGGCTTCGACGCAGTCGATAAGGGCAACTTCGCCGCCTATGACATTTCCAGCGTCGGCTTCGATCGCTCGGCTCTGATTGCCGGCATCCTTGCCTATCTTAAGGCGCCAGGCGAGTTCCCTCCAGCCGGTCTCGAAATACCGACCCGCTTCATGGCCCGCAGTACGGGCTGAGGCTACGACCCGGCGCTACCTCGCGATCTCGGAACAAAAAACTCGGCGCCGATGGATATCGGCGCCGAGTTGCGTCTGCGGTCCTCGTGGGCGAACTGTCGCCGCCCTTCTTACCAGAGCGGGGTCAGCGTCGGCGGATTGGCCTTCTCGCCCCACCACTTCTTGTAATTGGCTTCATAGGCGCCCGACTGGATGTAGTCGGACACGAACATGTCGACCCAACGCTGGAATTCCGGGTCGCCTTGGGCGATGGCAATGCCGATCGGGTCATTGGAATAAAGACCGGGCAGGGTGACAAGCGACGGGTCCTTGGTGGCGAGATAGTCAAGCATCGACGAGTCCTCGATGCCGGCGTCGACGCGCTTCTGCTTCAGAAGCAGCACGCCATCCGGTGAGAAGTTGTCGGTGTAGACCAGCTCGGCCGTCGGCACGGCGCGCTTCAGGAAGGTTTCGCCCGTGGTGCCACGACCGACCACGACCTTCTTGCCTGCGAGCCCTTCCAGCGTGGTGATGCCGGCATCGGCCTGCACGATGATGCGAAGGCCGGCCCGGTTGTAGGGGATGGAGAAGCTGACGGCCTTGGCACGGGCCAGCGTCGCCGAGGTGTTGGCAACGACCAGATCGAGCTGGTTGGATACCAGCATGGAGACGCGGGCGTCGCCCGATACGTCGGTGAACTCCGGCTTCACACCGAGCTTTTCGGCCAGCATTGTGGCGACGTCGACGTCATAGCCGACCGGGTTGTTCTGGGCATCGCGGAAGCCGATCGGCTCGCCGCCCAGCGACACGCCGATGCGGATGGTGCCGGCATCGAGGATTTCCTGCAGCTTGGAGCCGGCGCTCGCCGTGCTCGCCAGCGCGAGGCACATGGCCGCGGCGGCAAGAGTTGTTTTCAGAAGCCGATGCATGATGTCTCTCCTGTAATCAAAGCTGTTCCGATTGCCGCCGCTCGGGTGCGGGCATGCCGGGTTCCCAGAACCAATAGGAGACCGGCTTGCTGCCCCTGAGCGTGACGACGCGATGCTTGTTTTTATTGTCGAGCGCATGAATGACCACCTCGCCGATGAAGCCACCCTTGAGGGCGAGGAGATCCTCGGCGGCGCGCTCTACCGCCGCATCGAGGGAAAGTCCGAATTTCAGTCCCTGCACCACCGAGTGCGAAGTTGCGCAGCGCATGGTCATTTCGCCGGTGTGGGTGCAGGCGGCGACGCCATAGCGGCTGTCGGCATAAAAACCGGCGCCGGGGATCGGGCTGTCACCGAGCCGACCAGGATACTTCCAGGCCCAGCCGGAGGTCGAGGTGGCAACAGCGGCGTTGCCGCCGGCGTCGATGCCGAGAAAGACGGTGGTGTCGCGCACTCGTTCGGGGTCGGTAATGGCATTGGACAGTGGGATCAGCGGCACATTCGGAAAGGCGGCCTGCGCCTTTTCATCGAGCAATCCATCGAGCTTTTCGCGCCATACGCGCTTGCTGTCGGGATAGAGCACGTCGTCTTCGCTGAAACCGATTTCACTTGCAAAACGACGAGCGCCTTCGCCGGTCAGCATGACGTGCGGCAGGCGACGCATCACCTCGCGCGCCAGCTTGGCCACGTGCAGGGTGCGTGGCACGGCACCGACCGAACCGACGGACAGCGTGGTGCCATCCATAACGGCGCCGTCGCACTCCATGTCGCCGATCATGTTTGGCCAGCCGCCATAGCCGACGGAGCGCACGCTCGGGGCCGCCTCGACGTAACCGATACCTTCGACCAGCGCGTCGAGAGCGACGCCCCCGGCGAGGAGGGTATCGATGGCATGGGAGAAGCCGGGCTCAGCCTCGGTGTTGGCAAGCAGGATCAAGGCTTAGTCCTTTTTCATCTTGGATAGGAACTGCCGGATGCGTGGCACAGCGAGGCCGCCGTCTTCGGCGAAAAATTTCTCCGTCGGCAGGTCGACGATCAGCTCGCCCTGTTCGAGGAAGACGATGCGACTCGAAATGTGGCGGGCAAACTCGATCTCATGGGTGACGAACACCATGGTCGTGCCGTCGGCGGCGAGCTCGGCAAGAATGCGCAACACATCACCGGTCATCTCCGGGTCGAGCGCGGAGGTCACCTCGTCGAGCAGCAGATAGCGCGGCTGCATGGCAAGCGCCCGGCAGATGCCGACACGCTGGCGTTGACCACCGGAGAGTTGTTGTGGATAGGCGTCGGCATGGGCGCCCAGCCCGACCTTGTCGAGCAGGGCATGAGCGCGCGCCTCGGCTTCGGCCCTGGGCAGCTTCAACACTTCGATGGGTGCGAGAGTAATGTTCCTCAGCGCCGTCATGTGTGGATAGAGGTTGAACAGCTGGAAGACGGTGGCCGATGCGCGGCGGGCGGCAATGAGGCCGGCCTTGGTCGAGACGTCGTTGCCATCGACGGTGATCTTGCCGCCTGACAGCGCCTCGAGGCCATTGATGCAGCGGATCAGCGTCGACTTGCCGGAGCCGGAGGCGCCGAGGATGGTCACCACCTCGCCTGGCTCGACGCGGAGATTGACGCGCTTCAGCACCGCGACGTCTCCGAAGCGCTTCTCGACGTTCTCGGCGACGATCATCAGATGCCTCCCCATTTGACGGATTTGCGGAGCGCCACCTCGATGCGGCCGCCGGCATGGGCGAGAGCCTTCGCCGCGAGATAATAGATGAGGCCGATCACCGCCCAGACGATGAACGGCTGCAACGTCCTGAGGTTCAGGATATTGCCGATCTTGGTCAGATCGAACACGCCGATGACCGAGATGAGCGACGTCACCTGCAACTGGTTGACCAGAATGCCGACCAGAGGCCCAACGGCAAAGGCGGCGGCTTGCGGCGCGATGACGAGGCGCAGGATCTGCGACCGGTTAAGGCCGAACACCTTGGCGGCCTCGATCTGGTCGCGGTCGACGGACTCGATGCCGGAGCGGAAGACCACGAAGGCGAAGGCTGCGGTGTTGAGGCTGATGGTGAGCGTGGCGGCCTCGACGGGTGTCATGCGAATATGCAGGAAGGCCGGAATGCCGAAGAAGACCAGGAACAGTTGCACCAGCACTGGCGAGTTCTTGAGCGCCTCGGTGACAAGCACGATCACCGGCCGACAACCGGGTATCCGATAGTGATGAACGACGGCCAGCAGCAGGCCAATAGCTAGGCCGATCAGCGTCGTGCCGATGAAGAGGGCCAGGGTGACGCCAAGGCCCTGCAGCAGCAGCACGATGTCATAGGGCGTGAAGTCGGCGTAGCGCATCAGCCCCCCATCATGAAGCGGTTGAGGCGACGGTGGATCGCCGAGATTGCAAAGGAGAGTAGCGTCGTCAGCGAGGCATAGAGCACCAGAAGCACCGCGTAGACCTCAAAGGGCTTGAAGGTGGTCGCGGCGACGATCTTGGCGGCGCCGGTCAGCTCGTTGACGGTGATGGTCGACAGAATCGACGAGGTCAGCACGAGGTTGATCAGTACCGAACCCATCGGCCGCACCGAGACGCGCAGGGCGATCGGCAGCACGATGCGGGTAAAGATCTTGACCCGGCTGAGCCCCGATACCTTGGCGGCGTCGATCACGCCGGGATCGATGGTCAGGATACCCGACAGGATCACATCCGAGACGAAGGCGCCGCCGGCGATCGACATGGCGATGACGCCGGTCTCGAAGGCACCGATGTAGATGCCGAGTTCCGGCAGGCCATAGAAGAAGAAGAACAGCTGGACGAGGAAGGGCACGTTGCGGAACACGTCGCCGTAGACATTGGCGATACCGCGCACCAGCTTGCTGCCCGATGAGCGCATCGAGGCGGTCAGCGCACCCAGCACCACCGCGCCGGCAATGGCGAGCAGGCAAGCGGCGACCGTCAGGGCAAAGCCCTGCAACAGGAAACCGATATAGGGTTCGATCACCCTCCAGAAACGCACCGATGTTCCCCGCCATTTTTTGTTGTGAAAGCGGTTTCACTTTTTTGTAGGGACCACAACGGGCTCTGTCAAGCAAGGAGCGGCTGTTTCCTGCGGACACCATCCGGCGGTCTTCGTGCAGTAATCATCACCCTTCGTTGGAGCTGTCGGGTGGGCAGTCCTCCGGTCTTTTAGGCTGTGCCTTAGAAACTGTACTGTTAGGACTAGAGTTTAGGGCTTTGGAATCGCTTCACTGGGGGCAGGCGGTGAAGGGGTGAAGGGACGGCTAGCAACAATGCCACAGGTCGGGGCACCAGTACGTCCAAACATACTGGTAACCGGCCAACCAGTCTGTCCCGTAAAGGATCGTAAGCACCAAGGCTGCTCCGATAAGGCCTGACAGAACGGCCACAACGATGATCTGGAACATCGCTGGACTGATGGAAGTCATCGTTGAGATCCCTGTGTACAGCCCTCAGAGCGTTGCAGGTTTTGGTACCTCCTCATGTGCGCTACGAGGTCGGTCGGATTTGGCAATCAGCACATAGGCAGTAGGCACCACGAACAACGTGAACAGTGTGCCGATCGTCAGACCACTGGCGATCACCAACCCCATGTTGAAACGAGAGGCTGCGCCGGCTCCGGAGGACAAGATCAATGGCACGACGCCGAGCACCATGGCCGCGGTGGTCATCAGGATCGGCCGAAGCCGGATCTCCGCCGCCTCAACGATGGCCACGCGCTTGGACTTACCCGCTGCGCGGTGTTCGTTGGCGACCTCCAGCATCAGGATACCGTGCTTGCTGATCAGTCCCATCAGGGTCACCAGTCCGACCTGGGTGTAGATGTTGATGCTGGCACCCCCAACGCCGACACTAATGAAGATCAGCGCACCACAAAGCGACATGGGGATCGAAACCAGGATCACCAGCGGGTCCCGGAAGCTGTTGAACAGTGCGGATAGCGACAGGAAGATGATGATCACTGCGAAGGCGAACGTCGTGACAAAGCCGCCCGACTCATTGATCTGCTGCCGCGATTGTCCACCATAATCAACTGAATAGCCCGGAGGCAGCGTCTTGGCGGCGAGGTCCTGCAATGTCTTGAGCGCCTCGCCCATGGCAACCCCCGGCATCGCGACGCCGGAGATGGTGGCGGCGTTGACCTGCTGGAAATGGTTGAGCGACTGCGGCGTGGCGACGGTCTCCACGTGCGCGACGGTCGACAGGGGGATGCTCTGTCCGTCGCCGGTCTTGATATGGTAGTTGAGCACGTCGTTCACGTTCAGGCGCGACATCTGCTGCACCTGGGGAATGACCTTGTAGGATCTCCCGTCGAGACTGAAGTAACCGGTGTTGTTGCCTCCGAGCATGGTGGCTAGGCTTCCGCCGATCTCCGACATATTCAGGCCCATCTGGGCGACCTTTTCACGATCGAACACGATCCGAGCCTGTGGCTGGTCGAACTTGAGGTCGGTATCGAGAAAGATGAACCGGCCGGTCTTCAGGGCATCGGCGATAAACTGGTTTGAGACGTCGTTGAGATCCTTGAACTCCTTGGTGGTCGAAATCACGAACTGGATGGGAAGGCCGTTGCTGCCGGGCAGAGGCGCCGGCTGGAAGGCCACGGTCTTGACGCCCGCGATCCCGTTGAGTTCCTGCTGCGCTGCGGGCTGCAGCGTCTTGGTCGTGGCCGATCGTTCGTCCCAGGGCTTGAGGACCCAGCCGGCGATGGACTGGGCTGGCGTTTCGATCTGGAAAACCAAATCGGTTTCAGGGTGCTTCGACAGGATCTGATAGGCCTGCTCGGAATAGAATTGCCGTTGCTTCAGCGTCGCGGTCGGGGACGCTGTCGTCAACGTCATGATCACACCTTGATCCTCCTCGGGAGCAAGCTCGCTGGTCGAAGACGTATAGAGCCAATAGATACTGCTGAGGACGATGGCTCCGAAGACGACGACCACCGGGACGGAATTGAGGGTGCCTTCAAGCAGCCTGCGATAGCCGCGGCTCAGCCGTTCCATGCTCCGATCGATCAGGTGCACGAAGCGGGCCTCGAGCGTCGAGCTGTCACGGGGAATGTGGCGCAGGAGATAGGCGCAGTTCATCGGCGACAGCGTCAGTGCGATCACCGCCGAGACGGTCACGGCGCTGGCGAGGGTGAAGGCGAACTCGGTGAAGAGAGCCCCGGTCAGCCCTCCCTGGAAGCCGACGGGAACGTAGACCGCGATGAGCACAATGGTCATAGCTATGATAGGACTGGCCAGAGACCGTGCTGCCGCCAATGCCGCGTCGAACGGTTTCATGCCCTCTTCCATGTGGCGGTTGACGCCCTCGACCACGATGATTGCGTCGTCGACGACAAGGCCGATGGCGAGAACCAGCGCCAACAATGTTAGAAGGTTGATGGAAAATCCCATCATCAGCATCAGCCCGAAGGTGCCGATCAGCGACAGTGGGATCGCCACGATGGGAATGAGAACCGAGCGCCAGGACCCGAGAAAGAGAAAGACCACCACGGTCACGATCAGGCCGGCCTCGAAAAGCGTATGCACCACCTCACTGATCGAGCTGTTCACGAAATCGGTGGAATCGTAGATGATCTGCCCGGTTATGCCCGTTGGCAGTTGCGCCGTAATATCGGGTAGAACGGCCTTGACCCCGTTGATCGTGTCGAGAAGGTTGGCGCTTGGTGCGACCTGGATGCCGATGCCGACAGCCGGTCTATTGTTGAAGCTGATGCTCGAATCGTAATCGTCATTTCCGAGCGTCACATTGGCCACGTCGCTAAGTCGGATGATGGCGCCGTCACTCTCCTTGACGATCAGGTTTCTGTACTCGTCAAGCGAGTGCAGGTTGGTGGAAGAACTCAGATTAATCTGGACCAACTGGCCCTTCGTCGTGCCGAGGCCGGAAATATAGTCATTGCTCGTGAGGGCTTTCGATACGTCTGTTGCGCTCAGCCCATAAGCGGCGAGCTTGATGGGATCGAGCCAGGCCCTGAGCGCGAACTTCTTGCCGCCGATCACTTCGGCAGTCTGTACGCCCGGCACCGCCTGCAGGCGCGGCTGCACGACGCGCGTGAGATAGTCGGTCACCTGGTTGGCGTTCAGTTCCGTGCTGGCGAAGCCGATGTACATCGAGTCGATTGTCTGGCCGACCTTCAGCGACAAGGTTGGTTGTTCGGCACCTGACGGAAGCTGGTTCAACACCGAGTTTACCTTGGTGTTGATTTCGGTCAGGGCCTTTCCGGAGTCGTAGTTGAGACGAAGGTTGACGGTGATCGTGCTGACGCCGGTCTGGCTGGTCGACGTCATGTAGTCGATGCCGTTGGCCTGCGCGATCGCGTTTTCGAGCGGCGTCGTGATGAAGCCGGCAATGATATCGGAGTCCGCGCCGGCATAGGCCGTCGAGACCGTTATGATCGCGTTCTGGGTCTGCGGATACTGCAGAATAGGAAGCGAGTTTATCGACCGCAAACCAAGCACCAGGATCAGCGCGCTGACCACCAAGGCAAGGACGGGCCGACGTACGAAGATGTCGGTAAAGCTCTTCATGGCAGCGTCCTATTGGTCAGTGACGATGGGGGTGTCTTGGGACACCGGCACGTGGCTGTTGTCCACCACGACAGGGGTGCTGTTACGCAGCTTGATCTGACCGGCCACGACGACTTCGTCGCCGGGTTCGATCCCGTCCGTGATGGCGACGTTGTCGCCGCGAACGTTTCCTGTTTTGACGAAGGTTTGGCGGACGGCTCGCTGCTTCTGCCCGTCTTTGGGCTGGTCGACGATGAAGGCGACGCTGCCATAGGGGTTATAGACGATGGCAGTCTGCGGCAGGGTCACCAGCGCTTGACTAGAGCCGGTAGCGATTTCCACGCGACCGAACATGCCCGGCAATAACAATCCATCCGTATTGCTCATCGTTGCGCGCACCTGGACATTGCGCGATGAGCTGTCAACTTTCGGGTTGATGGCCGACACCTGCCCGACAAAGGTCTTTCCGGGATAGGCGTCGACGGTCATGGATATTGCCTGCCCAGTCTTCAGCTGGCTGATGGTCTGCTGCGGCAGGTACATGTCGACATAGAGCAGATCAAGCGACTGAAGGGTGACGATCGTCGTCCCGGCAGTCAGATATTGGCCCAGATCGACCGAACGAATTCCGAGGCGACCAGCAAATGGTGCTCGCAGCGTTTTCTGATCGATGATTGCCTGCTGCTGTTCGACGAGCGCCTGGGCATTCTTCAGGTTGGCCTCGTCGGTGTCGACGGTGGCTTGGCTGACCGCGTTGATCTTCAGCTGTTCCCGATCACGTTTGAACGTGATGCGGTAGTTCTCGGTGGTCGCTTGTAGGGATGCCAGCTTGGCAACGTCCTCATTGGCGATGAGTTTCAGCAGGGTTTGACCGGCCGTCACCGTATCGCCGGACTTGAAACTGATCTCGTCGACAATTCCCGATGCCTGCAAGGCGAGATCGGCGCCATTTGCCGCCTTGATGGTTCCGACTGCTTCGATCTTGTCCTGCCAGTCCGTTACGCTGGCCACGGCGGTGGAAACGGTTTGCGGCGGGTTGGAGATGCTGGCCATGACCTGCTGGATCATTCCGGCTTTGAAGACCTGAAACCCATAGAGGCCGCCCAGCACCGTGCCGGTCGCGAGCAACATGATGGTCATGCGCTTGATCATGGCGCCTGTTCCTTCTGGTTCTGAGCAGTGTTTGCGGTTTGGACGGTGGCAACGGCGTCGGGGCCGGCGAAGTAGCCGGGGTTGGTGCGCGGTCGCGACGTGTCTGCCTGGTCGTTACGGTTCCACCAGCCTCCGCCCAGGGCCTGATAAAGGGCGACGGTGTCGGTGTATCGGGTCGCCTGAGCCTTGACCCTGGCGATGACGGCGTTTTGGTAGGTCTGCTGAGCGTTGGAGACGGTGGGGTAGTCGACGGCCCCGGTCTTGTACTGCTCTTGCGCCATGGCCAGGCTTTTTCGGGCCGCTCTTTCGGACGCCGATTGGGCTTGCAATGTCTTGGCGTCGAACTGGATGGCCCGGAGAGAGTTGGCGACGTCTTCGAACGCGGAGTTTACCGCGCTCTTGTAGAGAGCAAGGCTCTGTTCGTATTGGGCGACCGCAGCTTCCTTCTGATGGAACAGGCTACCACCATCCAGCAGCTTCTGGCTCACACTGGCAGCAACGCTCCAACCTAGAGCATCGCTGGAAAACAGGGAGCTGCTTTTCAGTGCGCTCGTGCTGCCGCCGGCGCTAAGGGTGATCTGCGGCAAGAGGTTTGCGACCGATACGCCGACGCTTGCCGTGGCTTCATGTAGCGAAGCCTCGGCGGCTCTTATGTCGGGGCGCTGGCGAACCAGATTCGAAGGCAGGCTGACCGGCAGTGATTGCGGTAACTTCAGCGACGACAGCTCGACGCTCTCGCTGCGGTCTTGACTGGGTAGGCGCCCCAAGTACGCCATGAGGGCATTGCGCTGCTGCGCCAATTCCTTTTGTAGCGGCGGCAGGCTTGCCTCGGTTTGCGCCAGGGTGGACTGCTGTGCCAGGACGTCGGAGTTGGGGATGGCTCCAAGTTCGAATTGCCGTTGAATGCGCGTCAGTTGGTCGCTTTGCAGACGAATGATGTCTTCGGTGGCCTTGATTTGCGCCTTGAGCGAAGCCTCTGCTAGCGCTGCGTTCACCACATTGGCGGTAAGCGCCAGATAGGTCGCCTCAAGTTCGAATTGCTGATAGTCAGCCGCCGCCCACTTGGCTTCGACCTGTCGCCGCTCACCGCCGAACAGATCCAAGGCATAGGATACGCTGACCGACGCGTTGTAGAGATTGTAGACCGAGGGCGGCGTGATGCCGCTTGCGGCGTTGCCTTCTCGCGTGGCGGAGTTGCTTGTGGAAACTTGCGGGAAGAGGCCCCCCTGTTCTGACAGTGCTTTCTCGCGAGCGGCGCGCAGGGCATATTGTGCGGCTGCCACGTCTGGATGGTTGTGGATCGCCTCTTCAACAAAGGCATTGATCTGCTTTGATCCGAACAGTGTCCACCAGGCGGCATCGACGTCGCGACCATAGATGAACTGTTGGGACTGCCCGCCAGCTATGCCGCTAACGGCAGTGGTGGCGACTAGTTTGTCAGCCGTATAGCCCAAAGCTTGAGGTGCAGGCGGTACGGCGAAGTCTGGGCCCATTGTGCAGCCGGCCAGCAGCAATGCCGTCGTCCAGCCGAAGAGACATCCCGGCTCAGGCCTGGATTTTCCCAATTTTTCAAGCAGAGGCATCGGCCCGTCCATGAGTTATCAATTCTATTCTGAACCGTTCAGTTTAGTTTCGTGCAATTTGACAATGTCTCCAAAGGGAGTCAATGGAAACTAGACGGTATAGTTTTCAAAATGGAGTGAAGACCGATGGCGACCGAGGCAGAGGTCGGACGGTCCCGTCCGGCCCCCGTCCACAAGAGGGGACGGGGGCGCGAGGGCGAGAAATTCAGGCTGGTGCTGGATACGGCGCGGTCCGTCTTTCTTGAATACGGATATGATCGGACCAGCATGGATATGGTCGCCAACGAGGCCGGAGTGTCGAAGGCAACCGTCTATGCCTATTTCGAGAACAAGCAGCAACTGCTGCGCAAACTAGTGCAGGAAGAATGCAGGGCTGTTGGTCCCAATTTCGCGGCTACGTTAAAGTGGCCCACCCAGGATATTGAGGCCGATCTGAGGGCAATTGCGCGTAACTTTACGAGTATCTTCCTCGATAAACGAGGACTTGACTTTTACCGTCTTATAATTTCCAATGTTAATAATTTTCCGGAAATTGCCATGTTCTTCATCGAGGCTGGACCAGATCAAACTCGAGCTGAAATAGCCGACTTCTTCAATATGGCTATGCAACAAGGGCTATTGGCAATTGATGATGTAGACTTGGCAGTGAAACAGTTTCTTGGGCTGGTTGCCGCGGACCTGCCTCTGAGTTGGGCGCTAGCCGCTCAGCCACCATCTCCAGAGCAATACGAGACGATGATCAACAGCGGAGTCCGACTCTTCTTGAGTTTTTACGCAACCAAGAAAAGTAATGATTGAGTCCTCTCAGGCGACCGCAGCCGTTCCTGAGCCACCGTCCTGTTCGAGGGCGATGTGAGCGGCCAGCGCCTCGACGAAGCGACGCCCATAAGCCGGTAGCGGCATCGAACGCGACCAGATGGCGGAGATTTCGAACTCCACCGGCCGGCCCTCGATGGCGATAGGACGGACGGTAAGGTCGGTCTTCAACGCCCGGATGGAGGAGGGCAACACGGCGACGCCGACATTGCCGATGGCCATGGAAAACACGGTGTGCGGCGAACCGCTTTCAAGCGCGATGCGCGGGTCCAGCCCGGTGAGACGACAGGCGGCATCGAACATTTCGCGACTGACATGGCGACGATTGAGCAGTAGCAGCGGATGTTCGCAGACGTCGGCAATGTCGATTGGCGCACCGGTCGTGCCGATGCGGTCAGCCGTGCCGATAGCCAACACCGCGAGGTGGCAGAGCGGCCGCGCCTCGACGTCCGGCGTCCTGGCATAGCTCGAGGCGTTGATGGTGAGCTGCACGACGCCCGAGCGCAGCTTGGCATCGAGGTCGGCGCCGCCGCCTTCTTCAAGACGGATGTCGACCCGTGGATGCTCGGCCTGCCATTCATGGAGGAAATCGGGAAAGTAGCGCTCGATGAGCTGCGAGCAGGCGGCCACCTTCAGCACGCCTGCCTCGCCTTTCTTGAGCTCCTCCGCCGACAGGCGCAGGTTCTTGGTGGCTATCAGCACCTCGTTGATGCGGGACCGCAACGCCTCGCCTTCCGGCGAGACGCGGATCTTCTTGCCGATCCGCTCGAACAGGTCCACCCCGAGCGTCTGCTCGATGCTCTGGATCTGGCGCGACAGGGCCGATTGTGTGATCGACAGCTTGTCGGCAGCGATGGTGAAGCTGCCGCATTCGGCAACCGTCATGAAGCTTTGCAGAAGCCTGTCGTCCATGGCCCGCTCCCGGTTGGGGGATCAGCCTTAAGTCCTACACGCGGCCGGCGTGCCCCTCAAGGGAGGGGTGCCTACACCGTGAGGACCGACGCGCCAGTGGTCGCCCGCCCTTCAAGTGCGCGATGCGCGTCTGCGGCCGCCGTGAGCGGGAAACGCTGGCGCACTTCCGCCGTGACTTCACCTGAGGCGAGGCGGGCGAACAGATCGGCCGCTCGGGCTTCGAGCTCGGCGCGCTCTTCGATGAAATGGAACAGCATTGGCCGGGAGGCGGAAAGCGAGCCGCCTTGGGCCAGCATCGACAGCGCAAAGCCCTCGATCGGCCCCGAAGACTGGCCGAAGGAGACGAAGGCGCCGCGTTTCCTGAGGCATTTCAGCGAGCCGACCCAAGTGTCGTGACCGACACTGTCGTAGACCACGTCACAGCCGCGCCCATCGGTGACACCGAGTGCCGTCGCGACGAAGTCATCGTGGCGATAGTCGATGACGTGATCATAGCCATGGGCGCGAGCGAGCTCGACCTTTTCCGGCGACCCGACAGTTCCGATGGTCGTGGCGCCGAGCGCCTTCAGCCATTGGCCCATCAGCAGGCCGACGCCACCGGCGGCCGCATGAACCAGCACCACGTCGCCGGCCTTAACGGCAAAGGTGGAGGTCACCAGATACTGGACCGTCAGGCCCTTGAGCATCACGGTGGCGGCGATTTCATCGGAAATGCCATCCGGCAGCTTCACCAGCCTGTCGGCGGCTATCACCCGTCGCTCCCGATAGGCGCCAAGCGGTGTGGTGTAGGCAACCCGGTCGCCGGGGCTCAGCCCCTTGACGTCCGGCCCGATGCTTTCCACCACGCCGGCCGCCTCGGCACCGACGACGAGCGGCGTCTCAGGCCAGGCATAGAGGCCGGACCGATAGTAGGTATCGATGAAGTTGACGCCGACGGCGGTGTGACGCACCACGGCTTCGCCGGTTGCCGGCGCGCGGTCGGCAACATCCTCCCAGCTCAGCGCTTCCGGACCACCGGGCGCGCCGAGCAGCATGGCTTTCGACATTTGACCTTCCCCGTCAGACCTGGAATTCCGGATCGACCGGGATCTGCAGCGCCTGCACGATGGCGTTGGTCTCCGACGCCATGCCGATCACCGACAACAGCTCGGCATGCATGCCCTCGGTCATGCCCTTGGCCTTGGCCTGGGCCGTGTGCGAGTGGATGCAATAGCTGCAGCCGTTTACTGCCGATACCGCGACGTAGATCATTTCCTTGACCAGCGGTGACAGCTCGCCAGGCGCCACCATCACCTCCTTGAGGCTGGCCCAGGTGCGCTCGAGAAGCTGCGGCTGGTTGGCAAGGCCACGCCAGAAATTGTTGACGAAGTTCGATTTGCGGGTGGCGCGGATGTCGTCGAACACCGCCTTGACGCGTGGGTCGGCCTCGACCTCGGCATCGGTCCAGAGTTTCACGGTTGTCATGATCTATCCTCAGCGATGGGCCCAGGCCCAATAAAGTTCGCGCGCCTTGCGCCCCTTGGGACCGAAGGCAAACGTCTTGTCGTCGAAACCGATGACCGGCACGACTTTCGAAATGTTGCCGGTCGAGAAGATCTCGTCAGCGGCGCGGAAGTCGTCGACCTGCAACGTGATCTCGTGGACGGTCTCGCCGGCTTCGCGCAGCAGCCCGATGACACGCTTGCGGGTGATGCCGGCCAGGAAGGTGCCGTTCGGCACGGGCGTGAAATACTCGCCTCCCTTGACCAGGAACACGTTGGCGGTGGCGAGCTCTGCGACGTTGCCGGCGAAGTCCTGCACCAGGGCGTTCTGGAATCCCTTGGCCTTCGCCTCGCGGATCATGCGGGCATTGTTGGGATAGAGACAGGCCGCCTTGGCGTTGGTCGGCATGCACTCCACCGTCGGTCGGCGGAAGCGCGTGGTGGTCATGGTGAAGCCCTTCGGCTCGACCATCGGCATCTCTTCGAGACAGAGCGCGAAATCGGTCGAGGCCGGATCGGCGGCCACAACCGAGGCGTCGCCTTCTTCGGCCCAATACATCGGACGAATGTAGACGGCGGGGTTCGGGCCGAACTTCTTGAGGCCCTCCTGCGTCAGGCCGATGATCTCGGCGTCGGAGAGCGTCGGCTCAAGGCCGAGATTGCGAGCTGACTGGTTGATACGCGCTGCGTGCAGGTCGAGATCGGGGGCGACGCCCTCGAAGGCACGGGCGCCGTCGAACACCAGCGAACCCAGCCATGTGGCATGGGAGTTGGCTCCGAGCACGCGGACATCGCCCTCGTGCCAGGCGCCGTGGTAGTAGGTCCAGATACGGGACATCGTCTTGGCTTTCCTCTTGGTCTTGCGCGTCTCATCAATGGACGGACGCGTACATGATGCGTTCCTCGCTGGCATCCAGCGGGGAGAATTCCTCGACCACGCGACCTTGGCGGCATACCAGGATGCGGTCGGAGAGTTTCAGGATCTCCGGCAGGTAGGAGGAGATCACCACCACCGCGAGCCCGTCGTCGGCCAGCTTCTCGATCAGGTGATGGATCTCGGCGATCGCCGCCACGTCGACGCCGCGCGTCGGTTCGTCGAAGATGACGAGGCGAGGCTTCTGCACGAGGCCCTTGCCGATCACCACCTTCTGCTGGTTGCCACCGCTGAGCTCGACCACGCGGGCATCCGGATTGATCGCCCGGATATTGAGCGTGCGACTCCAGCTTTCGGCAAGACGAGTCATCTCGGCTCGGCTGACCACCGGCATCTTATTCTCGCCGGCGGCAAGATACCCCGAATAGAGGTTCTCGGCGATCGACATGGTCTCGAAGAAGCCCTCGAGCTTTCTATCTTCGGTGACGTAGACGATGCCGTCCTGCATCGCCGGACGGGGCGTGTTGTAGCGCACCGGCTTACCATCGAGCGCCACCTCGCCGCCGCGATTGAAATCGCGCTTCATCACGCCGGCAACGATCTTGGCCGTCTCGGTCCGGCCCGAGCCGACAAGGCCGAACAGGCCGGTGATCTGGCCCGAGAAGACCGAGAACGACGTATTCTTGACGATCGCCCCCATCGACAGGTCCTGCACCGACAGCACCTTGTCGCCGGCCGGCCGAACGACCGTCTTCTTGGCCGCGTCGCCGCTGGCGAGCGTGCGCCCGACCATGGCGCGAACGATCTTCTCGCGGGTGAAGTTCGTCGTGACGTCGGTGACGACGCGCGCGCCATCGCGCATTACCGTGATGCGGTCGGAGATCTGCAAGGCCTCTTCAAGCGCGTGGCTGATGAAGATCACCGCCACCTTGCGCTCCTTGAGGCGCCGCACCAGCGCGAAGAAGTGCCGCTTCTCTTCCGGGGTCAGCGTCGCCGTCGGTTCGTCGAAGATGATGATCCGCGCCTTGAGGCGGACGGCGCGGGCGATCTCCACCATCTGCCGTTTGGCGGCACCGAGAGTGGCGACCGTCGCCGTCGGATCGACTGTAAAGTTCAGCGATTGCAGGAATTGTTGCGCCGAGATGGCGACGCCGCGCAGTCGGTTCAGGAACTTCTCGTCGCCGAGATAGAGGTTCTGCGCCACCGTCATCGACGGCACCAGCGACGTCTCCTGGAACACCATGGCGATGCCCTGCTTAAGGGCATCGGCAGGTCCATCGAAAGTGACCGGCTCGCCGTCGAGCAGGATTTCGCCCGACGATGGCGGCACCACACCGGCAATCATCTTGGTCAGCGTCGACTTGCCCGCGCCGTTCTCACCAAGAAGGGCGTGCACCTCGCCCTCGGCAATGTCGAAGTCAACGGCGTCGACGGCCAGGTTGCCGCGATAGCTCTTGGAAAGGGCGCGCGTCTCGATCAGCGTCATGCCGCACCTGTCTCGATCTCGAGCACGGCGTTGCCGCCGCGCGAGGCGGCGAACAGCACGCCGCCAATTTCCGCCATGTCGCGGATGCCATGCCGGCGGCCATCGGCCCGGCTGTGCAGGCTCGATACCGGTCTGAGATGATCGTCCAGACGGGCGATCAGTCCATAGGACCGGCCGGGAGCCCACGGCTTGCGCACGCCCATGGTGACGACGCCACCACACTGAAGCGGCTCGAGGAAGGAGTTTCCCGAGCTCATCTGCGGCGCGATCCATAGATCGCGAGGAACCGTCGCCACCATATCCTGGCGATAGGCCGTCTCGGTCAGTACCAGTTCGACGAGGCGGTTGCGCGGCGCCATCCGCGCCAGCCACGCGCCGCCACCGGTGGCGCGTGTCAGCCGCGACGGATAGCCAGGCAGGTTGGACAGCACCGACTGCGGCTTTGTTCGGCCGTCACCGGTAATGCGCAGAAGCCTGTGACGGGAGGCCTCCGAGACGATCACCGACCGGTCCGGCTCGATGAGAAGACCTGCGGGCCAGGCAAGACCATCGGCCAAGATACGGCCGTCACCTTCCACGAGGTCGAGCCGCACAACGGCCCCGCTTGCCCCCTTCGCCATCAGATCGCTTTGCCAGTCATCGGCGGCAAAGCGAGTCGAGCCATCGGCAACATAAAGAGTGGCTTCGCCGGCCGTTGCCAGTGCGGTCGGCGCATGGAGGCGGCGCCCCGCTACCTCGGTGATGACTCGTCCGTCAAACCGACCGCCGCTGAGATGAACTTCTCCGGCGATGAGAGCGACCACCAAGCCGCCATCCGGAAAGGCTGCCAGCGCGGAAATGGCTGCCTCAAAGCGCCGAAGGGTCGTCGGCGCGCCACCTTCCAGCGGACAGGCGAGAAGATCGGCTCCCGAGGCGACCAGCAGTCGGCCTTCGTGAACAAGCAGTGCCTCGGGGTGAGCCACCTCGGTAAAGGTCTCGGCGGTCTCGAGAAGCGTATTGGGGCGGAAAGCACCATCCATGGGTGGGATGGTGACGGCCTTGCCGCGGAAAGGATCAAGAAGAGCGTCCCACCACATGCTCAGGCGCTCCCTTCGGGAAGGGCGGCTTCGGCGCTCTCGCGCCGGCTCGCCACTTGGCTCGGATCGCCTTCGGAGATCGAGGGCGCTGTCCCGCTCCAATAGGACTTCCAGCTTGTCCAGTTGGGATCTGCGCCCGGAATCTTGAACCTGCCAATGCGGTTGTTGAGGATGCCGCCAACGAACAGTTCGCCCTTGTGCTCTCGCATCGAGGTGACCATCGGATGGTTCTTGCCTGTAAGGTCGCCTAGCGTGCCCACGATGCGGCCGGTCTCATCGAACTTGATGACGCCGCCGGTGTTGATGTTGGGAAACAGCCAGTCGTCGCCGGGCAGGCGGCGGGTCATGCGCTTCCGGAAGCCGGGGTGACGTAGCGACAGATCGAAGGTCGGCGTGCGTACGCCGAGCCAGGCCATCCAGTAGCAGCCGTCAGACGCGCGGTTGATGTTGTCGGGATAGCCGGGCATGTCGGCGATCAGGCATTCCATGGTGCCGGCTTTTGGCCCCTCGATCCAGTAGCGATGTACCGAGCAGGCCCAGCTTTCCGCGATCAGTATCGACCGGCCGTCATGAGCGAGGCAGACGCCGTTGGCGTAGCGAAGGCCGTCATGCACGGTCTTGGTGCGGCCGGTCTTCGGGTCGTAGACCAGAAGGCGACCGGTCGGGCGGCTCTCGATGGAGTCGAGCACCCAGTCGTGGGCGTCGTAGCGGGTGGTGGAATCGGTGAACCAGACGCGACCGTCCGGGCCGATGTCGCAGTCGTTTGGATCGCGCAGACGGGCGTCATCGACGACTGAGGCCCAGGAACGATTGGTCTCGGTGGAAAGTCGCGTGACCTCACCGTCCTTGGCAATCGAGTAAAGCCCCATGGCACCGACGCAGGTCTTGATCGCACCGTCGCGGTCCATGGCAAGGCCAAGCGGAAAGCCGCCGATATGGGCGAACACTTCCGAGCGTTTGTAGTCGGGCGCGAACCAGCGGACGATTTCCCCGTGACGTGTGCCAGCGTAGAGATTGCCATCCTCGTCAAGGATGACGTCCTCTGGTCCCTCGACCTCGCCGAGGGCGATGGGAGAGGCCTCCGACAGATGGTCGTTGAGGGCGTAAGCGCCGCCGCCATTCGGCAGAGCCGACTCCTCACCATTCATCCGATGATGGACCGGCGCAACGTAGACTTCGGCCAGCACCTTGTGCCGGTTCTTCGCCCAGCGAATGTCGAGAACCACAGCGAAGGCCAGCATGAAGCCGAGCACCAACTGGTTGGAGCCGGTACCATAGCCAAGGCGGATCAGCCCGTTGGTCATGGTCAGCACGGCGATGGCGCCCATCAGCCCCTTGGCGATCGAACCACGGCCGCCACCGAGCGAGTTGCCACCGACCACGGCGGCGGTGAGGGCGGCGAGCTCGAGGCCAGATCCTGTGCCCGGACCGGCGCCCGACAGGCGGGCGGCAAACAGGAAGCCGGCGATGCCGGCGCTGAGACCGGAGATGACATAGGTGAGGAACACTGTGCGCCGCACGGGTATGCCGGCATTGAAGGCCGAGCGACGCGAGCCGCCAACGGCCGAAATATGCCAGCCGAGCCGCGAGCGACTGAGCAACACGTGGGCGAGAAGGGCAAAGACGCCGGCGATAAGGATCGATACCGGCAGGCCACCCAGCGAGCCGGTGCCGATATAGTCGAACTGGTCGTTGAGGATCGGCGACATCTGAAGCTGCTTGCCCCAGGCGATGATCAGGATGTCGTAGAGCGAGCGCCCCATGATCAGCGTCACCAGCGTCGTCAGGAAGGCGCGCAATCGCAGATAGCCGATCAGCACACCATTAAAGGCGCCGCAAAGGCCGCCGGTGGCGATCGCCAGGACGAGGGCGAGCGAGGCCGGCAGCTCCCAGAGGTAGATGCCGACCACCGACATGAAGACGGAGAGCGCGTAGATCGAACCGACCGAAAGATCGATGCCGCCACCCAGCATGACGATGGTGAGGCCGATGACGACGATCAGGAATTCACCAAGCTGGCGTGTGGTGTCGAGGAGGCTGGCGGGTGCAAAGAAGCCATTGATCGCTGTGCCGAAGATGGCGATCACGGCGGAAAGCAGCAGAAAGGGCACGAGGTTGTCGGCCCAGCGCTTGGTGAGTATTTCGCCGACGAGGTGGGAGGGGATCGCGTTGTAGATGAGGCGCGACAGGCTCTCGGGTAGGCGCATGGAACTTCCACCTGATCAGCCGGCCGCCATGGGCGGGCCGGAACGTCTGGCGTCCTTTGGGACGATAAATGGAGGCGGCCGCTGGCTCGGCCGCCTCCGCTTGACGCGTCGTCCCCTCGGCTCGAAGGGAGAGGACGGTCGTCGCGCCTTACTTGGCCAGCGCCGCTTCGGCGGCCTGGACGTCCTTGAGGCTCCAGCAGGTACCGGGCTTGAGATCGGCCTTGGTGGTGGCAGTCTCGAGCGTGTAGATCCAGCTCTTGGCCTGGCCCGGCTTGAGGCCGGACTGGAGGAGGAACTTCAGGAGAGCGGAGATGTCGCGCGACTGGCCCTTGACGTCGGTCATGACCACGGCATGGAAGGTGCCGTCCTCGAGCGCCTTGCAGTCGAGCTCCTCACCACCGCCGGTGGTGACCAGCTTGACCTTACCTTGAAGGCCGGCGTCACGGATGGCCGCGGCGGTACCGGCGGCCGTGTTGTCCCAGAAGTCGATGATCGAGCAGACCTCGGGATGCTGCTGCAGCAGCGTGGTCGCCACGTTGCGGGCGGTGGTGACGTCCCAGTTGCTGTCGGGGGCGCCAACGATCTCGTAGTCGGGATGATCCTTCAGCACCTTGGCGATACCGGCGTACTGATCGAGCGACGACGAGTTGACCTGGTCGCCCTGGATGAGGCCGATCTTCTTGGACGATCCGTCGCCGCAGGCAGCGACGGCCGCCTTGGCTTCGAGTTCGCCGAGGGTCTCCCAGTTCGAACCGACGAAGGCGTCGGAGGCGAAGTTGGAGCGGTTGTCGACCTGGATCACGAAGATGCCGGCGTCCTGCGCGCGCTTGAACAGCTTGGAATAGGACGTGAGATCGGGAGTGTGAACGAGGATCGCCGCCGGCTTGTCGGCCGAGGAGATCAGATCGGTGATCGCCTGGGCACCGGCCGCCGTATCCCAGTTGGGATCGCGGGTTTCCCACACGCCGCCGAAGCCGCGCACTTCGCTGCCGATATAGTGGTTCCAGCCCTGCGCCAGGTCGAAGCCGAGCGCGAGCGGGATCAGCACCACCTTCTTGCCGGCTAGCGACTGCTGGACATAGGCCGGGCCAGGGTCGCCGGTTTCCTGGGCGAACGCGGGCAGGGTGGCGAGGCAGAGGGCAGCGGCAAGCGTCCGCGCCAGCTTTGTCTTGATCTTCATGAGTGGTTCCTTTTCAAGGGTTTCCGACCCGGTGAGTGCATCGCTTCGCCCCCCTCGAGCCAAGCGATGGATTTCCAATTCCTGCCCGCTTCCCGGTCGTTGCGTTTCGCCGCAACCGTCGAAAGGGGATCATATGTCTCCCTGCTGCCCGACCTGTTCGTCGCGTGGATTGAGACGGCTGTCGATGATGAGGGCGACGAGCAGGATCGTCGCCTTGATGAGGTTCTGATAGATGTTCGGCAGGTCGAGAATGGTCATGCCGTTCAGCATGATACCGATCAGCAGGGCGCCGATGATGACGTTGCGCATGCCACCCTTGCCGCCGGAAAGCCCTATACCGCCGATCACCACGACGAGGATCACGTCGTAGAGCAACGTCGAGTTGACGACGCGCGTGTTGATCGATTGCAGGCCGGCGGCGGTGATCAGACCCGCCAACCAGACAATCAGCGCCGAAACCACATACTGCCCGATGATCATTGGCCGAACCGGAATGCCCATCGTCCGCGCGGCCTGGTAATTGTCGCCCATGTAATAGACGTAACGGCCGAATTTGGTGAAGCGCAGCACCAGAAAACTCGAGAAGGCGGCGATGGCGAACATCACCACTTCGATCGGCATATGCGCTAGCCGTGCCTGCCCGAACTCCAGAATGAACGACGCCGACGGCGGCACCGGCACGGCGTCCTGCACGATGAAGCGCGAACGGACGAGGCCAAAGACGAAGCTGGCCGTGGCCAGCGTGGCGAACACCGCAGGCACTTCGGCATAGGCGATCAGAAGCCCATTGATGACACCGACTGCCACCACGCCGCCGAACACGATGGCGGTGGCGAGAAGCGGCGTCGTCCCGGCGTTCATCATGGCAAGTTGCCAGGCGGTGGCCATGGCCATCACGGCGACCATCGACAGGTCGATGCCGCGACCAATCACGACGATACCCATGCCGACGGCAAGAATGCCCAGCACGGAGACCGAACGCAGGATCGCCACCAGGTTGTTCGGAGCCAGAAAGCCATCGAGGAGGATGGCGTAGGCGACGAACAAAACGACGGCGAACAGGAAAACGATACGCTCCTGGCTGAGCGCTCCGGACTTCAAGACGGACATGCCGCCAAACTCTCTCTGCTGAAAACGAGGTCAGCCTAAAAGCCCGGCATGAATGCGTCCAATGCAAATTGTGGATCGAGATTGATGCGAAATGGGAATACATCGACCGAGATGCGCAAGGAACGCAAAGCACGTTCGATACGAGAGATTTTTTTGGAATAGCTTTGCGCCAAAAAGGCGATTGAAGACCGTAAGTTTTTTCCGACGAGTCTGTGGAGGGCGTTTCTTATGCGGCAGTCTTGGGCTAAACCTGCTCATGGTTGAGCATGCCTATATCTGCCGCATTGTGGTTCGATGGCGGATGTGGATGTAGTTTTACGCGCGAAAAATTAGAACTTGACGCAGGAAACGTTGCCTGCGAGATTCGCTAGTCAAAAGGCGCAGTTGGTCTTGCCGGCCTCCGAGCGGCAATCTGACGATTGGCGCCCCGCCATGGAACATCTACAATGAATGTGGTGCTCCGGTTGTGGGGAAAACGGGGATGGCAGAGTGACCACGACAATCCGAACGATGGAAGAGTTTTCCGATTACGTCGGATTGTCTCGCCCGACCGTCTCTCGCTATTTCAACGATCCCAACTCGGTGCGGCGGCAAACCCGCGAAGCGATTGAGAAAGCCATCAAGGAGTCTGGTTTTCGGCCTAACCTGTTCGCGGTGAACCTTAACCGCCGACGGACCAATATCCTCGGCATCATCATCCCCAACTCGACCGACGTGTTCTATATGGCCTTGACGCGGCGGATCGAGGTGTTGGCTGAGGAAGCGGGCTATCTTGCCTTTGTTCTATCCTCGGATGGCAAGCCGAAGCTCGAGGAGCGGGCAATCGAGACTTTCAAGGCGATGAACGTCGCCGGTGCCGTCATCGCTCCGCTGGGCGTTCAGTCCCATCATGACAAGCTGGCCCGACTGGGCGCCAGCATCCCGCTCATCTACGTCGACTCACAGCTTGATACTGCTTCGGCTTTTGTTGGTACCAACAACCGGCAAAGCTTCCGCCTCATTGTCGATTACCTGTCGCGATCAGGCGACGCGCCCTGCTATTTCGGCATGCCCTCCGTCAACCGCAACGCCATCGAGCGCCGCGAAGCCTATCGCCTTGCCATGGAGGAGCTGAAGCTCGAACCATATTACGTGGCGACGCTGCCAGATACCTCCTGGGACTTCGAGCGTTTCGGCTTCACCGAAGCGGTCCGCATTCTGGGGGAGGGCGGCTTCCCAACCCGCACTGTGCTTTGCGCCAACGATCGTATCGCCTTCGGGGTGCTGGCGGCTGCCTATCAGGCGGGCCTCAAGGTTGGCCGTGGCGACGATTGTGATCTGCGCATCGCCGGTCACGACGATCATCCTCTGTCGCGCTACACCTGCCCGCCCCTGACGACCGTCGCTCAAAACTACAACGAGATTGGCCGTATCGCCGTCGAGCTTCTGCTGCACAAGATCAACGCCCGCTTCGATGAAGGCATTGAGCCACAGCCGAATGAACGCGTGCTTCTCAACGCTGAGATCATGTTGCGCACCTCGGCCTGAACATGGTCTTCGTCCCCAAATGAAAAACCCTCTCCACGCGTTGGCATGGAGAGGGTGCGCGGCTAGCGGTCCGGTTGTTTTTTCAGGCTTTGGCTTGGCTGCGCAAGATTGCGTCCTTGTGGACCTTCACGTTGATACCTGCCTTGAGTTTGTTGATGCGGGCAGCACAAGCCGAGACGGCCGACTTCTCGGTCAGGAGATCGTAACGCACGCGGAAGCGGGCTTCGGCCCCCGGCTCGAGGGTCTTGAGCCTCCCCGCGGCCCGCTCCACCGGTAGCGGATAGGGATAGTTGGAACCGGGCTCAAGGCCGGTGACATAGCCCTGCTTGTCGGTATCTGTGTTCTTCCAGAGCGTGAAGGCGGGCATTTCTCCGACATGATATGTGACCGAGAAGCCGAGCGTCTCAGAGGCATTGAACAATGCCACTTCGGTACGGCCGTCGGCACCGGCTGCGAGTTCGCAAGCATAGAGCATCTCGTCGAAGTCGCGGGTCGGACCACGATAGCGATCCCAGGTGGCGAGATCCGGCTTGGCGGCGTCGTTGAAGGGCGTCACATGGGTGAACGGCCCGATGACGTGGCCCCCCTCTTCGAGCACCGGACGTCCGACGTTGGTGTGGTAGATCACCTCGTAGGAGTGGGCATAGTCGCCACGATTGACGAGCCGATCATCGAGCGAGAATCCGGTATCGCCGGGAACGACGGTCAGCTCCGTCCAGGTTTCGAACTCGACGTTTTTGAACGCCTTCTCCTTGATAAGGCCGCACAACGTGATCCGGTGCGGCGCTTCGCGGGAAATGCGCACCTCGACCTTGGAGGCCGGCGTGTTGCCGGCCCGGCCGTGCAGCGTATAGACCTTGTCGCCGTCGACGATCGGGTGCCCGGTCCACTCGTAACCGCAGCGAACCATCAGTTCGTTGAACCCCTCGAGCCAGCCGAGGCCGTTCCGCTCGCCGAGACGAATGAACGAGGGATGTACGACCTCGTCGACCGGCGAAGCCCAGCCGAAGTTGATGCCATCGAGGTTCGCCCGCAGGATGCCCATGCCGCGCGTCGGAATCACCGTCACCGCGAGCCGGCCAGACCGGATGGTGATGAGCGTGCTGCCCTCTTGCCGGCCGCCGTGCAGCGTCTTTTTCACGATCTCGAACGGCGCAGCACTTTTGATCCCGAGCTCGCCGGAGGTAATCGCCCAGTCGGCGACTTCGAGCCCGCCGGCCGTGTCGGTCAGCGTGAAGATGATGTCATCCTGCATGTTGCATGTCCTGTATTGCCCGCCTCAGAGGCAGGCCTTGAAATAGTCGTCGAGGACGAGGTCGACCATGGCGAGCGACAGGCCATGGGCGGTGGGGTCGACCCGGCCGCGCCGGACGCCCTCGTAGACGCCGCGAAGATACTGGGAGATCAGCGTCTCGGGTATTGTGGTATTGCCGAACAGGGCGAGCAGTTCCTCGGCGGCCTTGGCGATCTCCGGTTCCGGCCAGTAGTAGCGCAGGCGGTCCGAATAGCTGAAGTGCCGCTGCAGCCGC
>JARKNW010000134.1 GCA_029976075.1 Pleomorphomonas sp.
CTGAAGGGCTGGCTCGACGGCTTCATCGGATCAGAGCAGAAGCTTGGGCCGCTGGTGCGGCTTTTTCGCGCCAACTTTCGTCCCTATGCGTGGCGCTACGCCTACGCCATAGCGATGATGCTGACCGCCTCGGCGGCGACGGCGGGCAGCGCCTATATCATCAAGGAGATCGTCAACAAGATCTTCATCGAGAAGAGCGAAGCCTTGGTGTTCGCCATCGCCGGCCTCGTCATCTTCATCTATCTCGTGAAGGGCTTTGCTACCTACTTCTCCTCGGTGACGCTGACCAAGATCGGCAACAGCATGGTCGCCCGTCTGCAGCGGCAGCTCTACGGCGCGGTACTGAAGCAGGATATCACCTTCTTCCAGCAGCACGCCCTGGGCGACATCATGGTGCGCATTTCGCAGAATGCCGGGGCGGCACGATCGGCGATCGACCTGATCGTCATGAGCCTTGGTCGCGATCTGTTCACGCTCGTCTCGCTGGTCGCTGTCATGGTGGTCCAGAATCCGACGATGTCGGCTCTCTCGCTCGTGATCGCGCCTGTTGCCGTGTACGGCGTCACCCATTTGCTCAAAAAGGTGCGCTCGGCGGCTCGCAAGGAGGTCATGACCTCCGCCCAGATCATCACAATCATTCAGGAGAGCGTGCAGGGCATCAGGGTCGTCAAATCCTTCGGCCTTGAGGGCCGGTTGCGTCGGAGCTTCGATGCGGCCACGGCCAACTCGGAGCGGCTCTCCAACCGGATGGCGACGCTGGGTGCCCGGTCGAGCCCGCTGATGGAGACGCTGGGCGGCTTTGCCATCGCCTTCGTTGTGCTGTTCGGCGGCTACCAGATCGTTCACAACAATGCCGATCCCGGGGCCTTCTTCTCCTTCATCACGGCGCTGCTGCTCGCCTACGAGCCGGCGAAAAGACTGGCGCGTTTCAATCTCGATCTTGAGAAGTCGTTGGTTGGTGTCCGGATGATGTACGAGGTTCTCGACATGGAGCCGGCCTTGCAGTCGGCTCCGGATGCCGTCGATGCCGAGTTCGACAGCGCCACCGTCACCTTCGACAGCGTCGACTTTGCCTATGGCGAGGCACCAGTGCTGAAAGGCCTCAGTCTGACGGCGCCGGCCAACTCGGTGGTGGCGCTGGTCGGGCCTTCCGGTGCCGGCAAGTCGACCGTCTTTTCGCTGGTCGAGCGCTTCTACGATCCAAAGGCGGGCGCGATCCTGATCAACGGCACCGATATCAGGCATTTCACCGTGGAGTCGCTGCGCCGGCATATCGCACTCGTCACGCAGGACACCTTCCTGTTCGACGGTACGGTGGCGGCCAACATCGCCGATGGCAGGCCAGATGCCACGCAGGACGAGATCGAAGCGGCGGCGCGTGACGCCAACGCCTATGAGTTCATCATGGCGATGCCCGGAGGCTTCGAGGCACGGGTGGGTGAGGGCGGCGGCAACCTCTCCGGCGGTCAGCGTCAGCGCATCGCCATCGCCCGCGCCATTCTGAGGAAGGCGCCGATCCTGCTGCTCGACGAGGCGACCTCGGCGCTCGACGCCCAGACGGAGCGGGATATTCAGGAAGCCCTGGCCCGACTGATGAAGGGGCGGACAACCTTTGTCATCGCTCATCGCCTTGCCACGGTGCGCGACGCCAACATCATCTACGTCATGGACAAGGGCGAGGTGGTCCAGTCCGGCAACCACGAACAGCTGATGGCCCAAGGCGGCCTCTATGCTCATCTTCGGGCGTTGCAGTTCAAGGACGAGAAGAAACAGCAGCAAGCCGAGACCATAGGGCCGTAGGCTCTGCTGCAACTTACCGCCACGAGCTTCTGACCCGGTGGAAGGGCGCGAGTGGCCAGAAAATTGAGACGATTAGGCTCGTCCGCGTCCTCATATCTGATGAGACCTGTGCGCGGCCATGTGCAGGCTCTGATCTTGCGTCAGAATATTTGGTGCTGATCCCGTTGCTCGTGTGGATTGACGCTCTGCAGGCGATCCATTGCCGGCAAGGTGCTTCCTCTTGCTCCTCCACTTGTCACACCGCCATAGCCAGGACACTCAACGTCCGTTTCATGTTGTAGGCGATGGCGGTGAGTTGGATCTGCAATGCCGCTTTGGCCAGTCCCCGCCAGCGCACGCGGCGCAAGCCATAGGACCGCTTTCAGGTCCCGAAGATCTTCTCGATCCGAGAGCGAACACGATGGATCGGCCTGTTCCAGGCGTCGAGACGCTTGCGCGTTTCGGCCTCGTCACGTCCCCATATGCCCGTGGCAACAATCCGGGGTGTGCCCCCTTGGCCCGTACGGCGGTCTCGAAGCGCGAACCACGATAGGCACTATCGGCGAAGACTTCTCCCGGATCGCTCGGGAGCGCCTCTATTCCGCCCTTGCCATCATGGACGTTGGCCGGCGTGATAGCGATCTCCTCCACCAGCGCAGTATCGGCATTGGCACCGACGTGCGCCTTGAAGCCATGGACCGCCGGCTTGCCCTTGTGCTTGACCCAGCGCGCCTCGTCGTCGTCCTTGCTGGAAGAAGCGATGATTGTGGCATCGACGAGGGTTCCCGTCTTCACCTGCTCCGCCTTCGTCTTAAGCTGTGCGGTCACCGCGTCGAATAGGGCGCGGGCCAGTCCCCGTGTCGTCAGCGCCTTGCGAAAGCGCACGAAGGCTGTGCGCTCCGGCGTAGCTTCCGAAGCCGAGAACCCGCAGAACGAGGCTCGGTCATCGAGGGCTTCGGTGGGCTTGACGTCGGAGAGGTCGTACCAGACGGCCAGCAGGAGCGCCTTGAACAGAGCCAGAGGCGGCCAAGCCGGTTCGCCCTTGGCCGCGTTGGAGATGTCGGCGAGATAGCGCTCGATCGGCAACCAGTCGATCAGCTTTGCCAAATCATCCAGGGACGAGGAGCGGCGACCGATATTGCTGAAACCGAAGGTCTCCTGGCCAATCCGACGTCGCTACATGATGAGCCTCAATGCGCTGTATGCATTAAGAGAATCATGAATACACACGACGTGTCGAGACCGTCCCGCGCACAGGTCTCATGATGTCTCGAGCGTGTCCATCGATCGATGAATCGAATGTGAAGTGACGATTGGCGGGGAGTCTGATTCAAAGTTCTCCTCACCGGAGGGGAACGATGGCCAGAGCGCTAAGCGACGATTTGCGATCACGGGTTTTGCAGGCCTCCTCTGACGGGCTTTCGGCTCGTCAGGCAGCAAGCCGTTTCGGAGTTGGCATATCGACAGCGATCCGTTGGATCGGTCGGGCGAAGCTGGGCGAGCGTTCGGCACGAGCGCAGGGCTGGCGTCGTGGCTCTCGCCTCGACCCGCATGAGAGCTTCGTGGTCGAGATGATCGAAGCGCAGAAAGACATCACGCTCAATGAGATGGTGCTCCGCCTCGCCAATGAGGTAGGCCTTCAGATTGGTCGTAGCGCCTTGAGTATTTGGCTCGGCCGTCGCGGCTGGACGTTCAAAAAACCGCCCATGCACTGGAGCAGGAGCGGGCAGACCTCCTGAAGCGACGTCAGGCATGGTTCGATGGCGGGAGTGTCAGGAATTTCGTGTGCGGGCGTGCATAGTGGGATCGAAGGAGGAACCCTATGTCACGACGGAAAGAACCTATTATCCCAGAAGCGATTTTGGACCAGCTTCTGGCTAGGGCGGATGCCAAGTCGGCATTTGACAGCAATGGCTTGCTCGATCAGCTGAAGAGGGCGCTAGCCGAGCGGGCGTTGAATGCTGAGATTGATCATCATCTAACCGGCGAGGGCGGTGCCGGCAACAGCCGCAACGGCTATGGCATGAAGACGGTACTGACCGACAGCGACTCGGTCTAACTCAACATCCCGCGCGATCGGCAATCCAGCTTCGATCCTCAGCTTCTGGCCAAATACCAACGGCGGTTTCCAGGATTCGACGACAAGATCATCTCCATGTACGCGCGCGGCATGAGCACCCGCGAGATCGTCGGTCATGTGCAGGAACTGTACGGTATCGACGTCTCGCCGGACCTGATCTCGGCCGTGACGG
>JARKNW010000147.1 GCA_029976075.1 Pleomorphomonas sp.
CGAGGGGATGCCGACCAGTTCGAGCAGCTCGACGGTGCGGTCGCGCCGGGCGCGCTTGTTGAGGCCGAGATGGACCTTCAGCACTTCGCCGATCTGCCAGCCGACCGTGTAGCACGGGTTGAGCGAGCTCATCGGCTCCTGGAAGATCATGGCAAGGTCGTTGCCGACGATGCGCCGCCGCTCGCGGGCGGGGATGGTCAAGAGGTCCTTGCCGTCGAACATCATGCGATCGGCGGTGATGGTTGCGGTCCACGGAAGGAGCCCCATCAGCGCCAGCATGGACACCGACTTGCCCGAGCCGCTCTCGCCGACGATGGAGACGATCTCGCCCGGCTCGACGGTCATCGACACGCCGTCGACGGCGCGGAACTGGCCGCCCACCGTGCGGAAATCGACCGAGAGGTTGCTGATTTCGAGAATGGGCATCACGACCTCTTCAGCTTCGGATCGAGGGCGTCGCGCAGGCCGTCACCCATCAGGTTGATGGCCAGCACGGTGATCAGGATGGCAAGGCCGGGGAAGGTCACCACCCACCAGGCGCGGGTGATGAACTCGCGGGCCTCGGCCAGCATGGTGCCCCACTCGGGCGTCGGCGGCTGGGCGCCCATGCCGAGGAAGCCAAGGGCGGCAGCGTCGAGAATGGCCCCAGAGAACGACAGGGCGGCCTGAACGATCAGCGGCGCCATGCAGTTCGGCAGGATGGTGACGAACATCAGCCAGAGCGGACCGGCGCCCGAGACACGCGCCGCGGTCACGTAGTCGCGGTTGCGTTCGGTCAGCACGGCGGCACGGGTCAGGCGCACGTAGTGAGGCTGGGCGACAATTGCAATGGCGATCATCGCATTGGTGAGGCCGGGGCCGAGGATGGCGACCAGCGTCAGCGCCAGCAGCAGCGACGGGAAGGCGAGGATGACGTCCATGACGCGCATGATCGTCGTGTCCACCCAGCCACGGAAGAAGCCCGCGAACATGCCGATGATGACGCCGCCGATCAGCGACACCGAGACGACGACGACACCGATGAACAGCGAGAAGCGCGAACCGAAGATCAGGCGCGACAGGATGTCGCGGCCGAGCGCATCGGTGCCCAGCAGGAAGATGCCTTCGCTGCCATGGGTGAGAGGGGGGGCCAGAAGCGCGTCGCGGAACTGCTGGTCGGGATCGAAGGGGGCGAAGATCGGCGCGGCAAGCGCGACGAGCACCAGCGCCACGAACAACACCAGGCCGGCGACGGCACCGTGGTTTTCCGAGAAATAGCGCCAGAATTCCTTGAGGCGCCCCGGACGGACAGAAGCGGAGACAGCGGTCATCGGGTTACCTCTGGTGCCGGATCTTGGGATTGACGAGGCCGTAGAGCATGTCGACGATCAGGTTGACGCCCATGACGATGAGGGCGATCAGCACGAGGCCACCCTGCACGGCCGGATAGTCGCGCCGGAAGATGGAATCGACCATCCACTTGCCGACGCCGGGCCAGGAGAATATCGTCTCGGTCAGGATGGCGCCGGCCATCAGCACGCCGATCTGCAGGCCGATAGTGGTGATCACCGGGATCAGGGCATTGCGGAGCGCATGCACGGCGACCACGCGGAACGGGCTGAGACCCTTGGCCTTGGCGGTGCGGATGTAGTCTTCGCCGAGCACCTCAAGCATGGCCGATCGCGTCTGACGGGCGATGACGGCGAGCGGAATGGTGCCGAGCACGATGGTCGGCAGGATGAGATGGCTTGCCGCCGACTGGAAGGCGCCCGCCTTGCCGGACAACAGGCTGTCGATCAGCATGAAGCCGGTCACCTTGGGGAAGAAGAACATCAGCGAGATGCGACCGGACACCGGCGTCCAGCCGAGGATGCCGGAGAAGACGATGATGAGGAGCAGCGCCCACCAGAAGATCGGCATGGAGTAGCCGACCAGCGCCGTGGCCATCGCCGTGTGGTCGAACCAGGAATTGCGCTTGACGGCGGCGATGACGCCAGCCGGCACGCCGAGCACCACGGCGAAGATCACCGCGCAGAACGACAGCTCCAGCGTTGCCGGGAACAGCGTGAAGAACTCGGTGAAGATCGGCTTCTTGGTGGAGATCGAAGTGCCGAAGTCGCCGTGCATCAGGTCGGTGAAATAGAAGATGAACTGCTTCCAGAGCGGCAGGTCGAACCCGAAGCGATGCATCAGCTCGGCGTAACGTTCGGGCGATATGCCACGCTCGCCGGCGAGCAGCAGCACCGGGTCGCCGGGCAGCAGGCGGATGAAGAAGAAGGCGACCAGGCTGACGCCGATGAAGGTCGGGATCAAGAGGCCGAGGCGTCGGAGGATGAAACCGAACATGATGCGGGGTCAGTCCAGGCTCGAGAGTTGCTTGACGAAGATGTGGGTCGGATGCGTTTCATGGCGTCCGTCGGGCGTCCAGATCGGGGCTTGCCGGACGCCGCTGTCGCGCCATCCGGCGCGAGCATAGAACCTGTGGGCCCGGTCGTTGCCGGCCGAACACTGGATCACCGCGTCGCGGACGCCACGCCGGGCAAGTTCCATCTCGGTCGTGGCCAGAAGACCACTTGCGAGGCCGGTTCCGCGCGCCTTGGCGGCGACGTAGAACTGGTCGACCTCGTTACCTTCGATGGCGGAAAAGCCGATGATCTCGCCAGCCGCCTCGGCGACGAGACCGCCGGCTTCGAGCGGCCCGAGGCGAAGCTCGAAGCTCTCCAGGGTTCGCTCGGCCACCGCGTGCGCCGGCAGGACCGATGCGTGGCCGTCGTGCCAGGCATCGTGCCACAGCCGGACGATCGCGGCACGGTCGTCGGGGCGGAAGGGACGGAAGGCGGTTGCGATGGACATGGGCTTCCAGTAGCCGCCGGAAACCCGGCCTGCAAGCGACAAGGTCGCGATTTGACCATTTTGCCGGCACGAAATTGCCGAGATTTCCGCCATCCTACATGGTTTTCCGCATGGCGGCGGGCGGACGCGGCGCTTCGTGACGTTGTTTCTTCATGCAAAAACGGTTCCGGAGAGGGCTCTCCGGAACCGCGTTAGCCGTAACGGCTTGCCTTACTCGGCGAGGTCGACACCGTCGAAGCGGTGCGAGCCGAGCGGATCGACCTTGTAGTCGACCACGGCCTTGGACATCGGCACATAGGTGGTGGAGTGGGCAATGGTCGCCCACGGCGCTTCCTTCTTGAAGACGACCTGCGCGTCCTCATAGAGCTTGGTGCGCTCGGCAACGTCCGACACCTTGCTGGCCTTGACGACGAGGTTGTTGAACTCCTCGTTGCACCAGTTGGCGCGGTTCGAACCGCCGACGCCGGCACAGCCGGCCAGCACGGCCAGGAAGTTGTCCGGGTCGCCGTTGTCGCCGGTCCAGCCCATCAGGACGGCACCGTCACGCGCCTTGTCCTGGCTGCGCTTCAGATACTCGGCCCACTCGTAGGAGACGATCTCGACCTTGACGCCGACCTTGGCGAAGTCGGCCTGGATCAGCTCGGCCATGCGGCGGGCATTCGGGTTGTAGGGACGCGACACCGGCATCGCCCACACCTTCATGGAGAGATCCTTGACGCCAGCCTCGGCGAGCAGCTTCTTGGCCGCTTCCGGATCATAGGGGTCGTCCTGGACCTGGTCGTTGTAGGACCACATGGTCGGCGGGATCGGGTTCTTGGCGGCCTGGCCGGTCCCCTGGAACACCGCTTCGATGATCGCCTGCTTGTTGATCGCCATGTTGAGGGCCTTACGGACGCGCACGTCGTCGAAGGGCTTCTGCAGGACGTTGTAGGCGAGGTAACCGATGTTGAGGCCGGCCTGGCTCATCAGCTGGACGCTGTTGTCAGACTGCAGGGCCTGCACGTCGGCCGGGTTCGGGTAAGGCATCAGCTGGCATTCGCCGGCCTTGAGCTTCTGTACGCGGACCGAAGCATCCGGCGTGATGGCGAAGACCAGGTCGTCGATCTTCTGCTTGCCGCCCCAGTAGTCGGCGAAGGCCTGGTAGCGGATGACCGCGTCCTTCTCGTAGGCGACGAACTGGAAGGGGCCGGTGCCGACCGGAAGCTGGTTGAGGTCGGACTGCTTGCCGGCGGCGGCGAGCTTGTCGGCGTATTCCTTGGAGAGGATCGACGCGAAGTCCATGGCGAGGTTGGCGAGCATCGGCGCGTTGGCGGCCGTGAGCGTCATCTTGACGGTGTAGTCGTCAACCTTCTCGATCGACTTGACGAGGTTCGGCATGTCCATGCCGGTCCAGTATTCCCAGGTGCCGCCAGCGTAGGAGTACCAGGGGTCGTTCTTGTCGTTCTGGCGCTTGAACGAGAAGATCACGTCATCGGCGTTGAAGTCGCGGGTCGGCGTGAAATACTCGGTGGTGTGGAACTTGACGCCCTTGCGCAGATGGAAGGTGTAGACGGTGCCGTCTTCCGAAATGTCCCAGCTCTCGGCGAGGCCGGGGATGACGCTGGTGGTGCCGCGATCGAACTCGGTCAGGCGGTTGTAGACCGGCTTCGAGGAGGCGTCGAAGGTGTTGCCACCAGCGTAGGGCGCCGGATCGAAGCCTTCAGGGCTGCTCTCGGAGCAGTAGACAAACGTCTTGGCGTGGGCGGCACCCGCAAGGCCTGCCACGAGCATGGTGGCCGCCAGAAGGCGGTACATCGTTTTCATAAGGTATACTCCCCTGTTGCCGAGCGAAATCGGCGAACCCCGAGCCTGGCCAGACGGTCTTCTTGTGGCTTATGCCCGTCAGCCGGCGAGCCCTTATCCGAACCGACAATTGGCCAATTGGCAAGCATTTTTTCCCGTCTGGTCAGAAATAGGGCATCTCGCAGCCCCGGCCGCGATTGCTCTGCCGCTTCCGCCAGCCTCGGTGGTGTTGGCGAAGCCGAATCGTTGCGGGCTGGCTCGCCAAAGCTTTCCACCGGCGATAGGATCGGCTCGGCGTGGAGGAGTGCAAGAGCATGGCGGATGGGATCGAGGCGGAACTGAAGGTAGCCGTGGATGCAGCCGGCGCCTCGCGTCTCGCGCGAATTGCCAGCTTGCAGGGGCTGAACGTCACTTCAAAGGGCGACAAGCGCCTCGTCAGCACCTATTTCGATACGCCCGATCTCGCGTTGCGGGCCAAAGGCATCAGCCTGCGCCTGCGCCGGGCAGGACGAAGCGGCGAGCAGACGGTGAAGTTCTCCGGCAGCTTTTCGCTGGGGCTCGCCGAGCGGCCGGAGTTCAATGTGCCCTATGCCGGGCGAGTCCCCGATTTGACACGCCTGCCCGACGAGGTGGCAGCGGAGCTGACAAGGCTCGTCGACGGTCGGCCGCTGGTACCGCTGTTTTCCATGCGGGTGACGCGGCGACGGTGGGAGATCGTGACGCCCGGCGGGGACCGCGTCGAGATGGCACTCGACCGTGGGGCCGCGACCGCCGGCAGCCGGCGCGCCGACATTCGCGAAGTGGAACTCGAGTTGCTGTCGGGCGATCGCCGGGCTCTGTTCGAGGTGGCACGGCTTGCGCTGGCCGGCATTGCCTTCCATTTCTCGACCCATGCCAAGTCCGATCTCGGTTATGCGTTGCTCGAGGGCGAGATTGGCCCGGCCGGGCCGGCGACGGCGGTGGATACGCATCTCGACGAGGACATGTCCGTCGAGAAGGCGCTGCAACTGGTGCTGAGATCCTGTGCGGCACAAATCTCGGCCAACATCGCTGCCCTCAGGGTCTCCGAGAATCCGGAGGGCGCGCACCAGTTGCGCGTCGGGTTGCGCCGGCTCAGGACGGCGCTGAAGATTTTTGCCTCCGTCATGGCGCCGGGTGCCGCCGATATGTTGGCCGCCGAAGCTCAGCGTCTTGCGGCGGAAGTCGCTCTGACGCGCGACATGGATGTGCTGATCGACGAGCTCGTGGCGCCGCTTGACGGTGGCGACATGACCGCCCTGATCGATCTCCTCGAAAAGCGGCGCAAGGCGGCGCGGGCACGACTTGCCGCGGTCCTTTCCGAACCCGCTCTGGGGGACTTTCTGATCGACCTTCTGGCCTTTACCGAGGCGCGCGGCTGGTTGTCGACGGACGACATCGGCCAGAGTCTTGGGTTGGCCGCGCCGGTCGGGCCCTTTGCCGAACACACGATCGATCGCTTGAGGCGCAAGGTTGAAAAGCTCGGGCGCGATCCTGAAGCGCTTTCTCCGGACGAACGGCACGAACTCAGGAAAAGATTCAAACGGCTACGTTATGCGTTTGATTTCTTTGAGTCTTTGATGCCGAAGTCGGTGCGCCGCAAGTTATTGCCGAGAGTCAAGGCGGCCCAGGATGTGCTTGGCGTGCTCAACGATATTCACATGGCTCACGTGATGCTTGACGACGTCCACGCCGCCGGACCCAAGGCGGGCGCGGTGGAGCGGGCGGTCGGCTACTGCCTCGGCTGGCACAGCGCGCGCGCCAAGGCCATCTGGGAGCGACGTTCCGACGACCTGTCGCTCGATTGAGATCGGCGATCGCAGAAATATGCGGTTTACATATTAGTAAAAATACGTGAGTGTCGGTGTGGGCTTGGGGCGCCCCGACACTGGTGGGCCGGATTCGGCGTCTGGAACTCGTCTTAACGAAGAGATTCAAGTCCTGAATCCAAAGGCTCCACCGGAACGCCAGACTGCAAGTGGTTCGTTTTGCTCTGGTATTTGCTCCCTGAGTCACGTCGAGCGGATGCTGGCGCCGGAACGGACGCAAGGGAGCATCGACATGAGCGAACGCATCGTCATTACCCAGGACATGATCCGTCTCTATGACGAATACACCCACCTGACGCTCGACCGCCGTGGCTTCATGGAGAAGCTCGCCAAGCTGGCCGGCTCGAGCGCGGCGGCGGCGGCCATCGTGCCGCTGATCGAGGCCGGGCAGGCCAAGGCCGCCATCATCGAGCCGACCGATGATCGCATAGAGGCTTCGATGGTGGAGTTTCCGGGCAGCGGCGGTACCTTGAAGGGCTATCTGGTTCGCGCCAAGGCGGCCGCCGGGCCTCTGCCTGGGGTCATGGTGATTCATGAGAACCGCGGGCTCAATGGTCATATCGAAGATGTGGCCCGTCGCCTGGCCCTCGAAGGTTTCCTGGCCCTGGCTCCCGACTTCCTGTCGCCGGCGGGTGGTACGCCGGCCGACGAAGACAAGGCGCGCGACCTGATCGCCAGCATCGACAGGGTGAAGGCCGTGCGCAATGCGGTCGCGGCGGCCACCTTCCTGCGCGACCACGATGGCGGCAACGGCAAGTCGGGCAGTGTCGGCTTCTGCTGGGGCGGCGGGCTGTCGCTGCAAACGGCTGTCGCCGATCCGGGGCTCGGTGCCGCCGTCGCCTACTATGGCGCGCAACCGGCAGCCGAGCAGGTCGAGGCGATCAAGGCGCCGTTGCTCTTGCATTATGCCGGCCTCGATGACCGCATCAACGCCGGCATCCCGGTGTTCGAGGCGGCGCTGAAAGCGGCGGGCAAATCCTACGAACTCCACATGTACGAAGGCGTCAACCATGCCTTCAACAACGACACCTCGACGGCGCGCTATGACAAGCCGGCATCCGATCTCGCCTGGATGAGAACCGTCGGCTTTCTCAAGCGGCACCTTACCTGACGGGCGGGTGGCGACTCGGTTGCCAAAAATATGATAAATCGGGCTTGGTCGCGCGCCAAATCGCCATATATAAGCGGCCGAGCAAGGAGCTGCCTTTTCCATGTCGCCGACCGCCGCGGGCGTTCTCTTCAAGCTCGCCTCGACCATCGCCTTTGCCTTCATGCTGACGCTGATCAAGCTGGTGTCCGATCGCGTGCCGCCGGGCGAAATCCTGTTTTTTCGCTCCTTCTTCGGCATTGTTCCGGTGATCGTCTATCTGGTCGCGCTCGGTGTCTTCCCCAACTCGCTCAGGACTCAGCGGCCGCTCGGCCACGTACGCCGGTCGTTCGTCGGAACGGCCTCGATGTTCTGCTGGTTCACGGCGGTCAGCTATCTGCCGCTGCCGGACGCTACCGCCATCAGCTATTCGGGGCCTTTGTTCGGCGTGTGTTTTGCCGCCCTGCTGCTGCACGAGCGCGTCAGGGCCTTTCGCTGGGCGGCGGTGGGCATCGGCTTTCTCGGCGTGATGATCGTTATGTCCGAGCAGGTCAACGGCCTCGACGTGGGACTTCATGGCGGTCGGGCGATCGGTGCGGCCTGCGCGCTCGCCTCGGCGGTGCTCGGGGCGATCGCCGCCGTCACGGTCCGGGAACTGACCGCGACCGAGACGACAGGCGCCATCGTCTTCTACTTCCTGGCTTGCGGCTCGGTGTTTTCCTTCGTGACGCTGCCATTCGGCTGGGTGATCCCCAGCTTTGCCGACGCGGCCACGCTGGTCTTTGCCGGTTTGTTCGGCGGCATCGGCCAGGTGTTGATGACCCAATCCTATCGCCTTGCCGAGGCGTCGGTGATCGCCCCGCTCGACTACATCAACATGGTCTGGATCGTCATCATATCCTACCTGGTGTTCAATGACGTGCCGACGGCGGTGGTGCTCGCCGGATCGCTGGTGGTCATCGCCTCGGGCGTCTTCGTTGTCTGGCGCGAACGACGCCTCGGTATCCTCGAAGCCAAGGCCCAGGCCAAGAGTGCCGACACACCGACTTGACTGCTCGCGCTACGTGGTCGGCGGACTTTCTGGCTTCCGATCTCGTCTGCCGGGGCGATGCTTGCCACGATCGATCTCGGAAGCATGCGTGGCCGCATTGGATTGGTTATGCCGGTACCACCGCATGACGTTGACACTCCCTTGGACGCGGGCCAAAAGGGTCGGCAGGGCCTCGGGAAGAATTTCGGCGGGAGATATCTCCGATGAGCGAAATTGCCGGCAGCAAGCGCGAGAGTATGGATGTGGCGATCGTTGGTGCCGGTCCCATGGGGCTCGTCACGGCTCTGATGTGCGCCCGTGCCGGCCTCCGGGTGGCGATCTACGAGAGGCAGGCGGACTTTTCCGGCTCACCGGCCTGGAACGGCACCGGTGTTCTGGCCCCCGACTGCGAGGCGGATGGTGCCGATGCCACCATCGTCGATCTCGGACGCCGTTCGATCGAACTCTGGCCGACCCTCATCCCCGGCCTCAACCTCAATGGTGCGCTGGTGCTTGGCAACCGTCGCCAGCCGACAGCGCTCGATGACTATTCCACCTTCGTCCTCAATTACGATTGGGTCGACGAGGAGCGGATTGCCGCCCTCGAGCCGTCGCTGGCCGGGGTCTACACCCGGGGCATGTATTTTCCGCAGGCCGCCCATGGCGATCCGCGCGTGCTGTTCAGTGGTCTCAAGGACGTTCTAGAGGCTGTCGGCATCCGGATTCGCTTCGACTGGGTGGGCACGCTGGATAGCCTGCAAGCCGAGCGCATCGTCGACACGCGTGGCCTTGGCGCACGCGACCGCTTCCCCGAGCTGAGGGCCGTCACCGCGGAGATGGCTCAGGTACGCAGCCACAAGATCGAGCTGACCAGACCGATCCGGCTCCTGCACAATCGCCATTCGCTTTATGTGACACCGCGAGGCCAAGGGGTCTACGTGATCGGTGCCACCACTGTCGACGACGATCGCAGCGGCGTGTCGGTGCGCTCGGCAGGCGAGCTGATGATGCACGCCGTATCCCTGCTGCCGGCCTTTGCCGATGCCGAGGTGCTGGAGCTGCGCTCCGGCTTGATGCCGGTGCTGATGAACGGGGTGCCCAAGGTGGTCGTCGGCGACCGCATCATCGCCGTCAATGGCCTTTTCCGTTATGGCTGGATGGTGGCACCGGCCATTGCCGAGGACCTCCTGCGCGTGATCTACACGCAGGCGACCAAGGTTATCCATGCCAGTCGGCCCGTGCGCCACTGATCCCGGTTTGCCCACAGACGGAAAGTCCATGCTCGACCGCTTTTACCTCATCATCGATCGCGCCGCCTGGCTGCCGCGCCTGCTGCCGCTCGGACTGAAGCTGGTGCAGATCCGCACCAAGGCGCCGGATATCGAGACGCGCCGGCGGGAGATCGCCGACTCGCTGGCCCTTTGCAAGGCGGCGGGCGCGATGTGCGTGGTCAATGACCACTGGCGCGAGGCGATCGAGTTCGGGGCCGAATGGCTGCACCTCGGGCAGGAAGATCTCGATACCGCCGACCTCAGGGCCATTCGCGCCGCCGGTATTCGTTTCGGAGTTTCCACGGCAAACCGCGAGGAACTCGACAGGGCGCTGGCGGTTGATCCCGACCATGTGGCCCTTGGGCCGATCTGGTCGACTATCTCCAAGGATGACGCGGCGCCGGCCAGCGGCCCGGAGCTGCTCACGGAATGGAAGCGCGTCGCCAAGCGGCCGCTGGTGGCGATCGGTGGCATCTCGCTTGATCGGGCGCCGATCTGCTGGGGTGCCGGCGCGGACAGCGTCGCGGTGATTTCCGACGTGCTGTCGGCTGCCAGCCCGGAGGCAAGGCTTACCGAATGGCTCGATGCCGCGAAGACTTGGGAGGCGCGGGCATGACGGCGATTGCGGTAACCATTGCGGGGTCGGATTCGAGCGGCGGTGCCGGCATCCAGGCGGACCTCAAGACTTTCTCGGCGCTTGGCGTCTACGGAGCATCGGTCATCACGGCGCTGACGGCGCAGAACACCCGCGGCGTGACGGCGATCCACGAGGCGCCGGCCGATTTCGTCCGCGCCGAGATTGATGCCGTGTTCTCGGATCTCGCGGTCGGCGCAGTGAAGATCGGCATGTTGGCGAGTCCGGAGCTGATCCGCACGGTGGCCGGCGGTCTCCGCGATTATGGGCAGACCCGCGTGGTGCTCGATCCGGTGATGGTGGCAACGTCGGGCGACAGTCTCTTGAAGGGCGAGGCGGTAATGACGCTGCGAGAGGCATTGTTTCCGCTGGCCAGCCTCATCACGCCCAACCTGCCGGAAGCTGGCAAGCTTCTGGGCCGGACGGTCGGAGAGACCCGCGACGACATGCTGGCCGCTGCCCGCGAGCTCAAGTCGCTGGGGCCGAAGGCGGTTCTGGTCAAGGGCGGCCATGGCACGGGGACGGAGAGCACCGATCTCTATCTCGATGACGAGGGCGCGCGCTGGCTGACGGCACCGCGCCACGCAACGCGCAACACCCATGGCACCGGATGCACGCTGTCGTCGGCCATCGCCGCCGGCCTCGCCAAGGGGCTCGATCTGGTCGCTGCCGTTGCCGAGGGCAAGGCCTACGTCACGGCCGCGATCGTTGCCGCCGACCGGCTAGAGATCGGTCACGGCCACGGACCGGTGCATCATTTCCACGCCTGGTGGTGAACTAGTTCGCCTCGAGCCGGCGGCTCACCGTCGCGTCGATCCAACGGGCAACGGCGCGCACGGCGGGCGTCTTGCCTCGTTCGGGATGGGCGAGGCGGTAGACGTCGCGGAACGCGGCGCCACGCGTGCCCGCGACTTCTAGAAGGCGCCCATCTGCATCGCCCATCAGCGTCGGCAGCATGACCTCGGCACCCGTGCAAGCCGCTGCCTCGGCCAGTACGCCGAGGTGGTTCGAGCGGGCGATGACGCGGGCATCCGGCCGCAATGCCGCCAGTGCGATCGCCTCGGGCATCTCGGCAAATTTCTGTGTGTAGGCGACGATCCTGTCCGGATAGGCGCCGTCGCGCGGCTGATAAAGGGCAAAGCCGAGGCGCCCCAGCCGTCGGATGGTCGCGTTGTCCTCCGGGCCGCGGCCGAGCCGGACGGCAAGATCGGCTTCCCTTTCCTCGAAGCTGACGCTGCGTTCCTCGGTCAGCAGCTCGACCTCAAGGTTGGGATGAAGCGCAGCGAGCTCGCCGAGTGTCGGCGCCAGGATTTTCTCGTGAATGAGACCGACGCTGGAAACGCGGATGGTCCCGGCGGCCTCCTCTCGCAAGCGGCGCAGGCGACTGCCGGCTTCCTCGGCGATAGCCGCCATGGAGGCCAGTTGCGGCAGGATGGTCTTGAGGAGGGGGGTAGGGCGCAAACGGCGGTCGATGCGATCGAACAGCGCCGCTCCGAGCCGTCTTTCGATGCGATTGAGGCGGCGAGCGGCGGTTGTCTGGTCGATGCCCAGTTGGCGAGCCGCCTCACTCAGCGTACCGCCGACCACGATTTCGCTTACAAGCTCCAGTTCGTCCCAGCGAAGATCTGCGTTCATGCAGGTTATGGTCCAGATATCACAGATTCCCTGCGCTGATGCAGATCGTATCTTGCTTCCGTCGTCAACAGGAAAGGAAGACGCGATGGCTCGCACACTCCATGAAATCTTCGGAAGCACCGCCATACCCGCTCGCCTCGGCGAGGCCCCTCTGGTGCTGATCGACAGCCAGAACGATTATCTCGCCGGACCGCTCGCGCTTTCCGGCATCGAGGCGGCGGTAGGCGCGGCCGGTCGGTTGCTCGACGCCGCAAGGGCGCATGGGTCAAGGGTGGTCCACGTCGTGCAACGCGGTGTGACCGGTGGCCTCTTCGATCTCGAAGGCTCCGGCGGCGCCATCATCGAGCGACTCGCTCCACAGGCCGGCGAAAGGATTGTGATCAAGACGCGTCCGAACGGGTTTTCCGGCACGGCATTGCTTGGCGAACTCGGCGACATGGGAAGCGGACTGATCGTCGCCGGCTTCATGACGCACAATTGCGTGTCGTCGACGGTCCGAGCCGCCCTCGACCTCGGCATCCTGCCGACGGTGGTCGCCGACGCCACCGCCACGCGCGACCTGCCGGTTTTGGGTGGAATCGTATCGGCTGCCGACTTGCAGCGTGCGGAGCTTGCAGCCCTTGCCGACCGTCACGCCTTGGTCGTCACGACAGGTCAGCTCGTGGACTGATGCTTTGGTTCTCAGCGAGATTTCAGCGGCTTGTCGCTTCAAATTATCAGGGCGTTCGCGGCGAATTCGCAATCAAACCTAGCCGAAGGTACTAGCCTTGCTTAATTAGTCTCCCTAATATCCGCCTCCAATCGGCTGAGCATAAGCGGGCGATTGCCTGGCATGGGAGTAACGTGAACATGGTCGCGGAGCTGGATCCTCTCTTCAAGCGTCTGGAAGCCAAGAAGGCCGAACTGGCCGGTCGTCCGATGCGCAAGCTGTTCGCCGAAGACGCCGGTCGCTTCGACCGCTTCAGCGTGCGCCTCGACGATCTTCTGCTCGACTTCTCGAAGAACCGTCTCGACGCGGACGCCTTCTCCCTGCTGATCGAGCTCGCCAAGGCGGCAGGCGTGGCCGAGCGCCGCGACGCCATGTTCGCGGGCGCCGTCATCAACACCACCGAGAAGCGCTCGGTGCTGCACACGGCGCTGCGCAATCGGTCCAACACGCCGGTCATCGTCGATGGCAAGGACGTGATGCCCGACGTCAACGAGGTTCTCGGCCGCATCCGCGATTTCGCCGAAGGCGTTCGCTCCGGCAAGATCGCCTCGTCGACCGGTGCCAAGTTCACGGATGTCGTCAACATCGGCATCGGCGGTTCGGATCTCGGCCCGGCCATGGCGACCATCGCGCTGTCGCCCTATCGGGGTAACGGCCCGCGCCTCCACTACGTTTCCAACGTCGATGGCGCCCATATCTCCGATACGCTGGCCGAGCTCGACCCCAAGACGACGCTGTTCGTCATCGCATCGAAGACCTTCACCACTTCCGAAACCATGACCAACGCCGGCACCGCCCGCGAGTGGATCAAGAAGCATCTCGGCGAGGCGGCGGTCGGCGCTCACTTCTGCGCCGTCTCGACGGCGCTCGACAAGGTGGCCGCCTTCGGCATGGACGTGAAGCGCGCCTTCGGCTTCTGGGACTGGGTCGGCGGCCGTTATTCGGTGTGGTCGGCCATTGGTCTGCCGGTTGCCATCGCCGTCGGCTACGACAACTTCGTGGCCTTCCTCTCGGGCGCCCATGAGGTGGACAACCACTTCCGAACGGCGCCGCTCGAGAAGAACATCCCGGTCATCCTCGGCCTGCTCGGCGTCTGGTATCGCAACGTCTGGGGCTTCTCGACGCATGCCGTGCTGCCCTACGACCAGCGTCTTTCGCGCTTCGCCGCCTATCTCCAGCAGCTCGACATGGAGAGCAACGGCAAGGGCGTTCGCACCGACGGCACCCCGGTACCGCGCGCTTCCGGTCCGATCGTCTGGGGCGAGCCGGGCACCAACGGTCAGCACGCCTTCTACCAGTTGATCCATCAGGGCACCGACGTCATCCCGGCCGACTTCCTGGCTGCCGCCGTGCCGCATGAGCAGGTGGGCGACCACCATGCCAAGCTCCTGTCCAACGTGCTGGCCCAGACCGAGGCGCTGATGCTGGGCAAGACGGTCGACGAGGCTGCCGCGGAGCTGAAGAAGGCCGGCAAGTCGGATGCCGACATCGCCGCATTGGCCCCCCACAAGGCCTTCCCTGGCAACCGGCCGACCAACACCATTCTCTATCGCACGCTCGATCCGAAGACGCTCGGCCGCCTGATCGCCATCTACGAGCACAAGGTGTTCGTGCAGGGCACGATCTGGGGCGTCAACTCCTACGATCAGTGGGGCGTCGAGCTGGGCAAGGAGCTGGCCAACCGCCTCCTGCCGGTGCTCAAGGGAGAGGCCGAGCCGGCCGCTACCCAGGACGTGTCGACCAAGGGACTGGTTGCGGCCATCAAGGCGCTACAGAAGGATTGATCCCGAACATGCCCGCCGGCGATCCGCCGTCGGGCTTTTTCCCGTGTTGGTTTTTCCGGTATGGTGGCTGACACGGTTTGATAGGGATTGCGGAAAGTCGGCCGGTGCCAACGCCGGCCGATTGTGTATATTCAAACAAGGGGAAGCCGGCCGCAGGGGTATTGCCCGATGCGAAAATCCAGCCACCGCCTGCCGATGATAGCGGGTGGTGTCAGCGGATCGCCGATCTGGAGGAACGGATGTACGAGTTTCAGGAGTTTGAAAACGGCGCCGCGCTCGCCGATGCGTTGACCGTCGAGGTCGCAGGCGCGCTCGCTCATACCATCCGCCTGCACGGCAAGGCAGCGCTGGCTTTGTCCGGCGGCAAGACGCCGGTGCGTTTCCTGGAGGCGATGTCGCGCTATCGCATGCCTTGGAACGATGTGGTGGTGACGCTCGTCGACGAGCGCTGGGTGCCGGAGACGCATGAACGCTCCAACGCCGGTCTTGCGCGACGCCACCTGCTCAAGGGGCCGCTCATCAACATCGAGTTGTTGCCGCTATATCGGCCGGTAGCAACTCCTGAGCAGGGGGTGGTCGAGGTTGGCAAGGCGATCGCCGATCTGCCGCTGCCCTTCGCCGCCGTCGTGCTCGGCATGGGTGAAGACGGCCATACGGCTTCCTTCTACCCGGGCGGCGACAACCTTGCCGCCGCCAATTCGCCGGACTGCAAGGCGCCGGTGATGGCCATCAACGCCAAGGCGGCGGGCGAGCCGCGCATCACGCTGACGCTGCCGTTGCTGCTCGCCGCCGACGAGATCCTGCTGCACATCGAGGGGGCCGACAAACGCGCCGCCTTCGAGAAGGCGGTGGCCGGCGACGACGTGATGGAGATGCCGGTGCGCAGCCTTCTCAAGTCGGAAAAGCTGGTGAAGGTTCTCTGGTGCCCCTGAACGGCTCCGCTCTGATTTTCCTGCGACGCGCGGCCCGGTCTCGACCGGGCCGTTTGCATTTTGGGCGCCTTGCGTGGTCTCACCGACCGCTCGCCAGAGGCAAATAGACGTCTTTGTCATAAAACTGAGAAGCAGTCGGGACAAAAGGAGGTATCGGGATCGGCGAGTTGCCATCGATTCCCGCCTTGGAGAAGATGCGACGCGCATCTTTGTTTGCCATGACGGACGACAATACTACTCGGAGCCTCAGAGCGCTTTTCCTGTCCGATATTCATCTCGGCACGCGCGACTGCCAGGCTGATCTTCTGCTCGATTTCATGCGTGTTCACGAGGCGGAGACCATCTACCTCGTCGGCGATATCGTCGATGGTTGGCGGATGCGCCGGTCCTGGTTCTGGACGCAGAGCCACAACGATGTCGTGCAGAAACTGTTGCGCAAGGCCCGCAAGGGAGCACGTGTCGTCTATATTCCGGGCAATCACGACGAGTTTCTGCGAGATTATCTCGGCACGCACTTCGGCGGTGTCGAGGTGATGGACCGCTGCGTGCATGAAGCCGCCGATGGCCGCCGGTTCCTGGTCATCCACGGCGATCAGTTCGACGTGGTGGTACGGCATGCCCGCTGGCTCGCCTATCTCGGCGACTGGGCCTACGAGACGGCGCTATGGATCAACACCTGGCTCAACAAGCTGAGGCGCTCCGTCGGCTTACCCTACTGGTCCCTGTCGGCCTGGGCCAAGCTCCGGGTGAAGAACGCCGTCAACTTCATCGGTGCCTTTGAGGATGCGCTGGCCTACGAGGCGCGGCGGGTCGGCGCCGACGGCGTGATCTGCGGCCATATCCACCACGCCAGCATGCGCGACATGAACGGCATTGCCTATGTCAACACCGGCGATTGGGTGGAGAGCTGCACCGCGATTGCCGAGAACCACGATGGCAGCCTCGAGATCATTCGCTGGACCCGCCTTGAACATGAACGGCGGACGCCCCTGATGCTGCCGCGCGCCGAGGCCGCAGAATGACGCGCATCACCGTCGTCACCGACGCCTGGCACCCGCAGGTCAATGGCGTCGTCCGCTCGATCGAGCGGACCAATGCCGAACTCATCGCCATGGGCGCCGAGGTGACCATGGTGACGCCGGACCTGTTCTGGACGCTGCCGCTGCCGAGCTATCCGGAAATCCGGGTGGCCATTTCGACCTATCGGCGCGTGGCGCGAGAGATCGAGCGTGGCCAGCCATCCTATGTCCACATTGCCACGGAGGGGCCGCTCGGCCTCAAGGCACGCAAGTGGTGCCGCCGCCACGGCATGCCCTACACGACGAGCTATCACACCCGCTTTCCGGAGTATGTGGCGGCAAGGCTGCCGGTGCCTGAATCCTGGCTCTACGCACTGGTCCGCCGCTTCCACAATGGTGGCGCCGGCTGCATGGTCGCCACCGACACCTTGGCGGCGGAACTCTCGGCGCGTGGTTTCCGCAACCTGATGCGCTGGGGGCGGGGTATCGACGCCGATCTGTTCCGGCCCCGTCCGGACGAAAAGCCCTTGTTCGATCTGCCGCGGCCGATTTTCATCAATGTTGGCCGTGTGGCCGTCGAAAAGAACCTTGAGGCCTTCCTGGCGCTCGATCTGCCCGGCTCGAAGGTGGTGGTGGGCGACGGACCGCAGCGGGCCGGCCTCGAAAAACGGTATCCGAACGTGCATTTCGCCGGTGTGATGATCGGCGAGGAACTGGCGCGCGCCTATGCATCGGCCGATGTCTTCGTGTTTCCCTCGCGAACCGACACGTTCGGCAACGTGCTCCTGGAGGCGCTCGCCTCGGGGCTGCCGGTTGCCGCCTATCCGGTGATGGGACCGCTCGACATTCTCGGCGACAGCGACGCCGGCATTCTGGATGAGGATCTCCGAGCGGCCTGTCTCGGCGCGTTGGCGATCGATCCAGTGGCGGCGCGCGAGCTGGCGCTATCGTTCAGCTGGCGTCGGGCGGCCCTGCAGTTCCTCGACAACATCCGGCTCGCCAACGGCGAGACGCTGGAAGAGGCGACGCCCTTCGTACCGGTGACGGCCTGAGTTCAGGGGCTTTCGCAAAAGGCCAAGTCGCGGTGGATCTGGGGTGTAGCGCGTGCTTGGGGACGGACGGAGCCAACGTGCCTTGGCCCGAGCTGCGATCAGACAGTCATGTCCACATAGTTGCCCATGCCAGCCGGCGGCTGGGTAGAGCCTGCCGACTCGACGGCCTTGCTCAACATGTCGGCGGCCGACTGATCCGACTTGAGCGTCATCTTCATGATAGCCGTGCCGATGGCGCTCTTGGTGTTCGCCTGCAGCATGGTCGTGACGGCGGCGGCAACGTCCATTTTCGATACTCGTCCTGCTGGATAGCCCAGCGGAATGAAGTGAGCGCCAGAAAGATTGACAAGCTGTTATCCAAGCGGCGCGTCGATGGCGCAGTCGGGTCACAAAGCTCGTTGGATTCGCTGGATGGGCAGGTGTTCGCGAGCAGATGCCGCGAGACGAACGCGTCATACCGATGCGGTTCACCTCAACGGAAAGCTCCGGTGTTCACGCCTCAGGAGAAGAGCGCCTGCCGCTCGGCCTTGGTCATCCGTTCGAAGGGATCATCGACGTCCTTGCCCTGACGCACCGTATCCGACACTTCCTTCAGGGCCTCTATGGCAGAATCGACGGCTTCGGAGGCGATGGCCAGAGCTTCGTCGGTCGGCTCCTCGGTCACTTCCTGGTCGCTGGCGCTGGGTTCGGCCACGTCGACTTCCGGAGTGTCGGTAAGGTCGGTTGCCTCTTCGGGAATCTCGTCGGCGGTGTCGATCGCGTCGAACTCGATGCTGTCGGCAAGCTCGGCCGCCGTTTCGGCCGTCTCATCGTTAGCGTCGATGGCGTCGAACTCGATGCTGTCGGCGAGGGTCGCCGCGTCTTCCGAGGTGTCATCATCCATCGGGATCGCATCGAAGTCGATCTGCCCGTCCTCACCGACCATGGAAGCGGAGGGCTTGTGTTCGAGACCGGCCATGGCCTCGATACGCTCGAAGTCCATCTCGTCGATGGCATGGTTCGCCACGGCGTTGAGCGCTGCCTGATCGGCATCGGCATCCTCGACCAGCAGGTCGTCGACGAGGTTCTGCTCGATGCCTTCGCCGGCCAGAGCCGGACCGTTGAGCAGATGAGCGTCGGGGCGGTGATCGTGGGCGTTGACGGCGACGCGCCGGTCGGCGGAGGTGTTCTGCACCTCGTTCTCGTCCATGCCCCAGATCTCGATCATCGCGTTGATGCGGTTCTCAAGATAGCGCAGCACTTGCACGACCTTCTGCGTCCGCTGACCGGTAAGGTCCTGGAACGAGCAGGCCATGTAGATATTGGTGGTGAGGTTCTCGACCTCGTCGCACAGAGCGCCGTCGACGCCGGCTTCGCGCATCGTCCAGGCCAGTTCCTGGATCTTCTCGGCCGAACCGAGGATTTCCGAGGTGGCCCCTTCGGTCTGCTCGACGATGGCATCGAGTTCGTTGGAGGCGCGGTCGAAGCGGCTCAGTGGCGACCGGCCGTCGCTCTTGATCTGGGCAATCTCGAGCTTGGTGCGCTCGATGGCATCCTTCATCTCGCCGATGTCCAGGCGAATGCGATCGGCGTCGGGGCGACGCTCGCGCTTCAGCATGGTCTCGAGCCGGCCGATGGCTCCCATCACCAGGTCGGTATCGGCCGAGCGATGACGCCGCGCATACTCGAACAGGAACCAGCGGCCCTTCTCCGTTTCCATGACGGCGGCTTCGATGGCCTCGTAGTCGGATTCGCGCAACGGCGAGAGGGCTTGCGAATTATCCATATTTTCGCCGCAGACCCCTTTGTAGACTGAACAAGATATAGCTACAGCTAAAGTGTCAGCCGATGACAGGCAAGCGATTCAAACTCGCGGGCCACTATCTTCGGCACGAATCCTTCACAACGAGTTTATTCCGAGTTGCTCCGTTGACAAGAATGATCGGGCTGTTTGCCCCCGCCTATTTGATGAGCGCCTTTTATGCCATCGCCTTCTTCGTCAACGGTGTGCTGACCCCGTTCTTTCCGGTCCTCTTGCAGGTCAAGGGGCTCAGCGGCGAGCAGATCGCCTTCGTGCTGGCGACGCCCCAGGTGATGCGCATGTTCACCATGCCGGTGGTGAGCGGCCTGTCGGACCGCGCAAGCGACCGGCGTCACGTGATGGCTGGCCTTGTCAGCCTGACGCTCGGTTTCTCCTTGCTGTTCGGCGTCGCGCATGGCGACATCGCGGTGATGGCCGTCGGCTCCATTCTTCTGGTGCTGTCCTATTGCGTCGGGCCGCTCGCCGATGCCTTCGCCATGATCATGGATCGCCATGGTCTTGGCGAGTATGGCAAGATGCGGCTCTGGGGCTCGGCGTCCTTCATCCTGGGCAACATCGTCGGCGGTTATGCCATGGAGCATTCCGGGTCGACGGCCGTCTATCTCCTGGTGCTGTTCGGCTTTGCCATCTCCATCGGCGCGACGGCGGCCATTCCGCCGGCACCGCCCGCCGCGGCCCAGTCGTCGGCTGCGGCGCTGACCGTGTTGCGCAAGCCGGCCTTTCTGGCGGTGCTGCTCGGACACGCCGTCAACCAGGCAGGACACGCCACGCTCTACAGTTTCGGCACGATCCTGTGGCGAGCCAACGGTTTCTCGGACTTCACCATCGGTATCTTCTGGGCCATCGGCGTCGTCGCCGAGATCATCCTGTTCGCGCTGGCCGGCCGGATGTTCCGGGTGGTCTCCCCGCTCAAGCTGATGGCGGGAGGAGCGGTGATCGGCTGCCTGCGCTGGTTGCTGTTCTCGATGGACCTGCCGCTGTTGCCGACGCTGGTGCTGCAGGTCATGCATGCCGGCTCCTTCGCGCTCGCCCACATCGGGTTGATGCGGTTCCTGCGCGAGGTGGTGCCAACCGAGCGCGCCGCTTCCGCGCAGGGCACCTTCGTTATCTTCAATGGCCTTGCCATGGCGCTTGGCACGGCGCTGGCCGGCCGGCTGGTGCCGACGCTTGGCTCGAACACCTATGTGGTGATGTCGATCTTTCCGATCCTGGGCCTGATCATCCTTACGGCGGCTGGCGGCGGCGCCCGGCGTCTGCCGGCCCACGACGCTTCGTTCACGGTGACCGGTGCCGAAGAGCTGATGCCGCCGCCCGAGGCTCCCGCTCGTTGATCCCGCTGCGGCGTCTCGCGCCGGCTTCAGCCCCAGAGATCGGGGTAGGGCGGATGGACGATCGAGCCTGAGAACATCAGACCCGGCAGGCGATCGCGCGCCAGGAGCAGCGGGCCGTCGATGTCGGCATATTGGGCGCGCTGTGCGGCGACGAAGGCCGGCGCCATGGCGAGCGAGCTCGATACCATGCAGCCGACCATGACGATCAGTCCCTCTTCCTCGGCGGCGGCGATCATGTCCAGCGCCTCGGTCAGGCCACCGGTCTTGTCCAGCTTGACATTGACGGCATCGTAGCGACCGACCAGCCGCTTGATGTCGGCCGTGGTGTGGGCGCTTTCGTCGGCACAGACGGGAACCGGGCGCTTGGCCTCGGTGAGGTAGTCATCAGCCCCGGCAGGCAGCGGCTGTTCGATCATGGCGACGCCGAGCTCGATGCACGCTTCCATCATCTCCGGGAACATCTCCGGCGTCCAGCCTTCGTTGGCGTCGACGATGATGCGGCTGCGCGGAGCGGCCCGGCGAATGGCGACGAGGCGTTCGCGGCCGCCGTCGCCGCCGAGCTTGACCTTGAGCGTCGGACGGTCGCTGGCCGACTTGGCGGCGGCGGCCATGGCATCGACGCTGTCGAGCGAAATGGTGAAGGCCGTGTTGACCGGCTCGAGAGGTGGCAGGCCCAGCAGATGGGCGACACCGCGCTGCGAGGTCTTGGCCTCGAGGTCGATCAGCGCGCAATCGAGCGCGTTGCGAGCGGCTCCGGGCGCCAGGGTGTTCCGCAAGGCAAAGCGGTCTCCACCCCTTTCGATGAAAGCGCGCGCGCTCTCGATCTGGGCGATGACGCTTTCGACCGACTCGCCGTAGTGGGCGTAGGGAACGCCTTCTCCGCGCCCAGACACAGCTCCCTCGCTGATGGTGGCGACCACCACGATCGCCTCCGTCTTGGAGCCGCGTGAGATGGTGAACGTGCCGGCGATCGGGAAACTTTCGACGGCTGTGCTGAGCTTACGCAAGGCGACCTCACATTGATTCCCGCGCGGATAGGGCGGCTTCCATCGATGCCGCAGGCGATGCGCCGGAAAACACCACATCGTGGGGACCGAACAACTGTCTGTTTCGGTCAACTTTGTCCATCAGTTGCTCCACGGACGCCAGGTTCGCCCGTCCGAAGCAAGGACTAGAGTAAAGACATCAATGCGGAATGGGAATCCTTAAAGGGGGCTCGCTATGTCGAAACCCTTATCTTTGGTCTAGGGTCCCAGCCGCGATCGGCGGATTTCAGTCCGGACTCGGCTGCCAAAGGCGAGCCTTCCGCCCCGAAACATTTGGTTACGACAGCGGTCTGGACGTCGGCGATGCCGGTCGGCTTGTATCGGGCGCAAATAAATGCCCGAGTCGAGGGAACTTGCCCCCTCGTCTCACGCTTTTGGGAATGGGCGGATGATCGTTCAAGGCTGGCGCCGGAAGGTGGGGCTGATGTATCGTGCGCGAAGACGCGGCGCTTCCGGCGCGGCTCAGGTCCTCGAGGAGAGGTGGCGTGCAGTCGGCTGACGGGGCGCGGAACGATGAGACGGTGCTCGGCATAGCCGGCGACTGGACGGTGGAGACCGTGGGCGAGGTGTTGCCCACCATCTCCGGAAAAGTGGCTCCCGGCCACCATCTGGTATTCGACGGCACCGACCTCGGGCGCCTCGACACCGCTGGCGCGTGGGCGCTGATCGGCCTGATGCGGCAGCAGGAAGAGGCCGGCGGCTCGAGCGAGCTCAAGGATTTTCCGAAACCTGCCGCGGCGCTGATTGCCGAGATCGAGCCGCTTGGCCGCGAACAGTTGCCTGTGCCGGAACGACCCAATCCCGTTACCTGGACGCTGGAAGAGGTCGGTCGCGGTGCGGCGGGCATCGTCGACGACGGCTTTCTGATGCTGGCTACCCTTGGCGAGGCGTCGACGGCCTTCTTCAATGTGGCGCTCATGCGCCGTCGCATGCGCTGGGCCGCCTTTTTCAACAACATCAGCAGGGCAGCCATCCAGGCGGTGCCGATCATCGCCCTGATGAGCTTTCTGGTCGGCATGATCATCGCCCAGCAGGGTGGCTTTTACCTGTCGAGCTATGGCGCCAACCTTCTGGTGGTGGATCTCGTCGGTGTCTTGACCTGCCGCGAGCTTGGCGTGCTGCTCACCGCCATCATGATCGCCGGCCGCTCGGGTGCCGCCTATACCGCCGAACTCGGCTCGATGAAGATGCGCGAGGAAGTCGACGCGCTGAAGGTCCTCGGCCTCTCTCCGGTGGAAGTGCTGGTGCTGCCGCGTCTTATGGCTCTGATCATCTCTCTGCCGATCCTGACACTGGTCTCCGACCTGGCGGCACTGGCTGGCGCATGGGTTGTCGGCCTCTATTACCTCGGGATCCCGACCGACGTATTTCTGACCCGTCTCAAGGCGGCGTTGACGGTCACGCACGTCCTGATCGGCTTTTCCAAGGCGCCGTTCATGGCGGCGATCATCGGTCTCATCGCTTCGATCGAGGGCATGAAGGTGAAAGGTTCGGCCGAGTCGCTTGGCGAGCACACCACGGCGGCCGTGGTGAAGGCCATCTTCATGGTGGTGGTGACCGACGGTGTTTTCGCCATGATCTTTGCGACGATCGGAATCTGACGGATGGCTGGCGAGACGGCGCGACGAGACGGGAACGGGCGGGAGGCGGTGATCGCAGCTCGCGGCCTCGTCGTCGGATTTTCCGGGGAGCCTATCCTCGATGGGCTCGACATCGACGTCTGGCGCGGCGAAATCCTGGGGATCGTCGGTGGCTCTGGTACGGGCAAATCGGTGCTTCTCAGGACCCTCATCGGCCTCAATACGCGCTCGGCCGGGGCCATCGAGGTGTTCGGCAAGGATTTCGACGGTCTGTCCGGCCAGGAGAGACAGAAGATAGGGCGCCGCTGGGGCGTTCTGTTTCAGCAGGGCGCGCTGTTTTCATCGCTCACAGTGCTGCAGAACGTGGCGGTGCCGTTACGCGAACACATGCATCTTCCCGATAGCCTTGCCGAGGAACTCGCCCGGCTGAAGATCGAACTGGCCGGTTTGCCGGCGGACTCCTGTACCAAGTTTCCGGCCGAGCTCTCCGGCGGCATGATCAAGCGCGTGGCACTGGCGCGGGCCCTGGTGCTGGACCCCGACATCGTGTTCCTTGACGAACCGACGGCAGGGCTCGATCCGATTGGCGCGGCCGAGTTCGACCAGTTGATCCTGAAACTGCGCGATACCCTCGGCCTGACCGTGTTCATGGTGACACACGACCTCGACAGCCTTGTCACCATCACCGACCGTATCGCCGTGCTGGGTAACCGCCGTGTTCTCGTCGATGGTACATTCGCCGAGCTCAAGTCCTTCGACCATCCGTGGGTGCGCGCCTACTTCAATGGCCCGCGCGCCGAGCACTTCACCTTCGAATAGGAAACGCCATGGAATCTCGGGCCAACTATGCGGTGATCGGCGGGTTCGTCCTGATCATGCTGACGATCGGCCTTGTGTTTCTCGGCTGGCTCAGCAATGCCGGCCAGAACCAGCGGCAGGCCGAAGTGCGCGTGGTGTTCTCCGGCGCGGTAACCGGGCTTTCGACGGGTTCGTCGGTGCTGTTCAACGGCATCAAGATCGGCGAGGTTCGCGATCTTCGTCTCGACGAGAAGGATCCGCGCACCGTTATCGCCATCGTCCGTGTCAATCGCGATGTACCGATCAAGACGGATACGCGCGCCACGTTGTCCTATCAGGGGCTTACCGGCGCAGCGACCCTGCAGCTCGAAGGCGGTTCGCGTAATGCGCCCAGCCTGTTCGATGCGGCAACCGACGGCATGCCGACGATGCCGGCGGAGATATCGCCTTTCCAGGATATCCTCGAAAGTGCCCGCAATGTGCTGACCCGCGCCGACAGCGCCATGGCGGCGATCGACGACTTCATCACGGAGAACGGTCCAGCCTTCAACCGCACCGTCAACAATGTCGAGAAGTTCTCGGCGGCGCTCGCCGACAATTCCGACAACATCTCCAAGGCGATGGGGTCGATCTCATCGGCTGCCGACTCGATCGGCGACATCTCGCGCGACCTCAAGGGGGCTGCGGCGCAGGTGACGCGCATTCTCGATGCGGTCGACCCGCAGCGGGTAACCGAGATCACCGAGCGGCTGACGGAGTCTTCGGAGCGGCTGACCGCCGTGCTTGAACGGGCGAAGGTCATTGCCGATGGCATCGATCCCGAGGCGGTCAATGGGGTCGTCAAGAACGTCGCCGATGCGGCACGGACCCTCGACGAAACGGTCGCCCAGGCCAAGGCCATTCTGGGAGCGGTCGATCCCAAGGCCGTCGATCGGCTGGTGACGAGTGTGACCGCCACCTCCGACGAGTTGCGGACCACCGCTGCCCGGGCCGATGCTGTGCTTGCCGCCGTCGATACAGAGAAGGTGAAGTCGGTCGTCGCGGCGGTCGATACGGCCTCGCAGAACATCGCGGCGGCTTCCGGATCGCTCGGCATGGTGGTCGATGACGCCCGGCAGACGATCGGCGCGGCGCGTGGCGTCGTCGAGGCGGTCGATCCGGCCAAGGTGCGCTCGACGGTGACCGACGTCAGCGATTTCGCAGCGATGCTCAAGGGCTACAAGCCGCAGATCGATGCCATCATGGCCGATGTCAATCGTGCCTCGGCCAGTCTCGCCAACCTCGGTGATACCATTGATGCGCGCAGACCCGACGTCGACAGCATCGTGCGGGATACCCGCACGCTGGCCGAACAGTTGAACGGTATCGCTGCCCGCGCCGACGGAATCCTTCAGAAGGTCGATGGCTATGTGACCGGCGATGGGCAGGGTCTGGTGGCGGAGGCGACTGCGGCCGCCAAGTCGATCCGCGAGGTGGCCGACAAGCTCAATCAGCAGGTCGGCCCCATCGCCGACAATGTCTCGAAGTTTTCAACGCGCGGGCTTGATAGCGTCGTGGCCCTGGCAGATCAGGGCCGGCAGGCATTGGCACGGCTTGACCGCGTGCTGCAGGGCGTCGAAAAGAATCCGCAACAGTTCATCTTCGGCGGGCAGGGCGTGCCTGAATACGCGCCGCGGAGGTAGGAGGCGATGTTGGTTGCTGTTCATGCGGATCGGCGGATGGTTCCCGCTGCGGCACTGTTGCTCGCCTTGGCTCTCGCGGGCTGTTCGACGCTCGGTCTCGGATCGACGCCCAAGCCGGATGCGATCTTCGATCTTGCGGTTCCCACCTCGTTCGATGGTGCGGCCAAGCGGTCGTCGGCCCAGCTCCTGGTGCCATCGCCGACGACCAGCGATGCGTTGTCCACGGCACGGATCGCCGTGCGCGCCGGCGGCGGGTCGATTTCCTATTTGCCCGGTGTGTCGTGGTCCGATCAGTTGCCATCCCTGGTCCAGACGAACACGGTGCGGGCCTTCGAGAACTCCGGACGTTTCAGGGCAGTGGGCAAGCCGGGTGAGAGTCTGGCCATCGACGATCAGGTGATTGTCGATGTTCGCGCCTTCGAACTCGACGTTACCGGCTCGCCGGCTGCGCACGTTACGCTTGGCGTGAAGTTGCTGGATGAGCGCACCGGCAAGGTGCGGGCTACCCAGGTATTCGACGTCAACCGGCCTGCGGCGTCGGACCGTCCCAAGGATGCCATTGCCGCGATCAACCAGGCCGCTTCCGCTGCGGTGGCCGAAGTGGTGAGCTGGACGGCGTCGGCGCTTTAGGCGATGGGAGGCTGTCGTCCCATCCTGGCGTAGTCGATCGCCTGTCTCGCACCTGTAGAGCATTTCCGGTGAAAACAGGTTCGCCGGAAATGCTCTATCTCTTTGTGAAGTCGCAGTTCCCCGGCGGAAAACCGGTTCCCACTTTTCCTGGAATTGCTCTAGTGGCGCTCTCCCGCGATGGGCGTGGGGCGGGGATAGGGCTTGCGCCCCCCGGAAAGGCTGCGGCTTGTCTCGCAGTTGAGACGCTTCCCAGACCAGATCGGCGAGACAAAGACGGATCGTGGTTCGCAGATCTTTCCGCCTCTCAGGCTCCGTCGCACGAGGGGCAGCGCTGTGGCGAAGAGGCCGAGAAAGGTCCTTGACTTAGAGTGCACTCTAAGCCGTATCTGTTTCTGCGTCGTGGCGAGAACAGGTGCTCATGAAGATCGGTGAACTGGCCAAGCGTTCGGGATTATCGGCCTATACCATCCGTTATTACGAGCGGATCGGGCTGTTGCCCTATGCGGACAGGGACCAATCGAGCCAACGGGACTACGACGCATCGATCCTGACCTGGATTGAGTTCCTCGGGCGTTTGCGAACGACCGGGATGCCGATCCGGGACATGCTGCGATACGCGGCCTTGCGGGAGCGTGGCGTCGACACGGAGGTGGAGCGACGCGAACTGCTGGAAAAGCATCGCGAACGCGTCCGTGCGCATGTGGTCGAACTGCAAGCGTGTCTTCTCGCCCTCGACACCAAGATCGCCGGTTACGCCGGCCTGGAACAGAGGATGAAGGACTATGACGCAACACTCCCAGAACGTCGGAGAAAGCCGGCTGGAACGCGGGCGGCGCGCGCTCGCTGAGATCGACGGCACGGCCGGAGAGAAGGTTGTCGCCTCTCTCGCGGATATCGCGCCCGACTTTGCGACTTACCTGCTGGAGTTTCCGTTCGGCGATATCTACAGCCGTCCGGGCCTCGATCTGCGCGCCCGTGAGATCGCCACCATCGGGGCGCTGACGGCAATGGGCAATGCGGCTCCTCAACTGAAGGTGCATATCGAGGCCGGCTTGAATGTCGGGCTGAGCCGGGATGAAATCGTAGAAGTCATCATGCAAATGGCGGTCTATGCCGGGTTCCCCGCCGCACTCAACGGACTGTTTGCCGCCAGGGAGGTCTTCGCGAAGACGTCCGCGCAGGAAGCTGAGGCGGCGGCATGATGAACAGTCTTCGCTCCACCTCCGCCGCCAGTCGTATCTCGGCGCTTGTGCTGTAGCTCTCGACCTTCCGAAAAAGAGGGCGCTACGTGATGCGCTTTCCCATGGCTGCTTATGCCCGTCTGGCCCAGTCGAGCTTGATGCTGGAGCGGGCCGGATGCGCTTGGACCTTGCCGGTCTCGGAGTTCATGTCGCTCGGCGAAGATGGGGTGTAATTACCAGCGAAGCATACGGCGGCCGATCAGGGAGCCGACCGCCGTTACCGCCAGCATGCCGATCGAATACCAGGTCGCCAGGAACAGTGGACTGTCGTCGGGGCAATGCCAGGCGTAGATGGCGGCTGCAATGCTGCTGGCGGCGAGGCCTGCTGCCGCGCCGGCCAGGCCGGGGTTCTCCGGTGCGGCCTGGCGAATGGAATAAAGAATGGCGACAAGCGGTGCGACCGAAAGGGTCGGAACGATGAAAAGGCAGAAGCTCGAATAGTGCCCTTTCAAGCTGGTTGCCCATGCGCCTTGGGGCAAAACGAAAAGTTCTGCAGCGACACCCATGAGCAGGAGGGCGATGGGAAGGACAAGGGCGGATGCTGCCGAGCGCAGCGACATCCCAGGCTGGCCCATCCGAAAGACAAGGCGTGTGGCGGTCGTTGCCAAAAGGAGGGTGAGGCCGATCTTGAACATGACGCGTGGCGTCTCGATCGCTTCGGCCATATTCTTCCGAATGCCGAGCGTCGACAGCAGCAGGACGGCAGAGATCACTACACCGATCGCCAGCGCGGTCCGGAAAACCTGTCCGAAGCGCAAACGCACACGCGCGTCCTTGGCCAGAAGGTTGATCAGATCATCCGTTTGCACGTCTGTCGCTCCGATAGAGGTCCGCCAACACCTTCAGCGCCCTGTGCAGCGCCACCCTTACGGCGCCCTCAGTCATTTGCAATCGCTCGGCCGTTTCGCGAATACCGGCCCCGCCAATCGAGATGGAGCGCACGATTTCACGTTGCGGGTCCCTCAGGTTTTCGACCAGTCGATCGACGTCGACAAGGTCGCCGGCATCCTCCTCCCTCGTTGCCTCCAGCGTTTCCATGACGTCTTCGATCGGCACGCTGACCTGCCTGCCGCGTCGACGCAGACAGTCGACCAGCTTGTTGCGCACGATGGCCGAAAGCCACGGGCCGATCGGGCGTGAGGTATCCCAGGTTCCACGCTTGAGATGGATTGCCAGCAAAACCTCTTGCACGACATCCTCCACTTCGCTGGAAGGCGCTCCAAACTGATCGCAGCGGCGGCGCGCGATGGATCGAAGGTACGGCGTCACCGCCTTGAGAAAACGATGATAGGCCAGCGTGTCGCCGGCCGCTGCGGCGAGCATCCAGCCGGTCCATTGCTCTTCTCGGGCTGAATGGTTCATCCGCCGGTGCCCTGTCAGCTCGGATCCGTGTCCCGAGAGCATTGGCAGGCAAACATCGAGAGAAGGCAAGCGCCACCTTTTCCTGTCGGGTTGCGGTCAGGGAGCCGACTTGGCCGGCATGGGCCCGTGCCCGGCCGCCTCCAAGCCGAGAGCTCTGATCATGAGGTTGTCGATCGATATACGGCCCGGGCCATGTCGCATGATGGCAAGTGCCATCGCTGCCCAGGTAAGATGGATCGGCCAGCCGTCGGGAACAGTCAGTTCAACGACAGCCGTCATCAGGAGCAGGCCGAGCCCGGAGAGCCGTGTCGCGAGGCCAAGGACGATCAGCGTCGGAAAGACGATCTCTCCGCAGCCTGACAGAAAGGCCATCAGCGCAGGCGCTGGAAAGGGATAGGGGCCGCCCGGCAGGTGAAGCATGAACTCCTGACTGAACAACTCGACGGCTGTGTCGCTCAGTTGCAGAAAGCCGTCCCATTTCAGAATGCCCGAGCGCCAGAAGGGAACGGCGAGTGCAAGGCGGATCACCAACTGAACGACGTCCGGCTGCGCAGCAAAACGAACCAGCCGGCTGGGCGCCGCCACCAAGGAGATCAACCTCGAGCGTGGAGATCGGTGGAGCATTGAGTCAGGCATGAAGGGCATCCGGGATCCCCATCTGGAGGTTGGAGAAGGCACCGGCAGCAATCATCTCGGCGATGGCGCCGGAAAGGTTGAAGGTGGAAGTTGCTTTGAAAGCGGCCGCTGCTGCGTATGCCAGGCAATGCCCGTTGAGCAGGGCGCCAAGGAATGTGACTTGCCCCGGCGCCAGGATACGCACGGTCACCTCGTCTTCCACCCGCGTGATCAGCCCGTCTTCCGGTCGATCCTCGACGCGAGTGACAGGTCCGGTCCCTCGATTCATGGCGAAGATGGTAATGGCCGGGTGGGCAGAGGAGATCAGGCGCGTTGTGGGATTGGGAGTGAAGGTCAGGGTTTCGAGCGCTTCCGGCAACACTTCTGAAAACGCATCCGGGCGGAGAGCCGGCGCATCGGCGGCATGATAGCTATCGAGCCATAAGCGCTCGATCCGGGCGACGTCCGAGAGCCAGGGCATGTCCAGAGCGTAGTCGTAGCGGTCGATGAAATCGGCGAAGTTGCGTCCATAATCGAACAGCAGCGGCGAGGTCGGCGGTGTTTCCCGCACATGGAACCTTGCCATGGCACGAAAGAAGTCCGCGCCGGTGATGCGCTCGACGGCCGGAAAGATCGAAGCCAGAGCGGCAATCAGGCTGACGGTGACGTTGTTGCGATAGACAGCGTAGCGCCTGTCGGCCCGCTTGCCGGCTGGTCCGATCACCAGCGCCGGGGTCGGCGCAGCGGGTAAAAGCAGGGCGGCCGAAAACGAGCTGGCGAAGTCCGGAGCAGGTGGTCGAAGCGGCAGGATGTCAGCCGTAGGCATGGGATTGCTCCGTGTTGCGCGCATGTCGGTCGAGAATGGCTTGGGCGGCCAGCGCCTCGGCGCGCAGTACCGGCCATTCGGGGATCTCACTGTCCCATTCGACCAGTGTCGGGATCGGCCCGCAGCGGTCGATCACCCTCTCGTACAGCCGCCAGACAGCATCGGCGACGGGGCCGTCGTGGCTGTCGATCAGCAGCAGGTCGCCTTCATCGTCCCGCTGCTCTGTCTGGCCGGCGAGATGGATTTCACCGACCGCCGGCAGCGGGAAATCACTCAGATAGTCGAGGGCCGAAAAGCCGTGGTTGGTGGCGGAGACGAAGACATTGTTGACGTCGAGAAGCAGTCCGCAGCCGGTACGCCTGGAAACCTCGCGGATGAACTCCGTCTCGCTCATCGTGGACTGTTCGAAGAGCACGTATGTCGAGGGATTTTCCAGAAGGATGGAGCGACCGATCGTGGCCTGCATTTCGTCGATATGGTCAATGACGTGGGACAACGTCGCAGCCGTATAGGGCAGGGGTAGCAGGTCGTTCAGGTAGGTGGTGTTGTGCGTCGACCAGGCGAGATGCTCTGAAACAAGCGCCGGCTCATAGCGGTCGATCAGGCCTTTGAAGCGTGCGAGATGATCTCCATCGAGTGGCTGAGGGCCGCCGAGAGACATGCACACGCCATGCAGCGAGACGGGGTGGTCGCGGCGGATACGTTCGAGAGCGCGATGCGGCGCGCCGCCGGCGCCCATGTAGTTTTCGGCGTGGACTTCAAAGAAGCCCCGCTGGCCGGCCTCGGAGAGAATTGCGGCAAGATGCTCCGGCTTGAAACTTGTGCCGGCTTGGCCGGCCACTGAAAGCGAGGGAAAGCGGGGCGTCGCTACCGTTTCCATGGAGTTTTCGAGAGTTGTGCCAATGCTGGCCATCGTCGCCTCCGCTTTCCAGGGGTGTGGCTCGTTTGGGCGTGCCTGACTGGCGGTGATCAGATGTCGCGATCGAGCGGCATCAGCGAGCCATGACGGCCGCCGGGAAGCTCAAGCGAGGCGCAGGTGCCGCCCTGAACGAATTTCCAGGAGTTGCCCTGGAAATCCTTGACCGATGTTCCCTGGCAGGTGGTGCCGGGCCCGGCGGCGCAATCGTTCTGTCCCTTGAGCGCCACGCCGTAACACTTCTCCTTGTGGGCGGCGATCGCGGCGTTGGCCTCCGCCTTGGTCAGCGGCGCGGCGCTGGCAAAGGTTGCGAGGGCCGAAGTGACTGCGCCGGCGAGAAGGACGGTGGTGACGGAAGTCCTCAGCATTGATGTTCTCCGTGGTTCGAGACGCGCCCGTTCTTGCTGGGCACGTGAGGTACTCGGAGGCTGGGGGCGGTTTGTTACAGCGGGCACGGTAACAAATGCGTGATCGGCCGGAACTCTATCGCCGGGTGAGTGGAGGCAGCGAAGTGCGCTGAATCCCGCCAATGAAAAAGGGCGCCGCGTGGGCGCCCTTTCACAATTGCTCATGTCCTTCAGGCTCAGCCGAGCTTGCCGCTGGCGTGCGCCAGGAGCGTGTAAACCTTGCCGGTGTCGGAGGTCAGGTAGTTCTCGGCGAGACGACCGTTCGGGTCCTTCTGGACCGCTTCCTCGTAGAGCGAGGAGAAGTGGTCGATGTAGCGATCGACGGCTTCGCGGAAGTCGGCTTCGCGACCGTAGCGGCGGCGGACCTCATCGAAGGTCTGCTGTCCCTGCAGCGTGTAGACGCGACGCGTGAACACGTTGCTGTCGCCACGCCGGTAGCGATCCCACAGGTCGGCATAGGCGTCCGGGTCGATGGCACGGGCGATGTCCGAGGTCAGCGATCCGAGACCGTCGAGCGGGTTGCCGCCCTTGCTGCCGCGATCGGAAGACGGCAGACGCGGCGCGGAGCCATCATCGTCGGAGACACGACGCAGCAGATCGGAGATCCAGCCGCTCGCCCGCTCGCCACGGTCATCGGTGGCTGGCTGGCGGGTTTCCTGACGCCGCTCGGCAACGGCCGGGCGGGGAGGCTGGTTGGCAGGCTGCCGCGAGAAGGCGCGAGGCGCTTCCGCAGCAGGCTGCGACGGTTTCTGAGCCGGCAGGCTGCGAGACGAAACCGAAGCCTGAGCGGAGGCCTGCGCGCGCACCGGGACTTCGGCGACGCTTTCACCGGGCAGCTGGCGCGAGACGATCTCGGAGAGCTCGTTCAGGGCGCGGATCTGCTCGCTGACGACGCGACGCATGGCGGCGGTGTGCTGGCTGGTCTCTTCCGGAAGGTCGAGAACGCCGCGGCTGAGATCTTCGCGGATCTGTTCCAGCTCCCGGCCGACGGCACGGGTGGCCTTGCGCATTTCCTCGGTGGCGCCAGCGAAGCGATCGACAGCCGAGCCGATGGAGGAGTTGATCTCCGAGATCAGCTCGCCACGCACCCGCTCGATGGTGCCCTGCGTCTTGCGGCCTTCCTCCTCGGCGTTGACCGACAACTGCTCGAGCTGCTGGGTGACGCCGTTCATCGCCGTCTCTGCATTGCGCGCCAGCTGGTAGCCGACGTCGCGGGCGCGGCGCTCGGCGTTGGACAGCGTGTCCTGGATCTGGCTGGCGATGGACTGCAGGCTCTCGGACATCGTCTCGGTGCGCTCCTGGAGCGTGGAGACCACGCCATCCAGTGCGGAGAGGCGATCGCCGATGACACCCTGGAGGGTGCCGCCCACCGACGACAGGGCGCGGGCAGACGACTGCAGGTCGCCCGTCTGCTCGGCAAGCGAGGTGGCGATGGTGCCGATGTCGGACAGAACGGTCCGTGACACGTCGCGCAGCACGTCGGTGGTCTCGGCAACGGTGTTGCTGGAGGCCGTCGTGTCGGCAACGACGCGCTCGAGGGCAAGGCGAAGATCGCCGGTCTGCTGCTCGAGGCCGCGTTCGATGCGGGCCAAGTTGCCGGCCGCCTGATCGACCAGGGAGCGAAGACCGCGGTTGGCGGTATCGACCTGTTCGAGCACGGCGACGACATCGGTCTTGACGCGCGTGGTGGTGTCGTCGAGCGACTGCACGATGTCGCGGCCCTGGTCGTCGAACGTGGCCATCAGCGACAGCGTGGCTTGCTTCAGGGCTTCCGCCGCGTCGTTGCCACGCTGGGTGATGGCGCGGCTGACGCCTTCGCCACCCTTGGCCAGCGCTGCCAGCACGTCGCTCGCGGCGTTGCGGACCATGCCGGCCACTTCCTCGCCACGGCTGCCGACAGCCTCGTCGAGGGCGCGGGTACCGGAGAGGAACGCGTTGGCAAGATCGCCGCCACGGCCGTCGACCAGCTCGGCCAGCTCGGCCATGCGGCGGGTGACCAGATCGACGACCTTCTCGGCGCGGCTGTCCATGGCGCTCGCGGCGGCATCGGTCCGGGCGTTGAGCACGCCTTCGAGGTCGCGGGTCGCGTCGGCAAGGCGTTCGGTGGCCGAGGCGATGGCGGCCGCCAGGATCTCGCTCGACCGTTCGGTCTCGCCGGCGATGCGGCCGGTGACCGCCTCGGCGGAGCCGATGAGGTTGGAGCGGGCACGGGCCGTCTCTTCCGACAGGCGGTCGGTCACCTCGTCGATGGCACCAATCAGGCCGGCACGCGCCTTCTCGCTCTCGGCGGCCATGCGGCCGGTGACGTCCTCGACCGAGCCGATGATGGTGTCGCGAACGCGCTCGCTCTCGCCGACGAGACGGCCTTCGACGGCGGTGATCGCCTCGTAGACGTTCTCGCGAGCCTTCTGGCTCTCGGTCGACAGCACGTCGGACAGGGTGCTGATGAGCTCGTTGAGGGTGCCGTGCGTCTCGTTACGCAGGCTGGCGAGCCGATCCTCGGCACCGGCCAGCGACTGGCTGACGGCCATCGAGGTGTTCTCGCCCTCGGCGGCAAGGCGGTTGGCGGCGCCATCGATGGCGGCGACCACAACGCTGCGGACCTGCTCGCTCTCGCCGGCAAGACGTTCGGACATGCCTTCGAGAACGCTGGACACGACGTCGCGGGCCCGGACCGAACCGGTTTCCATCTCGGTGGCGATGGCGGCCATGGCCTCGGTGACGATGGCCTTGGCGCGGTTGGCCTCGGTACGCAGCTTGTCGGCGGCCGCTTCCACGGATCCGGTCAGATCCTCGCGGGCACGGGCACTTTCCTTCTGCAGCACGGCGGCGGCATTGATGAGGGCGCGGGCCAGTTCCTCGCGGGCCGTCTCGGTCTGGCTGCCGAGCATGTCGACGATGGACGCGAGACGCTGGGTGAGCGACACTTCCAGCGAGCTGGCGCGGCTGTCGAGCGTCTCGGCCACTTCGAACACCTTGGAGCCGAGCGAAACGTTGATCTCGGCCACCTTGTCGGCCAGCGTCTCGGTGAACTCCTCGGTCTTGCGCTGCAGCGACCGACCGACGGCGTCGAGACGACCCTCGATGGCATCGACCATTTCCGACTGACCGGCCGAGAAGGCCTGGGCCAGATCACGAGTGCGGGCCATCAGCGTTTCGGTGATCTGGCGGGCACGGCCGTCGAGCGCGTGGTCGATCAGCTCAATGCGGTTGTCGAGGGTGCCGGTCAGCGAATCCGCCTTGTCGGCGAAGGTGCGGGTGGCATCCTCGAGGCGCTTGCCGACGCTGCCGTCGAAGGCGGCGAGCTGGCCTTCCAGCGCCTCGCCGAAGCTGCCGGCGCGGCCTTCCAGCGAGGTGAGAACCGCCTGGGTACGGCCGTCCAGCGTCTCGACCAGAGCACCGGAGCGCTTGTCGAACTCGACGCCCAGTCGCTCGACGCGTTCGTCGATGAGGCCGGTGATGGCCCCGGAACGACCGGACAGCGTGGCTTCGAGCACCGTGGTACCTTCGGCAAGGGCGTTCTGGATGGTGAGGGTACGTTCGGCCAGTGCCGCTTCGATGCGGGCGATCTGCTCTTCGAGCGAACCGTCGAGCATCGAGGTCCGGCTGACCAGGCTTTCCACCAGCTCGGCAGCGCGGCCGTTGATGATCTCGTCCAGCACGCGGATGCGCTCGGCGAAGCTGACGGACATGCTGTCGGAGCGATCGTCGAGCAGGTTGGCGATCTGGCTGCCGGCGGCAAGAATGGTCTCGGCCACGCGCTCGCCACGGGCATTGACCGCACGGGCGATCTCGGCGCCGATGGTCGACAGACGCTCGGAGAACAGGCTGCCGCTGTCGGCAAGCAGCGTTTCCACCGACAGCGTGGCGCCGTCGATGATGCCGCGGATCGACGTGGTGCGGTCGTCCATCATGCGGGCGACTTCCTGGCCGGTCGCGGCGATGCGATCGGCAAGGTCGACGCCGTTGACGCTGATCGCGGTATGCACCGCTTCGCCGGTGACGGCGAGCTTGTTGACCAGATCGGTCCCGCGCTCGGTGATCGTCGAGGTGATGAGGTTGCCGGTCTGGTCGAGGCGGTCGGTGATTTCGCTGCCGCGGATCGACAGGTCGAGCAGCACGCCCTCGGAGGTCGAGCGCAGCGTCTCGTTGATGGTGTCGATCTTCTCTGCCATCGCCTTGGAGGCTTCGTCGGTCGTGCGGGCAACCTGCTCGCTGACGGCGAAGGCGCGCTGAGAGATGTCCTCGGCGAAGGACTGGCCGGAACGGGCCAGGGTCTCGTCGATCTCCTTGGTGCGCAGCGTGAGGTTTTCCTCGAGAGCGGCGACGGTTGTGTCGATCGAGAAGATGATCGCGTCGCTACGATCGCGCAGCAGGGTCTCGAGCGAACCGGTGCGGCTGTCGAGAGTGGCGGAAATCTCCTGCGACCGCTCGGTGAGCACCTTGTCGAGATTGTCGGTGCGGGTCAGCAGCTGGGTTTCCATGACCGAGGTCGAAGTGGCGACTGTCGAGACCAGCTCGTTGACACGGTGGCCGATGGTGCGGTCGAAATTGGCGGACTGCTCGGCCAGCGTGGCGCCGAACAGCTCGGCGCGGGTCGCCAGCGTCTCTGCCAGCTCGTTGGTACGGCTCGAGATCGTCTGGTCGATCAGCTGCGTCTTGTCGGTCAGCTCGGCGCTGAGTTCGCCGGTGCGGGCCTCGATGGTGCTGGCAAGCTGGGCGGAACGCAGGGCGAGCGTGCTTTCCAGGGCTTCGCTCTTCTCGGTAAGGGCCGAGGAGAACTCGGCGGTGCGGGTCGACAGCGTCGTCCCGATTTCCTCGGCCTTCTCGCCAAGCGTCTTGCCGAGCTCGAAGGTACGGACCGACAGGGTCGACGAAAGCTCGTCGGACCGGGCCGCGATGGACGAGACGATTTCCTCGGTGCGGGCCGACAGCGTGAAGGCGATGTCGGCGGTACGATCGGTGATCGTCGAGGAAAGCTCTTCCGAGCGGGCGGCAAGGGTCGAAACCAGTTCCTCGGTGCGCGAAGCCAGCGTGAACGCCAGTTCGCCGGTGCCGTCGCTCAGGGCGGACGACAGGTCGGCGGCGCGGGTGGCGATGGTCGACACCAGCTCGTCGGAGCGCTTGGCGAGCTCGGCGCCCAGTTGCTCGGTTTCCTGACCGATGGAGCTGACCAGACGGCCGCCTTCCTCGGTGATGGTGCGCGTCAGCGCTTCGCTGCGGCTGGCAATTGCCTCGTTGACGGCAGTGCCGGTCTCGGCGAGGCCGCCGATCAGGCTCTCGCGCTCGGAACTCAAGGTTGCCAGGAAGTCGGCGCCACGCTTGGCCACCGTCTCGGTGACCGAGTTGCCGGCGGCTTCGAAGGCCAGAGCCAGTTCCTCGGCCTTGGACCCGAAGGTGCGGGTAACGTTGCGGCCGGTTTCGTCGATGCGGTTGGTGAGGAGATCGCCGGCGGTCCGCAGCTCTTCCGAAAGGTTCTGATGCGCGCCGGAAATCGCTGTCCGCGCCTTCTCGGCGTTGGCGATCACGCTTTCGCGCTGGTTGACCAGTTCCTCGACCAGACCGCGGATGCGCAGCTCGTTCTCGGCGTAGGAGCGCTCGAGTGACGACACCTCGTTATGGACCAGAACTTCGAGTTCGCTGGCACGAGCCAGCGCACGCTCGATGCCGTCGCCCATGGCGGCGACTTCGCGCCGGATGGCCTGTCCGACGGTAACGACGTTTTCCTTGGCGGAGACCTCGGGCTCGGCCAGCTTGATCGCCACTTCCGTGAGCGAGCGGGCGGCAAGCCGCAGATCCTGGGCGCGCCAGATCATGGTGGCGATGGCAAAGAACAGTACGACCGGCGCAATGATGCCGCCGAGAAGGGCGAAGCCGTCGGGGCGTGCAAACAGAACGGACGGTTGGGCCAGTACCGCGAAATCACCGAAGGCGGCGCGGGCGACATAGAAGCCGCCGGCCACCCAGACGACGGACGCGAAGAGCGCGATCCAGAAGGGCAGGGCCGATGGGCGCCGCTGCATCTGATAAAGCAGCGTGGCAACGGAGCGACGGTCGTCGTTGGCAGGTGCACGACCTGGGCGCGCGGAAGCGCGCGGCGTATCGATGGGATCGGAGATCGGCTGCCGCGCCGGGGTATCCGCACCTTCCGTGAAGGTATCTTGATCGGGCGATTTCGGCGCATCGGCCGAGACGCCGAAGTCGATCTTCAGAGCCTCTTCGACAGCGGAGAGTGCGGCCTCTGCCGGATCCGATGCCTTGGTGCTTTTTACCATGATACCCTCATGTCCGCATACTTGGTGCCGGACAACTCCGAGAGCGTACTCCCGGTTGCCGTCCCGGTCGAACCGTGCCCTCGCCTGGCCGAGGCTGGTGGCACGAACTCGGGCTTTCCCGGCCGCCTTACCGCCCTGGAAGGGACGGCAATGGCTACGCTGGCCAAGGATTGCCTATTAAAACGTAATGGCACAACAGGCCCTTCCGGACAAGGAAAGCTCCCCCGGAGGCCGATATTGTTAACAAGCCGCTAATAGGCGCTGCACATTATTATTCATCTTCCGGTTGTTATTTTCGGACCCGAAGGTGGATGTTTTAACTGGTCGCCAAACCTCATCCATCGACGCGTGCGTCGCGGACCAAGGCAGCTGGATGCCGGGCGGACACAGTCAAGACACTAGTCCTTCGACTTGAATATTGGCTTAAAACATATGGTTACCATCCGGCCCGGCAGGCAGTGGTATCATCGGGCCGGATCCCTTGAGTCCTTTCGCGCTTGGCTTGAAATGGCCGGGTCGTTCTTCACTTCGACAACAGGCTGGGATTGCAACGGGCGAATTAACCATATCTTCAGAATTCCGGCCCCACCTCGGAGGAAATGGGACGTCATCGGGCCCCATCCCAGCCCGGTCCGAGCGATGTGCCGGCCGTCTCGAAGGGGGCAGGAAGGCGATAGCGATGAGTGACAAAGAGCAAAATGGGGGAGCTCCCATCGATCTGCGGCACCTTGCCGAGCAGACCTTCGGCAGTGCCGAACTCGAAGCCGAAGTGCTGCGCCTGTTCCTTGCCCAGAGCCGTGACTGCCTCGATCGCCTGAACGCGACGCTCGATGCGCGCACCGCTCATCTCCTGCTGGGTTCGGCACGCGGCATCGGGGCGACGGCGGTAGCTACCGCGGCAGCCGAACTTGAAGCCAGACTGTTGCGCGGTGGCGATGGCCGGGACGAACTTGCCCGACTGAAGAAAGCGGTAGCCGGCGCCAACGCCTTTATCGAGGTTCGTCTGGGCGCCGGGGGTTGACGATGGCGGCCGCTGCTATATGTGCAGTTGGCCGATGTGGAGCGAACTTGGCCGCGATCTGAGGACCCATCTGGCCTCAGATCGACGGACGAGTTGAAGCTTCATCAGAGTCAACAGGTTGCGAATGCGGCGCTTGCTCCCGAAACTTTTGTCGAGCGGATGCGAGCGACGAAGCAGGATCGCCGGGGCAAAGCCCCACAGCAGCAGGTTTCCATGCCCAAGATCACCTACGTTACCCATGAAGGCAGTCGCTATGAAGTGGAGGCCGAGATCGGCACCACGGTGATGGAGAACGCCGTCAAGAACCTTGTTCCTGGTATCGAGGCCGAGTGCGGCGGCGCGTGCTCCTGCGCGACCTGCCATGTCTACGTCGATGATGTCTGGGTGGAAGCCACAGGCGAGCCGGAGCCGATGGAAGAGGACATGCTGGATTTTGCGGCCGATCCCAGGGCGACCTCCCGCCTCTCCTGCCAAATCAAGGTCAGTGCCGATCTCGATGGCCTGGTGGTCCATGTTCCGGCGCGTCAGGCCTGAAGGAAGCCGTCGGCGCCGTTAGCCTTAATTTACAGTTTAGATTGCCTCCAATTGGCGAGCGAAACTAAAGTTGAGCTCACCCATGGACTTTCGCCGTGGGATTATCGTGGCAGCATGGCCGGACCGGTTCCGGCATGCGGGCAGCGAATTGGAGCGATGCCATGCGCATGAAGGCACTCGACGGCTGGAGAGGGTTAGGGGCGCTCGCCGTTTGCTTTATTCACCTGCAACTCAATGGCTACCTGACTTCGGCCCCGTCGACAGACTCCTGGACGCTGGCGGTCGATTTCTTCTTCGTGCTCTCCGGTTTCGTCATCGCTCGCGTCTACGCCGACGACCTGATCGACGGCGAGCGGGTGCTGGTGTTCGCGGTTCGGCGTCTCGGCCGTCTGTGGCCGCTGCACCTCTCCATGCTGGTTCTGTTCGTCCTTGTCGAACTCGCCAAGCTGGCGCTCGAGCGCGAGACCGGCTTTTCTTCGGAAAACGCGCCGTTTTCGGCGGCGCGCGACCCGTCCGACATTGTGCCGATCGCGCTGTTTCTACAGACGGTCCGCCTCGGCCCCGAGCTGACCTGGAACTTCCCCAGCTGGAGTATCTCGGCCGAGATCTGGACCTATGCCGTGTTTGCCCTGGTCGCTTTCGGCACGGTCGGTCGCCCCGGTCGCCGCGCGGCAGTTGCCGGCGCCATTGCCCTGGCGGCCTGGATCACTCTTCTTGTGGACGTGACCGGACGGGGCATGATCAGCACCGATTTGTTCGGCATCGTCCGCTGTTTCCTCGGGTTCTTTTCCGGCGTGGTAGCCGAGTGGCTGCACCGGCGGGGAACGTTCCGCGCGCTTGCCGACGGTGGGGCCGAGATCCCGACGGCCATGGCTGGCCTCGCGCTGGTCTGGATGACCGCCTATGTCCCTGAGGCGCGTTATGCCGCGCCTCTCGTGTTCCTCGCCTTGGTGTCCTCCCACGCCAGCGATCGCGGCCCGTTATCGCGCTTCATGGCCACATGGCCGATGCAGTGGCTGGGCAGGCTTTCCTACTCTGTCTATCTCACCCATCTGTTCCTGGTCGCTTACGTCGTTCCGCGCCTGTCACAGATCATCGACCGGCTGGTGCCGAACCATCTGGCCCTGCGTGAAGGCATCGTGGCGGCGATCTACATCGCCTTGGTGATGGCCTTCTCGCTGGTAACTTGGCGCTTCATCGAGCTGCCGGGCCAGCGCCTTGCATCAAGGATCGCCAGCCGGCTTCGTTCCTCTCAGACGTTGAGCAGCAGATACTCGCGCTCCCAGCTGGAGATCACGCGGTTGTAGAGGCGCAGCTCGAGCTGCTTGACGTCGATGTAGGCTTCGACGAAACGGGCACCGAGCACGGCTTTCAGGCGCTCGCACTCGCCAAGCTCGATCAGGGCGTCCGACAGGTGAATGGGCAGGGTGACGCCGAGCGTCTTGGCGTCGACCGTCACCACCTCGTCCGGCTCTATCTTGTCCTCGAGGCCGATCAGGCCGCAGGCCAGCGTCGTCGCCATGGCGATATAGGGGTTGCTGTCGGCGCCGATCACCCGGTTCTCGACGCGGCGCGACTCCGGACCGGAGTCCGGCACGCGCAGGCCGCAGGTGCGGTTGTCGCGCCCCCAGTGAACATTGATCGGCGCGTCGCTCTCGAGGCGGATGCGGCGGTAGCTGTTCACGTTGGGGCAGAACAGGCTCATCGATTTCGGAACGTAGCGCTGCAGGCCGCCGATGTAGTGATGCAACTGGTCGGTATCGCTGCCGTCGGGATCGGCGAAGATGTTGCGACCATCGGCCACGCGGACCACCGACTGATGGATATGGGTGGCCGACCCGGGCATCTCCTGGTGCGGCATGGCCATGAAGGTGGCGACCATGCCGAACTTGCGGGCGGCAAGGCGGGCGGTGCGCTTGAACAGGAAGGTCTGGTCGGCGAGTTCGATCGGGTCGCCGTGGCGGAAGTTCATTTCGAGCTGGGCCGGTCCCGCCTCGTGCGCCATGGTGGCGATCTCGATGCGCGAGGCCTCGCAATAGTCGTACATCTGGTTGACGACGTGGTCGTAGTCGTTGGCGTGCTCGATGCCGTAGGCCTGGCTGCCGCTTTCCTTGCGGCCGGAAAGACCGATCGGCACTTCCAGCGGCAAGTCGGGATCGTCGTTCTGGCCCGTCAGGTAGAACTCGACTTCCGGCGCGACCACCGGGCGGATGCCGCGAGCGGCGTAAAGCTCGGTCACGTGGCGCAAGACGGAGCGCGGCGCGAAGTCGACGAGGCGGCCGTCGGCAAAGTGGCAGTCGCAGATCACCTGAGCCGTCGGCTCGTCATACCAGGGCACCAGACGCAGGGTTGCGAGATCGGGGATGCAGCGGATGTCGCGGTCGAGCGGATTGACGATCTTGCTCTCGACGGCACTGTCGCCGGTCACCGCTTGGAAGAACACGAATTCCGGCAGCCGCACGCCGGCGTCGATGATGCGAATGAAATCCTCGCGCGGTACGATCTTGCCGCGCATGATGCCGTTCATGTCCGGAATGATGCACTCGACCTCGTTGATGCGACGGTCGCGGAGCCAGTGGATAGCGTCAGCCTGGTTTGAAAAGCGCGGCGCGACGTCCGAAGCGGTAGGCATGAAATAATCCTCGACGATCCGGACCGACAGAGTTTGCAAGCCCGACGGAATGCAACAGATCGTCGGGGCGGCGTCGGCAGCCCGGAATCAGGTTAGAATGATTAGACATTACGCCAAGTCCGGCGCGATGGGAGTCCCGGAGCCCGCCCATGCCACGTCTTTTTCTTCTCCGCCACGCCAAGTCGCCGCCGGCCGTCGCCGGCCAGAAGGATTTCGACCGGCCGCTTGCCGACCGGGGCAGGGCGGCCATGCCGCCGGTCGGTCGCTACATGGTCAAGGAGGCCTACGTACCAGACCTCGTTCTCTGTTCCCCATCGGCGCGGACGCGCGAGACATTCGAGGAGCTGAGGCCGTTTCTGCCGGATCATGTCGCCGTCGACTATGTGCGCGAACTCTATGAAGCCTCGCTCAACACCATGCTCAAGGTCATCGCCAGCCATGCCGACAGTTCCGAACGGCTGCTGGTCGTCGGGCACAACCCCTCGATCCACCGGCTTGCGGCGACGCTGCCGGGCGAGGGCGACCCGGCCTTGCTCGCCGACATCGAAGCGAAATTTTCCACCGCCTCGCTGGCAGTCATCGATTTCCCTGTCAGTTGGCGGGAAGTTCGGCCGGAGAGCGGGCGGCTCGTGGCCTTCATGACGCCGGCCGATCTTGGTGGTCCCTCTGGAGACTAGAAGTCACCGGCGCCCGGACCTATCCGGGCTGCCACACCACGCCCTTGTATGCGCATCGGGCTTTCCGAAAACCGGAGCCCCCTTTTCCGTCTGTTGTTCCGGGCCATTGTGACGGCGCGGGTCATGCCTACATAGAGGCCGCGGCGCCTTTCGCGCCAGAGGTCTGACGAGGTCGTGAGCTTCACCACGCTTTCCGACGAGGCGCGTATCGCCTTCGACAACATGACCGATTTTGCCTGGAGCCTCGGTTCGCCGTCGCTCAGGCTTGGTGTCACCGGGCTGTCGCGTGCCGGCAAGACCGTGTTCATCACGGCGCTGATCCACAATCTGACGCATGGCGGCCGACTGCCGATGTTCGAGCCCTGGCGCTCCGGTCGTCTGCATGGCGCCGATATCCGGCCGCAGCTTCATCCCGACGTCCCGACCTTCGATTATCGCGGTCATGTGCGCAAGCTGACCGACACGCGCGTCTGGCCGGAATCGACGCGGCAGATTTCCGAGCTGCGTCTCACCATCGCCTACGAGAGCGCCAGCTTTCTCGGGCGGTCGCTGGGGCGGGGCAAGCTCGACCTCGATATCGTCGACTATCCCGGCGAGTGGCTTCTCGACCTGCCGCTTCTCTCAAAAGACTATCGCGCCTTTTGCCGCGAGACGATGGAACGGGCGCGGGAGCCCCGGCGGACCGCCATCGCGGCCGATTGGCTTGCCCACACCTCCGGCATCGATCCGCAAGGGCCGGCCGACGACGAGGCGGCCGGGCGCCTGCACGAGTTGTTCTCCGCCTATCTGGCCGCGGCGCGTGGTGGCAGTCTGGCGCTCTCGATGGTGCCTCCCGGCCGCTTCCTGATGCCTGGAGATCTCGCGGGTTCGCCGGCGCTGACTTTCTCCCCGCTGGAGCTGCCGGAGACCGGCGAAGCGCCGAACGACAGTCTCTGGGCGTTGATGGAAAGCCGCTTTGAAGCCTACAAGGACGTTGTCGTCAGGCCGTTCTTTCGCACCCATTTTGCCCGTCTCGACCGTCAGGTGGTATTGGTCGACGTTCTCTCGGCGCTCAACGGAGGCCGCGAGGCGCTGCTGGACCTCGAGGTCGCGCTCGGCGAGATCCTCGCCTGCTTCCGTCCTGGGCACTCCTCCTGGCTCGGTCAGGTGCTGACGCGCCGCATCGATCGCATCCTGTTTGCCGCCACCAAGGCCGATCATCTCCACCACGCGAGCCACGACCGTCTGGAGCTCATTCTTCGCCGTCTCACTGACCGGGCGATTGCCCGCGCCTCGTTTTCCGGCGCCGAGGTGGATGTGAAGGCGCTCGCCGCCGTTCGCGCAACGCGCGAGGCAACGGTGCGGCGCAATGGCGAGAGCCTGCCGTGCATTCTCGGCGTGCCGCAGGAGGGCGAGCTCCTCGACGACCATCTCTACGATGGCAAGGAAGAGATCGCCCTGTTCCCAGGCGATCTGCCCGAGAACCCGCAGGCGTTGTTCCGAACGCCGGAGATCGACGAACCGGATTTCGGCACGTTGCGTTTCCTGCGCTTCCGCCCGCCGCCGGTGGAAGTGACGGCCGAGGGCGTCAGTCTGTCGCTGCCGCACATCCGCCTCGATCGAGCCCTGGACTTCCTGATCGGAGATCGCCTGGCATGACACGCCGCCCCACCGCCTTCGATCTGACGGCCGACGATGTCAGCCATGTTCGCCCCGGCGAGACGCCGCTCGCGGATGCTGCCGTCATCGTTGAGGAGGCGGCGGAGACGGACGATCTGCCCGTGCCGCTTCTTCCCGTCCGCAGGCGCTTTTCCTGGTCGAGGCTGTTCTTCAGCGCGGTTGCCGGCATCCTGTCGCTGGCGATCGGGCTTTGGCTCGATCAACTGGTCCGCGAGCTTTTTGCCCGTGAGGACTGGCTGGGCTGGCTGGCGATCGGCCTGATTGCCGTTGCGCTCATCGCCGTCGTTGCCATCGTTGCCCGTGAAGTGGCGGGGCTGATCTGGCTGAGGCGCATCGACCGCATGCGGCGGCGTGCCGATCTGGCCGCCGCACGTGACGACCGGCCGGAGGCCGAGGCGGTGGTGGGCGAGCTCATCACGCTTTATGCCGACCGTGTCGATCTCGCGCCCGGCCGGCGGGCCACGGAAGCCCGAGCCGACGACGTCATCGACGGTCGCGACCGTCTGGTGCTGGCCGAAGCCGATCTTCTGGCTCCGCTCGACGCCGCGGCTCGCCGGCTCGTATCCGACGCCGCCGCACGCGTGTCGGTGGTGACGGCGGTATCGCCGCGCGCCGCCGTCGACGTCATCTTCGTCATTGTGGCGACGCTGGGCCTCATCCGTCGTCTCGCCGCCCTCTACGGGGGACGACCGGGCTTCATCGGCCTTGCCCGACTGACACGCCTCGTCCTGACCCATCTGGCCGTCACCGGTTCGATCGCCGTGGGGGACGGGTTGGCGCAGCAGTTGATCGGGCACGGCCTGGCTGCCAAGCTGTCGGCTCGCCTCGGCGAAGGCGTGATCAATGGCCTTCTGACGGCCCGCGTCGGCGTGGCTGCCATCGATGTCTGCCGGCCGTTGCCCTTCCTCGAACGTCGGCGGCCGCAGATCTCCGAAATCATGGCCGGCATTCGTGCGCCAAGCGCCAAATAATGCCGGGTAGACCGGTTTGGCCCGGCAAAACCTGCCGGGGCCGTTGAACCTTGCCGCCGCGTTAACTGTTCGTTCACCAAAGCCAAGCGGTTGTTTCCTGAAAACAAACGGAAAAAATTGGAACTCCGTTTGGCACGCCCATTGCCCTTGTCTCCGTAGCGGCCATCTGTCCGGCCGACCGCGTTGCAGATCGTAAGGGAAACGAGCATGGGTATCCTATCCGCAATGAATTCGGCCGTCGGTGGCCTTGGAGCGCAGTCCTTCGCCCTCGAGAATATCTCGGGCAATATCGCCAACTCATCGACAACCGGTTTCAAGCGCAAGGACACCAGCTTCGCTGATCTCGTGCGCTCCAACACCTCCAACCCGGCGCGCGTGGCGTCGGGCAGCGTCATCGCCTCCTCGCGTTCGACCATCACGCTCGATGGCGACGTGCAGGGCGACAAGGTTGACACCCACCTCGCGCTGAACGGCACCGGCTTCTTCACCGTATCGGCCGATCCGCTCGATAACACTCTTGGCTCGCGCTATACCCGCGCTGGTGACTTCGAGCAGTATTATGACTCGCGCAACGGCCAGACCTATCTGCGCAACGGCTCCGGTTACAGCCTGGTCGGCATCAATATGACGCCGGCGGTGGGCGAGGATCCGAAGGGGCCGATCACCATCGACAAGACGTCGCAGAGTGCCAAGGCCAGCAAGCAGATTACCTACAAGCTCAACCTGCCGACCGAGCCGGTGACGACCTATTCCGCCGCCAACAAGACGGTGAGCGGCGCCAACGTCTACAATCCTAACTGGCCTGCGGGATCCGCCGCTCCGACCAGCTACACGATCTCGCAGACCGGAAAGGTTGTCGGCAATCAGGTCACCGAGTTCATGAACAACTCAATTTCTGGCGGTACGGTTACGGTCTACGACGCCCAGGGCACGCCTGCGGTGATGCAGCTCCGCTGGGCCAAGTTTGATGAGGCGCCGAACGGCGGCACGCCTGCCGTTCCCGCGACAAGTGCGACCGTCACGGGCGGTTCGGCTTTGCCGGCTGACCTGAGCTCTCTCAACGGCAAGTCGTTTACCGTTTCGTATGACGGTGTAACCACAAAAACGATCACCATAGGCCCCAGCGAGTTCACCGCTGCGAGCTCTCAAAGTGCTTTCATCAGCTCCATACAGGCAAAGCTCAACGCAGCGTCGACCCCGGCAACTGGTGCGACCGTCACCAGTGACGCCGCTTTGCCCCCCGATGGCTCGGTTGCGTCACTGAACGCAGCAACATTCAACGTGACGTTTGACGGCGTTACCAAAGCCATCACGATGGGGACGTTCACTGCCCCCAACAACAACAGAAGCGATGTCGTGTCGGCAATCCAGGCACAGCTCGATGCTGCTTCCCCGACCGGCTTTGGACCGGGCGTCATGACAGCCTCAGTCGACGGTAGCGGCCTGCTCAGCATCACCTCGACCGCCACCGGTAGCACTCACTCGATCGGGATTAGTGGCACGAACGCCGCCGCTTTCTTCGGCACTTCAAATGCTGGTACGGGATTGGACGTCGCTGGTGGTTTTGGGCCTGGTGTCCTGAATGCTTCGGTCGATGGCAGCGGTCGCCTGGTTGTTTCCGCTGCCAACACCGGCGTCCATACGGTGGCCGTCAGCGGCGCCGGTGTCGCTAACTTTTTTGGTGCTCCGACGGCTGTCGCAGGCACAAATGCCGTGGCCGCAGTTCCCGTCAACCCTGACGCAGGTCGTAGCGAATGGGGCCTGTTCTATCGCAACCTCGAAACCTACGATTCCTCCGACAATACTGACGCCGTCTGGACGCAGATTTCGTCCAACACTTCTATCACCAACGGCAAGCTCGGCCGGACCGCCGTGACCGACGGCACGCATGCTGCGGGCGCCGCGGGATGGACGCCCACTTACACCAACACCAATCCCACCGGCTTCTTCTTCGATAAGAATGGCAAGCAACTCGATGCCACTTCGGCTGTTGCGATCAACAACCTCACGGTCGGCGGCAAGAACTTTGGGACCATTACGCTCGATATGGGCGCCACCGAGTTTGCCGACAAGAACGGTCTCGCCACCGCCAACCAACTGACGCAGGACGGTTATTCGACCGGTGCCTTCGAAGGCCTGTCGATCGACAACAACAGTGGCATCATCAGCTACAACTATTCGAACGGTCAGACCGTCCAGAAGTGGAAGATCCCGATCGTCGCCTTCAACGGTGCGAGCTACCTGAAGGCCGAGGATGGTGGCGCCTACACCGAGACCATCAAGAGCGGCAGCCCAATCGACATCAACGGCAGCCTGTCCAGCTCGGCGCTCGAGGCGTCCAACGTGGACATCTCCGAAGAGTTCACCAAGCTGATCGTCACGCAGCAGGCGTTCTCGGCCAACTCCAAGGTGATCACCACCGCCGACCAGATGATGCAGAGCATCCTGCAGATCATCCGCTGATGCTTCCGGCGGCCGTCGCGCTTCCGGCGTGACGGTCACCAACCAAATTCGCGACGTTCTCTGACCGCGAGACGGAAATGCCTGTATCGAGTGCTCTTTCCACGGCTTTGTCCGGCATCAGGACGACCCAGCAGCAGTTGGGCGTGACGTCGGCCAATGTCGCCAACGCAAAGACTGCGGGCTACAGCCGCCAGACGGTCACCACTTCGGCGCAGGTCTCCAACTCCAGGATCTATGGCGTCGAGGCCAACCAGGTCACGCGCGAGATCAACCTGCTGGTGCAGAAGCAGTGGCGGACCTCACAGGCTGCCTCGGCCTATGCCGATACGCGCGTCACCGCGCTTTCGGCGCTCGACAACTATTGGGGCGCGCCAAACAGCACCAGTTCGCTCAACTCGGTCTACAGCGATTTCACCAAGACCCTGCAGAAGCTCGCGACGACCCCGAGTGACTCGGCGACGCAGGGCAGCGCCGTTTCGGCGGCGCAAACCATGGTGACCCGCCTCAACCAGCTGTCCGGCGACGTCCAGTCGCTGCGCCAGGAAGCCGAATCCAACATCTCCAACGCCGTCAGCCGCGTGAACTCGCTGCTGTCGACCATTGCCGATCTCGACAAGCAGGTGGTGGCGGTCGGTGCCGGCGGCACCAACAGCACATCCGCCTTGCAGGACAAGCGGGACGCCGCCGTCGACGAGTTGTCGGAATACATGGACATCCATGTCACCGACCAACCCGGCGGAGCCATCGCCATTTCGCTTACCGACGGCACCCAGCTTTACGACGACGTGCCGGTGACGCTGAGCTTCGACCAGCAGGGCGTGGTGGACGCTTCGCGTTCCTATTCGACCGACGACAGCAAGCGTTCGCTCGGCACCGTCCGCATCAGCGCCGGTCCCGGTTCGGGCGTCGATCTCTTCAAGAGCGGCGCCATTCGCTCCGGCAAGATCGCCGCCTACAAGGAGCTGCGCGACGAAACGCTGGTCGACGCCCAGGCGCAACTCGATACCATCGCCGCCACGCTGTCGAAGGCGACGTCGACGCGGCAGGCGGCCGGCACCGTCTTCACCGGTGGCAGCGCCACCGGCTACAAGCTGGACGCTACCGGCTTTACCGAAGGCAACACGATCAAGGTCGATTACACCGACGCCGCCGGAACCAAGCAGTCGATCACCTTCGTCGGCTACGATCCTGCCACATCCAGTGCGCCGGGCAATGGCTTTACGCCAGATCCCAACGACACGGTGGCCGGCATCGACATCAACGGCGACATCGGCGCGCAGATCGCCGCCAAGCTCAATACTGCGACTGGCACCACCGACTTCTCGGCCGATCCGACTGTGTCGGGTTCGGTGAAGATGTATCCGTCGACGGCTGCTGCCGGCCATGGCTTCATTACCGGCGTCAATGCCGAGATATCCGCGAGCGAGCAGTCAGGCTATCAGGCCTATCCGCTGTTCGTCGATGGTGCCACAGGCAAGGCCTATACCGGCCTCACCAACGGCAGCGACAGCGTCAACGGTCTCGCCGCCCGCATCGCGGTCAATCCCAAGGTGGTAGCCGACCCGTCGCTGACGGTGAAATACTCCAGCACCACGCTGTCGGGCGACGGTACGCGGCCGCAGGCGATCCTCGATGCACTCGACAGTCGCGTCTACTCCTATTCGTCCTCGATCGGCATCGGCTCGTCCACGACGCCCTTCAAGGGCACCTTCGAGGGGCTGTTGTCGCAGGTGGTCAACACCCAGGGCGCCCTCGTCGAGGATGCTCAGAACGTTTCCGATGGCCAGAAGGTCGTCACTTCCAATCTCAAGGAGCGCTACGACAACAGCCGCTCCGTCGATCTCGATACCGAACTCATGTCGCTCCTTCAGCTGCAGTCGTCCTATCAGGCCAACGCCCGGGTGCTTTCCGTGGCGCAGGAACTGATGGACACGCTGATGAACACGTTCAGGTAAAAGGAGGCGGTGCCGAGCGCCGCCGACATAACGGGTAGGATGCCATGCCGATCAATAGCGTGCTCGTCAATCCGAACATGTCGCTTCTGTCGACCATGCGGACGCAGCTCGAAGACATGCAGCGCCAGCTGGCGACCGGGCAGCGGGCGGATACCTACGGCACCCTTGGCGCCGGGCGCACCCAGTCGATCAGCTTCCGGTCGAAGATCTCGGAGATCTCCGGCTATCTTCAGAACACCGACGTCCTGAACATGCGCATCTCCTTGCTCGACAAGTCGATGGGCCGGCTCGAGGACATTCCGACCGAAGCCTCCTCGTCGATCGACCCCAACACCTACAACATCGATTCCGCCGGGACCACGACGGGCCAGAAGGGTGCCAAGATTGCCCTCAACGAAGTGATCGGCCTGCTCAACTCGGAAGCCGATGGCCGCTATCTGATGTCCGGCAAGACCACCGACACCAAGCCTGTGGTCGGCATGAACGAGATGCTCTACGGCTCCGGCACCAAGTATGGCCTGCAGCAGGTCGTCAAGGAGCGCTACACGGCCGATCTCGGTACCAAGGGACTTGGCCGGCTGGAACTTGCCAACACCACAGGTGCCGCCACCAACGACACCGTGACCATCACTCGCCAGGGGACGGCCACAACGCCGCCATCTGTTTCTGCGGAGTTCGGTTACAAGCTCTCGGGCGCCTCGACTTCGACCACGGATCCCACGCATATAACGCTGACCCCGACCAGCGGTACCGACACTGCCGGCAACAGCGTCAAAACGTCTTATGCCGTTCAGTTCGGCGCCAATCTTCAGGCTGGCGACAGCGTTTCGCTGGAGCTTCAGAATCCCGATGGAACGAAGTCGACGGTGAAGCTGACCGCGACGCTGACCAGTCCTCCCGGCGATGGTCAGTTCACCATTGCCCAGACCGCCGGCCCGACGCCTACCGTCGATGTGGCGGGGACAGCCGCCAACTTCCAGAGCCGGCTCAACGACAGCCTGACGACCGAGTCGAAAACCACCTTCCAGGCGGCATCGATGATGCGGGCGGCGGATACCTTCTTCGATACGACCGGTGGCAAGAAGCCGCAGCGCGTCAATGTGGGCGATCCGCCCGACGACAGCCTCTTGGCCACGGCTACCGGTCTGCGTGACGGCAAGGACACCGATACGGTGGAGTGGTATGTCGGTTACAACGCGAAGATCGATCCCAACGACACGACGACCTCGCCGCGTAACGACGTGGCTTCGCGCGTCGACAGCAACATCACCGTCGGCTATGGCGTTCGCGCCAACGAGACCGCCTATGCCAACATGGTGCGCTCGCTCGCCGTGATGACCGTTGCCGAGTTCGATCCCAAGGCAGGTACGCTCGGCGACCCCAAGGCTACCACGGACGCTCAGCGGCAATATAACCTCGGCGTCGAAAAAGCCCGTTACTCGGCGCTCGCCTCGCGGGTCGATGGCGTCCTCGCCTTTGCCGACGGCAGCCAGAAGCCGACCGACATCCACACGGAGATCGCCGTGTCCGGCAATGTCGCCAAGAGCGCGGCGGATCGCCAGACCAGCTCGAAGACGACCTTGCAGGTGATGCTCGACGGCGTGGAGGGCATCAACAAGGAAGAACTGACCGCCCAGATCCTGACGCTGCAGACCCGCATGAACGCGAGCTACACGACGTCGATGATGCTCAACAACCTCAGTCTGCTCAACTACATGAAGTGAGGGAGCAGGGCGGTCTCGTATCGCTGACGATCAAACAAAACCGCCGACCGGATCGAACGTCCGGTCGGCGGTTTTGTTTGGGCGCGCAGCCGTTCTCGGTCGTTGGGTTATTTCTCTTCCGCACTGACCGGGGATGGCTTCAGGGCGGCGAAGATCTTCTTCTCGTGCTCGATCAGGGCGCGGGCTTCCTTCAGCGCCTTGTAGAGCTGGTCGGCGATGATGTGGTTGCTGATCCGCGTCACGAAGGGAATGGTGCTGGGTGCCGCCTGGATGATGTCCTGCACGAGCGAGAAATAGTCGTCCTGGAACTTGGTGATTTCCTGCGACAGGTACATCAGCTGGACGGCGAGATAGATCCGCTTGGCCGGCGTGTTGGCCGAATCCACCGTCAGGATGTCCTTTTCCCGAAGGATCGGCGCGCTGCCCTCGATGTAGAGGCGCGTGCGCTGGTCGTCGTTGGTGATCATCGACTCGCCGATGATGATGCGCTCGCCGGGCTTCAGTTCAACCTTGAGGGTCATCGTGCCTAATCCTGTCAGGGGTGTCAGCTGTTTCCGCCACCGAGCAGGCGGAGCAGGCCGTTGTCGGCCGTCTGGGTGATCGAGAAGGAGCTGATGGCCAGTTGCTGTTGCGTGTTGAGCGCCAGCATGATGGCGGCATCTTCCTGCTTGTCGGACGAACGCAGCGATTCCGCGGTGGCCCCGAGAATCTTGGAAAAGTCACCGACATAATTGGCACGGCTCTTCAGCATCGTCAGGCCGACGCCGATGTTGGTCGCGTGCTTTTCGACGGCGTGGCGCGCGTCGGTCACGGTCTGCTGGGCCGCCTCGGCGTCGGTGCGCTTCACCCAGGTCGAGGCGCTGGCCGTCGTCAGGTCGGCCGAAATCGACGACTTGTCGATGGCGAAAGCAGTCGATGTGGAGTTGATGTCCACTGCGCCGGATGCCTGGAGCGTAGCGCTGAGGCCGGGAGCCATAGCGTTGATGGCACTGACGAGGTCGCTTACCTTTTTCCCCGGGCCAACCGTGAACGAGCCCACCACCGCGTTGCCCTGACGAATGGAAATGACATCGCCTTGCTTGTACTGCCCGGTATCCGTCAACAGACTTGTAGCTGTCGCCGGCGAACCGCCGACCATCAATGGAGTGGTTGATGCAGAGGGGGGCGTTCCGCTTGAGGTGATCGTGTCGGCGGCACGGGTGACGTCGACGGTCATCTTGTCCGCCGCGTCAAGCGTCAGCACGCCGTCATTGGCCAGCGTTGCGCGCAAACCCTTGTCTGGTAACGAGAACGCCGTCACCAGATCGCCAACTGTCGTGGTCGCGGAAACCGTCAGCGTGTTGATGACGTTACCGGATGCATCCTTGACGGCAATCTGATCACCAACGGCATATTGCGTGGAATCGGTCAGCTTGCTGTTTGTTTTCAGAGGATTGGGGGGCGACGCGCCATCGGTCAGCTTGGTCTCGAAAGTGGACAGCTTGCCTTCGTCGAGTTTCTTCAGGCCGAGCGTGTTGAGGAGGTCGGTGAAATCGACCGCGTTGATGGTGACGGACTCGTTCTGGTCGGTCGAAAGGTAAAGCGTCAGATCGTTGCCCGGGCCGAGCAGGAGGTTCTTGCCGCTGTAGGAGGAATCCTTCGCCGTATCGACGATCTTGTCGAGGATATCGTTGTATTCCTTGGTAAGGTCGGCCCGCTCGAACGCGTCCTTGCTGGCAGCGGCACGCGTCACCACGCCTTTCAGCGTCTTGATGCTGTCGGTGATCGAGGTGATGCCATTGTCGGCGGCCTCGATGACGCCCAATCCCTGATCGAGGCGCTCGAGGTACTTGTCGAGAGCGGCGGCATGCAGCGACAGGCTCTTGGCCGAGATGTAGGTGCTCGGATCGTCGAGCGCCGTCTGAACCCGGACGCCGGTATCGAGGCGCTGGCTGGTGTCGGCGGATTCATCGCTCACCTTGTTCAGCGTTGCGACAGTGCTGCGCAGCGATTTCGTGAGGGAGATGTCGACCATCGGCGTGCCTCTGATGGATGCCCTGAGGGGCGGCTCGTTGCATTTTGAGAATCATAGCGCCTAATTGGTTAAGAATAGCTGTTCACGGACCGAAGAAAAGACCGGAAGAGCCCGAAAAATAGGGAGATTTTTCTGTCTTTCGCCATTAACCATCGAAGAGGCCGACAGTTGGCACGGCATACGACCAAAGTATTTCTCATTCAGAAAGAGGTGAGCAGGATGGCATTTGAACCAATGCGTTAACGGCTCGGCAACACCTGTTCGCTAGGGTCGGCCCACTTCCTCAGAAAGGGGAAGATGAGTTCACCCAAGGAATGGGATGTAAAAATGTCCAATATCAATCTGACCGCCGCCGTTCGCCAGAACCTGCTCTCGCTGCAGAGCACTGCCACCATGATGGCGAAGACACAGAACACGCTGTCTACCGGCAACAAGGTCAACTCCGCTCTCGACAATCCCTCGAACTTTTTCACGGCGTCCTCGCTGAATTCGCGCGCCAGCGACCTCGGCAACCTGATGGACTCCATGAAGAGCGGCATCAAGACGATCGAAGCCGCCGACAACGGCCTGACCTCGATCACCAAGACCCTTGAGTCGATGCAGTCGACGCTGCGCCAGGCCCGTCAGGACAAGTCGTTCGAAACGGCCTCCTACACGCTTGGGACCGCGACCAGCTACGCCAACGATAACCTGACCTTCACTGGCGGCGCCTTTGGTGCTACCGGCGGTCAGGGCACGGTCAAGCTGATGACCGACTCGGCTCAGTCGGCGACTACTTCCGCCAATTACACGGGGCCTTCCGCAAGTAACACGGCGACTGTCACCAGTACCGGCGGCGCTACGCTTGCGTCTGGCAAGGCCGGAGCTATCACGCTGACATATGGTACCGATACTCTTGATGTCACCACACTTGCTGACGGTGATACATCAGCGCAGGTGGCAACCAAGATTCAGGCCGCTATTGACGCTAGCTCTACATTCAAGGGGAAGCTGACGGTTACCCAGACGGGCGGTGCGTTCACGTTTGCCGCGACATCGGCCGAAGACAAGGCGCTGACGATCGCAGATAAGTCTACCAACAGCAACGGTACCGCTGCGGCGGCCTTCGGAACGCAGACAACCACCAACGCTACTGGTTCGGACGGGAAGGATCTTTTCAATATCAATGGTGTGGATGTCACCCTTGATCATTCTACGTCTACTGACCTTGCTACGTCGGTCGCCAACATTAACGTCCAGCTCGGTAATGCCGGCTCGAAGTTCAAGGCTGTGGCCAATGGCACGAAGCTTGAAATTCAGGCCAATGACAGCACCGCTGGCGCTTTGAAGATCACGGGAACCGATGCCTCGAAGTTCGCGGCAGCGATCGACGACTCCAACATCCATCTCGCCAAGACCACCGACCAGTTGGTCAACGAGATCAACAACAGCTCGACGCTCAGCTCCAAGATCAAGGCTTCCAACGACAATGGCAAGCTGCGGCTTCAGAATCTGTCGACCCAGGATCTGAACATTGGTGGCGTCAGCTCGTCCGGCAACATTGATGGAACGTCGTCGGGTGCTGCCAAGATCAGCGGCAACTCGGTGCGTTCGGGTATGGCAGATCAGTTCAACGAGCTCCGCGACCAGCTCGACAAGCTGGCCGACGATGCCTCGTTCAACGGTATCAACCTGCTGCGCGGCGACAAGCTGACCATCACCTTCAACGAGACCGGCACGTCGTCGATTGGCATCCTTGCCAAGAATGGCAAGTCTGTCGACTCCACCACTCTCGGTGTGCCGACCACGATGGAGGCCAAGGACCTC
>JARKNW010000161.1 GCA_029976075.1 Pleomorphomonas sp.
CGCGGTGCGCAGCGGCGTCGGCGGCAAGCTGGCGACGACGGTGCAGAGCCCGTTCGGCGAGGTGGTGCCGTTCATCCAGGCGATGTGGCTGCACCAGTATAACGACGGCGCCTCGAGCGTGACGGCGCGCTATGTGGCCGATCCCGTGGGCGAGACGGCGTTCACCTCGTTCGGCGCCAAGCCGATCGCCGACATGGCCGACCTCACCGTCGGCGCCACACTGTTGAGCTCGGACGATCTCTCGGTGACGGCGCGCTATGGCGTGCAACTGGCGCCCGAATACACCAACCAGACCCTCAGCCTGCGCCTTCGCCAGCTGTTCTGACGGGGGAAACCCGGCACCGGTGGCGTGGCGTCAGGATGCCAGCTTCTGCGCTTCGTCCTGCAGCCGGGGCTCGATCTCGGCGAGCGGACGGGGCTTGGCGATCAGGAAGCCCTGCAGTTCGGTGCAGCCGAGCTCGCGCAGCAGCCTGCGCTGCTCCTCGGTTTCGACGCCCTCGGCGGTCGTCTCGACGCCGAGGTTGTTGCCCAGTTGGACGAGGGCCCGGACGATGGCGTCGGCATCGGCCACCTGGCCGATCGACTTGACGAAGGTCCGGTCGATCTTGATCTTGTCGACCGCCAGCTGGCGCAGGTTGGACAGCGTCGAATAACCGGTGCCGAAGTCGTCGAGGGCGACGCGCACGCCCTGGAGGCGCAAGCCTTCGAGGGTTTCGATTTCCGACTTGCTGGCATGGAACACCGCCGTCTCGGTGATCTCGAGTTCGAGGAGGCTGGCCGGAAAGTCCTGGCGGGCGATGGTTTGCAGCACGTGCTCGGCAAAGCCGGCCTGGCGCAACTGCACGGCGGAAACGTTGACGGCGACCCGGATACCGAGGCCCAGCGGCTTCACCTGCCGGATGGCCTCTTCGAGAATCCACGCGCCGAGCGGCACGATCAACCCGGTTTCCTCGGCCACCGGAATGAAGCGTGACGGCGCGACGAGCCCGAGCCGCGGGTGGCGCCAGCGCACCAGCGCCTCCACGGCCACCACGTCGCCGTTGTCGCTTCTGACCTGCGGCTGGAAATGCAGCTCGAACTGAGAGAAGTCGCCGAGCGCCTGCCGCATCTCCGCCTCGAGTTCCATGCGGATCTGCCGCCCCTCGTCCATCTCGGGCGAGAACAGCGCGAAGCGGTTGCGGCCGAGCGACTTGGCCCGGTAGAGCGCCACGTCGGCCCGGCGCAGCAGCTCGTTGCGCGTGCCGCACTTGCCGCAGGATTTGGCGACGCCGATCGACGCTCCGATGGTGACCGACGATCCGCCGACGCTGAACGGCGTGTGGGCGGCGTCGAGGATGAGGGCGCAAACCGCCTCCGTGTCGCCGGCGTTGGCCAGCAGCAGCACGAACTCGTCGCCGCCGAGGCGCACCGCCAGATCCTTGTCGCCGGCCAGGGCGACGAGGCGGTCGGCGAAGGCCTGGATCAGCTCGTCGCCCACCAGATGGCCGAGGCAGTCGTTGACCTCCTTGAAGCGGTCGAGATCGATCAGCAGGACGGCCGGGTAGGTCGGCTGCGGATCGCCGAGAATTTCGTCGAGCCGCTTGTAGAGCGTTGCCCGGTTGGCAAGGCCGGTCAGCTGGTCGTGGAAGGCGAGGTAACGGTTGTGCGCTTCCGCCTGGCGGATCTCGGTGACGTCGGTGATCACCGCCACCAGCAGTTCGTCGCCGGCCGCCAGCCGGATCAGGCTCTTGCGGGTGATGATCCGGCGCTCGTTGCCGGCCCGGTCGGTCAGGTCTTCCTCGTTCTCGTTGGTCTCGCCGGTGGAAAAGACGAGGTCGTCCTTGGACCAGTATTCGGTGACTTGCGACTCTGGAAACCGCTCCCGATCGTCCTGGCCGAGCAACTCGTCCCGCTTTATGCCGAAGAAGTCGGCGGCGGCCCGATTGACCAGCATGTATCGGTGTTCGCGGTTCTTCACGAACACCGGGCAGGGGATGGCATCGACGAAGGCTTGCAGCGAGGCCACGCTGTCGAAAATCCCGGGAAGCGCCAGGTGAACCATTTGCGCCGCTCCAACATGACGGTCCAGACTGCCCCGTTCTAAACCAGCAAACCCTTTCCAATGATTAAACGAGTGTTTTGCCTTCGTTAAAATTGCAATGTACTTCTACGTACTGCGTATAATTCAAGACAAAGTTCACTTAATCGCAGGGCAATTGCGGTTGAAATGCGGATTTGCTTTTGATTGCTGAACGCACCCTGCAAGAAATGCCAGGGTTCTCCGCGTGGCATTCAGGCTGTCCGCGCCTCATCGCGGCGGCGAAGGGGATGGGAGGCCATGACGACGCCGACGAATATTCCGGTTCTGGTGACGCCAACGCTCGAAAGGCTCGGCGGCTACGAGGATGCGCTCGAAAGAGGATGGTCTCCGGACCCGAGACGCATGGGCGACGCGGCCTATGTCGCGGCCGAGCTCGCCGCCCTCAGGAGGAACCGGGCCGGCTATCTCGACAGGGTGCTCAACCATCCCGCTCCGGCGCAAGGCGCCTCGCCGTCGGCGCCGGTCAATCATGCGTTGTGGATCTCGGACGGCGCATTCGCCGGCAAGGCCGACCTGCGCTATGTGCCCGCCTCCGGCGCCGTGCCCGACGGCATGCCGGGACACGTGGGATATTCGGTGGTGCCATGGAAGCAGGGGAGAGGCTATGCGACGGCGGCGCTGCGGGCGCTGGTGGAGCTTGCCGGAAGCAAGGGACTCAAGGAACTGCAAATCCTCTGCAACGTCGAGAACGCGGTCTCAAGGGCGGTCATCGAGAAGGTGGGCGGGGAGGTGGATTTCATCGGGCCGCATCGGTCGGACCGGCTGGAGCAGATGAAGGTGTATTACCGGGTGAGGGTTTGAGGGAGGGGCGACAGCGCACAGGCGCTTGGATTTGGGGACCACGAGTGTCTTGCGACGAGATGCTCCATTATCGATCCTGCGTCATGGACGATTTGGCATTCATGGGCGCGAAGCCGAACTGGGCCTTGAAGGCGCGGCTGAAGGCTGCCTCGGAATCGTAGCCCACCTGTCTTGCCACCGATCCCACCTTGGCATCGGGTTGGCGCATCAGGCCGAGGGCGAGGGTCAGCCGCCAGCGGCTGTGATAGGACAGCGGCGCTTCCTTCACCAGGGCGGTGAACCGCGCCGCGAAGCCGGATCTCGACATGCCGGCCACACGGGCAAGGTCGAGCACGCTCCAGCGCCGATAGGGTTCGTCGTGGATGGCCTTGAGCGCGCGGCTGATGCGTGCGTCCCCGAGCGCGCCCAGCCAGCCGACGCTTCCGCCCCGCTCGATCCTCACCCAGCTGCGGAGAATTCGGATCACCAGCACGTCGATCAGCCGGGAAATCATGATGGACGCGCCGGGATGGATCTCGCGCGCTTCCTTCATCATGAAGTAGCCGAGGCCCTCGGCCCAGCCGGTGGTCTCGCCGCTGGCTTTCGGAATGTGAATGACCGACGGCAGCGCCGACACCACCCACGGCACCGCCGCGCTTTCGAAATGAAAGGCGCCGACGATCAGCCGGGTCGGTTCGCCTTGTCCGCCGTGGGAGACGTTGAGCTGTTCGGCGGTGAACTGCTCGGCCATCAGTGTGGCCAGGTCGGCCTCGGCCCTGCACTGACCATCGCTCAGCCCGTGCCCAACCCCTCGCGGCAGCATGACCAGATCGCCGGTGGCGACCTGAAGCACCTGGCCCTGATCGTTGACGATCGTCAGGCCACCTTCCAGCACGATCAGGAAATAGGCCGCCCCTGGTGGAACGCGCAGCGCCCAAGGTTGGCTGAGCTCGGCGGTGAAGACGATTTCGCCATGCAGGCTGACCATGGCCAGGATCTGCGACAGCAGGTCGACGCGCGAGGCGAGCATGCCCCGAGTTTTGGACGATGGAGCATGCAATTCAGGGCCTCGGTCATGGTCGCGCATCATGGAAGGCCTTAACTTGGCGGTGTCTTCAACAAGAGATTCTCTCTTTAGAAGAACAGGTTATGCGAGACGAAGACGTATCCATGCCGTCTCGTCGCCCCGACCGGAAGCATTGCAGATTATCCAAATTTGGCAACTGCGCTGATGCGCACCCATAGGAGTTCCAAAATGAAAGCCCTTTTTGCCTCTGCCCTCATGCTCACCACCGCCCTCATGGGCGTTGCCCCGGCCTTGGCCCAGCCCAAGCCGGCCATCAAGAATATCGTTCTCGTGCACGGTGCTTTTGTCGACGAGACCAGTTGGGATGGCGTCGCCGCGATCCTGACCGCCAAGGGCTACCATGTGACGGCGGTCAAGAACCCGCTGACCTCGCTCGCCGACGACGTGGCCGCGACCAAGGCGGCGGTGGATGCCCAGGACGGCTCGGTTGTCCTGGTCGGCCATTCCTGGGGCGGCGTGGTGATCGGCGAGGCCGGCGACGACGCCAAGGTGGCCTCGCTCGTCTACGTTTCGGCCTTTGCGCCCGACAAGGGCGAGACCATCAGCGCTCTCTCGGCCAGCGGTCCGAAAACACCGGGCGTGGCAGCCATCCGGCCCGACACCAAGGGTTACCTGACGATCGATCCCGCCGTGTTCCCCAGCGCGGTGGCCGGCGACCTGCCGAAGACAATCGGCGAGCATCTTGCGGCGCACCAGATGCCGATCAACCACACCGCCTTCGATCAGCCGGCCGAGGTCGCGGCGTGGCATGCCAAGCCGAGCTGGTACGTGCTGAGCGCCAAGGACCTCGTCCTCGATCCTCATGCGCAGGCCTTTTTTGCCGAGCGGATGAAGGCCAAGGTGACCTCGGTCGAGGGCAGCCACGCCTCGCTGGCCTCGCACGCCAAGGAAGTGGCCGCAGTCATCGAAGCGGCTGCGGGAGCGAAGTAGTTTGCGGCAACCGATGCCATCGCCCGGAGGCGGCGGGCGGTGGCATATGCGGGCAACGAGCAGCAAGGCGCGGGCGCGGTTTCAGCCGGAGCGGCCGAAAGGCGAAAGAGACCACTGGACGTCGATCTCTTGTTGATCCATTTCTGGAAAATGCGTCCTGTCGTCGAACTTCTCCCTGGCGAGCCAACAGCCGAAGAGCGAGACCAAGTCCTCAGACTGCTCCTGGACTTCAATGGTCAGCACACGGGCCACCTGATTGAGCGGCCCGATCTCGGAATACTTCTCAGGGACCCTGATACGGCCGAGATTGTTGGCGGGCTCTACGCCCGCGATGAATACAACTGGCTGTTCATCAAGTATCTCATTGTGCCGGAAGCCCTGAGAGGAAAAGGCCTGGGTGCCGAGTTGATGCGAGAGGCAGAGCGGATTGCCCGTGAACGGAGATGTCTCGGCATCTTCCTCGATACGTTCGACTTTCAGGCGAAGCCGTTCTACCTCAAACTTGGATTCGAGCAGTTTGGCGAGCTTGAGGGAGATCTCCACACGCCCCGCCGGTTCTTCTTGAAGAAGCTGTTTTAGTTCCGCCGAGGCTTCTCCTTCCCCATATTCCGCGCCACGGCCTCCCGCACCAGCGCCTTGAACGCTTCCGCATCCACCGTCTCGCCCTCGCGGATATCGATCGCCCGCCTCGTCCCGCCGCCAAATCCGGCGTTGAAAAGCCCCTCCGGATCGGGCAAGGCGGCGCCTTGGGCGAAGGTGAGCTTCACATGGGTCTTGTAGACTTCGCCGGTGCAGAGGATGCCGGCGTGTTCCCAGGTCGGCACGCCCGAGGGGTTGGTGGGTTTCATCCACTTCACGGCCTCGACGACATCGGGATCGGCCTCGCGGATCAGGGCGCGCATGCGCGCGAGCGTTTCGCCCCGCCAGTCGCCGAGGCTGGCGAGCTTGGCGTCGATCCGGGCGGACGGCGAGCCTTGATCGGTCATGGTGATCCTCCCTTGCGTGGCGCTGCCTTGATATCTCTGCTCGCTGTCGGGATTGGGCAGCATGACACCGAGCCGGCCTCCCATCGGCAGAGCCTTTCAGGATGCCGGACGGGCGCCGATCCGTCCACCTTGTCGCCGTGTCACGCCCCCTTGGCGTATCTTGCCGGCGGAACCCCGACGTGCCTTGAGAAGGCGATGGTGAAGGTGCTGGCGGAGGCGTAGCCGACGCGTTCGGCGACTTCGGCGACGCCGCCGCCTTCGCGGCGCAGCATGTCTTTGGCCAGCGCCATGCGCCAGGCGATGAGATAGTCCATCGGGGTGAGGCCGACGATGCGGCGGAAGCGCTCGAAGAACACGGTGCGGGAGAGGCCGGCTTCGCGGGCGAGGTCCGGCACCGTCCAGGCGCGCGTCGGGTCTTCGTGCAGGCGGCGGAGCGCGGTGGCGAGGCGCTCGTCGGCAAGGCCACGGATCAGGCCCGGCGCGGCGGCGGCGCCGTTGTCGGCGCGCAGCGCCTCGATCAGCAGGATTTCCAGAAGGTGCGCCAGGATGACGTCGCGGGCGGGGCGGGCGGCGCGCGCCTCCTCGTCCACCAGCTCGACCAGCGTGGCAAGGCGCGGTTCGCCGCGCACGTGGACGAAGCGCGGCAACAGCGACAGCAGCAGGGCAGTGTCGGCCGAGCCGAAGGCGCAATAGCCGACGGCCATCCGCACCTCGGCCGGCCCATCCGGCCGCCCGAGCCGGTAGTGGCGCGGCCCCAGCTCCAGGTGCCCGGTCGGCTCGTCGTCCGGTGGCGGTTCCAGGCTGGACATGATGAACTCGTTGGCCGAGGGCAGCAGCACGAAGTCGCCCTGTTCGAGAACGATCGACGGTTGATCGTCAACGGCGAGGCGGCAGCGGCCTTCGAGCACGGCGCAGTAGAACGGCCGGCCGGCATCCGATCGCGCCACCCGCCAGGGACCGGCGGCGCTGGCCAACTTGGAAAACGAGGCGCCGGGCTGCAGCAGCGTGACGACTTCGGCGAGAGGATCGGTCATTTCCGGACTTATGCAAAAGGAATGCGGACTTCGCATTGTAGCAGATACGGGCGTCCCAATCTATCCTCCGGTTCTCAGCAAAACGAGAGGACATTCCATGAAGACGGTCTTGATCACCGGCTGCTCGTCAGGTTTCGGTCTTGAAACCGCCCGCCTGTTTCTCGAACGCGGTTGGAACGTGGTGGCGACGATGCGCGCGCCGCGTACCGACATCCTGCCGGCCTCCGAGCGGCTCAAGGTTCTGCCACTCGACGTGACGGACGCCGCCAGCATTGCCGCCTGCATCGAGGCGGCCGGACCCATCGACGTGCTGGTCAACAATGCCGGCGTCGGCCTGCTCAACGCGCTGGAAGGCATTCCGATGGAGGCGGTGCGCCTCGCCTTCGAGACCAACGCGCTCGGCACCATTGCCATGGCGAAGGCGGTGCTGCCGCAGTTTCGCGAGCGCAAGTCGGGCGTCATCGTCAACGTGACGTCGACCGTGACGGCGAAGCCGCTGCATCTTCTGTCGGTCTACACGGCGACCAAGGCGGCGGTGAACGCCTTCAGCGAGTGCCTGGCGCTGGAGGTGGAGCCGTTCGGCGTCCGGGTGCGCGTCGTGCTGCCGGGGCGGGCGCCGGAAACCGCCTTCGGCGACAACCACCGCAAGCACATGGCCTTCGGCACGCCGGATGCCTACGGCGAGATCGTCAAGGGCGTGTTTGCCGAGTGGGCCAGGCAGCCGGCCGACGAGGTGACGCACGTTGCCGACGTGGCCGAGGGGGTGTGGCGGGCGGCGACCGATCCGGCTTGCCCGATGCGCTTGCCGGCTGGGGCGGACGCGGTGGCGGCGATGGCGGCGGCCGAGCGGATGCTGGCGTGAAAGGTCCGGCGATCGAGCGATGAACGCGGAGCGGGCAGTCACGGCTGCCCGCTTCGGCCTGTCTTGGGGGGCGCGATATCGGTCGAGCGTTTCATTCTGCCCGAGGTCCTGGCCTGCGCCAGGATGACGGGAGAATTATATATATGAAACAGTCCGGTAGCGGCTCGCGCGCCCTCACGGGGTATCATCCCGGCCAAGGCCGGAGCCTCGGGCGAAAGGGGCAATGAGGGGCTGCCGGACACCCTTGGAGGCGTGGGATATGGCGGCAAGGGCGTTGCGGCGCCCTTGCGCTTGTCGGGAACCGCTTCGGCTCAGCGCACCGACAGCAGCCGGCCGTTGGCGTCGAACCAGCAGTTGAAGGCGGCCTGCCGGCCACGGTCGCGGAAGCTGCCCTGCACCACGAAGCGGCGGCCGTCGCGGCTCGGCATGCTGGTCATGATGTCGGACGGGCGGACGCGGAACTGGGCCGAGGCCTCGGCGCGGCAAGCGGCGGCTAGGCGGTCGCCGGGGACGCCCGGGCCACCGGGGCCGGGCCGATCGTCGGGACGGCCGAACCCTTCCTGCATCGGCGGCACGCCGGGGCGGCCGAAGCCGTCGCGCGGCGGCAGGCGCTCGCCCCGCACCATGCACATGCCCTTGCCCATGCCGCGCGCCGCGTAGGAAACGGCGGCGCGGCCGTCCGGTCCGATGGTGATCGCCACGACGATGCCGCCGAGCCGGGCCTCGTAATAGCCTTCGTTGAAGCGCTTGACCCGGGCCGGCTGGCCGTTGATGAACACCTGTCCGCCGTCGGCCTGCACGTCGATGCGGCCGGGGCAGGCGGCATTGAAGAAGGGCACGCGGGCCTCGGCCGGCGACACCGCCCACAGCGCGGCGAGCGCCAGCGCACCGGCGGCGCAAGTGGCCTTGCGGCCGAGGTTTTTCCCGAGAGACCGGGATTCAAGGAAACGGGTGATCATCGTGGCGGGCCTCGTTGCTGATGGACTGGCCCGTTGTTCTCCGCAAACGGGGCAACAACGAGGCACCGGTCGGTCGCGGAACCCTCATTTCGTCCGGGATCACCTTGTGTCGGGCGCCTCGTGGGCGTCCGGCGCGTCGTCGGCCAGCCGGCTCGGCAGCAGCTCGCCGGTGCGCTCGAGGACCGGGTAGGCGGCCGCGGCGACGATGTAGCTGTTGATCAGCTTGAGGTCGCGCAGGAGGTCGAGGTGAAGGGCGCTGGCCTGCGCCACGTCGGGCCGGCCGTCGCGCAGCCGGTCGAAGTGAACGGCGGTGGCCTGGGCTTCCGCCTCGCGCAGCGCCACCTTTTCCTCGGCCAGCAGGCGGGCGGCGCGAATGTCCTCGGTCATGAACAGCGAGGCGGCAGTGCGCACGTTGGCCGACAGGCGGTTGATCAGCGCGATCAGCTCGTCGCGGTCGTTGTCCTCGAAGACGAGGCCGCGCGCCAGCCGCTTGGCGGCATGCGGCAAGAGATTGAGGTCGACCACGTCGCCGGCCTGCTCGAGGTTCATGGTGAACTGCAGGATTTCCTTGAGGCGGCGCTGGTCGCCATCCGACAGGTCCTCGGGGCGGAGCCGCGTCAGGTAGGCCTTGATGGCGGTGTTGAGGCTGTCGAGGATGTCGTCGCGCTGGCGCGTCTCCACCATCAGGCGGCGGTCGCCGTTTTCCAGCGCCTGGCGGGCGCCGTCCAGCATGCTGGCCAGGACGTCGGCAAGCCGCAGCGCCTCGCGCGCCGCCGCGCCGAGCGCCACGATCGGCACCTCGTGCGCCGCCATGTCGAGGTAGCGCGGCCGGGTGGGGTCGGCGGGGTCGGCCCGGTCGGGCAGGAGGCGGCTGAGAAGGCCGGCGTAGGGCTTGAGCAGCGGCAGGAAGACGGCGGCCGTCAGCAGATTGAACAGGGTGTGGAAGTTGGCGACGGCGCGGCTGGCGTCCGGCTCGAAGCCGGCCATCAGGTCGGCGATCGGCTGCAACAGCGCCAGCGCGGCGGCGGCGCCGGCCAGCCGGGTCAGAAGGTTGCCGATCGACAGGCGGCGGTGGGCGGGGTCGTCGCCACCCGGCCCCTCGATGACCGGCGTGACCGCCGAGCCGATGTTGGCGCCAAGCACCAGCGCGAAGGCGGCGGCCGGCGGCACCGTGCCGTGGGCGGCCAGCGACATGGTGAGCAGCACGATGGCGACCGAGGAATGGGTGGCCCAGGCGGCGAGGGCGCCGATCAGCACGTTGGCGAAGGGAACGGTGGCGACGCTGCCGAGCAGCAGGCGGAAGGTCGGCGCATCCCTGAACCCTTCCAGGAGGTGCAGCAGCTGGTGCAGCGCCATCAGCATCAGCCCGAGGCCGATGAACACCCGCCCGAAATCATGCAGCCGGCTGGACGTGTCGCGGCGGAACATCACGACGCCCACGAGGACCAGCGCCGGCGCCACGGCGCTAACGTCGAAGGACAGCACCTGGACGATCAGCGTGGTGCCGACGTTGGCGCCCAGCATGACGGCCAGCGCCGGGATCAGCGCGACGAGGCCGTCGGCGACGAAGCCGGACATCATCAGGCCGGTGGCGGTGCTGCTCTGCAGGATGGCCGTCACCCCGAGGCCGGCGAGGAAGGCGCGGCCGCGATCCTGCAACGCCTTGCCGAGCACGGCGCGCAAGTTGGCGCCGAACGCCCGCTGCACCCCCGTCTGCACCATGTGGGTGCCCCAGAGCAGCAGGGCGATGTAGCCGGCAAGGTCGACGAGCGAGATCGCAAAGGCCATTGCGCGGTGCCTCCCACACCTCGTCGCCGGCTTCGGCAACGTCCATCCCAATATGATATATTACGCCGGCAAACTAATACGTTATTATAACCATATGATATTATTCCTGAAAACGCCATATCCTGTGTTCTGGGCGTGCCTGGTGCCCCGGTGGGGGCGGCAAGAACCCGGACGCTGACCGAACTCTTCGTGGGAGCAGCCTAGCGATCGGCTCCACGGCGGTGACGGGGCGGCGCACCATCGGTCGGATTTATGCCGACGCGTCGCGAAGACATCATATATGATGCATATCGTCGTTTTATTCGTCAGATATGGCTAGATCGTCAGTGCCGATTCGGTCTCTTCGCTCATGAAGGCTGGTTCGTAGGCGCGGGCCGCAGCGCCCGAAACGCCCACCTGCCGCAAGGCGTCGCGCCATCCGCCGGAAATGCGTTGCGCCGTGTCGCGGATCATCCCTCGCGCCTCTGCCTCGGGAATTTCGAAGAAGGTGCAGGCCTCCAGAGCCAGCCTGATCGACCGGTCGTGCGCGCCGCCCTCCATGATTGCCGTTTCGAGATGCGGGTTGCGGTCCGGGGCGGGGTTGACGTCGAAGACGGGGGACAACCGCCAACGGCCGGCGCCCACATACAGGAAACCGTGGTTCTTGAGATGATCGTCCTTGTTGGACACGAGGATGGTGAAGATCAGGCGCCGGAAAAGCTCACGGAAGTCGGCCTCGGGGTCGGCGGCATGGGCCCGCAGGAAATCGATGATTTCCGTGTAGGAGCCGAGGTCCGTCCCGGCCTTGCCCAAGGCGGTTCGCGCCGAGATATAGGGAATCCGCGAAAGGCCGCGCCGATCGAATCGCTTGATCAGTGCCACCGGAAAAGGCGTTTCAGCCAGTTCGAGCCTTGCCGTGGGGGTGCGAATGCCACAGGCCGTCGCGAGGGCGAGCGTGGCGACCTCCACCCGCTCGATTGGCTGCTGATCGTGAAGCGAGGTGAACTTGGCCAGCCAGAGCATGTCGCCATCCCGGACGTTGGCCTTGGGGCGCGCGCCGCCCGAGCCGCCTGCGCCGGCCAAGGCCAGCATGTCCTCGGCGGAGATGTCATTGCCGCTTTCGAAGGCCCGCGCCATGGCGGTGATCCGTTCGAGATCGATGAGGCGCGGCACGGCATCGGGCGCGGCGCCACGGATGGGTTTGCCATCTTCATCCAGAAATCGCAGCGCGCCCTGGCGGGAGGCGTCGTCGGACAGGGTCAGATACTGGAACTCGTTGAGGCCGCCGCCATAGGCGCGTTCGAGAAGGCGGCGTCCCCAGCTGTCGGGCGCCGCATCGGCGAAGACACCGGCCAGCGCGTTGCCAGTGGTTCCGGCTTGGGCCGACGCGTGAAAGGGGCCGCCATCCAGCGGAAAGTCCGGTTGCACGGCAAAGGCGCGCGGATCGTCCACCCAGGCGGCAGCATAGGCGAAGGTCGAGAACTGCCGTGGGCCTGCCTGTGTGAAACGCAACTGGCCGACCGGAACGAGGCTCTCGCCAAGCGCGACCTCCGTGGTGAAATCGGTCATCAGAAGGCGACGCCGTCAGGATCGACGACGTTCCTTTCCTCAGCCACGGCGTCCGGTCCGGTCTTCTGCTTCCGCAACCTGCTGGTATGGGAGCGGCCACGGCGCGGCAGGCGCTCCGCCTCCAGGGCCAGGCCCAGATCGTCCTTGCGGATATCGATTAGGTCGGCCAGCCGCTCCACCAGCCCCATGACGACCAGCACATCGGCAAGGGTGCCGATGGCGACGCCTCGGTCGCCCTTTTCAAGGCGGGAGATGGAACTCGGAGACGTCCCGGCGCGCGCGGCGAGATCGGCCACGGCGATGCCGCGCCGCAAGCGGGCGTTCCGGATGTCCTGACCAAGCCTTTCAAGGGCAGGCCTTGCTTTGGGGGAGCTCATGACAACAGCCCATATATGATGGATATCTAGTTATAACCATTCATATATGACTATTTGTCGCTCTCCTCAAGCTGGCGTTCCCGCCCGATGTCATCCGCGTGGGCGGGCCTCGGACGAGAAGGCTAGGAATCGGCGGCGTCTCCCTTACCCGCCGAAGCGGGCGGCGATGAGGGCGGCGGCGTCGGCGATCACCTTGTTCTGGCCGTTCGTGTCGAGCTTGGAGCCCGTGTAGTAGATCGATGCCAGGATGGGCGCGGTGTTCGGCCGGTAGAGGATGCCGATGTCGTTGCGGGTGGCATTGGCGCCGCCGCCCGACTTGTCGGCCACCTGCCAGAGCTTCGGCACGCCGGCCTTGATCAGCGGGCCGGTGACGGTGCCGGCCACCATCCAGTCTTCCAGCTTGTCGCGCGAGGCTTCGCTGAGGGCGTCGCCGAGGAACAGCGCGTCGAGGTTGCCCATCATCGCCTCGGGCGTCGTGGTGTCGCGCGGGTCGCCGGGGACGGCGAGGTTGAGGTCGGGCTCGGTGCGGTCGAGCCGGGAGGTGGCGTCGCCCAGCGTGCGGGCATAGGCCGTCCAGCCGGCCGGGCCGCCGATTTCCTTGAGGATCAGGTTGGCGGCGGTGTTGTCGCTGACGCCGATGGCGGCGGCGCACAGCGCCTCCAGCGTCATGCCGCCCTCGGCGGCGTGCTCCTTGGTGACCGGCGCATAGGCGAGCATGTCGTCCTTGCCGTAGGGGATCATCTTGTCGAGCTTCAGCTTGCCCTTGTCGACGGCGGCGAGCACGGCGGCCGCCGCCACGAACTTGAAGGTCGAGCACATGGCGAAGCGTTCGTCCGCGCGCCAGGCGATGCGGGCGCCCGAGGCCTTGTCGACGGCGGCGACGCCGAGCCGGCCGCCGCGTTCCTTTTCGAGCCGGGCGAAAGCATCGTCGTCCTTGGCCATGGCGTTGTCGGCCAGCATCAGGCCAAGGCCGGCGGCCGTGGCCCCGGCGAGGAAAGTACGGCGGGTCGGGAAAAGAAGATCGCGCATCAGTACCTCTGGCGTGAAATCAACGGTTCAAGAAAGCCCCCGCGCGCAACTCTAGCCACGCACGTGGCGGATATAGGGCGCGGCTCCCGACCTTGCCTGCCGGTCCCGCGTCGGCCGGTCTGGCACGCCATCATGAGTCCCCATGGCCGCGACCGGACTCCCATGGACTCCCATGGAAAGGGAGGCGTCCGTGAAATGGTCGTCGCCTGGGCCGTCTGCTGTCGCGGTCGTCGCGGCGATGTGCAACGATGGCGCGGACCACGATTCCCGGGACCATCCGCCATGACCCAACTGCCTTCCTTTCTCGGCCTGCCGAACCGCCTCGATGGCGAGCGCGCCGCCCGCGCCATGATCTTCGGGGCCGGCCATGGCAGTGCCTATCCGGGGCGGGACAGCCTGTCGGCCAGCGCGCCTGCGGTCATCCGCGCGGCGAGCGCGGTGGATGCGCCGCTGATTTCCCATTGGGATTTCGATCTGGGCGGGCCGCTGTTTCAGGACGGACCGGTCAGCGCTGTCGATCTTGGCGACGTCGCGACCGTGGCCGGTGACGGCGCCGGCAACCGGGTGGTGATCGAGGCGAAGACAGACGAAGTGCTGGCTTCCATGGCCGTGCCGATCCTTCTGGGTGGCGACGATTCCGTGGTGCCGCCCTTCCTCGCCGGTTTTGCCGCGTATGGTCCCATCTGGGTGCTGCAGATCGACGCCCACATCGACTGGCGCGACGAGCTGCACGGCGAGCGCCATGGCTATTCGAGCCCGATGCGCCGGGCGAGCGAGATGAAGCACGTGGCCGGCATCGTGCAGGTGGGCATGCGCGGCGTCGGCAGCGCCAGGGTGGAGGAGGTCGAGGCGGCGCGCCGCTACGGCAGCCATCTGGTGACGGCGCGTCAGATCCATGCCGAGGGCGCGGAGGCGGCGCTGAGGCATATCCCGGCCGGCGCGCGCGTGGTGATCACCCTCGACTGCGACGGGCTCGACCCCGGCCTGATGCCCGGCGTGGCGGCGCCGAGCCCCGGCGGGCTCAGCTACACCGAGACCATCGACCTGATCGCCGGCATCGGCCGGCGGGCCTATCTCGCCGGCTTCGACATCGTGGAGCTCGCCCCCGGCGCCGATGTCGGCGGCGTCTCGGCGCTTACCGCCGCGCGGCTGGTGGTGAACGCCATTGGCGCCGTGGTGCGGCAGGGATAGAAGCCGGGATGGTTCGGGGTGAAAAGGCGGACGCGGCGGCGCCGAGGCAAGCGGGGGGACCATGCGGGACCGAGTTCTCAGCGAAGCGATCGCATCGGTGCTTGGCGATCTGGAGCGCGACGGCGACCTGGTGGTGACGTCATCGACGTTGGGGCCGGTGGTCGAGCGCATCGCCGATGCGGTTCTCGGCGTCGTTCCGCACACGTCGCTGTCGCAGCTCGAGCTCCATGGCGTCAGAAGCCTGATCCAGCATGCCATCGCCGACCAGCGGTTCTTCGACTGGGAAATGCCGACCCTGACGGGCTTCACGGCGGAAGAGTTCGGGCACATCGCCGACAAGCTGCCCCGGGAGTGAGCGGACTTGGCGGGGCGATCGGTTGCCGCCCAGCGGAGGGGACTGCCGATCTTGTCGCGTCTTGGCAAGGAGGTTGCCCCGGGTTTTCACCTCCGGGACAACTCCGAGCGGCGATATCACATGCCGGCGAGGGACTGGGCCATTTCCAGGTGATGCTCGAGGGTGGGCAGCGTCTTCTCTGCCAGCATGGAAACCTCGTGGTTTCCCTCGGCCGCCTTCTCCTTGAACTCCGCGATGTCCTTCTTGTGGTCCTTCACCATGTAGGCGGCGAACTCCTTGTCGAAAGCCGCTCCCGACAACTTGTCGAGCTTTTTCAGTTCCTTGCTGGCTTCCGGCGTGACGTGGTCGGTGACCATGACCTTCATGGAGGTGGCAACGGCGGCCACTTCGTCCTTGGCCTTGGCGTGATCGGTGGCAAGGGTGTTGCCGAACGCCTTGACGCCTTCGCTCTCGCCCTTCTGGGCGGCGAGCTTGCCAAGCGCGACCTCGGAGTTGTCGCCCTTCATCGCGTCGGTCAGGAAGGCCTTGTCGCTCTTTGCAAAAGCGGGGCTGGCAATCAGGCAGGCGATGGCGGCACTGGCAAACATGGCACGATAATTCATGGGTCACCTCTTGGGTTGTGAACAGCCCCAGCCCCCAACCGGTGACAAGCGAACAAGTTCCGAACGGCGAGCGATTTGGCGGCAAGGCGTAGCTGCCCTGTCCCATTCCGTTTCTTTGGTCCAACTGGGATGTCCGGTTCGGACGGGAACGAACTTCACTTGCGGTGCGCCCTCTGCCGGACCGGGCGGCCGACGACGTCGTCCAGCGTCTTCACCGGACGCGGCGGAAACAGGGCTTCGAACTCCGCTTCCGCCTCCAGGGCAAAGGCGATCTTCACGACGGCCTCGAACGATGCCTTGCCGCTTGCCTCGAACAGCCGTAGCGAGCCGTAGGACACGCCGGAGCGTGACGCCAGTTCGCGCTGCGTCATGTTGAGGTCGAGGCGGCGGCGCTTCATGCGCGCTGCGACGCTCGTGAGGATCTCCGCCGGCGAGGTCAGGCTAAGTGCGAACATGGTAGCGCTAATCACAAAATCGGAAGATTAGTGATAAAATATTCGCGCTTAATTGACATTTCAAACCGGCATTCGGGTCAGCCGGTCACTTCCACCGCTGCCATCAGGCAGGGTGCGTCTTCGAGGAAGCGCGGCTCGTTGCCCGGTTTGCCGCGCGCCACCCAGTCGCGCTTGGCGGCGAGGTATTGGGTGAGTTCGGCAAGCTCGGCCGCCTTGCGCTTCAGCCTTTCGAGCGCTTCGTCCATCAGTTCCAGTTCGCGCGCCTCCGAGAGGCCCTGGCGTTGCAGCTCGGCGGCGATCTTGGCGATGTCCTTGAGCGGCATGCCGAGCGATTGCGCGAAGCGGATCATCCGCGCCGTCGAGGCGTCGCGTTCGGAGAAGATCTGGTAGGGGTTGCGCCCGCCCTTCGCGCCGAGTTCCGGCATGAGCATGCCCTTGCGGACGTAGAAGCGGATGGTGTCCTGGCTGAGGCCCGTCCTCGCCGCGAACTCGCCGATCAGCATCGTTTCTTGCCCTTGACCCTGGACCTTGGTCCAGACTTATGAAGAGAGCTCCCTTAGTCCTGGAGCCTTATGATGTCGAGCGATACCCACAACATGCCCCTTGCCTTCGTGACCGGGGCGACCGGCCTTCTCGGCAACAATCTGGTGCGCGAGCTGATTGGCGGCGGGTGGCGCGTCAGGGCGCTCGTCCGCTCGCCGGACAAGGCGGCGCGGCAGTTCGCAGGGCTCGACGTGGAGATTATCACCGGCGACATGCTGGATGTGCCCGGCTTTGCCGAGGCGCTGCGAGGGGTCGACGTGATCTTCCACACGGCGGCCTATTTCCGCGATTCCTACAAGGGCGGTCGCCACTGGGAAGCGCTGAAGGCGGCCAATGTCTGGGGCACCAAGGCGCTGCTCCAGCACGCCTGGCGCGTCGGTGTCAGGCGCTTCGTCCACACCAGTTCGGTGGCCGTGCTCCATGGCGCGCCGGGCGAGGTGATCGACGAGACCATGCTGCGCCACGAGCGGGACGCCGACGACTACTATCGCAGCAAGATCCTGTCCGACCGGGTGGTACTGGGCTTTCTCGACACGCACCCGGATTTCTGGGCGGCGCTGGTGCTGCCCGGCTGGATGCACGGGCCGGGCGACATCGGCCCGACGTCGGCGGGGCAGACCGTGCTCGACGTGGCGAACGAGCGACTGCCCGGGGTGCCGCCGGGCTCGTTCTCGGTGGTCGATGCGCGGGACGTGGCGCGGGCGATGATCTTCGCCAACCAGAAGGGGCGGCGCGGCGAGCGCTACCTAGCCGCCGGCCGGCACATGACCATGGCCGACCTGATGCCGCTGGTCGCCAGGGCGACGGGCGTCCGAGCGCCGACCCGGCGCATCCCGCAGGGTCTGCTCTATCTCATCGCCGGGGGCACCGAAGTCTACGCGCGGCTGACCGGCAAGCCGGTGCTGCTCAGCTGGGCCATGGCCCGCACGGTGGCCCGCGAAGCCGACCGCTCTCGCTACGCCCCCGGCAAGAGCGAACGGGAACTGGGGCTCACCTTCCGCCCGGTTGAGGAGACGCTGCGGGACGAGGTGGCGTGGTTCCGGGAGAATGGGATGTTGGCGGGGAGGTAGGGGAGGGGCGATCCATATCGCCCGCTCGCTCCATCCTGCCCGAGGTCCACCCTGAATTCACTCGTGAATTCAAGTGGCCGGCGCGAGGAGGGGCCGACGAGAACGCGCAACGCCATGCGTTTGTCCCCTATCGACGGTGGCGACCTCTGGCAGAATGGGAGGCGAGGGGAACATGGGCGCCTTCTTTGGAACGATGCCGGATCAGCTTGCCCGTCGAGCCGTGGCGAGATCTACCCCATCATTTTGGTCGGCGTCCGAGAGATAGAGACCGATCAGGCGGATCAACTCGGCCTGCAGGGACGGATCGCCAATGGCGCCCCGCCGCGCCGCGTTGTGGATCACGCCGTCCATCGCGTCGGAGATGATCCTGGCGGCTGTCAGGTCCTCCGGGCAGGGTGGCCGGCCGCGAAAGGCGGCGACCGCCGCCGCATAATGGGCGAGGTATTCCACCTCGAAATCGCTGTGGGGGTCGCGATAGTCGTCCGAACTTGGCGCCTCGTCGAGCAGCACGCGGTGCAACCCCGGAAAGCCGCTGTGGGCGGAGATCATGGCACGCACCAGCTTGCTTGCGAAAGCGTAGGGCGTCGCATCGCTGACGCTCTTCATGACGGTGAGGCAGTCATCGAGGTGGCGGCGGCGGATCGCATCGACCAGAGAGAGCTTGTCTGGAAAGTATTGGTAGAGCGAACCGATGCTGACTCCGGCAAGGTCCGCCACCTTGTTGGTGGTGAAGCCGGCCCAGCCCTCATCGCTCAGAATGCGAGCCCCGGCTTCGAGGATGATCTCCACCGTGGCGCGCGAACGGGCCTGTTTCGGCGCCTTCCGCATGGCGGACGACGGCCTTGCAATGCGAGTAGACACCGAGCCGCCTCCGGCGAAAATGTGAATGGCCTACTCACATTTCTAGTCCCTGGAAGGATCGGCGTCCATGACCAGTTTGCTTGCGTGCCTCTATGGCTACCATGCCTGGGCCAACGACGATCTGTTCGACAAGCTCGAACGGGTGGATGGCGAGCGCCATGCGGCCGAACTTCAGGACATGCTGCGCTTGATGAGCCACTCTTACGTGGTGGCGCGCATCTTCGTCGGCCATCTGCAAGGCGCACCGCATGGCTACATATCCGACAATCTTGAGCCAACGCCGGGGCTGGCCGATCTGAGGCGCGATGTCGCCACCACCGACGCCTGGTATCTTTCCTATGTGCGGGACGTCTCCCCGGCGGCGCTCGCCGAGGCCGTGGCCTTCACCTTCACCGATGGCGACGCGGGCCGCATGACGCGGGAGGAAATGCTGACGCATGTGGTGCTGCACGCCGGCTATCACCGGGGCGAGGTCGGCCGGCTGTTGCGGCAGATCGGGGCGCCGCTGCCGTGGGACACGTTCGCGGTTTGCCTGCACCAGAGCGAGCCCGGGCGACGGCGCTCGACATAAGGCAGCCCGCTCAAATGCCAGACTCTCGAGTACTGCCTATTCCTTCCTCGCAATTCCGGACGCGTAACCGGTCGGAGTCGAACCACAAGTATCGAAGTCAGAAAGCATGACATGAGAAGCATCAGAGTCGCGGCCGCTCAGACTGTCGAGTACAGAGAAGATGTAGATGGCGCTCTGTCCCATGCGATCCAGCTTTCACGGCAGGCTGAAGCCGAAGGCGCCAGGTTACTTTGTTTTCCTGAGGGATATCTTCAGGGATACATGATCGATGAAGTTTCTGCACGCCGAGTTGCGTTGGACGTTTCCTCCAGCCGCTTCAAGAACGTCCTTCAACGGTTTCCCAAAGATGGGCCCACCATTGTCATGGGCTTCATCGAAGTGTCGATGGGGAGGCTATTCAACAGCGCAATGGTCATAGAGGGCGCGACCGCAGTCGGGTTCTATCGCAAGATGCATCTTCTGCCAGAAGAGAGCTCGTTCTCCGCAGGCATGGATACTCCGGTCTTCAGCGCGGATGGTCTGAAGTTCGGGATAAATATTTGTTACGACACAAACTTCCCCGTAGCGGCGCAACGAGTTGCTGATCGCGGCGCAGTGCTTGTTGTATGCCCCGCAAACAACATGATGCGAAGAAATAGAGCTGAAACCTTCCGTGATGCCCACAACTCCATACGCCGTGATCGATGTCGAGAAACCGGCCTTTGGCTTTTGTCCGCGGATGTTACCGGTGAACGCGATGATCGCGTTTCATGGGGCCCGACCGCCGTTCTCAATCCACAGGGCGAGGTGGTGAAGCAGTTGCCTCTCGGAGAGCCGGGCTTGCTGGTGACGGATATCCCCGTCGGGGATTGATTGGGTTCGCTCGCGGATCTTGGCCGCAATATACAGTTGGAGCGCTCTCTACCTGGGGTAGTCTCGGATATCGGGACGAGGAGGCGAAGGCAAGGCAGGTCGCCGCGGAGTGGGCAAGCGAGCGGCCAAGAGACCGCTTTATCTTTCCCCCATCAGGTCCCGCCGCGACTTGTCGAGCTCTTCGGCATAGCGCCTCATCAGATACTGCTCGGTCAGCAGACCGATCACGCGCCTCGTCTGCCGGCTGTCGACGACGGCGAGTTCTTCGGCCTTGGCGGTGTCGAACAGGCCGGCGGCTTCCGAGACGTTCATCGAGGGCAGCAGCATGGCGTCGCGGTGGCGCAGCATCGGGGCGATCTGGGCGGCGCCGTCGGTGGTGCCGGCGGCGTAGGCGTCGGCCACCACCATGATGCCGGCGTAGGCACCCTTGCCGTCGACGGCGATGGCGCGCTGGGTGGAGCCCAGCGGGAAGACGGCGCGGAAGGCGTCGAGCGTCAGCGTTGCCGAGACGGTGCGGACGTCGGAGCGCATCATCCGGCTAACGGTGAGGAACCGCATGCGGCCGATGTCGTGGGCGCTGCGGATGGTTTCGCCCCTGAGATGCAGGCGCCAGGTGGAGAAGGAGTAGCCGAAGGTTTCGCGCACCACCACGGCCGAGACGACCGAGGCGGCGAGCACGGCGCCGGTGATGCCGAGGTCGCTGGTGGTCTCGAGCGCCAGGAAAGCCATGGTCATCGGGCCGCCGACCACGCCCACCGCCATGGCCGCCATGCCGACCACCGAGGCGAGCAGCGGCGACAGGTGCGGCAGGATGCCGGCATCGACCAGCAGCAGCGCATAGGCCTTGCCGAACAGCGCGCCGAGATAGAGCGAGGCGAAGAACAGGCCGCCGCGAAAGCCCGAGCCGAGCGAGATGGCCGAGGCCAGCACCTTCAGCACGAACAGCACCATCAGCATCTGCCAGCCGGCGTCCGACTGGAGATCGACATGCAGCGCGCCGTGACCGGAGGAGAGGATGTGCGGCGTCATCAGCGCCAGGGCGCCGACCAGCGCGCCGCCGATGGCAGGGCGCGCCCAGGCGGGGATCTTCGCCCAGCGGAAGGCGCGCTCGACGCCGGTGACCAGCTGCATGACGGCGACGGCGAGGAGGCCGCCGATCAGGCCGAGCAGGATGAAGGGCGTCAGATCGGCGGCGCTCAGCACCGGTACCGGACCCACCTCGATGGTGGTCTGCACGGCGCCGAGCCAGCCGGCGGTGAGGCTGGCGGCCAGCGAGGCGGCGAGCACCGGCGCGACGAGGGCGACCGAATAGGTGCCGATGATCAGCTCGAAGCCATAGAAGGCGCCGGTGATCGGCGCGTCGAAGGCGGCGGAGATGGCGCCGGCGGCGGCGCAGCCGACCAGCATGCGGATGTCGCGACGGCGCAGGCGCATGGCCTCGGCGATGCGCGAGGCGAAGGCGGAGCTCGCCTGGGTGTAGCCGGCCTCGAGGCCGACGGAGGCGCCGAAGCCGGAGGAGATCATGGTCTGCACGGCCAGCAGCAGGCTTTCGCCGACGTTCATGCGGCCGCCGTGCAGCGCGTTGGCCTCGATCGGGTCGACTGGTGGCCGGGCGAAGCGACGGCGCAGCAGCCAGGTGATCAGCGCCAGCACGATGCCGCCGGCGATCGGGATCAGCGCCAGTGCCGGGTGCGACAGGGTTTCCTGCCCGGAGAGCCGCTCGCCCGAGGGCAGGCCGTAGAGCAGCCGGTGGGCGAAGTTGGTGATCCAGCTCATGGTGGTGACGACGACGCCGGAAAGGCAGCCGATCCCGGTGGCCAGCGCCAGGAGGCCCAGCTCGCGATAGCGGCGCAGCCGGAGGAGGGCGCGCAGGCCGGCGACGGGGAGGGCGGAGATGGCGTTACGCAAGGATCTGGCCCAGGTTGGCGGGGCGAACGGAAAAGCCTTTATCCTACTTTGGGTGACATTTGAAAGCGGGGGCGAGTTCGACGAGCCCGCATCGCTTTTTCTCCGGGGCGCGCCGCGGCCGCCGGAAGGCGCAACGCAATTGATAAAATAGACGATAGTTTTCAGCCGGCAATGCTTTCCATGTTAATCATCATGATGAACAGTTCAGGGAGTTGAACGCGCGGTGTTCACGAAGCTGCAATAGTTCATCGGCCTGAAAAACTCGAAACGTTACCGTTTTCGCGAGGCGCGCCGCTGTCTCCGGCAATGGATTAGCCTCGGCTCAGTGCCTTTTGCTTGGCTCTGGAGTTTGCGGGGCGAAGAATAACTGGCGATTCAACCCGGTTTGACTCTGCCGCTTTGGGTTGATTCTGCTGTATTCGGCAAGCCGTGAATTGTATTTTCGATGCTATCGGAGCGGGACTCATATGCATTAATTAGGAAAACGGATTTTAGTTGCTGGAGTCTCAAGTTTTTACTTAAGAAACTGTTCAATTTTGAAGCCTAATCCTGCGGCATGTTATTCGGGAGGGTAAAGTGGGCAGGATTCTGAGCAGATTCAGTCTGGGGACCGTGCTGGGCTTCTTCACGGTTCTGATGTGCGTTGCCGCCACCGGGCTCAGCGCGAAGCTGATGCTGGACAGCTACTCAACGTTGCAAACGGCCAAGTCGGTCGCCGCCCTGACCAAGATGGACGAATACGTGTTCAACGTGTTGCAGTCCCTCCGCTACGAACGTGGCGACACCGACACCAGCCTGCATATGACGTCCGACAAGGCGGCCGCGCTGATCAAGGGCGTGGCGGGCTATCGGGCGATCGTCGACGACAACATGGGCAAGATCGCAGGCGAAAGCCTGGAGAGCTTCCCGGCCTGGAAGGCGACCGCCCGAACGATCGCCTCGAGCTACGACACGCTGAAGGGCTTGCGCGCCAATGCCGACGCCAACTTCGCCAAGGCGCCGGAGGAGCGGGACGCCGATTTCGTGAAGGGCTTCCTGCAGAACTCGGCCGGCATCCTGACGGTGTTCGAGGATGCCTCCAAGCAGCTCGACGGGGCGATCCGCGACCTCGACGCCGAGAGCGGCGAGTTGCTGCTCACCAAGCAGATGGCCTGGACCGCCCGGTCGGTTTCCGGCACGCCGGCCATCCTGTTGCAGGCTTCGCTCTCCTCCGGCAAGCAGCTCACCGAGGAGAATGCGCGCGCCATCGTCGCCGGGCGGGCGCAGGCCGACATCAACTGGGCCAGCATGAAGGAACTTGCCAAGACGCAGGAGCTCGGGCCGGCCTTCGACAGCGCCGTGAAGGCCGCCGATGACGCCTATTTCGCCGGCTCGTTCAACGACGCCTATCTCAAGACGCTCGCCGAACTGTCGGCCGGCGACAAGACCGCGATGACCTTCGATACCTTCAAGGGGCAGGTCACCGACGCGCTCGCCAAGGTGGCCGGTGTCGCCAGCGCGGTGATCGACGTGGCGCTGCAGCGCACCGAGGTGGTGACTAGCACCCAGAACCAGCTGTTCATGGGCTATGCCGCCCTGCTGCTGGGCGCCCTCATCCTCTCCGCCCTCAGCCTCGCCGTGGTGCATACCCACGTGGTCCGTCCGCTCAACGCCATGACCTCGGCGATGTCCGGCCTTGCCAACAACGATCTGGCCATCGTCATTCCTGGCGTCGGGCGTGGCGACGAGATTGGCGCCATGTCGACGGCCGTCGGCTTCTTCAAGGACAAGCTGATCCAGAACAAGGCGCTCGAGGAGCAGGTGGCCGCCGAAAAGGCCAGCGCCGAGGAGGAACGGCGGCGCGTCATGGTGCAGATGGCCGACGACTTCGAAGCGGCCGTCGGCGGGGTGATCGGCGCCGTGTCCAGCGCCTCGCACCAGCTGCAGGGCGCCGCGCAGACCATGTCGGCCACGGCGGAAGAGACGACGCACCAGTCGACGGCCGTCGCGGCCGCCGCCGAGCAGGCCTCGTCCAACGTGCAGACGGTGGCCTCGGCCGCCGAGGAACTGGCGGCATCGGTGGGCGAGATCGGCCAGCGCGTGCATCATTCGGCGGAAATCGCCGGCGAGGCGGCGCGCGATGCCGACGCCATCGCCACCAAGATGAGCCGCCTGTCGGAAGCGGCCCAGAAGATCGGCGACATCGTCGGCCTGATCACCAACATCGCCGGCCAGACCAACCTTCTCGCCCTCAACGCCACCATCGAGGCGGCGCGGGCGGGCGACGCCGGCAAGGGCTTCGCGGTGGTGGCCGCCGAGGTGAAGAACCTCGCCGATCAGACCGCCAGGGCCACCTCGGAGATCGCCCGGCAGATCGAGGACATCCAGAGCTCGACGGTGGAATCGGCCACCGCCATCGGCACCATCACCGGCACCATCCGGCAGATGAACGACATCGCCATGGCCATCGCCTCGGCGGTGGAGGAGCAGGGCGTTTCCACCAACGAGATCGCCCGCAACGTGCAGCAGGCCTCGGCCGGCACCAGCGAGGTGTCGTCGAACATCGTCGGGGTGACGCGGGCCGCCGCCGACTCCTCGGCCGCCTCCAGCCAGGTGCTGTCGTCGGCCTCCGAACTCGCCTCCCAGTCCAACCGGCTGAAGCAGGAGGTGGGGCGCTTCCTCGCCACCGTCCGGGCGGCCTGACCGGAAACTCTACTGGGGCGGGCATCTGGCATAGAGTGCTGCGCTTCCGGTGCTCACGGACAGGAAGTCCGCTCCGCTCCGGTTCTCGCACTCGTCGCCACCTGCCGCGCCCCAGCGAATTTCTCTTCAGGCCGCTGGCGCCCTACGGACAGCAGATTTTTCTGTGTTGGAGGAGAGCAACGCTCGTTTTCACGAACACTGCTCTCCTCTTTGTTGTTGTGTCGTTTTCTCGGAAAACCGGTTTCCACTTCTCCGAACGATGGAGAGCTGGCGATCGTGCCTATCAAGCCGTCATCCTGGCGCAGGCCGCTTGAATTCGCGCGCGAATTCAAGGTGGATTTCGGGACGAGAAGGCGCGGAGGGGGTATCAGGCTCCCTCCGGTGCTTGGGACGCGATTCGGCCGGGCGCCCCACCATGCCTCGCGGTCCTAGTGCTCGTGGTCGTGCCCGTGATCATGATCGTGGTGATGATGCCCGTGGGGATGGGCGTGGTCGTGATCGTGAGCGGGTGACGCCGGGATGACGTGCAGGCTGCCGTAGCGGACGCCGCGCTGGCTGATCACGCTGTCGGCGAAGCGGCGGAGTTCGCCCGCCGTGCCGGCCAGGATCGACACTTCCAGGCAGTCGTCGGCGCTGACGTGCACATGCATGGTCGAGATCGAGATGGCGTTGTGGGCGTGGTGGTTGTCGGTGAGGCGGTTGGGCAGGTCGCGCACCCCGTGGTCGTAGACGTAGGTGAGCGCGCCGTGGCAGAGCTGGGTGCTGTCGGGCGTCTGGCTCTTCTCCAGCTTTTCGCGCGACAGCGCCTCGCGCGCCATGTCGCGGAACACCTCGGACCGGCTCTTGTAGCCGCGCTCCTGGCTGAGCTTGTCGATCTCGCTCAGGAGATCTTCTTCGATGGTGATGGTGATGCGTTCCATGGGGCGGGCTTTTCTCGGGCAAGCAGTGAAGGAGCGGCGCAACGATAGCACGGCCGGGCGACGGCGCGAACGCCCGTGGCCACGGCTCAGCTGGCGATGGCGGCGTCCACCCGGTAGGCGATCAGCGCCAGGATGGACAGGTACAACCCGAAACAGGTCCGCCCGTAGATCAGGGCCGCTTTCGGCCTGTTGTGCTTCTTCAGGACATGCACCACGAAGACCGACAGCATCGTCATGAAGGTGATGAAGAACGACGTCAGCTGGATGGCGTCGGCAAGGCTGAACTCGCTGGTCCGTGGCAAGCCGTTCTGCAGGACGTAGCCGGCGCCGATGATCGAGAACAGGGCGCCGGTGCCGAGCGAGAGCTGCGGCCCCGTCTCGATCACGTTCGACAACCGCTCGAAGGCGAGGATGGTCAGGACGATGCCGGCCAGCGAGTTTGCCAGGGCGAAGCCGACGAACATGTTGAACAGCAGGCGCCAGCCATGGCGCTTGACGTCGATCTCCACCGTGACCTTGGGAAACCGGCTGGGGCCGTCGGGACTCAAGGTCGGATCGCCATAGGCGGTTTCGTAGGTCGTCTCCGACGGCACGATCCGCATGTCGCCGATCGTCCATCCCTCGAGCTTCAGGTCATCGCTGATCTTGGTTCCCCTCAGGTCCGGGACGAACCTGATGTCGCGCGAATCCAGCACGGAGCTTTCCAGGGCGATCTTGATGGTCTGCCGGTCGAACGGATAGTTCTGGATGGCCCATTGCTGCTTCAGCGTGGCGGAATACTTGGTCGCATCCCAGAAGCCGCCACCGGCAAGTTCCGAGCGGGAATGGGTGATCTGCCTGATGGATCGGGCGTTGATGATCTCGATGTCGTTCCTGGTGTCGAACCTCGCCACCGAGTGATCGAACCAGACCCAGAACTGGGTGTCGACATCACCCTTCGAGAAGTCGATGTCGAACAGGTTCGTCACGTAGAGGCCGACCAGGACATCCTTCGGGGCATCTTCGGCACGAACGGCGAAATTCGCGGCAAGGAAGGAGAAGGCTGCCAAGAGCAGTCCAGTAACAAATCGACGCCGCATGAAATAAAGCCCGGAACCTGTGTATCTCGCCGGCAGAAATAGAGGGCCGGTCTTTAACGGCCGGTGAATCGCACCCCTTGCCGGTATCTGCCATGCCCTTGTGGCGGCAGCGGATTTCTCGGTTCTGGTACCCGCTTGGCGTTCGGTCCCGGCTGACGCGGCCGTTCGGTTCTCGCAAAGACTTCGTCAGCGCGGAACCTGCACTCCAACGTTGCAGATTTGCTTTTCATTGAGTCTGAACTGTTCGGGAGATCGGATCTTCATGGATCGCTTGTGGCGAATGCGGACGTAGTACTACGTTGTTACATAGGAGCGACACTTCGTCTTTTTCGGCCTCGAACCGAGATGGAAAACTTGCGTCTTCCAATCGCTGGTCGCGAAACTATCTCTCGGAGACTCAAGGGGAAAAAGGGCGGGGCCATGGTATCGAACGGAGTTGAGCGGGCGCGAACCTCGGCGGCCCGTGTGGCGCGATGCGCGCTGTTGATGGCAGCCTTGCTGACAGGCGTGGCGTCCGCCGCCGATCTTCCCTCCGCCAAGCCGTCGCAACCGCAGCCCGCCACGACCGAGGCGGACGGCTGGCAGATCGACCTTGCCAGCTACAGCTGGTTCTCGAGCTTCAAGGGCTCGACGGCGACGCTGCCGCCGCTGCCGGCGGCCGACGTCGACCTCAGCTTCAAGGACATCCTGTCCAACCTCGACGGCGCCGTCATGGGTGTCGCCTACGCCCGGCGCAATCGGACGGTGTTCTACGGCGACGTCATGTACTCCCGCCTGTCGGTCGGGGAGAGTTTCAACACGCCGTTCTCGACGTCGCTCAAGCTGTCGACGTCGACGCTGATCGCCTCGGGCGGCGCCGGCTACACGGTGCTGTCCGATCCGCGCTACGAGCTCGATCTCTTGGCCGGCGCCCGCCTCTACAACGTCGACACCAAGGCCAAGCTGAGCCTTCCCGGCTTCGGCATCACCAAGTCCGGCAGCACCGACGAGACCTGGGCCGACCCTATGATCGGAACCCGGTTCAGCACCCAGCTGACCGACGACCTCTACCTGACGTCCTGGGCCTTCGCGGGCGGTTTCGACGTCGGCTCGAAGTTCTCCTGGGATGTGTTCGCCGGCCTCGGCTACAAGCTCGGCGAGAAGTACACGATGATCGCCGGCTATCGCGGGCTGGGCGTCGATTACCGGGACGGCGACTACAAGTACGACGTCGTCCAGCAGGGGCCGATAGCCGGCCTGAAGGTCCACTTCTGAGCGGCTGGCTGGAAACTCTACTGGGGTGGGCATCTGGCTTAGAGTGCTGCGCTTCCGGTGCTCACGAACCTTAAGTTCGCTCCGCTCCGGTTCTCGCGCTCGTCGCCATCTGCCGCGCCCCAGCGAGTTTCGAGCCAGCCTCCGGCCATCGCCATCTGCCGCGCCCCAGCGAGTTTCGAGCCAGCCTCCGGCCATCGTCACCTGCCGCGCCCAGCGAGTTTCGAGCCAGCCTCACGCCATCGCCACCTGCCGCGCCCAGCGAGTTTCGAGCCAGCCTCTAGCGGCTGCCCATATTGCAAAGCGCCCCGCCAGTCAGATCGAACTGGCGGGGCGCTGTGTTGTCTGCGAGGTAACGGTTCGGCTCAGCCCGCCGGGAACAGCGTCTTCAGCTTGGCGACCATCTCCGGGCTCAGCTTCTTGGCCAGCTTGGCGTTGTAGGAGGCCGACGGCATCGGGGCGATGGTCGGGTCCTTGGTCGGGTTGAAGGTCCAGATGTCGGGATTGATCAGTTGCTGCGCCGCCACGGCGTAGCTGCGGGAGATCGCCGCCGGCGTGCCTTCCTTGACGGCGGGATCGACGTTGATCGTCTCGATCGACACCGAGTAGTCGCTGTTGAGGAAGATGCCGAAGGTGCGCAGCTGCTGCGGGAAGTCGCGCAGCGAGCAGGTCTCGACGTGCCAGAAGCCCTTTTCGGGGGCGTTGACCGGATCGGGCGAGACGAAGGCCTTGACGGTGTTGAGGTGGCGATGCCCGGCGAGCCACATCAGGAGGTTCGGGTGGCTGTGCAGCTCGGCGAGCAGGCCCTCGATCGTCACGGCGTTCTGCGGATCGAGCCACCAGCTCATCTCGCACCGGGGCTCGCTCGGCTCGACGCCGATCGGGATGTGGGTGGCGATGATCATCAGCTGGCCGGCGGCGTCGCCGTCCGCCAGTTCCTTCTTCAGCCAGGTCCAGCGCGCCTCGTCGAGGAAGCCGTGGCCGTGGATGTCGAGGGACTTGTCATCGTCCTTCTGGGTGTCGTCGAGCGAGATGATCTTGATCGGCACGTCGGCCTTGGGCACGAAGCTGAAGCAGCCGAAGCCCTTCTCGGCGTCGGCCATGTCGAAGCCGTGGCCGACCGGGTTGGACGTGGTGTTGAAGAACTCCTTCAGCCATTCCGAGGTGCGCAGCGAACGGCGGTCCGGGTCGGCGACGACCTTGGGCGGCGTCGGGAAGTCCTTGACCTCGCCGGCAAACTTCACGTCGCCATAGGGCTTGGAGCCATCGAAGACGCCCATGTAATAGTCGCGGTCGACGATCTTGCGCGGGTCGCCCAGCACGTCGCCGGCCGCGAACATCTCGTCGGCGACGTAGGACTGCCGGAGGTCGGCGCGCGGGCCGTGGTCGACCGACACCGAGCCGAGCCAGAAGTGGTCGTGGTTGCCGAGCACCTGGTACCAGGGGATCGACTTGTCGAGGCCGACGGCCTTGAACGGCTTCTGGAAATCGACATCGTCGGCGCCGAGATGATCGCCCGAGCTCGGGTGGATCATCTTGCCGTCGAGCACGTCGATGTACCAGCGGAGCTCGTTGTACTGCGTGCTGTTGGCGGCGTCGCCCAGCGAGATGCCGAAGTCGAACGGCTGCGTCTTGTGCATCAGGTTGATGGTCTGCACGGCGGCGTCGAGCACGTGCGTCGTATAGAGCATCACGCCCGAGCACAGCGACGTGGTCACCGAAATCTCCGGATGCAGGCGCTGGATGTAGATGCCCTGGTTGGGGGCTTCCTTGTCGGTGATGTGGATGTCGCTGATGGCGAAGAAGGTCAGGAGGCGATGCTTCTGGTCGACGCTCCCGGCTTCATAGGCCTTGGGCATCAGGTCGGTGCGGGTGACCGGCGGCTCGCCCTTGCCATAGGTCCAGGTGCCGACCCCGGCTTCCTGGTACTTGGCGAGGTCGTAGACCGCCACCTTGCTGGCCGGCGTCGGGGCGGGGACGATGACCCGGTCGGCGGTCGTCAGCACCTCGGGCTCGATCGGGTACTCGCCGGCGGCGTTCTGGGTCTTGGGGTCGAAGGGGGCCGCGTTGAGCTTGCTCATCCCCCAGGCCATGACCGTGATGGCCAGCATTCCCGCACCGAAGCTGCGGCGTGTCATCGTATTCAAGATAAGCCTCTCCTTTTCTTGCATCGTCAGGACGACAGCCGTCGTTTTGCCTGGTCCGGCTGGGGACCGAGGGATCGATGATGCTGGGCTGGGGGTTGAGGAAATGCCCGCCACCGCGAGGTCATCGACGCTTTGCCGGCCGCATCTCCCGATGCAACCGCGAGGTGCGGCGCTGGCTCGAACAGTATCCGGCTGGTCACGGCAGCAAGGCCGCGACGGGAATAGGGGGCACAGAAAGTCATCTTATTGGATAGTCTTGTGAATTTCTGCGATCAACCTAGGGCCCGGCGCTTTACAAACGGTTTCGCTTGTCAGAAATCATAGTTAGTAGAAGTAGTTACGCTGATCCCTGTCCAGTGGTCGGTGATCTTCGCTGGCGCGGGCTGCCAACCGCCTTGGGGCGGCGGCCGACATTGCACGTTGGCATGCGTATGAAGTTTTACGGGAAGATCATACTTTTTGTTGACTGGGACGTGGCGCGAACCTAGGGTTTCCGGCAGTTCGGCGGTCAGGACTCGCGGAACGCTCATCAACGAAAAGACCTCATCATGCATATTCCCGACGGATATCTTTCCCCGAGCACCTGCGCGGCGACCTTCGCCATGGCGGCGCCCTTCTGGTACGTCGCCTCGCGCAAGGTGAAGAGCCGGCTGCACACCAAGCTGGTGCCGCTGATGGCGGTGGTGTCGGCCTTCTCCTTCGTCGTCATGATGTTCAACCTGCCGCTGCCGGGTGGAACGACGGGACACGCCGTCGGGTTGGGCATCGCGGCCATCGTGCTGGGGCCGTGGGCGGCGGTGCTGTCGATCTCCATTGCCTTGTTGATCCAGGCGGTGTTCTTCGGTGATGGCGGCATCACGGCGATCGGCGCCAACTGCCTGAACATGGCCATCGTCGGGCCGTTCGTCGCCTATGCCGTCTATCAGGCGATCGCCGGCCGGGCCGAGCTGACCTCGGTGCGCCGGGTGGTGGCGGCCGGTGTCGCCGGCTATGTCGGCATCAACGTCGCGGCCTTCGTGGCGGCCATCGAATTCGGCATCCAGCCGATGCTGTTCCACGACGCAATGGGCGCGCCGCTCTATGCGCCTTATCCGCTCTCCATCGCGGTGCCGGCCATGATGGTCGGCCACCTGGCGATTGCCGGCCTTGCCGAAGCGGTGGCGGCCGCCGGCCTCGTTGCCGTGCTGCAGCGCACCGAGCCTGAGCTGCTCGACCTCACCGCTGTCAGGCCGGTGACGACCGGACGCTGGAAGGCGACGCGGGCGCTGTGGTTCGGCCTCGGCCTTCTGATGCTCCTGAGCCCGCTCGGCCTTCTCGCCGCCGGTACCGCCTGGGGCGAGTGGGGTGCCGAGGACTTCGCCAACCCCGCCGTGCGGCAGGAGATCGCCCAGGCGTCCGGCAACGTGGCGCCGCCGGAAGCCGTGCCCTCGGGCCTCGAGCGCCTGTCGAGCGTCTGGTCGGCACCCATCCCCGACTATGCCCCGACCTTCCTCAAGGATGCCAGCCTCGGCTATATCCTGTCGGCGGTGATGGGCAGCGGTCTGGTTCTGCTGGTGTTCGCTGGAATCGGCGCGTTGCGCGACCGCCGCAGCACGACGGCTTAGGGCGAGATATCCGGCATGGACGATCCGGCCTACGGCGTTTGCACCTGTGGCGGCAAGAAGCGGCGTGGGCTGGTCGAAACCCTGGTGTTCGGGCTGGTTGGGGCCGAGAACCATTCGCTTGAGGCGGAGACGACTTCGGCCCTGCCGGGTTTCCTGCAAGGCTTCGATCCGCGCATCAAGGTGGTGGCGCTCTTGGCGCTGATCATCGCGGCGGTGTCGACCGGGCGGCTGACGGTGCTGGCGGCGATGTTCGCGCTGGCGACCGGACTGGCGGTGGCCTCGAAGATCCGCATCATCAGATTGTTCCGGCAGGTGTGGCTCGGCGTGCTGGTGTTCTCCGGCATCATCGTGCTGCCGGCCATCTTCATCGTGCCGGGCGAGGCGGTGGCCCATCTGCCCGTCCTCGGCTGGCCGATCACCTTGCAGGGTCTGAGGAGCGCCGCCTTCGTGATCGGGCGGGCCGAGACGGCGGCCACCCTGTCGCTGCTGCTGGTGCTGACGACGCCGTGGCCGCATGTGCTGAAGGCCTTGAGCAGCCTCGGCGTTCCCGCCGCCGTGGTGGCCGTGCTCGGCATGACCTATCGCTACATCTTCGTGCTGATGCAGTCCGCCTTGCAGATGGCCGAGGCGCGGCAGAGCCGATTGCTCGGGCCGCTCGACGGTCCGGCGCGGCGGCGGCTGATGATGACCATGATCGGCACGCTGCTCACCAAGACGCTGGCGCTCGGCACCGAGGTGCATGGCGCCATGATCGCGCGCGGCTATCGCGGCGAGGTGCGGCTGCTCGACGATTTTCGCACTCGGCCGGCCGACTGGGCTTTCCTTCTGGCGGCGCTTACTGTTGCCGCCATCATCATCGGGGGACGCCTGTGAGCGGTACCGCCTTCGCCTTTCACGATGTCGCCTATGCCTACCGGGCGCATCGCGCGCTGGATGGGGTGAGCTTTTCCATTGATCTCGGCGAGCGGGTGGCGCTCTTGGGCGCCAACGGTTCGGGCAAATCGACGCTGCTCAGGATGATGGACGCGCTGTGCTTTGCCGGCGGCGGCGTGGCGACGGCGCTGGGCGCACCGCTCAGCGAAAGGGCCTTCGAGGACGAGGCGGCCAACTTCGCCTTCCGGCGCCGCGTCGGGCTGGTGTTCCAGAATCCCGACGTGCAGCTGTTCAATCCGACGGTGCTGGATGAACTGGCCTTCGGGCCGCTGCAGCTCGGCTGGGACAAGGCCAAGGTGAAAGAGGCGATCGAGGCGACGCTTCAGCGCTTCAACATCGCCCACCTTCGCGACCGGCCGCCGCATCGCCTGTCCGGCGGCGAGAAGAAGCGCGTCGCCATCGCCTCGGTGATCATCACCGAGCCCGACGTGCTGCTGCTCGACGAGCCGACGGCGGCGCTCGACCCCAAGAGCCGGGCCGAGCTGGTGGCCTTCCTGGCGCATGGGCTCGGCGAGGGCCGCACGGTGATCGCCGCCACCCATGATCTCGACATCATCGACGACATCTCCGACCGCGCCATCGTGCTGCAAGAGGGCAAGGTGGCGGCCGACGGGCGGACGCTGGACATCCTGCACGACATCGAGTTGCTCAAGCGGACGCATCTGGTGTTCGAGCATCACCATAGCCACGGGCATGGACACGAGCACGACCATCCGCACGGTCCGCATGGGCATATCCATCGGGGGGTGGAGGGGGAAAAGGGAGCCTGATATCGGCGGCCCACTTTACTCGTCCTGAGGTCCTCGCGTTCGCAAGGATGACAGAATTATATAAATGATAACAGCGGGATTGGGCGGTATGATAGCCGGATAGCGCGGCGCGTTCCGCTCTGGCTTCCGGTCCTATCAAGCCGTCATCCTTGCGGAAGCCGCTTGAATTCGCGCGCGAGTTCAAGGTGGCTCTCGGGACGAGAGGGCGCGGCGGGTCGTATCGAGCTCCCTGTGTTCTTGGCGCTCTATATCGGCCGGGAGTTTAGTTCTGCCCGAGGTCCTGGCCTTCGCCAGGATGACAGGTGAATTATATGAATGATAACAGCTGGATAGCGCGAGATGCCAGCTGGATAGCGCGGTGCGCCTCGTTCGGGCTCCCGGTCCTATCAAGCCGTCATCCTGGCGAAGGCCGCTTGAGTTCGCACGCGAACTCAAGGTGGATCTCAGGACGAGAGGGCGCGGCGGGTCGTATCGGGGGCCTTTGCACCGTGCCGACGGACCGATCACTGAGCCATTGGAGCCTCGTAGTTTTACCGGGCGTCAGTATGAGCTTTTAATGTAGACATCATACTCGACTCGCCTGTAAGGTCGCCTGGCAATCCGGTTTGCTCGACTTGCAACGAACGCGCTTCGGCGCGAGCGAGGAGCTTCATTTTGTCCAAACGCACCACGCTGGTCGTCCTCATGGCGGCGACCGCGACCCTGGCGCTTGCGCCTTTGCCGAGCCTTGCCGCCCCTAGGAGCGAGCTGGTTCTGGCCATCGGCGGCGAGCCGGATGATGGCTACGATCCGGTTCTCGGCTGGGGCCGCTATGGCCATCCGCTGTTCCAGTCGACGCTGCTGACGCGCGAGGCGGATCTCACGACGACGCCGGATCTCGCCACCGCGTGGACGCTGAGCGAGGATCGGCTGACCTGGACGATCAAGGTTCGCGAGGGCGTCAAGTTCTCCGACGGCACGCCGCTCAGCGCCAAGGACGTCGCCTTCACCTTCACCGAGACCGCCAAGGCCGGCGGCGCCGTCGACCTCACGGCGATGGAAAGCGCCATCGCCACCGACGACACGACGGTGGTGATCAAGCTCAAGAAGCCATGGATCACCTTCGTCGAGAACTTCTATGTGCTCGGCATCGTGCCGGCGGCCGGCCACGGCGCCGATTATGCCCGCAAGCCGGTGGGCTCCGGCCCGTTCCGCATGGTGTCGTGGAGCCAGGGCGAGCAACTGATCGTCGAGGCCAACCCGTTCTACTACGGCAAGAAGTCGCCCTTTACCCGCATCACCTTCCTGTTCACCGGCGAGGATACTTCGCTCGCCGCCGCCAATGCCGGCAAGGTGGACATGGTGTCGGTGCCGGCAACGCTGGCCGACGCGCTGCCGAACGGCTTCAAGGCGGTGATCGCCGACACCGTCGACAACCGTGGCATCGTGTTCCCGATGGTACCCGACGAGGGGAAGAAGGACGCCAAGGGCTACCCGATCGGCAACTCCGTCACCGCCGATATCGCCATCCGCAAGGCGATCAACCTCGGCCTCGACCGCAAGGCGCTGGTCGACGCGGTGCTGCTCGGCCACGGCACGCCCGCCTATGGTCCGGCCGACGACCTGCCGTGGTCGAACCCGGATGCCAGGGTCGACGAGGACGTCGAGGGCGCCAAGGCTTTGCTCGACAAGGCTGGCTGGGTGCCGGGCGGCGACGGCGTGCGCGTGAAGGATGGCCTCAGAGCCGCCTTCCCGGTGATCTACCCCTCGACCGACAGCGTGCGGCAGGGCCTTGCCGTGATGCTCAGCGAGCAGATGAAGCCGCTCGGCATCGAGATCACCCCCAAGGGCGATACCTGGGAGGGGATCGAGCGGGCGATGCATGCGAGCCCGGTGATGTTCGGCTGGGGCAGCCATAGCCCGGAGGAAGTCTACAGCCTCTACCAGAGCGGCTTTGCCGGCATCGACTATTACAACGCCGGTTATTTCGCGAATGCCGCCGTCGACGGCCATTTCGAGAAAGCTCAGGCGGCGCCGAGCCTCGAGGCGTCCTATCCGTTCTGGCAGCAGGCGGAATGGGACGGCAAAACCGGCTTCTCGGCCAGGGGCGATGCCGCCTCGGCGTGGATGGTCAACCTCGACCACGTCTATTTCGTCAACCGCTGCCTCGACATCGGCCAGACGCAGATCGAGCCGCACGGCCACGGCTGGCCGGTGACGGCGACCATCCAGAACTGGCGCTGGGTTTGTGATTGATATGTCAGCCTGGAGCCGATTTGTCGCAACCCGTCTTCTCCGGCTGGCCCTGTTGCTGGCCGGGGTGGCGGTGGTCGCCTTCGCGCTGGCCAAGCTGTCGCCGGTCGATCCGGTCAACGCCTATCTCGGCCCCGCCATCGCCAAGGTCGGGCCGGAGCAGCGGGCGCTGATCGCCGCTCGCTGGGGGCTCGACCAGCCCGTCACGGTGCAGTTCCTCAACTGGCTCTCCAACCTCGCCTCGGGCGATTTCGGCTGGAGCGCCACCTATAACGCGCCGG
>JARKNW010000006.1 GCA_029976075.1 Pleomorphomonas sp.
TGGTGTGCTATCCTTCCCAAGTTGGACCACCATGAGCTTCGGATTGTTCTCGGGCGTGGGTCTGATCGGCAAGGGTCAGGCCCCAGAGACCCCATCAACTCTCCAAGCGAATGATGGAAGATGGCAGGGAGCCTTGATGACCCCGGGTGAAAACCCGATCCTGCGCCCGGTCGCCGGCCACCGGCATCTCCGGGGCGTCAAACCAACCGGAGAGGCCGGCTTCAACTTACCGCAGCTCCGACGAACAATCCTGCTCGAAGGCGCAGGACCTCGGGCAGGATGAAACTCCCGGCGATATCACGCTCCCCTCCCCTACCCCACCGCGAGCCGGATGACCTCCCTCACGAACCCCTCCGTCAGCGGCTCGCGGGAGAACCAGCGGCGGAAGAACAGGGGGCCGATCAGCGCGGCCACCAGGGCGGGAACGTCCGTTTCCCCCGGCAACTCGCCGCGCGCGATGCCACGCCGGATCACCGCTTCGAACGGTGCCGAGTAGCCCTGCTGCAGGCGGCGATACATCTCGGCCATCTCGGGATCACGCTCGCCGGCGTCGATGATCGACGGCAGGACGGAGGTCCATTTCTCCGTTCTCAGCGCGTGGGCGAGATCGCCCATCAGCGTGGCGACATCGGCCCGAAAGCTGCCGAGGTCAGGCGCCGACTGCGGTGTGCCTATGTTGGCGCAGGCGTCGCGCAACAGCTCCGTCCGGGTCGGCCAATGCCGGTAGATGGTGGTCTTCGCCACGCCCGAACGCCGGCAAACCTCGTCGACGCTGAAGCCGGCAAAGCCGCGCTCGAACAACAGGTCCGCCGCGGCGGCCAGCACGGATGCCCGCGAGCGGCGCACCCTGTCGTCGACAACGGCTGAACTCTGGCCAGAACCCTGGCTAGAACCCTGGCTAGAACCCTGGCCAGAACCCCGATCGACCGGTTCCCGATGGGACGACTGTTTGCGCGGTGGCATGGGCCTCGACTCTTTCGCTACGATACCGTATCGTATCATTCAATGGAGCGCCTGTTAAGCACCCTGGGGAGACAATCATGAAGTTCGCCTCCACCCGCCTGATTGCCAAGGATATCAGGGCCATGGTCGCCTTCTACGAGATGGTGACCGATCTCGCCGCCGACTGGCTGGCGCCGGTGTTCGCCGAGATCGTCACGCCCTCCGGCACGCTGGCCATCGGCGCGGTCGAAACCGTCGCCCTCTGGCAGGAAGGCGCCGCCGAACCGGGGCACAATCGCACCGCCATCCTGGAGTTCCAGGTGGCCGACATCGATGCCGAGTATGCCCGCCTGAAGGACAAGGTGCCGCTGGTCCACGACCTGAAGACGATGCCCTGGGGCAACAGGACCTTCCAGTTCCGCGACCCCGAGGGCACGGCGGTGTCGCTCTACATGCCGGTGAGCGAGGCGGCGATCAGGCGGTTCGGCGGCCGGTGAGGCCAAGGGCCGAGCGCTCGACTGAACCCTGGCAAGCATCACGCCCCAGCCTCGTAGCTGGGATGGTACGGCGGCGCATCTCCGCCGTCCGCCCCTTCGGCTCGCCAATAATGCCGAGGGCGCGCACAACGCCCGGTTTTCCGCCAATTCCGCCATCTTTCCGTCGCGTGTTTCGGAATATTAAACGATTAATCTCTAAAACTGGCCTGTGTTCGTCGACTTTATCTCGCGCAGCCGGCACCGCCGCTGCCGATACCCTCCCTTGCCTGCCCGCGCTTTGCAGAAGTCGATGCAAGCGCCCGGAGATCGCGATGTCGTTCAAGAACTGGCCGATGATTTGGAAGGTATTCTCCCTGCTGCTGGTGCTCTCGGCGGCAAGTTTCGCGGGGATCATCTACACCACACACCAGATCACCGTCGTCGATGATCTCGACACGGCCATCATCGACGGTCCCGACGTGGCGATCCTGGCCATGGCGCGCGCCAACCGGATGGTCGTCAGTTATCAGGCCGCCCTCTATGAGAACATCGTGGCGTCCACCGCCGAAGCCAATGCCACGGCGCGCGGCCATGCCAACGACGCCGTCGCCGGCTTCGCCGAGCAGATCGCCATCGCCAAGAAGGCCGCCCCGGAGTCGGCCACCGACATCGACGGTGTCGCCAGGAAATTCGACGCCGCCGTCAGCGGCGCCTGCGGCGAGGTAAGCCGGCAGGCATCCTCGGCGACCACGGCCGACGACAACGCCAAGGTCGCCCAACTGATGAACCAGGGCTGCTATAACGGCATTCAGGACGCCTTCGCGGCCAACGCCGAAGTCAACAAGCGCTTCGTCGCCACCAAGGACCAGCAGAACCAGCTGGTGTCCAGCATCGCCCTGTGGACCTCGCGCATCTCGCTGATCGGCCTCACCCTCGCCACGACGGCCATCCTGGTGCTTGCCTTCTTCATGGTGCGCGTCAACGTCATCCGGCCGATCAAGGCCTCCATCAACGTGATGAGCGCGCTCGGCCGAGGCGACCTCGGCGCCCCGGTGCCCGGCACCGAACGGCGCGACGAGTTCGGCCACATCGCCCAGGCGCTCGAGATCCTGCGCGGCCAGCTCGGGGAAGCGGAAGCGGCCCGCGCCCTGCAGGCCGCCCGCGAGGAAGCCGAGCGCCAGCAGCTGGCCCGCCGCGAAAAGCTCGCCAGCGCCTTCGTCGATCGCATGCAGGGCCTTGCCACCGGCCTCGTCCAATCATCTGGCGAAGTGGCCGATGCCGCCCGCAACCTGTCGGCCACCGCCGAGGAAACCACCCGGCAGGCCCAGGCCGTCGCCGTGGCCGCCGAGCGCGCCGCCGGCAACGTGCAGACCGTCGCCTCGGCGTCGGAGGAGATGGCCGCCTCGGTCAATGAGATCAACGGTCAGGTCAGCCACTCCGCCGCCGTCGCCGACGACGCCCATTCGGAAGCCGCCGCCTCCAACGAGCGCATCGCCGCCCTCGCCGCGGCGGCCGCCGCCATCGGCGACGTCATCAATCTGATCAAGGGCGTGGCCGAGCAGACCAACCTCCTGGCCCTCAACGCCACCATCGAGGCGGCAAGGGCCGGCGAGGCCGGCAAGGGCTTCGCCGTGGTGGCTTCGGAAGTGAAGCAGCTCGCCAGCCAGACCGCCAAGGCCACCGACGAGATCGCCGCCAAGGTGGCGGAGATCCAGATGGCGACCAACGGCACCGTCAAGTCGGTGACCGAGATCGTCCGGGTGATCGGCAACATCAAGGAAACCGCCTCGGCGATCGCCGGCGCCGTGGAGGAACAGGGCGCCGCCACCGCCGAGATCGCCCGCAACTGCCAGGAAGCCTCCTCCGGCACCCATCAGGTGACGGCGAACATCGCCGGCGTCGGCGAGGCCGCCGAGATGACCGGCGCCGCCTCGACCCAGCTGATGGGCCTGTCGCAGGGCCTCTCCAGCCAGGCGACCGACCTCAGCCGGGTGGTCGAAACCTTCGTCAGGGACTTCGCCGCCGCCTGACCGGCGCGGCAACCTCCCCTCGCCGTGGCCCGCTTTCAGGCAGTTTCAGCAACAGCGGGCCCCGGTGCCACGCCCGAAGTTGCGATGAACTCTCCAGCGCGGATCGTCACCGTTGGGGCCGACCTGCCCGGCGGGCTGTCGCTCAGGCGTCGGCCTCGCTCCTCGCCTTCATCCTGTCTTCCATCTCCGCCATCGCCCGCATCGCCCGCCGTCGCAGGGTGTCGTCCACTTCCGGGCTGTCGTCGATATCGATGAACAGCTTGCCGTTGAGATGGTCGAACTCGTGCTGGATGACCCGCGCCGCCAGCCCCTCGTAGGTCTCCACGTGCGAGCCGCCGTCCATGTCGCGGTAGCGCACCGTCACCTTGGAGTGGCGCAGCACCTTGGCCGATCGCCAGCCGGGCACGCTGAGGCAGCCCTCCTCGCCGAGCACGCTCGCCTCGCCGTGGAACTCCACCTCCGGATTGACGAACACCGTCGACGGCAGGATGCTGCTGGCCGAGCCGATGAACAGGCGCCAGGATATGCCGACCTGCGGCGCCGCGATGCCGACGCCACCCGCGTCGATCATGCACATCCACATCTCCTCGACGAGGCGGGTGAGCGTCTCCGATCCGAACATCTCCTCGGGGACGGGCCTCGCCACCATGCGCAGGATCGAATCCTCGATCTGCAAGGTCGTCCGGCTGCCGGTGACGATCGACGCGCGCTGCGCGCCGAAAGAAGAGGTTTCATCAAACCTGGCCATGGTGGTGATTCCTGGAACACTTTGCTTTCATCGACCCATTCTGGCCGAGAAAACCATCAGGCACCACAGGGGAAAGCAACAACTTCTGGTGACGGGAAGCGCCCCGTGCCAATGCATGGTAGATTGGCGCGCCCCTCGGCCTGTTGTCGTCCCAAGGTCCTGCCCCGGCATCCGCCCTTCAATCCCGAGGGGTTCGTCGGCAGACGGACACTCAGGGCGACGACACCGAGCGCCGACGGCCTCAGGCGCTCTGGTGGTAGACGCCGAGGGCCAGCGTGGCGACGAAGGCGATGGCGATCGCCGTCATCGAGCCGTGGAAGCCCCACTGCGCGATCATCACGATGGCAAAGAAGGCGGCGACGCGCGCCGTGCCCACCAGTAAGTTGCGGCCGGTCTTGTCGCCCTCCCATTCGGTCAGGCTGCGGGCCAGCACCAGGCCGCCACTCACCGGATAGAGCGTCCATGGCAGCGTGAGCGCGAGATCGGCCTGCTCGTTCTTCAGCCAGCCGAGCAGAAGGGCGAGACCGGCGGCCAGAAGAACGAGCCGGATGAGCGCGAGAAAGAAGCTGGTCATCGGGCTTTCGCTCCCAGCATCATCAACCGGACGCTGGCGTAGCCGGCAAGACCCAGCCAGATCGCCCCGCCGAGCAGCGTGTAGAGCGCGTCGTGACCGCTCCAGAAGATCCAGGTGGCGATGGTGGTGGGCACGAGAATGGTCCCCATCACCAGCAAGGCCATCGTCCAGATGAAGCCGTTGGCCCCGGAGACCTGTTGCTTGAGCCCCTGGTACTCCATCAATCCGGCCAGAAGGAGCACGACCGCCGTACAGGCCATGTAGAGATAGAGAAGGATCAAGTCTTGCCCCCGCGACACTCGGCATCTGCCCGGCGCCAGGTGCGAAGGCACGCTGGAACGACGGGCGAGACGGTCGATAGCCGAGCCCGGAGCCGGCTTCAAGCCATGCGATCGGCGCGCCGGAATGTCGGTGGCGGCGGGGAGGTCCGGTCAGTGACGCTCGCCGGCCACGACGGCGAGAGCGCCGAGAGTGACGTAGGCATTGCCATGGTCGCCGTCGTCACCCAGCCCGATGCGGGAGCCGCAGCCCGAGGGCATCAACAGGCCGAGGACGAGAAGACCGCAAAGAACCATGAGCAGCGAGCGGAGGATGGGCATCGTTTTTCCGCTTGGCGCATCGCCCGGCCGGGGCGAAGCGAGCCCCGACCGGATGATGTTTTGCAAACAAGGGCTTGGAGATCTTGCTACCAGCGGAAATGCCCGACGCCGCTGCGCGTGCCGCCGTTCGGGCCGACCGCCCGATAGCCGCCGACACAACCACGGGGACCGCAGGCGCCGGCGTGCTGGATGGTGCCGCCATTGGGGCCGGTGATGGTTCCGCCGCCGGCGCAGGCATAGGGGCCGCAGCCATGCGCGCCGGAAATGGTGCCTCCGTTGGGGCCGGTCACCGTGCCGGCGCGGCCATAATAGGCGGGGCCGCGCGCGTACCAGGGATAGGCGGCGTAATGGGCGTTCCAGTAGCTCTGGTTGAAGCCGACCACGACGATGCCGATCCTCGGCGCCACCACCGGGGTCAGAACCACCGGCGCGCCCTGGTAGACGATCTGGATATAGCGCGCCGAAACCCAGCCGCGGTAACCGGCAAAGCCGATGTCGCACCACGTATAGCCGGCAAGGCAGCCATAGGTGGCGATGCCGGCACCGGCCGGAACCATGGCGACCACGGGATAGCCGGTCGACGGCCCGGCGCGCAGATTGACGTTGCCGGTTGCCACCGCGCCGGTCGCAGCCGAGGCAGCGGATGCCGCGCCGGCGAGAATTGCCAGCGCGAGAAAGATACGTTTGAACATCATGTAAGCCTCCGTTTGGGCAAGATGTGCGGCCGGGCCGGATAGGAAGCGATCATCCCGTCGCCACGTGGCTCCAGTCTTTCGGCCCCGTAGCGATTTGTTGCGATTTGTTTCAGAGCACCCTTGCCGTCGCCTTCTCGGCGACGATCCGCCCGTCGCGCAGCTCCAGCGTCCGGTCGAACAGGTCGAGCACGCGCGGATCGTGGGTCACCACCGCCACTGCCGCCTGCCGCGTATCGGCGATCTTGCGGAACAGGCCGATCACCTGCCGTCCGCGCACGCTGTCGAGCGCCGCCGTCGGCTCGTCGGCGAGGATCAGCGCCGGGTCGTTGGCGAGCGCCCGGGCCACCGCCACGCGCTGCTGTTCGCCGCCGGACAGCCGGGTCGGCAGGTTGCCCGTGCGATGGCCGAGATCGACACTTCCTAGAAGATGCTCGGCATAGGTCCGCGCCGGGCGGGCGGCGACATCGTCGATCTCGAGGGCCAGCGCCACGTTCTCCGCCGCCGTGAGGAAGGGAATGAGGTTGGCCTTCTGGAACACGAAGCCAATGTTGCGGCGGCGGAAATCGCGCAGTCCGTCCAGCCTGGCGCCCGGCGCCGACACCCGCTCGCCGCGAATGAACACCTCGCCCGAGGTCGGCGGTTCCAGGAGGCCGGCGATCAACAGCAGCGTGCTCTTGCCCGAACCGCTCGGCCCGAGAATGCCCACCACCTCGCCGGCCTCGATGTCGAAGGAAACCCCGTCGAGCGCCCGCACGATGGTGTCGCCGCTCGGATAGTGGCGGCAGGCGTCGCGCACGCTGAGGACCGGCGCGCTCATGACAGCACCTCCTGCGCCCGTACCTTCAGCGCCCGCCAGATGCCGAGCAGGCTGGCAAAGCCGCAGATGACGGCAATCGTCACGCCGAGCATCGCGATATCCTGGGGATCGAACACCACCCGGCGCGGAAACCACGGAAAGATCAGCCTGGACAGTCCCAGCCCCAACGCCAGCCCGCCGGCGCCGATCAGATAGGCCTCGCCGGCGATCATGCGGATGATCACCCCGTTGCGGGCGCCGATCAGCTTCAGCATGGCGATCTGGTGGCGCTTTTCCTGTGTCAGCATGTAGATGATCAGCGAGATGACGATGGCCATCACCACCTGCAACACGCCGGTGAAAGCCAGGATCTGAATGCGCAGCCGCCAAAGCCGCTGGTTGAGCAGCAGGTTCTGCTGGTCGGCCCGGCTCAGCACGTTGGCGTCTCCCCAGGCCATGATGGCGCGGCGCACCGCCGCCTCGTCCGCCGCCGGATTGAGCGTCACCAGCACGGCGGCGATCTTGCTGTCCTGCGCCACCGAGCTTCCGTCATTGCCGGCCGTGGCCGTCGTGCCGGCGCGGCTGCGCGCCAGCAGCACTTCCTCGCTGCTGCGCCGCTGGGCGATCGCCTTGGCGTCGTTGACGGTGACGAACAGCAGCCCGTCGCCGCCCATGTCCACCATGCCGGCCGCCACGCCGACGATGGTGTAATCGTCCTGGCCGAGCCGCACGATGTCGCCGAGGCGGAGCCCGATGCTCGCGTCGGCGATCGCCTCGAAATGGCCGTTCATGAGATGTCGCCCGGCCGTGAGCGGCACCCAGGCGCCGGTATCCTTGGGATAGTCGAGCCCGGTCAGCGAGGCGCGCAAGCTGCGCCCGTGATAGTCGAACTGCTGGCTGACCTGCACGAAGCGGCGCACCGTCGCGTCGCCCGCCACGCCCTCCACCCGCCGATCCATGTCCGACGCGACGGCCGAGCTTTCGCTGAACGGACCGGCGCGGCCGCCCTGCACCACCCAGAGATCGGCGCCGATCCGGTCGATCACCAACAGCGCGTCGGCGACGATGCCGCGATAAAGGCCGATCATGCCGATCGACGCGGTGACCAGAAAGGCGATGCCCGCCGCCGTCATCACGAAGCGACCGAAGTTGTGGCGCACATCCTTCAGCGCGAGATTCATGATGCGTCCCGCCCGCCTTTGACCGGCATCCCGCGATAGACGCCGTCCGGCGCGGCGATCACCCGGTCGCCGGCCTTGAGGCCGGCCAGCACTTCCACCCGCGCGCCGCCGATGCGACCAAGATCGACCGGCTGCCAGGCCGCCCGTCCGTCGTCGGCCAGCCAGACGCCGGGCATGCCATCGCGGCGGGCGATGCTGGCCACCGGCACGGCGATCACGTCGTCGCTTTTCGCAAGTTCGATGAAGGCGGTGCCGCGCTGGCCGAGCGCCCAGTTGGGCGGCAGCTGCGCCAGCGCGATGTCCACGGTGAACTCGCGCGTCTCCTGGTCCACCTCGCGGCCGACCCGCACCACCCTGCCGGAGTAGACGGGCGCTCCGTCGCCGCCGAAGCGGACGCGGGCGCCGAGGCCCGGCTCGATGTCGGCGATGGTGCTTTCATCGAAGCGGGTCGACAGCACGATACTCTGGGGGTCGGCGATGGTGACGATGGCGCTGCTCGGCGAGGCAACGTCGCCGAGGTTGAGGTTGCGGGCCACGACCACGCCGTCGATCGGCGCGCGAACCACCGACTTCTGGAGTTGCGCCTCAGTGGCCGTCACCTCAGCATCGGCGGCCGTCTCCTGCGCCTTGGCGGCGAGCAGGGCGGCGCGCGCCTTGGCAAGGTCGGCCTCGCCCTGCCGGGCCGCCATCTCCGCGCTTTCGAAACTCGACCGGCTGGTGGTGCCCTCCGGCAGCAGGGTGGTCTGCCGCGCATAGGTGGAGCGGGCGTTCTCCGCCGCCGCCTCCATGCGCGTCACGTCCGAAGCAGCCGCCTCGGCATTCTGGCGGGCCGCCTCGCGCGAGGCCTGCGCCGAAGCGAGATTGGCCCTGAGGTCGTCGGCGGCGATCTCGGCCACCAGGTCCCCTTTGGCAACGCGATCGTTGCGTTCGACGGCGAGCTTGGTGATCACCCCCTGCAGGCTGGTGCCGACATTGGCCTTCGAGAGCGCATCGAGCGTGCCGGGGCCGGACAATTCCGCCTGGAACGGCCCCGGCGCAACCGCCACCAGCTCGACCTGACGCGGCACGAAATAGCGCCCGCCGACCACGACCGCCAAGCCGGCAACCGCGAGGCCAAGACCTATCAGAACAAGGCGGTTCGTCCTTGGCGGCTCCGGCGCGGGCCGGGCGATTTCAGGGCTTTCCGGTGCCGGTTTGGGGACGGACGGATGTGGAACGGCGGAGGGCGCATCGGCCACCCGGTCCACGTCTTTCTGTCTGGGAATCTGGTTCATCGGTCCGATCTGTCGCGAAAGCGCCGCCCGCCCGGCTTGCAACAAAGATCTGCCTCCGCGCCTTTGCTGGGATTTGAACCGCTAATATCATGATGTTGAAACTGATTTCCGGTTTGTAGCGTTTTGTATAAGCCGCTGCTTTGCAGTTGATTTTCGCCCCGGCTCGTGTCGTCCTTGCCGGCATGGAAACACTTGCGAAAACCATCCTGCTGGTCGACGACGACGAGGAAATCCGCCGGTTGACGGCCGATCTGCTCGGCCGGGAAGGCTTTGTGGTGGAGCTTGCCGCCGATGGCCGCGAGATGGACCGGGTGATGGAGCGCGTTCAGCCCGATCTCGTCGTGCTCGACCTGATGCTGCCCGGCGAGGACGGCCTTTCCATCTGCCGGCGGCTGCGCACCACCGGCAACATGCCCATCCTGATGCTGACGGCGAAAAGCGACGAGACCGACCGCGTCGTCGGCCTGGAAATCGGTGCCGACGATTACGTCGTGAAGCCCTTCGCTCCCCGCGAACTATTGGCGCGCATCCGTGCGCTGCTGCGCCGGGCCTCGGCGGCGCCGGTGCAGGCCGCCACCCGCCGCTTTGCCTTCGAAGGCTTCGTCATCGACCTCGATGCCCGCCAGCTGACCGGCGCCGGCGGCGATCTCATCGCGCTCACCAGCGCCGAATTCGATCTCCTGTCCTGCTTCGTGCTCAGGCCGCGCCGCGTGCTGTCGCGCGACCAGATCCTCGACTGGACGCACGGCCGCAGCGCCGACCCCTTCGACCGGACGGTCGACATCCTCGTCTCCCGCCTGCGCAAGAAGCTCGACGCGCTGAGCCCCGGCTGCAACCTCATCAACACCGTGCGCAACGGCGGCTATCTGCTGACCGTGCCGGTCCGGCAGGTCCCCTGACATGCGGCTCGTGCGGTTCGGCCTTGCCACGCGCTTCCTTGCCATCAGCGCCACGGCCGTGCTCGCCCTCTGGCTCGTCCTGATCGTCCTGTTCTACCGCACCGGCGACCTCACCGACGCGGCGACCCGCCTGCCCCCCGCCCAGCTGAGCGCCATGACCGAGCTTCTCGCTGCCACGCCCGCCGATGAGAGGCCGCTGGTGCTCAGGGCGCTGCAATCCTCCCTGCTCTCGGTGTCGCTGGCGCCCGCCGCCACTCCCCTCGAGGCCGGCCAAGACGTCAGCGGAGAAGCGGAGTTCGCTGCCTATCGAAATCTCGCCGCCGGCCGCCTGCTGTCGGTCCGGCTGACGCCCCCGCCCGATCGCCCGATACGCCTTCGCCCGATGCGCCGCTCGGCGCAGCCGCTCATCTTCGAAGTCGAGTTGACCAATGGCCCCGTGCTGGTCGTCGAGGCGCGCACGCCCTTCCTGGTGACCTTCTTCGGCCAGCCCGCCGGCGTCGCCGCCGGCCTCGTCGGCACGCTGTCCGCCCTGATCGCCTTCGTGCTGTTTCACCGGGAGGTCCGCCCGCTCACCCGCCTCGCCCAGGCGGTCGACGCCATCGATCCCTCGGGCGAGCCGGTGACGTTGCCGGCCTTCCGGTCGACCACGCCGGAAATCCAGTCGCTGACCCGCGCCTTCGACCGGCTTCAGAACCGCCTCAGACTGATGACGCGCTCGCGCATGGCGCTGATCGGCGGCATCCAGCACGACGTGCGCAGCTTTGCCACCCGCCTGCGCCTGCGCCTCGAACGCCTGCCCGACCCGGAGGAGCGCGAGCGCGCCACCGCCGACATCACCGACATGATCGACCTGCTCGACAACGCCCTGCTCACCTCGCGCGCCGGGGTCGGGGCTCTCGAAGAGGAAATGCTCGACCTTGCCGAACTCATACGCGGCGAGGTGGTCGATTTCAGGCGGTCGGGCCTGCCCGTCGACCTGGAGGCCGCGCCGCCCGACGGCCAAGCCTGGATCATCGGCGACCGCCTCGCGCTCCGCCGCGTCATCGGCAACCTCGTCGACAACGCCATCAAATACGGCAAGCGGGCGCATGTCGGCCTCACCATCGCCGACGACTGGCTGAAGGTGGCGATCGAGGACGAGGGACCGGGCTTTTCCGCCGAAGACGCCGACATGCTGCTCGAACCCTTCGTGCGCGCCGAACCGTCGCGGGCCCGCGCCACCGGCGGCGCCGGCCTCGGCCTCGCCGTCGCCCGCACGCTTGTGGAGGCCCAGGGCGGCGAGATCCGCCTCGGCAAGGGGCCGCGCGGCGGCCACGTCACGCTGACGCTGCCGCGCTTCCGGCCAAGCTGATTCACCGCCGCTGCAACAAATGGCAACATTTTCGAACAGGCCGGACATTTCGCCGAAAAGCGCCGCCGCCATGGTCTCCATGTTCAGGCCACATGGAGGTTGCCATGAAACATCTGCGTCTCGTCTCGGTGTCCGCCGCGGTTCTTCTCGCGGCCCTGTCGCTCAACGCCCGCGCCGAAGAGCCCTCTCGCGAGCCGCCGGCCACCGCCGTCGATGGCGGCGGCTGGTCCGACGAAGCCGGCTTCGATCCCTACTCCCTACAGGACCGCCTCGATGTGCTGCGTCACCACTACACCGGCACGCTCGTCCGGTACCGCCTCGCCAGCGCGTTGTCGGCACAGGAAACCGCCATCGGCATCCGCCCCGACCAACAGGCCGCCTGGCGGGCCTACACCAACGCCGTCCTCGCCCTGATCCCCAAGCGCGACGTCGTGCTGTCGCTGATCGGCACACCGGACGAGAAGGCAGAAGGCCCCGAAGCCTTCGGACGCGCCGAGGCCCTGGCCGACGCCCTCAAGGATTACGCGGCCAAGGCCGACACGCTGAAGTCGGCGATCACCGCCCTGCGTGCCGCCCTCACCCCCGAACAGCTCGAAGCCGCGCGGATCCCCCGCTTCGCCCACAGCTGAACTTCGCTTTCCTCACCCCACGTTCCCCCGCACGTACCCAAGGACTTCCAATGCGCCTCGTCCTCACCCTCGCCCTCGTTCTCGCAGCCGGCACCGCCTCGGCCCAGCAGATCAACCGCCAGCAACTCATGAGCCTCCGCGCCGCCTGCGAGACCGATATCAAGACCTACTGCGCCGGCATCCAGCCCGGCGGCGGCCGCATCGCCCAGTGCCTGCGCACCAACGCCGCCAGCCTCTCCCAGCCCTGCAAGGACCAGCTTCTCGCCCTCCAGGCTGCCCGCCAGTCGAAGTGACGAGCGCCCGGAAAAGCCACCAAGGGGCGCGGCCTTCCAAGGTCGCGCTTCAACAGCTCTTCATCTCCGCCCGCCAACGGCCAGACGGCAGGCAAGCCCGGCGAACACCGTCGCCAGCAGATATGGCGGCAACCGGCGGAAACGCTACGCGCTCGAAAGCCGCCGCCGGATATGCCCCAGCAGGACCACGGTTCCGTTGACCAGGACTCCGATGCCGTTCAGCACGCTCGCCAGCACGCACTCGGCCGCGATCCGGCGATGCGCTGGATCGTCGGCGGACGGGCGGTGACGAAGGAAGCGGCATCAACGAACCTGCATACGGATCTCCACTCAACGATGGCGATGGCCGGAAGCCGTCGCTTCCCTCCATCCTCAGGCATGTATAGACTGTCGGGCGCCGCATCCCCCACGCACGACCGATGCAGACGATATCCCGGGAGAGCGAGCTTTATGGGGAGGCAGTCGTTGCCATCAGCTATCTCGACAGAAAACGGAATTGTCAGCCGGCAACCGCTGCGGCGGCGTTTTTCATGGGCCGTCGGACTGACGGCGCTGGGGCTTCTGGCGCTCGCAGGCACAGCCTCCGCGGATGAAACAGCCTCGGCGAATGGCCCCACCGTCGTCCCACTTCTTGATGCCACAACCCACGGTGACGGCGTCCCGCTTGCCTATCCCACGGGCAAGCCCGAGGTAACGGCGCGCCTCATCGAGATCAGACCCGGCGTGGAGACCAATCATCACCGCCATCCGGTCCCTCTGTTCGCCTATATTCTGGAGGGAGAGTTGACGCTGCACGACGAGCGTGGAGGCATACGCAAAATGAAGGCTGGTGATGCCTTCATGGAATCGAGTGACTGGCATTTCGGGCGCAACGAAGGCAGCGAGACCGTGCGCTTGCTGGCGGTATACCTCGGCGAACAGGGAACTCCGCTATCGGTGCAGAAGCCGAACTGATCCGGGGGCACAAGTATCCGCGTTACCTGCGGCTCATTGGAGCAAGTTCATGCGCTCCCGAGGGAATGGCTGGATCGTTGCTCCATCAGACTGGCCAGCGGATTGGTGGATCGGCGTTTCGATAAATTCGTCATCCTTCGAAAGCGAGGACATCAGGCCGGATGGAGCACCCGGCCGATATCGCGCTCCTCCCCCGCCTATCGCCGATAGAGGATCATGCCGGCGTGGTGGAGCACGCCGTCGATGAAGTCGCCGTCGGCGGTGAAGCCGGTGTCGTCCCAGTAGTCGATGTGATCGCCGGTCACCTCGTAGCGCCCCTCGTAGGCGCGCTCGCGAGACCCGCGCGCCTCGACATAGCGGCCGGTCGGCAGCAGCTCGTGGCGGATGTGGTTGTCGGCGGTCACCCAGAGGCCGGCATAGGGATGGCCGCTCATTTGGCGCTTCCCATCCGCTGGTAGTAGGGGGCGATCTCCTCGGGCTTGACCGGCCAGGCGTAATTGAGCTCCTGCCGGATCTTCCAGCCGTCGCCGGTGCAGGCCCATCCGAGCTGCGAGCGACCGTTGAAAGCCAGCACATTGCCATCGAGCCGGGTCAGCGTTCCGACGAAGCCGATGGTCGTCGAGGCCACCTTGTCATCGACGATCTGATCGTGCCCCTCGGTCAGCGCGTGGCGCACCGAGCGCGCGTTGTTCTGCAGGTCCTGCCAGTTGGCGCCATAGACGGCCGCGTTGTCGAACAGCTGCGTCTTGCCCGGGGCGAAGTTGTCGTAGAAGACGCCGCGCGTTGCGGTCAGGTCGTAGTAGTGCTTCATCTTCTCGGCGAAGACGAAGACCGGATCGCCCTCGCGGCGCTCCCACCCCTCCATGATCCACGATTTGTGCAGCGCCAGCGGCGATGCGTCGCCGTCGGCGGGGCATGTTGCAGCGGCGACGGCCGGCCCGACCAGAGCAAGCAGGCAGGCCGTGAGAAGCAGGGTCTTCATGGTGTCTGTTCTTTCCTGTCGTTGAGAGACAGCCGAAAGATGGACGGAAATCACTGTCGCGTGTATCTATCGGCTGCTGTACCCGATGGTTAGCAGGACTGGACAATGCCCTTCGACTACAACCTCCTGCCGATGTTCCTCGCCGTCGCCGAAGAGCACAACTTCCGCGCCGCCGCCGACCGCCTGGGCGTCACCCGCTCGGCCGTCAGCCAGGGCATGCGGCGCCTGGAAGATGGCTTCGGGGCCGTACTGGTCACCCGCACCACCCGCGCCGTGCGCCTTACCGAGGCGGGCGAGCGGCTCCATGAGGCGCTCAACCGGCCGATGTCCGACATCGCCGCCGCGCTCGAGGGAGCCGACGTCGACCCGTCGCCGCGCGGCAAGCTGAAGATCGCCGTCACCTCCATCGCCGAGCCGTTTCTGTCAGGTCCGCTGGTCGCCTCCTTCGCCGAGGCGCATCCGCAGGTCACCATCGACATCACCGTCACCGACGGAGAGTTCGACATCGTGGCGGCCGGTTTCGATGCCGGTGTCCGGCTGGGCGAAGTCATCGAACAGGACATGATCGCCGTGCCGCTCGGCGGCCCGGTGCGCGAGGCGGTCGTCGCGGCGCCCGCCTATATCGCCGCCCACGGCGCGCCCGGCCACCCCCGCGACCTTGCGCAACACCGCTGCATCGGCTGGCGCAGCTCGCCCGACATCGCGCCGCACCACTGGGACTTTTCGGAAAACGGCGTGCCGTTCAAGCTGGCGGTCGAGCCTCAGATCACCACCAACGACCTCACCTTCATGCTGCGCTGCGCGCTCGCCGGCGGCGGCATCACCTTCGCCACCGAGGAGACCTTCCGCCCGCACCTCGAGAGCGGTGCCCTCGTCTCGCTGCTCGAAGACTACCTGCCGCCCTTCCCCGGCTTCTACCTCTACTTCCCCAGCCGCCGGAACATGCCCCCGAAACTCAGGGCCCTCATCGACCACGTCAGGACGAGCAACGCCGGCGGAAGGCTCGGATCATCGCGGTGAGCCGGAGCTTCGCGCCCCTGCGGCAAAAGCGCCCCCCCGGGAAATGGCGCCTCAGCTCTTCATGCCGGCGAGGTTCATCAGCAGGCGGAAGATCAGGGCGACGACGCCGAGCGCCAGGATGCTGCCGGCCCAGATGACGATCAGCCAGCCGACGCGGCGGAGCCACTCACCGCGCGGGGGTGTCTCGCCGGCCATCAATGGTAGCCCTCCCCCGCCTTCACCTTGCCGCGGAACACGTAGTAGGACCACGCGGTATAGGCGAGGATGAAGGGGATGATGAACAGCGCGCCGACCAGCGCAAAGCCCATGCTCTGAGGCGGTGACGCCGCCGCCCAGATGGAGATCGCCGGAGGGATGATGTTCGGCCACAGGCTGATCGCCAGCCCGGAATAGCCGAGGAACAACAGCGCCAGCGACAGCACGAAGGGCGCGGCATGGCTGTCGCCGGCGAGCGTGATGATCAGCAGCCGGCTCGCCAGGGCGACCAGCAGGGGCACCGGCGCCAGATAGATGAGGTTGGGCATCGAGAACCAGCGCACGGCGATGTCCGGATGGCCGAGTGGCGTCCAGATGCTGACCACGACGATCGATGCCAGCACGGCGAGCGTGATCGGCCGGCCGAGCTCGCGCATCCGCCGTTGCAGGCCGCCCTCGGTCTTCATCACCAGCCAGGTCGAACCGAGCAGTGCATAGGCGATGACGAGGCCGAGCCCGGTGAACAGGCTGAACGGCGTCAGGAAGTCGAACACCCCGCCGGCATAGGCGCCATCCTCCACGGCAAAGCCGTCGATGAAGGCGCCGAGCGCCAGCCCTTGCGAGAAGGTGGCGATGTAGGAGCCCCAGATGAACGCCTTGTCCCAGAACGGCTTGTGGCTCTCGTCGGCCTTGAAGCGGAACTCGAAGGCGACGCCGCGCCAGATCAGGCCGGCCAGCATCAGCATCAGCGGCAGGTAGAGCGCGCTGAGGATCACCGCGTAGGCCATGGGAAAGGCGGCCATCAGCGCCGCGCCGCCCAGCACCAGCCAGGTCTCGTTGCCGTCCCACACCGGCGCCACGCTGTTGATCATGGTGTCGCGATCCTCTTCGTCACGCACGAAGGGGAACAGGATGCCGATGCCGAGATCGAAGCCATCCATGATCACGTACATCATCAGGCCGAAGCCGATGATGATCGCCCAGAGAAGAGGAAGATCGATGCCCATGGTTTTTCCTCCTCAGTTGAGTGCCGGGTCGATGTCGTCGGGCGCGGCGGAAAGCGGCCGGGCCGGCCGGGCCGATTGCCCCGCCTCGTGCGGCGGCTGCGTGTCGTCGCTCTCCGCCGGCCCCTTGGCGATCAGCTTCAGCATGTAGCTGACGCCGGTGCCGAACACCGCGAAATACATGACGATGAAGGCGATCAGCGTCGCCGACAGCACCGGCGCCGAGTGATTGGAGACGGCGTCCTTGGTGCGCATCACGCCATAGACCACCCAGGGCTGGCGGCCGATTTCCGTGGTGTACCAGCCGGCCAGGATGGCGATCAACCCGGATGGCCCCATCCACGAGGCAAAGCGCAGGAACCAGCGGTGCTGGTAGAAGCTGCCGCGCCAGCGCAGCCAGGCGCTCGCAAGGCCCAGCACCAGCATCAGCATGCCAAGGCCGACCATGACGCGGAACGACCAGAACACCACCGTCGAGTTGGGCCGGTCCTCCTTGGGGAACTCGCCGAGGGCCTTGTACTGGCCGTCGAGGCTGTGCGTCAGGATCAGGCCGCCCAGCCGGGGGATTTCCAGCTTGTAGCGCGTCACCTCGGCCTCCATGTCCGGCAGGCCGAACAGGATCAGCGGCGCGCCGGCGCCCGGCTCGTTGCGCCAGTGGCCTTCCATCGCCGCCACCTTGGCCGGCTGGTGTTCCAGCGTGTTGAGGCCGTGCTGGTCGCCGACCAGGATCTGCAGCGGGGTCACGGCCAGCACCATCCACATGGCCATGGAGAACATGGTGCGGACGCGCGGCGTGTCGTTGCGCCTCAGAAGATGCCAGGCGCCGGACGCCCCGACGAACAGCGCCGTCGCCAGGAAGGCCGCCACCACCATGTGGGCGAGGCGATAGGGGAAGGACGGGTTGAAGATCACCTTCAGCCAATCGACCGGCACCACCACGCCGTTGACGATTTCATAGCCCTGCGGCGTCTGCATCCAGCTGTTGGAGGCAAGGATCCAGGTGGCGGAAATCAGCGTGCCGAGCGCCACCATGATGGTGGAGAACAGGTGCAGCCCCGGCCCCACCTTGTTCCAGCCGAACAGCATGACGCCCAGGAAGCCGGCTTCCAGGAAGAAGGCGGTCAGCACCTCGTAGGCCAAGAGCGGACCGGTGATCGAGCCGGCGAAGGAGGAGAAATAGCTCCAGTTGGTGCCGAACTGGTAGGCCATGACGAGGCCCGAGACGACGCCCATGGCGAAGTTGACGGCGAAGATCTTCGACCAGAAGTGATAGAGGTCGCGATAGACGAGGTCCTTCTTCCAGAGCCACAGCGCCTCGAGCACCACCAGGTAGCTGGCGAGCCCGATGGTGATCGCCGGAAAGACGATGTGGAAGGAGATGGTGAAGCCGAACTGGATGCGGGCCAGTTCCAGCGCGGTCAGGCCGAACATGACGAACCCTCCTTGAAGGATGGAACCTTGCCGACGGCGGCGTTGAAAAGGCGCATAGCGAACATCCTGAAACCTGAAGTCGGGCTCATACGACAGCCCTGGTGCCGAGCGTCGGCTGGGCGATGAGGGCGGCGAGCTGCGTCAGTGCGTCCTCGAGATCGCCCCGGTCCGGCGCGACCCCGAGCGAGATGCGCACCGCCTCGACGGGGTGGGCGACGGTGGCGAACGCCGAGGCAGCCACGATGGACACACCGGCCCGGTCGGCATGGTCGGCGAAGTCGGCGGCGCGCCAATGATCGGGCAGGCGCAGCCACAGGTGATGGCCGCGCGGATCGGCGGCATAGCCGGTGCCGCCCAGGATGGACGCGGCCAGCCCTTGCCGCGCCGCGTTCTCCTCGCCGATCGCCCGCGCCAGCTCGTCGAGCGCCCCCTCGACGATCCACCGGCTGACCAGCGCCGACATCAGCGGCGGCGCCATCAGGATGGTGGCGCGCAGCACGCCGGCGAGCCGCAGCGCGGAGGCGGCGCTGGGCGCCACCACATAGGCCACCCGGAGGGCCGGCGTCGCGCATTTCGACAAGGTGGCGATGTGCCAGGTGATGTCGGGGGCGAGTTCGGCGAACGACAGCCGGCGGTCGGCGAGCAGCGGCGCGTAAGGATCGTCCTCGACGATCAGCACGTCGTGCTTGCGGGCGATGGCGATAAGCGCGCGGCGGCGCTCCTCCGGCAGCGTCGCCGTCGTCGGGTTGTCGATGCTGGGGATGACGTAGAGGAGCTTCGGCGCCCGCTCCCGGCAGGCCCGTTCGAAGGCGTCGGGCAGGATGCCCTCGTCGTCCATGTCGAGCGGCGCGAGGCCGAGCCCTTTCTGGAGGACCACGGCCTTCAGCCCCGGATAGGTCATGGCGCCGGCCGCCACCACGTCGTCACGGCTCAGCAGCAGTTCGCTCACCGCGAACAGCGCGCTCTGCGCCCCGCCGGCCACCACCAGCCGATCGGCCGTCACGCCGCCGACGCGCTGCGACAGCCAGCTGGCACCCGCCTGACGGTCGGGCGCCGAGCCGGTGCTGTCCTGGTAGTGCAGGCGCAACAGGCCGTTGGGGTTGCCGAGAACGCCGGCGATGCCGTGCGGCAGGAACTTGCGGAAGTCGACCGACGCCGGCTGCGGCGGAATGTTCATGCTGAGATCGATCAGCGGCTGGACGGGATCGCCGTCGTCGCCGTCGGCCGCCTCGCGGATGAACGTCCCCCGGCCGGCCTGCGCCGCCACCAGCCCCCGCCGCCGCGCCTCGTTGAAGGCCCGCGTCACCGTCGTCAGGTCGACGCCCAGCGCTTCGGCGATGGCGCGCTGGGCCGGCAGGCGATCGCCCCGCGCCGCCCGCCCCGACCGGATGTCCGACTCGAGCGCTTCGACGATGCCGAGATACTTGGTCCGGGCGCCCTCGATCAGCCGCGGCTTCCACATGGCGACCTCAATGTATGGTTTTTATCCATACATTGACTATACCATGTAGGACACATAAAGGAAACCCCTTACCCGACCCGGATTCGCTCACCGGCGATTTGGGATTCGCTATTATATTGAAATGCAATGATGATTCTCTGCATGACAAATACTTGACCAGCTGCACGCTGCACATGGGACTCGGCACGGGCGATGACGGCGCCGCCCGCAGCCGCGACTTTGCCGGCCGACTCTCATCGTGTATGGGTCAAACGCATACGCATTCTGTCGGGAATGTATGGCATCCACGCTGGCCGGCACCGGCCGCCCGGTCGAGCGCCCTACCCCTCGTCCTTGCCATGGACGAGGATGGTGTCGCACCTGGCGCCGGCCAGCCGATGCACCACGATCGCCTGGTAATCCGGCGATCGGTACCAGGCGAGCAGATCGGCCTCGCTCGGAAAGCGGATCAGCACCGAGCGCGTGTAGGGCCACTCTCCCTCCAGCAGCGTCGGCGCCGGGTCGACGGCCAGATACTCGCCGTTGAACCGGGCGAACACCTCGTCGCAGGCATCGAGATAGTGCTGGTACGCGGCGGGATCGTGGACGCGGATCTGGGCAACGAAATAGGCGGGCATGGCTTGCCTCGATAGGAAACACCCCGGCGGATCACTATAGCGCCGCTAGCCGCTTGTTTCCCATATGCAATTTTAAGAGCCCTCTCTGCGGAGGCGCAGGCGCCGGGGCACGTTGCAACAAGTGGCCATAAGGCGCTCCGAGCCCCCCCCCAGGGAGCCTGATACGCTCCCCCCCAACATCTCGTCCCGAGGTCCTGGCCTGCGCCAGGATGACAGCTTGATAGTAGCGGGAGCCAGAGCGGCACGCACCGCGCTATCCGACTGTTTCCTCTATATAATTCTGTCATCCTTGCGAAAGCGAGGACCTCGGGCAGAACCAAACTCCCGGCCGATATAGCGCTCCCCTGAAGCGCAGAGGGAGCCTGATACGCCCCTCGGCACTTTCTCGTCCCGAGGTGCTGCGCATTTCGCGCAGCATGATGGCGTGGGGCGGCCGCGCTTCAGCCCACCCTACCCTCACACACCGAGATCGGCGAAGGCGCGGTCGAACAGGCTGTTCCACTCTTCCATCAGGTCGATCTCTTCGGGCTTGCGCAGCCAGCGCAGTTGCAGCCCGTCCATCATGGCCAGCACGTGCCGCGCCACGTGCTCGGCGTTGTCGACACCGCGCAGCGAGCGCGCGAATGCCGACAGCGCCATGTCTTCCCGCCGCTGGAAATAGTCGTGGGCGGGGTGCGTCGGCTCCAGCGACTCGGCGTTGAGCACGCTGTAGAGCCGGACGATTTCCGGCTGCCCGGCGTTGCGCAGGATCAGCGCGGTGCAGAGCTGGCGCAGCGTGACCGGCAGCGGATCGAGGTCGATGTCCGCCCGGGTCAGCCCCAGGAGGTTGGCGAGCGCCTGGAAATCGGCCTCGTCGCGATATTCCAGCACGGCGATCAACAGCCGCGCCTTGTTCTGGAAGTGATGCAACACGCCGGCCTCGGTGATGCCGCAGAGAACGGCGGCATCCCTCAGCGTCACCCCCCAGAAGCCGCGCTCGGCAATCAGCTGGGTCGCCGCCTCGATGATCTGCGAGCGGCGCTCGTCGGCCGACTTGCGCTCGCGGGTGTGGCGGGCCGGGGGTGAAAGGTCGCGGGCCAAGGGAATCAACTCTCCTCGTAAATTCACGGATGGCCTTCTTATAGCACATCTTTTTCGCCTCCGTGAGCGTCGCGTCCCGGCTTTACAGAATACCTAGTATGTATTAAGTAAGCCGCATCGAGAGATTTCGAGGGAGGACCAGAATGACCTTACACCGCCCCCACGGGGAGGCGGCGCCCGACGCTGCGCGTCCGGCGCCCGAGACCTTCATCCCGAACAGCTTCACCGAGGCCGTCGATCGCGTGCGCAAAGGCGCCGACCCCGAGGCCGAGGCGCGCACGCTCTATGCCCGCATGACCGTCCACGAGCGCCTTTGGCTGCTCGACGGCGACCAGCCCTTCTGGGAGGGCATGCTGAGCCTCGTCGAGGACGGCTACAACATCTACCCCTACGTCATGGGCGCGGTGGACCGGCTGGGCGTGCCCGGCGTGCGCTTCGCCGACGGTCCGCGCGGCTCGGTTCTCGGCCGCTCCACCTGTTTCCCCGTCTCCATGGCGCGCGGCGCCACCTGGGACATCGACCTCGAGGAACAGGTCGGCACGGTCATCGGCCGGGAAATCCGCGCCCTCGGCGCCAACTTCTTCGGCGGCGTCTGCATCAACCTGCCGCGCCATCCGGCCTGGGGCCGAGTGCAGGAAACCTATTCCGACCAGCCGGTGATCCTCGGCGAAATGGGCGCGGCGCTGACGCGCGGCATCCAGCACCATGCCATGGCCTGCGCCAAGCACTTCGCGCTCAACAGCATGGAGAACGCCCGCTTCTCGGTCGACGTCACCATCAGCGAGGCCGACCTGCAGGAGACCTTCCTGCCGCATTTCAAGCGCGTCATCGATGAAGGCGCCTTCGCGGTGATGAGTTCCTACAACTCGGTCAACGGCACCTGGTCCGGCCAGAATGCCGACCTCCTGACCAGGACGCTGCGCGACACCTGGCACTTCGAAGGCTTCGTCATCACCGACTTCATCTGGGGCATGCGCGACGGCGGCAAGGCGCTGGTCGCCGGGCTCGACGTCGAGGCGCCGATGCGCCAG
>JARKNW010000174.1 GCA_029976075.1 Pleomorphomonas sp.
CGTCGCCGCCGAGGCGGTCAGCATCATCGCTATGGCGTAGGCGTAGCGCCACGCATAGGGACGAAAGTTGGCGCGAAAAAGCCGCACCAGCGGCCCAAGCTTCTGCTCTGATCCGATGAAGCCGTCGAGCCAGCCCTTCAGGTAGTTCAAGTGCATACTCCGCGTCTGACCGGTCCAACGATCATAATGATCCAAACATCTGCCCGGAAAGCTGCGCGACTTTTCGCACAAATGGCCGCTGGAAAATAGACCGCAGGGACATGCTATGCCCTGCCGCGTCTGTCAACAGCGCGAAGAACGCTTACTTCAAGACGGCAACTGCCCGAGAAATCACCGCCTCAGACGATCACCGGCTCGTTCTTGATCTGCCTGAGCGTCAGGCTGGTGCGTACCTGGCCGACATTCGGCGTCGCGGTCAACTGCTCGATCACGAAATTCTGACAAGTCTTTAGGTCGGGTGCGACACATTTCAGGATGAAGTCGATCTCGCCCGATTGCATCCAGCTCTCGCGCACCAGCGGCCAGTTCTTCACCCGCGCCTCGAAGGCGAGGATTTCCGCTTCCGACTGCGAGGTGAGCGAGATGAAGGCGAACAGCGTCACATCGAAGCCGAGCGTCTTCTCGTCGATTAGCGCCCGATAGCCCTGGATGACGCCGGCCTCCTCAAGCGCCCGCACGCGACGAAGACAGGGGGGCGCCGAGATGCCGACGCGACTTGCCAACTCGACGTTGGTCATGCGCCCGTCGGCCTGCAACTCGCGCAGGATCTTCCAGTCGATGGCGTCGAGACGGGCCTTCATGTCATATCCTCCGGAGGACTCGCGAGCCCTCGCTTCGGCCCGGAACATACCGTTCCGGTCGCTGCCGCGAAAGCATCTTTCGGCAGCACGAACACATATTATAAGGCCCGATCGGCCCGAAAGCTCACTCGGCAGGGGACGACGGACCGCACCGAAGCCCGCTGACGGGCGCGGCGCCTTGAAACCGCTCTGGCGGGCACCTACCATTCCAGACGATTCCGCGCGCCGCCAGCTTGGCGGGCCAGCCGAATTCCCTCGCGGACCGGCAAACGAGACGAGACGAGCATGACGCACACCCACACCAAGGTCCTGATCATCGGTTCCGGCCCGGCCGGCTACACCGCCGCCATCTACGCCGCTCGCGCCATGCTGGAGCCGATCCTGATCGCCGGCCTGCAGCAGGGCGGTCAGCTCACCATCACCACGGATGTCGAGAACTATCCCGGCTTTGCCGATCCCATCCAGGGCCCCTGGCTGATGGAGCAGATGCGCACCCAGGCCGAGCACATGGGGACCCGCCTCGTCTCCGACATCGTCACCTCCGTCGATCTGTCCAGGCGTCCGTTCGCGCTCACCTGTGATTCCGGCAACACCTATTCCGCCGATGCGCTGATCATCGCCACCGGCGCCCAGGCTCGCTGGCTCGGACTGCCGTCGGAGCACAAGTTCCAGGGCTTCGGCGTTTCGGCCTGCGCCACCTGCGACGGCTTCTTCTACCGCGGCAAGCAGGTGGTGGTGGTCGGTGGCGGCAACACCGCGGTCGAGGAGGCGCTCTACCTCACCCACCATGCCGACAAGGTGACGGTGGTGCATCGCCGCGAGGCCTTCCGCGCCGAACGGGTGATGCAGCATCGCCTGCTCACCCACCCGAAGATCGAGGTAATCTGGAACAGCGTCGTCGACGAAGTGCTGGGCAAGGAAGGCTTCCCCCCGCAGCTCACCGGCGTCCGCCTCAAGAATGTGGTTACTGGCGAGATGCGCGACTTGGCCACCGACGGCCTGTTCGTCGCCATCGGCCATGCGCCGGCCACCTCTCTGTTCACCGGTCAGGTACGGCTCAAGTCGTCGGGCTATATCTGGACGGCCCCCGACTCGACAGCCACCTCGGTGCCCGGCGTCTTCGCGGCCGGTGACGTGACCGATGAGCACTTCCGGCAAGCCGTGACGGCGGCCGGCATGGGCTGCATGGCCGCGCTGGAAGCAGAGCGTTACGTAGGCGCGCTCGAAACTGATACAAAGGTTGCGTAACCAACTGGCGCAGCGACGCAATTCAGGGCTTGCGCCGGAGCCCTTAAGCGTTGAACCTAAAGCGGCCGCCCGAAAAGTTTTCATACTTTTCGGATAAGGGATTAAGACCAGACATCCGCCCACCGAAAGGTTTCAGGCTTTTCGGAACGACGGATGTGGTAGTAAGCAGAAATCAGGAGCTTGCTCGAAAAGTTGCCAAATTTTTCGGCCAAGCGAATGAGGCAAGACAAGGAAACGACAAGGCCGACCCTGTAACCTGGCCTTGCGTTGACGAGATTGCGATGGCCGAACACGGCCGTGAGCAGCGATGGGGGCGGCAAAGGGGGACGCGATGGATTGGGACAAGCTCAGAATATTCCATGCCGCCGCCCATGCCGGGAGTTTCACCCACGCCGGCGACAGCCTGAACATGAGCCAATCCGCCGTCAGCCGACAGGTCAGTGCGCTTGAGCAGGATCTCGGCGTGCCGCTGTTCCACCGCCACGCCCGCGGCCTCATCCTCACCGAGCAGGGCGAGTTGCTCTATCGCGCCGCCCATGACGTCCTGCTGAAGCTCGAAGACGTCCAGGGTCGGCTGACCGACAGCCGCGAGCGCCCGTCCGGCTCGCTGCGCGTCACCACCACCGTCGGCATCGGCTCGACCTGGCTGACCTCGCGCGTTGACGAGTTCGTCGATCTCTACCCCGACGTCCAGTTGCAGCTCATCCTCAACGACGACGAGCTCGATCTCGCCATGCGGCAGGCCGACGTCGCCATCCGTCTGCGTCAGCCGACCCAGCCGGACCTCATCCAGCGCAAGCTGTTCACGGTGCACTTCCACCTGTTCGCCTCGCCCGCCTACATCAAGCGCTTCGGCAGCCCGAAGACCATCGAGGAGCTCGACGAGCACCGCATCATCACCTTCGGCGTCGCCGCCCCCAACTACCTGCGCGACATGAACTGGCTCGAGAGCGTTGGCCGGCCCTATGACAATCCGCGCCTGCCGGCCCTGAGGGTCAACAACCTCGTCGCCATCAAGCACTCGGTACAGCGCGGCGTCGGCATCGCCCTTCTCCCCGATTACATCGTCGAGGAAGACTCCGGCCTGCAGCAGCTGATCCCGGAAGTGGACCTGCTGTCCTACGACACCTACTTCGTCTATCCCGATGAACTCAGGAACTCGGCGCGCGTTCACGCCTTCCGCGACTTCCTGGTATCCAAGGCCCAACGCTGGTCCTACTGAGAGACCATCTGAGTTCTGCGCCGACGGTCGGTCGGCATCAGCCGATCAGGTTGTGCGACCTGATCGAAAAGTGGATGCCCCACACGGGACCCTGGAGCATTCGCTCGGCGACCAATGGCCGCGAGTGCTTCGGGCGCGATCTTCTGCACGCCCGGCGCTCACGTATCTGCTGTCCGCTGCGCTCCGATTCTCGAAAGTCACACCCGGCCATTTCCCGGAGCGGATTTGCCAGTTGGTTTCTGGCCCGGCAAACATTGCCAACGTATCGTTGTACCTATCGCACAGGACTCGCGTTTTCCCTTAGCGGAAAACACCGATAAACCGTAAAGACTTCACGATGATGTTACGGTTTGGGCAAAATAACCGGGATATTGCATAGCAGATTTGCAGATTGCCTGCTTGTTTTGCACAGAGCCGAGGTGCATATAGACCTCAGCTGATGTGTTGGTTCCCTCGCCATCCTCCCGGCGAAAGCGAATCTTCAGCTGTTCCCCTCTGGAAGGTGCGGTATCGTCCCTGCGATCCGCATTCCAAAACTAACAGCCGGGCTCCGTGCCCGGCTTTTTTTTGCGCGCAATTCAGCTTCGCCTTCAAGCCAGTGGCGCGTTCGCGGTCAGCCTGAGTGCGCGGGAGCCGTACCCGACGGGACCGGCCCGTCACTTTCGCCGGGACAAGCGACAGCGGCACCCGGCATTGCACGAATCCCGATGAAAGCTTTGCCATAGTCGCGGGATTCTGCGCCAGCATCGCCTGCGTCATCCCTGATCGCTCGATCGCATCCCGCCGCATGCATGACCCGGCAGCACTCTGGCTCTTGCGCCATCAGATAATCGACGACCAGCATGATCCAGCCCCTGGAATCGGCACCCGTCCGGTGGCCGAAAGCCGGTGTCGCGAGATGTCGCCTGCCTAGTAGAACGCCTTATTTGCAAATCATTCTTAATTGCATTAATAGCCCGCAAGCTGTGGCCACCATCGTCTGAAATGACCAGCACGGCGGTCTCTCGGCGACCGCGTCAAGATTGCTTCCCGCTTGCTTGAGTTGGATGGCCGCACACCGAACGATGGTCGCAGCGAGCGCTCGCTATGGAAGGACGCAACTCATGATCAGACAGACACCCGCCTTGGCCGTTGTTGGCCTTTTGGCCCTCATGGGCATGTCATCTGGTGCACTGGCTGAATCGACGCGCTATCCGCTGACCATCGACAACTGTGGGCGCACGGTCACCTACGAGAAGGCGCCGCAGCGCGCGGTCGGCCTCGGCCAGAATAGCGCCGAGATCCTGCTGGCTCTCGGTCTGGAAGAACGAATGGTCGGTACCGCGTTCTGGCCAAGCAAGGTGCGGCCCGAGCTTGCCGAGGCCAATGCCAAGGTGAAGCTGCTGTCGGTGGAGTTTCCCACCTTCGAATCCATACTCGCCGAGAAGCCGGATTTTGTGGCAGCAGCCCTGCCCAGCCTGGTCGGCCCCAACAGCAAGATCGCCAAGCGCGAGGATTTCGACAACGTGGGCATCGCCACCTACCTGTCGCCGAGCACCTACCTCGATGCGTCGGGCGCCAAGGACGTATACGGCAGCAGGGCCAAGCTCTGGAGCGCCGATCTGCTCTACCGGGAAATCGACGACCTCTCGCGCATCTTCGACGTCGGCGATCGCGGGCAGGCACTGATCGCCGACTTGCGAGCCCGCGAAACCGCTCTGAGATCCAGCCTGTCGACCGATGGTCGCAAGCTGTCCTACCTGTTCTGGTTCTCAAGCCCATCGCCGTCCGCCGACGCCTATCTGGGCGGCAAGAATGGTGCCTCCGGCTATATCGCCGACCTGCTTGGAGGGACCAGCGCGATCGATACCGAGACCGAGTGGCCGACACTCGGTTGGGAAGCCATCCTCGCCGCCGATCCAGATGTGATCGTCGTGGCCAGCCTGGATCGCAACCGCTGGGAGCTCGACAAGCCGGAAGCCAAGATCAAGTTCCTGACCACCGATCCGGTCGTCAGCCAGATGCGAGCCGTCCGCAACAAGGCCATCGTCGTCATGGATGGACAGGCGATGAACCCGACGCTTCGCACCATTTACGGCGCCGAGCAGGTGGCCGCCGAGTTGAAGACCATCGGCTACCTGAAGTGATCGGATCGACAACCACGTTGTGGCGATTGATCGGCACCGGCGCTGCCGTTATGGCATCGCTGTCGGCGATCGTGCTCGTCGTCGGTTTCAGTGTCGGGGTCGGCGACCTGCCGATCCCTTTGTCCACCACCTTCGGCGCCATCACCAATCGCCTCGGCTGGACGACGATCGAACTCAACGCGATGCATGAGGCCGTCATCTGGGATTACCGCCTCAGCCGGTCCCTGGTGGCTGCCTTCTGCGGCGCCGGGCTGGCGCTGTCCGGCGCCGTCATGCAATCGCTGCTTCGCAACCCGCTCGCCGAGCCCTACGTTCTCGGAATTTCCGCCGGCGCCTCCACCGGCGCCGTGACCGTCTTCATTCTCGGCATCGGCTCGGGCGCCGTGTCGCTGTCGGCAGGCGCCTTCTTCGGCGCCTTTGCTGCCTTCCTGTTCGTCGCGCTGCTATCCAACGGAACACGCGGCGGCGCCGACCGGACCATTCTGGCCGGCGTTGCCGCCTCGCAGCTCTTCAACGCCGCCACATCCTACATCGTGACGACATCCGGCAACGCCCAGCAGGCGCGCGACGTGATGTTCTGGCTGCTCGGCAGCTTCGGCGGCGTCCGCTGGCCGGAGTTCGCCCTCGTCGCCACGGTGATCACTTTCGGCCTGATCGCCACTCTCCTGTCGGCCCGCAACCTCGATGCCTTTGCCTTCGGCGATGAGGCGGCGGCCGCTCTCGGCCTCAACGTCGGCCGGGTGCGGATGGGACTGTTTGCCCTCACGGCGATGATGACGGCAACCATCGTCAGCATGGTCGGCTCGGTGGGATTCGTCGGGCTCGTGGTCCCGCACGCCGTTCGCTTCTTCATCGGCCCGCTCCACATCCGCCTGCTGCCGGCCTCCGCGGTCGCCGGGGCCGTGTTCATGGTCCTTGCCGATATCGCCTCGCGCCTGCTGATCCCCAACCAGACGCTACCCATCGGCGTGGTCACGGCCCTGGTCGGCGTTCCGTTCTTTTCGGCCATTCTTTACCGGCTCCGGAGTCCGTCATGAGCGTCGCTGCCGAAAACGTCACCTGGAAGATCGGCAGCCGGGCGATCGTCGATGACGTCAGCCTGCACGTGCATCCCGGCGAGACGCTCGGCCTTCTCGGCCCCAACGGCTCGGGCAAGACCTCGTTGCTGCGCCTGCTGGCCGGGCTCAGGCAGCCTCATGCCGGCCGTATCACCGTCGAGGGCATGGATCTCAGGACGACCCGGCGGCGACTGATCGCCAAGCGCGTCGCCTTCGTCGAGCAGCATGCGTCGACCAACGCCGGCCTCAAGGTGATCGATGTCGTCACGCTCGGAAGGTTTCCTCATCGGTCGCTGTTCTCCGGCTGGTCAGACACCGATCAGACAGCCGTCGAGACCGCGCTCGAGCGGACGGGCATCGCCGACAAGCGCGATTCCCCCTGGCAGAGCCTGTCCGGCGGCGAGAAACAGCGCGTCCACATTGCCCGCGCGCTGGCCCAGTCACCCAGGGAACTGATCCTCGACGAGCCGACCAATCACCTGGACATCCATCACCAGATCGGGTTGCTCAAACTGGTCTCCGAGCTGCCTGTGACGAGCATCATAGCCCTCCACGACCTCAACCACGCCGCCATGTTCTGTGACCGGCTGCTCGTCATGCGGGCCGGGCGGATCGCCGCCGAGGGACGTCCAGAGGAAGTGCTGACCGGACACCTGCTGCGAGAAGTCTTCGCTGTCGAAGCCCACGTCGAACCATCGCGCCACCACGGCCGGCCGCACATCCACTACCTGCCGTGATCCCGCGACGATGCCTGCCGTCCCTCGTGAACGCACCACCTTCATCGATACCGTAACCGGCGGCATAGCGCTTCGCCTGCTGGCCACCTTCCTGTTCGCCGCCATGAGCCTTTCGGTTCGTCTGGCCGCGATCGAGGCGCCGGTCGGCCAGATCATGTTCTGGCGCTCCACGGTGTCGCTCGGCCCGATCCTGCTTTATCTCTGGTGGCGCGGCCATCTGCCGGGCGGATTGAAGACACGACGTGTCTTCGGCCATTTCCGGCGAAGTGCGCTCGGTGCCGCAGCCATGTTCTTCTCATTCCTGTCGCTGGCTCATCTGTCACTGGCCCTGGCGACGGCCCTTTCCTTTCTGGCGCCGCTCATCACCATTCCGGTAGCCATGGCCCTCTTGCGGGAGCGGCCGGGGCCGGTCGTCATCGGGGCGACCACCGCCGGATTCTTCGGCATCATCGTGATGCTGCTTCCTGCCTTCACCCAACCGGAGGCGGCACTCGGAACGCTGATGGGCGTCGGCGCCGGCCTGCTGTGCGCCGTGACGACGGCTTTCGCCAAGATCGAGATCAAGAAGCTGACGGCCACCGAAACGCCGGCGGCGATCGCCTTCTACTTCGCCGTGGTCTCGGCGCTCGGCGGTCTCCTCACCCTGCCCTTCGGCTGGGCGGAGACATCAGGCGCCGGCCTGTCGGCGTTGATCGCCTCCGGGCTTGTCGGGGGATTGGCGCACATCGCCATGACCGAGGCGATCGCCCGGGCGCCGGCCTCGACGCTGGCCCCCTTCGAATACACCGCGATGATCTGGGCGCTGCTGTTCGATGTCGTGGTGTTCGCGACGGTGCCCGATGCGTTCGGCATTACCGGCGCGCTGGCCATCGTGGCGGCCGCCGCCGTTGTAGGCTCGCGGGGCGCGCGGCCGGCCACGGGCTAGAGGCGACAGCCAGATCGCCGATCCAATCGTCTCAGAAGCGAGAAACCTGATCGGGAACCGATGCACCGGCCTGTCTCGGTACGGTTTGATCTTGCGTGACGTCGCGCGCCGCAATAGAGCAGGAGGGTCGTATTTAAACCGATACGATTGACTCCCACAGCGTTTGGAGACGTCCTTCAATGTCTTTCCTTGCCCAGTCGCTCGCCCGTGTGAAGCCCTCTGCCACCATCGCCGTCACGAACAAGGCGCGTGAGCTCAAGGCCGCCGGTCGCGACGTCATCGGCCTTGGTGCTGGCGAGCCGGATTTCGATACTCCGGACAACATCAAGGAAGCCGCCATCAAGGCGATCCGCGACGGCAAGACGAAATACACGGCCGTCGACGGCATTCCCGAGCTGAAGACGGCCATCGTCGACAAGTTCAAGCGCGAGAACGGCCTCGTCTACAAGCCGGCCGAGATCACCGTCGGCACCGGCGGCAAGCAGGTGCTGTACAACGCGCTGATGGCGACGCTGAACCCTGGCGACGAGGTGCTGATCCCGGCCCCCTACTGGGTGAGCTACCCGGACATGGTGCTGCTGGCCGGCGGCACCCCGACCTTCGTCGAGGCGTCGATCGAGACCAACTTCAAGGTGACCGCGGAGGCGCTCGACAAGGCGATCACCCCGAAGACGAAGTGGTTCATCTTCAACTCGCCGTCCAACCCGTCGGGCGCCGCCTACACCCGTGCCGAGCTAAAGGCGCTGACCGACGTGCTGGTCCGTCATCCACACGTCTGGATCATGACCGACGACATGTATGAGCACCTCGTCTACGACGACTTCGTGTTCACCACGCCGGCCCAGATCGAGCCGGCGCTGATGGAGCGTACGCTCACCGTCAACGGCGTTTCCAAGGCCTATTGCATGACCGGCTGGCGCATCGGCTATGCCGGCGGCCCCGCCCAGCTGATCAAGGCCATTGCCACCATCCAGTCGCAGTCGACCTCCAACCCCTCGTCGATCTCGCAGTATGCGGCGCTCGAGGCTCTCACCGGCCCGCAGCACTTCATCGCCGAGAACAACAAGGTGTTCAAGGAGCGCCGCGATCTCGTGGTGTCCATGCTCAACCAGGCCAAGGGCATCAACTGCCCGACGCCGGAAGGCGCCTTTTACGTCTACCCGTCCTGTGCCGGCCTGATCGGCAAGAAGACGGCGGCCGGCAAGCTGATCGCCTCCGACGACGACTTCGTCACCGAGCTTCTGGAGTCCGAAGGCGTCGCGGTGGTGCAGGGCTCGGCCTTCGGCCTTGGCCCCAACTTCCGCATCTCCTATGCCACGGCCACCAAGGACCTCGAGCAGGCTTGCATTCGCATCCAGCGCTTCGCTGCCTCGCTGTCGTAAGCGCCGGTTGAGATCGAGCATTGGGGATTGGAGCTTTGGCTCCGGTCCCCTTTTTATTGCCGGCGTCTGACAAAGCTCTGTTCCATGAGCTCCTTGCCCCATTGGGCACCCGCATGCTCCTCGACGAGCGCGAAACCTCGCGACTCATAGAGGTGGCGGGCGGCATGGAGACCGGCAAAGGTCGACAGATGCGCCTCACCGAAGCCATGCGCATCGACGAAGGCGAGCGCCCTGTCGAGCAGCCGCTTGCCCGCACCGCTGCCGCGCAGGTCATCGCCGACGATGAACCAACGCAGATGGGCAATGCCGGCGCCCATGTCCTCGCCGTCGATCGCCACGGACCCGACGATTCGCCCGTCCTTCCGCGCCGTCCAGATCGCATTGCACGGGGCGTCCAGACGGTCGCAGAAATCGGCCAGCCCACCCGCCACCAGGCTCTCGAACCGCCGACCGAGCCCGTGTTCGCGCGCATAGTAGCGCATGTGCATGTCGACAACGCTCGCAACGAGGCCCGGCCGATAACCGGCGTCAATGGCAAGGCGCGGCTGATCCTCTTCTCCAGCCGGGGCCTCGAGCGCCGCGCTGTAAAGCCGCAGCCCATGGAGCACCGTGCGCTCCTCGCCCTCGCCGAGGCGGTCCAGCGCATTGACGACCTGGCGCCTGGCAAAGGCATGGATGGCCGCCACACGCGCCTCGCCGGTGGCGGTGAGCGACAACAGCTTGCTGCGGCGATCGGCCTCGTCCGGCGCCTCGGCAACGTCGCCCACCGCAATCAGCTTGCGCAGCATCCGACTGACGGTGGATTTTTCAAGACAGAGGCGGATACCGAGCTCGCGCGCGGAGACACCTCCCTTCTCGATTTCGATCAGTGCATGCACCGCCGATGGCGATAGGTCGGTCCCGGCGAACGCGCCTCCCATGAAACCCCACGCGCGCACCAGCCGTCGCGACAGGGCGCGGATGTCCTCGACGAGAGATGGATCGTACCCCATGGTCTCGCTCCAGAACTTAGTTGTGCGATACAACTATCCAATTCCAATCCACGGCACCACCCGAAACCGGCATGGCTTGCGCGATGCCGGAACCTTGTCGACCCGTCCCAATGTCAGTGCGGAAACCCGAAAAAAGTGAGCTTTCAAATTTACAACACGTTAACCAAAACGCATAGGTCCGACACCATAACAAGTTGAAAGAAATGAAGAATCTCAATCAGCCTTTCTTCTCCACCATCCCTCCACCGGTCAAGTATTAACCCCGCCACAAAATTGCCACGATATCTCCCGTCACGCACCTCATTCCTGGCACCGGTGCGACCCATTCGCAGGGCATACCTCACGCCATCGAAAGTCACCGACCGAAGGCCCGGCTGGCGACTTTAGCGGCAAGGACGAGAAAGATGACGGACAGGATCGACGATACCCCCTTCAACGCTGCAGCCGGACACGACCATGAGCTTTCGGTCGGTGCAGGAGCCTCGATCGTCGTTGCCGTTGCCACCTCGCTCATTCTGGCGGTGACGCTGCTGTTCGCCAGCCTGTCGCCGGTCAGGGCCGCCGAGATCGTACCCGCCGTCGCCACCCTCGACACCACGACCGGCGCCATCCGCCCCGCCGGCGATCCCGTACCTTTCGTCAAGGCGTTGCCACGCGACATCAGCTATTCCCTCACCCCGGCCAGCGAGCGGTCCGACAGCCTGGCCATGATCGTCGTCATGGCCGTGCTGGCCGGTTGGTTGACCGTATCGGCGGACCTCTGGCGCGCTCTGTTCAATCGGGTTAAAAGCTGGGATCGCTCGCGCTCGTGACCCCGGTATCCAATGTCCCCTCTGCGTTTCCTCGGTTTGGTGCTCGCGGCCCTCTTTGGGGCGTTATTGCTCCTGGTTCTGGCCTTCAACACCTACGGCCGTGAGGCCAGTTGGGAAGCGCTCTTCGGCACGCCCGATCTCGGGCCCTATGATTTCTCGGTGCCGTCGCGCACCGGCAAGCTCAACGATAGCCTCGCCTGCCCGGCAGACGACTGCCGGAAGGGCATCCCCGACATCGAAACGCGCCGTTATGACCTGCCGCCGGCTGCCCTGTTCGCGGTGGCGGAGAAAGTGCTGCGACGCGTACCGGGCAAGGTGCGTGTGGTGGGCGCCAATCCGGTCAACACGCGCCTCAGGGCAATCGTCTATTCCCCGGCCCTGCGTATGCCCTCGACCCTGTCTCTGATGGTGGCGCCCGCTCGCGGTGGCGGTTCGTTCCTCTACATCTACTCGCGCAGCCAGATCGGCTATTACGATCTCGGCCGCAACACCGCCAACGTTGTATCATTGATCGACGCCATCAATTCTCAGTTGGCGGCGACGACGCCCACGGCGCCCGCCCAGCCGGCACCGGGCCCTTCGAAATGAACCGAACCGCTCACCGGCCGACGGCCGGGAGCGGTCCTTTGACAAAAGGCGGTTACAAGGAAAGCGTGGCGGCGACTATTCGTCTTCCGGCAACAGCTCCATGACCTTCTTGTCCGGCTCGCTGGCGCATTGCTCGGCGACCTTCTTCACGTTGGCCACCAGTTCATCGACATCGATCACGCTGTTGCCGCTCTGATGGCTGAGATAACCGTCGATCCAGAACGCGATCGGCAGGAGACCTTCCTGATCGGCAAGAAACTGCTTGCAGGTGAGCTCGGACATGTCGACCTTTTCTCCGGCCATGGCCAACGTCGGCATGCCGACCAAAAACGTGACGGCCGCAACCCATGCTAATTTCATTATATGTCCCCTTCCCCTAAGGCTAATCCAGCACTGGCCGGAAAGCGTCGCTTTGAAATCAGTGGCGGTCGTCAACACTGCCGCCACCGACCGATGCTTCATATCATGAAATACTTATGGCTTGATGAACTACGTTATGCGCATGGCGGACACGCCAACGGGCGGCATCTTACGGAGGGCCTTCTGCTTGATCGCGAGAGCTCGATGCTCTAGATGTCACCGCAAGTCAAAATTATACTTGAAGGCACAAAGTCGTACTCTGCGTGAGATCCGGCTTTCCCGAGGTTACGATGTCCCTTGGCAATGAAACGGAATATTACGCAAGACGCGCGTGGGTCAGCTTCAAGAGAAGACTCGGCTTGTCGGTGAAATCGGACAGGAAGTTTTTTTGCGAAGAAATCGTTCGCGGAATGATGGCTGGATCGATCAGCAAAAATATAGTGTTCACCAACGATCGGATGCCCGCCGAAGGCATCGGTTCGCAAATTCTCTCCAGGCTATCGGTAGGAGCGACGGCCAGGGCGCTTGGATATGGATTCGCCTACACGCCGCTTTACAAGCTCGGGCACCCGGAAGGCGAGAAAACCTCCTGGAGCGAGCGTGTCGACGACATCTTCAATCTGGGCTCCGGCGAGCTCAACGCCGACGCTTGCGGACTTAAGCATTTCAGATACCCCGAGTTCTGCAACGACAAGAAGCTCTGGCAGGACGCATGCCTCGTCAGCGTAAGGGACTTCTACGCCTACACGGACGAGAACCCCGACGTGCTGGCTTCCTATGCGAGGCAGAAGATAAATCTTCCGAAAAAGACCCTTGAAGGCGGCTTCAACATAGCGCTGCATGCCAGACGCGGCGACGTATCGCGAAAGCAGAACAAGAACAGATATATCCCCAACGCGCGTCTCAGCCGAATGATCGAGGCGATCAGCCGTGTCATGGGCGGCATCGGTTCCGATTATCGGATATCGGTCTACACAAACGGATCTCTGGAGGAGATGTCTGACCTCGTCCGGGACAAGGTTCGCATTGTGAACACGCTTGGCGCGGTCGAAACCTTCGAGGCTCTGGCGACATCCGACATCCTGGTATCGACCAACAGCTCGTTCAGCTATCTGTCTTCGATCCTGAACGACGGGATCGTCCTCTACGATCGGCATACCCACAAGCCGCTGGCCAACTGGATCTCCATCGACAAGGATGGATCCTTTGACGAAAAATACCTGAGGCAGCTGATCGAGACGAGCGCGCACCGTTGACATGGGGCCGACGGTCTCGTTCGACGGAGCCGCCTGCCCGTCAGGTCATCCCATCATGCCGCCAACGACAAAGCGCCCGAACCGGTCAGGGATCGAGCGCTCACATCGCGTTCAGACTTGGCGGCATCGAACCGCCAGATCCTCAGAGACCGAGGGTCCGGTTGAGATTGCGGCGGCTGAGGTTGCGCTCGCGGGCTTCGAGGTCGTAACGGTCGCCGGCTTCATTGAGGTAGGCCATGTCGCGCTCGGCCTGGGTGGGAACGCGGAGGAGCTTGGCGGTACGCTTGAGGGTGGCGAACATCTTGGTTTTCCTTCTTTCCTGACCGGAGGCTTCCGGCCTCTTTCTCTCTTCTCTTTGACGCCCTCAATATAAGCCCGCAGCCTCCTGCCACCTAATCGCAACTTCTGAAGGACGCTTTCAGATTTCCTATAGGTAAAATCCCGTTAGCGTCGGGCGAGACGGCGCATCGTGGCTGACCGATGGAAGCCACTCCCCTGATAAACGAAACCCCGCCGTACCTGCGTGCGGCGGGGCATTCTCATTCGCGCTTCAAAAAAGCTTACTCGGCGGCGGCCTTCTTCGGCTGCACTTCGGCGAGATAGGCGTGCATCAGGAGCTCGCTGATCTTCGCCGGCTTGAAGCGATACTCGCCGATTTCGGAGATCGGCGTCACCTCGGCGGCGGTGCCGACCAGGAAGGCCTCGGTGAAGGTCTTCAGCTCCTCCGGCAGGATGTGCCGGCGGTTGACCTTGATGCCATGGCGGGCGGCGATCGCCTCGACCGACTGACGGGTGATGCTGTCGAGGAAGCAGTCCGGATCGGGCGTGTGCAGCTCGCCGTCGCGCACGAAGACGATGTTGGCACCGGTCGATTCCGCCACATAGCCGCGATAGTCGAGCATCAGCGCGTCGGTATAGCCCTGCGCTTCGGCCGCGTGCTTGGAGATGGTGCAGATCATGTAGAGACCGGCCGCCTTCGACTTGCAGGGGATTGTCAGCGGGTCGGGACGACGGTAGGGCGCCCAGGTCAGGCGGATTCCCTTCAGCTTCTCGGCCGGGCTGAAATAGCTCGGCCACTCCCAGACGGCGATCGCCATGTGGATGGTGTTGTTGGGAGCGGCAACGCCCATGGTTTCCGAACCACGCCAGGCGATCGGCCGGACATAGGCATCGACGAGACCGGAGCGTGCGAGCGAGGCATTGGTCGCCGCCTCGATCTCCGCGAGATCGTAAGGCAGCTTGAAACCGAGGATCTCGGCGGAGTTGAGCAGACGCTGGCTGTGCTCCCGGAGCTTGTACACCTCACCACCATAGGCGCGCTCGCCTTCGAAGACGGCGCTGCCATAGTGAAGCGCATGAGTCAGAATATGCACCTTGGCGTCCTTCCAGTCGACGAACTTGCCGTCGTACCAGATCACACCGTCGCGGCTGTCAAAGGGGACACTGGCCATCTTAAAACTCCCAGACCTTTTCTTATCTTTGCTGTCCGGCACCTCCGGACAACGGTACGGCACGCACGCGGATACGTTTTGCCTCGGCGTCGACAAGCGGTTATGCTCGGAAATCGATGGATGATCCCTAGGGCGCCGGATGTCCGTGACGACCGCGTCGTGCGAACGATCGTTTCGTCGTGACGGCTATTCAAGTAACAAATGAATCGAAGTATGTCAACATGGCTGCCATAAATTTCTCCTTTGACGCCGTACCTCCGCCCGAAAAGCCAGGTGTGAGTCGCCCTCATGGCAGCGGCGGCGACGGACTGGACCTCGAGTTGATAGAGCTTTTGTTCTTTGCCTATCGGGACTTCGTGGGCGAGCCCGACCATATTCTGGAAGCCATCGGCTATGGCCGCGCCCATCACCGCGTCGTCTATTTCGTGATGCGCAATCCGGGCCTGAGGGTCTCCGATCTCCTCGACATTCTTCAGATCACCAAGCAAAGTCTCAGCCGCGTGCTGAAGCAGGTGATCGACGAAGGCTATATCGAACAACGCCCCGGTCCGGTCGACCGGCGGGAGCGGTTGCTCTATGCCACGCCGAAGGGCGAGCAGCTCGCCTCCGATCTTTCCGCCCGCCAGCACGTGCGCCTCACGCGGGCCCTCGCCCCGCTGCCCGAAGGGTCCCGCGCCATCGTCCGCGACTTCCTCGCCAACATGATCGACGCCCGCGACCCCGGCGCGCCGGCCGTGACGGAGGACTGACCGATGGCCTCGCTCGCCCCCGCCGACAGCGCCAGCCACGTCCTCGTCGTCGACGACGACAGCCGCATCCGCCAACTGCTCGCCAAGTATCTCGGTGGGCACGGCTATCGCGTCACGGCCGCAGCCGATGCCGCCGAGGCGCGGCGCAAGATTTCCGCCATCGAGTTCGACATCATGGTGGTCGACGTGATGATGCCGGGCGAGGATGGGCTCAGCCTCACCCGCTCGCTCAGCACGGCGCAGGACGTGCCGATCCTGCTGCTCACCGCCAAGTCCGACGGAGCCGATCGCATCCGCGGCCTCGAAGCCGGCGCCGACGACTATCTCACCAAGCCCTTCGAGCCACGCGAACTGCTGCTGCGCCTCAACAATCTCCTGAAGCGGCGACCGCTACCGGAAGCGCCGCTGACCCGCGAGGAGATCCGCTTCGGCCGCTTCGTGTTCAACGCCAAGCGCGAGGAACTTTCCGACGGTGACGGGCCGGTTCGCCTTACCGACCGCGAGCGGCAATTGCTCGGTCAGTTCGCCGCCAGCCCCGACGGCACGCTGTCGCGCGAGGCCCTGGCCGGCGAGGCAGGCGAGGTCGGCGAACGCACCATCGACGTGCAGATCAATCGCCTCCGGCGCAAGATCGAGGCCGATCCTGGCAACCCCATGTTCCTGCAGACGGTGCGCGGTGTCGGCTACAGGTTGCGATTCGAATGAGCGACATGACTGAGACCGACGCCGAGACGCCAGAGCCCGCCCAGCCTCGCGGTCGCATCGCCCGCGGTCTCGATCGGATGGATGATCTTATCCGACACATTCGCATCCTGGTCGGTCGCTACAGCCCATCGGTCGTGCGCCGCGCCTGGATCGGCATCGGTCGCGCCATCAACCGGTCTCTGCCCAAAGGCCTGCTCGGTCGGTCGCTGCTCATCGTCGTCGTGCCGATGCTGATCCTTCTCGGCGTGCTGACCGGCGTCTTCATGGACCGCCACTGGATGCTGGTCACCCAGCGTCTCTCGGAGGCCGTCGCCGGCCAGATCGTCGGCCTTGCCACCATTTCCGACAACATCGACATCACCGACGCCCAACGCATCGATCTCGTGAAATCCACCGGTGAGGCCATGCGGCTCAACGCCCAGATCATGCCCACCACCGAGATCGGCCGGATGCGCCGATCGTCGACCGATATCGTCCATTCCATGCTGGCCGAGGGCATCCTCAAGCGGACCCACATGCCCTTTTCCATCCGCGACATCGACGAAAATCGCATCGAGGTGCGGATGGTCGTCCATGGCGGCGTGCTGAGGGTGGAGTTCGCCCGCAGCCTCGCCTACGCCGCCAACTGGCACTTCTTCCTGGTGTGGATGGTCGGTACCGCTCTGTTCCTGGTGCTGGTGTCGCTGATCTTCCTGCGCAACCAGATCAAGCCGATCGAGCGACTGGCCGCCGCTGCCGAGGCGTTCGGCCGCGGACGACCGGTGGAAGGCTTCGCGCCATCCGGCGCCCGCGAGGTGCGGCAGGCCGCCCACGCCTTCATCGGCATGCGCCGCCGCCTCGAGCGACAGATCGAACAACGCACCACCATGCTGGCCGGCGTCGGACACGATCTCAAGACCATTCTGACCCGTTTTCGGCTTGGCCTCGCCCTGCTGCCCGAGGGAGAGGAGACGGCCGACCTCCGCTCCGATGTCGCCGAGATGGAAGCCATGCTGGAAGCCTATGTCGACTTCGCACGCGGCGATGCCGACGAGATGCCGCAGCCGCTCGACGTCGACGCCACCATCGCCGACTGCCTGCGTCAGACCGCCGAGCCCGCCGGGCGCGCGACGAACTACACGTTCACCGGCGATGGCGCGTTGACCTTGCGTCCGACGGCCTTCCGTCGCCTCATCGCCAACCTGATCGGCAACGCCGCTCGCTATGGTCGTTCGGCGATCTGGGTCACCGGAGAGCGGCGCGAGGGCTGGCTGTCGATCACCGTGGAGGACGACGGCCCCGGCATTCCCGAGCATGAGCTGGAGGCGGTGTTCCGGCCATTCTATCGGCTGGACGCAGCGCGCAACCAGGACGTTCCCGGCACGGGCCTCGGCCTGGCCATCGCCCGCGACGTCGCCCGCAGCCACGGCGGCGACATCGAGCTCGGTTCGAGCCCGCATGGCGGCCTGCGCGCCACGATCCGCCTGCCGGCCTGAATTATCGCCGATCGGGTCAAGCTCGCAGCTCAACATGAGATTGCGTTGCGCTCCCAAATGCCGATTGCCAAGTGCTGTGCCGGTCAGTAATTTATGAAGAACTGTTAATTTTACTGATTCAAGACGCATGAGTTTTTCATGACCAGACCTTTGGCCGGGCCGCTTGCGCAAAACGGAAAAAACCATGGCAACCTGCGGAGAGTTGCCTCCCTAGCGTTGCTCACCACGGCCATCTCTTCGCTTACCTGCGAGCAGGCCGCCGCCGATCCGAGCGTGATGTGGAACGGGAGCGTCAATAACAACTGGTTCGTCGACGGAAACTGGGTGTGGGATGGCATCACGCCGACGGCGACGACCACGGCCCGCATCGACAAAGCCGGCGTGACGATCGCTGGCAACGACGCTTTCGCGAAAGAACTCCTGGTTGGCTTGAGCGCGACCGGCGATCTGACGATCAACAGCACCCTAACAACCACGACAGCCACGCTCGGCTACAATAACGGCTCGACAGGCAGCGTTTTTCTGTCGGGTGCCGGCGTCAGTTGGCAGAACAGCGGGTCACTCACAGTCGGCAACGCTGGCGCGGGCATCATTTCCCTCGGCTATCTCGCGTCGATGGAAGCTGGCACGACCTATCTCGGCGGTGCCGCCGGTGGTTCGGGAAGCCTTGAAATCAGTGGTGGCGCCACCTTCACGTCCAACAGTGATCTTTACGTCGGCTATGGCGGGGCCGGCAGCGTGACCGTCACGTCCGGCACGCTTCATAACGTCAACGGAAATCTGGCCGATGGCATCGGCTCGACGGGAACCGCGACAATCACCGGCGCATCATCCTCCTGGACCAACAGCGGGGCGCTTCGCGTCGGTGGCGGTGGGGTCGGCGCCTTGACGGTATCGGACGGCGGCACGGTAACCAGTGGCAGCGGCGTCATCGGCCACCTCACAAGCGCGAACGGCAGCTCGGTCGTCGTGACGGGCACCGGCTCGACCTGGACCAGCAGCGGCTCGATCATCGTCGGCAACATTGGGGCCTCCGAACTCGACGTCCTCTCGGGTGGCGCGGTGACCAGTTCGGGTGCCATGATCGGGCGGCACTCGACGAGCACCGCCAAGGTGAGTGGCGCGGGCTCGTCCTGGAACACGGGAAATCTTTACATCGGCGGTGACGATACCGACTCGACGACTCCCCGCGGCAACGGCACGCTCATCGTCTCCGGCGGAGGCTCGGTGACCAGTTCCGGCGTCAGGCTCGGCCTCAACTCCGGCGACAGCGGAACGGCGTCGGTCAGCGGGTCCGGCTCGGTCTGGAACACAGGCGGCGCAAACACGGTCCTGTCAGTCGGCTTCAACGGGACCGGTACGGTCAGCGTTTCCGACAACGCCAGGCTGGAAACGGCCTGGGCAATCATCGGCCACAACGCTAGCTCGACCGGCAGCGTCACCATTTCCAACGGCGCGCGCTTGACCGATACCGGCAGCCTCTACGTCGGCAACGAGGGTACCGGTACGCTGACCGTTGCAAGCGGGGGTGACGTTACCAGCACCGACGGCTTCGTTGGCACGGGAAACGGTTCGCACGGTACCGCCACGGTTACCGGCAGCGGTTCGTCCTGGAACATGGCCGGCGCGCTGTTCGTCGGCCAGAACACCGGTTCGACCGGTACGATGACGATTTCCGATGGAGCGACCGTCTCCGACTATCAGGGCATCGTCGGCGATCTCGCCGGCTCGAGCGGCTCGCTGACCGTGACCGGCGCCGGCTCGACCTGGGCAAGCGTCGTGACGAATGGTCAGGCCTACTCCGGCGACATCAATGCCGGACGGCTGGGCAACGGCACCATCACGGTCTCGAACGGCGGCAAGATCACCGGCAACCGCTTTTATGCCGGCAATGAAGCTCACTCGAGCGGCACGGTGCTGATCACCGGCGCCGACTCATCGATCACCACCACCGACCGGTTCGTCGTCGGCTCCGAGGGCACTGGAACCGCGACCGTGACCCGCGGCGGCACGATCAGCACCGGCATCATCAAGATCGCAGATCAGGCTGGATCGACCGGCACGCTGAATGTCGGTGCGGCTCAAGGAGCGGCGGCTGCGGCGGCCGGCACTCTCGACACCAAGGCCATCGCGTTCGGTGCCGGCACCGGCGTGCTGGAGTTCAATTTCACCGATCCGAGCTATGTCGTTTCGGCTGCCATCAGCGGGGCTGGCAAGGTTCGACTGGACGCCGGCAACCTCACCCTCTCGGGCACCAACACCTACACGCAAGGCACGGAGATCAATGGCGGCACCCTCAATGTGACGGGATCCTTGTCCGGTTCGGCGACGGAGGTCACCCTGTCGGGCGGGCAACTCGCCAACAGCGGCTCCATCAGTGGTTCTAGCTACGGCGTCCGGCTGGCTACGTCGGGCAACACCGTCACCAACTCGGGCGCCATCTCGGGCGGGACTGCCTCCGTGTTCTTTGGCGCCGACCGCAATACGCTCAACATCCTTCCGACGGGCACCTTTGACGGCCTCGTCGATTACAACAACACGATCGGCAACACGACGAGCTTCGGCGCCGGCAGCTATCGCATCGCCGCCTCGAAGTACCTCGATGCCGCCAATACCATTGCGCTGAATAACACCAGCCAGACCGTCATCCTCGACCGGGCCAACACCTCGTCCGGCTATATCAACGTGGTGTCCATTCCCTCGGCGAGCCAGGCAGCGACGCAGTACACCTCGTCGGTTTCGGATGTTGTCGGCAGCATTCTAGGGCTCGATGTGGCGCGGCCCGATCAGGTCACGATCGGCGAGACGACCATCTCGGCCCTTCAGTATGGCGAAGAGAAGCCAGAGACCAAGGAAGCCAAGGCGCTTCGCATGCTCAGCGATAATGTCGCCGTCGATGGCTATGGCAACCTGTTCTGGGCCCGGGTGTTCGGCGGCCTTCGCTATCAGCCGTCGAACGATGGCGACTTCTCCAGCCATACCTCGCACTATGGCCTGATTTCCGGTGTCGACCATCAGTTCGAGAACCATCGGCTGGGCTTCTTTGCCGGCGGCGGCAGTGTGCGCAGCGTTGCCGGCGACGGCGCTTCCATCATGACCGGCAACACCGGGTTCCTGGGTCTCTACGGCGCCATCGAGCTCGAAGGCTTCCAGTGGAACGCCTCGATCACCGGCGGCGGCATCGACAACGAGGCCAGTCGGACCATCAACAACGGTGCGGAGACCGCGTCTGGCGACTTCATGGGCTGGTACGTTTCTCCCGAACTGTCGGTGAGCCGCGGCTACCAGATCGCGCCCCGCTGGCAGCTGACACCCAGCGTCAAGGCGCGCTATACCGGGGCCTTCTACGACGGCTACGATGAGAAGGGCTCCTCGCAGAACGTCAGTTTCGATGCCCGGCAAACCCACTCGCTGGACGGCCGCCTGCAGGTGGAACTCAAGCACCAAGTGGCCCTGCCCTCCGGCTTGCCCGCCACGGTGACGGCGACGGCGGCGCTTGGCGACACCCAGTATCTGGGTTCGGGACGAGTGCGTGCCAACCTCGACAACAACGAGTTCACCGTCTCGAGTTCTGCCGACAAGAATGTCGTCGGAGCCAGCGTCGGCGTCGGGTTCGACGCCATGGTATCCGAGCGCACCGCCGTCTACGGCGGCATCGACGGCACCTTGTACAGCGACAAGTCGATGTCGGCGTCGGGTCGCCTCGGCGTCAAGCTGGCGTTCTGATGCTCAGCGCATCGGGCGGCGGATACCCGGACATTTTCGGGCCGCCGCCCTGACCTTTGGGCGCGGACTCGGTTCGAACTCGCCCGCCGTCCTGCGCGCAACGCGCCGACCGGCCTCACTTCATGGCCTTCGGGTGAAGCGCATTAGTCAGCCATCTCGATGCCCGCCGCACGTAGCGTCTCGAACTCGGCAAGCGACATCGCGCGACCGAACAGGAACCCTTGCGCATAGGTACAGCCGCAGGCCTTCAGGAACTCGAACTGCTCCCGGGTTTCAACGCCCTCGGCAATGCATGCCTTGGACATGGCGAGAACCATCTGGATCAAGGCGCGGATCATCGCGTCGCCGCTTTCGCTATGGCCGATGTCGCGAACGAACGAACGGTCGATCTTGACCACGTCGATCGGCATCTTCTTGAGATAGCTGATCGACGAAAAGCCAGTTCCGAAATCGTCTATGGCGACGCCGCACCCGGTCTGACGGAACTTGTTCAGCGTTTCGATATAGTCGGTATAATCCGAGAACTTGACGCTTTCGGTGATCTCGATGCTGACGTTGCCCTGAGCCGAAAGATCGCTCTCGCGCAAGAGAGACAGCAAGCCATCGATGTGCTCGCGCGACACGAACTCCGCAGCGGACATGTTGAAGGAGATGCGCAGACCGGGATGGGCCTGCGAATACTCTCCCCATGCCTTGAGGCCGCTTTTGAAAACCCAGTCGCTGATCTGAAGAATGGAGCCATTCTGTTCAGCGATGGGAATGAAGACTTCCGGCGAGATTTGGCCGTGTGCCGGATGGCGCCAGCGCAGCAACGCCTCCGCGCCGACGATCCGCCGGTCCGCCACCTGAATGATCGGCTGATAATGGAGCTGCATCTGTCCGGCCTGGATGGCTGCCGCCATCTCCGAGCTGATCCAATGCCGCCGGTTTGCCTCGTCCTGCATCTCCTGGGTGAAGAAGCAGTAGGTGTTGCGGCCATGTTTCTTGGCCTCGTACATGGCACTGTCGGCATTTTTCAGAAGCCGCTCGGGCGTATCGCCATCCATCGGATAGACGGTGATGCCGATGCTGGCCGACGTCTGCAACGCATGCCCCGCCGCCGCCATCGGTTCCCCGATGTCGGCGAGAATGCCGCGGACGATCGGCAGGATGCCATCGAGACTGTCGAGCTCGTTGAGCAGCACGATGAACTCGTCGCCGCCGAGACGACCGACGGTGTCGGTATCCCTGACGTTGCGGGCGATCCTGTCGCCGGTTTGCACCAGCACCGCATCGCCGACATTGTGCCCCAAGGCATCGTTGATGTCCTTGAAGTGATCGAGATCGATGAACAGAACCGCGAAAAGCCGGTTGTTGTGACGGCTCGACACCAGCATCTGCTGCAACCGATCCGTCGTCAGGCTTCGGTTCGGCAGGTTGGTCAGCGCGTCGTAGTTGGCCTGGCGCTGGATGGTCCGCAGGGCTTTCTTTTCCTCGGTCAGATCGCTGAACACGGCGACGTAGCGGACCGTCTTTCCCTCCTCGGAACTGACCGCGCAAATCGACAGCCACTCCGGAAAGATCTCGCCATTCTTGCGCCGGTTGACGATCTCGCCCTTCCAGACACCGTTCCGGCTGATGGACTCCCACATCGCCCGATAGAAATCCGGTGAGTGCTGACCGGCCGACAGCAGCCTGGGATTCTTGCCGGCGACCTCCGCCTCGCTGTAGCCGGTGATGCGCGTGAAGGCTGGATTGACCGACAGGATCCTGTTTTCGGCATCCGTGACGAGCGTGCCTTCGAACGAATGCTCGAACACCGACGCCGACAGGAGAACCTTTTCTTCCGCCTCCTTCTTCTCCGTCACGTCATGAATGCAGACCACCACGCTCTGGGTTTTCACCCCGCCATGAAAATCGACATAGGGAACGAGACGGAACTGGTAGATGCGGCGATTTTCGTGACGGAACTCGAACTCCTGCGGCTTGCGCTTGTGCAGCACACTGTTGATCCGCGGCAGCAGTTCGGCAACGGGGACGCCGGTCAGCGCCAGGGTGAAGTTGGGGAAGCTGTCGACCGGCAACTTGAAGAAGGCCTGTGCCAGCGCATTGAAGCGGATGATCTCCAGTTGCTGGCCGACCACGAGCACACCATGATCGAGACTATCCAGCACGTTGGCGAGATCGCTGCAGGCCTCGCTCAACTGGGCGGTGCGTGACGCCAGCTCGTCATTGACGGTGGTCAGCTCCTCGTTGGATGCCTGAAGCTCCTCGTTGGCCGTCTCCAGCTCCTCGTTGGAGGCTTGCAGTTCCTCATTGGCCGACTGCGCTTCCTCATTGGTGGCCTGCAGTTCCTCGTTGGCGGTCTCCAGCTCCTCGATGACCGTCTGGAGATACTCGCGATTGAGGATCAGTTCGTGCTCGAGCTGGCGCACCCGCTCGGCCACTTCCTGATCGGTGGACGCGGCGTCCGGCACGGCCAGTTGTCTGGCCTCGGCCTTCTCGAAGCTGACCAGAAGCAGCGCCACATCCTCGGCCGCGCTCTCGCCGCAATAGTGCACGGCAAGTCGCATGGCCTCGGATCGTCCGTCGATCATCACCTCGAACAGGCTCGACACCATGGTCTGCTTGTCACGCGACACACGATAGGCAAAGGCGCGCAATTCGGGCCGCGCCGAGGGGATGACCAACGAGAAGGCGTTGAAATCGGCCCGCCCCATGCGGACGGCAAGAAAGGCCGAGCAATCCCCGAAGATTTCGATGATCTCCCCGGCCGTGGTCATCAGAATGCTCGGCGGGGCATAGATATCGAACAGACGGTTGCGCCCAACCACGGCGCTGCTGAGGTGCTCGGCTTCCTTGTCGATCGCGGCGGCCGGCTCGCCCGGCATGACGTTGATCCCGCGCGCCCGCGAGAAACCCGGGATCACCGGCGTGGCGACGGCCCGCTTGAGATAGACCTTGCTCTTGCGGTCTAGCTCGATGAACAGGCCGCCGAGACGAGCCACCGACTCCGACTTTCCGAGGAACAAAAGGCCGTTATCGCGCAGCGAATAGTGGAACAGCTTGAGGACGCGATCCTGAAGGTCGTGCTTGAAGTAGATCAGCAGATTGCGGCAGCTGATCATATCCAGGCGCAGGAACGGAGGATCCTGCACCAAATCCTGCCGGGCGAAGAGAACCCGGTCGCGCAGCCACTTGTGCACGACATACATGCCGTCGCGCTCGCTGAAATAGCGACCGATCTTGTCGGCGTCGATGCCGGCGAGCGCCGCCTCCGGGTAGACTCCGGCGCGCGCCACGCTGACGGCATCGTTGTTGATGTCGGTGGCAAAGATCTGGACGCGGTACTTGTCACGTCCGTCGCCCAGTTCCTCGTCCAGGAGGATGGCGATCGAATAGACCTCTTCGCCCGTGGCGCAGCCGGGGATCCAGATGCGGATTTCATCGCCCGGCCGCTTCTTCTTCAAGAGGTCGCGCAGGAACTTCCGCACCATCTCGAAGGCATCGGCATCGCGGAAGAACGATGTCACGCAGATCAGGAAATTGCTGGCGAGCGTGCTGAGTTCGTCTAGCTGACTGGTGACATGCTTGCCATAGGCTTCGACGGTCGGGATCTGCAACGCGGCCATCCGGCGCATGATCTGGCGCGAGATGGTCGCATCCTTGTAGTTGGCGAAGTCCATCCCGGTGTGCGTGGCGATCTGCTGGATGATGCCCTGTACGGTCGGCGGCGGCGGATCCAGCTCCTCGTCGTCGGTGGACGGCGGCCGATGCGGCCATTGCACCAGCGATGGCAACTTGTTGGCAACGTCCTTGGGTGACAGCACCAGGTCGGCGCCTCCGACGCGGATGGCAGCGCGCGGCATGGAATCGTATTTGGCCGTCTTGGGGTCCTGGGCGATCGAGATGCCGCCGGCCGCCTTGATCGCCTTGACCCCGTGGGCGCCATCGGAGCCGGTCCCGGAAAAGACAATGCCGATGGCATGGTCGCGCCTGTCGTCGGCAAGACTCATGAAAAAGCGATCGACGGAGGGCTTGGGACCGATGGTGTTGGTAGGCCGGCTGATCCGGAAACGCCCCTTGACGACGGTGATGTCGGCGTTGGGAGGGGCCACGTAGATCGTATCGGGACGCGGAACCAGATTGTTGGTCGCCTCCAGGACAATGAGCTGCGTTTCGCGCGCCAGCAGCTCGACCATCAGGCTCTTGTGGTCGGGCGACATGTGCTGGGCGATGATGTAGGTCATGTCGGTTTGCAGCGGCAGGTTGGCCACGAACGGTCTCAGGGCCTCGAGACCGCCTGCCGACGCGCCAATACCGACATAGTAGAGATTTTCGTTGACGGGACCGCCCGGCGACTTGCCGTGCTTGCCAGGCTGGATTTCCGAGGAGAGCGGCATGTCGCCGCCAGGGTTGCTTGCGGAGCCGAATCCACCGGTTTCGTCGTTATCCATTCCAGACTCACCAAAGTCGGAAATTGCTGCATAACGACTATATTTCTGCAAAAAGTTGCATATCGCAACCGAGTCAAACAATTCCCCCAAGTTTTTTTGGGATAATCCAGTACCGGAGGAGGGCTTCATCGCCTTTTATTTACGACGCACAGCGCACGGCAGACAAACGAAGTGCAAAGTGGATGGAAGCCAAGTGTCTCGTCGCGCGGCATTACAAACCATAAGACCTTTGGAGCGCACCGTGAGGCTTTTTCAGACCGGTCGAACACGCCCCTTCCCGTTTGACGGCTCACTTACTTCAGGAAGATCGCCTTCGCCGCCGTCTTCACCACCTTGGCCAGCTCGATAGGATCGGTGGAAATCATGCGCCGGTGGTGCGGCGCCGCCATGGCGAGCGTGATGGCGCTCATCAACAGCGAGAAGAAGACGCCGGGCGCGACGTCGGCGATCACGCCCTGGCGGATGCCTTCTTCGATCAGCGGCATGGCGTCCTCTCCGAACGGGCCGATCAGCCGGTCGAGCAGCATGTCCATGCGCTCGCCCGGCGTCGAAGCCTCCTGAAGCAGGAGACCGGGGAACACCGGCAGGTCGATCGCCACATCGACGACCACCTCGATGAACAGTTCCAGGCGCTGCCGCACCCCCATGCCAGTGTCATCCTTGATGGCTCGGAGCGCCGCGTTGCGGCTTTCATGGGATGCGGCGAGATCGATCATCGCCGACCAAAGCCCGGCCTTGGAACCGAACAACCGGTTGATCAGCGCCATGTCGACCCCGGCCTCGTCGGCGACTGCGCGGAGCGACGTGCCGTCGTAGCCCTTGCGGGAGAACTGGTGCATCGCCGCCCTAAGCAGCGCCGTCCGCCCCGACTCGGCGGTCTTGGGGCGCCGACCGGTCCGCCGCCGCACGCCACTTTCCTCGTCCATACCCGACATCCTCCGGAACACGCGCCTCACTCTATCGCCCGATCGGCGGGCGGGTCCTCCCGCAAAGCTACCTATCACTTCGTCGTTGACGGAAAAATCGGCCACCCGTATTAAGTCATCATATGATGACTTTTAAAGCCGGGCGCGGGGGAGTCCAGCCGGCTCGATGGAGGAGAAGCATGGCCAGCCCGGCAGGTCCCGTCGCGGAGCCCCACTCCGCGCCGCGCGTGATCCTCGAGATGCGCAACATCACCAAGACGTTTCCAGGCGTCATGGCGTTGCGCGACGTCAGCTTTTCGGTAGAGGAAGGCGAAATCCACGCGCTCTGCGGCGAGAACGGCGCCGGCAAGTCGACGCTGATGAAGGT
>JARKNW010000063.1 GCA_029976075.1 Pleomorphomonas sp.
CTGAAGCTCTGCTTGACCGTTCCCTGCTCAACGGTGCGCCGGGAAAGGGTCAGCGTCTTCTTGGGCGCCATGGACGTGCTCTTGTCGTCGGTGTTCTTCGTATCGCTCATACCGTGCTCTATCCTCGCGGGCCGCCGCGGCGCCTTTCAAAGGCGGCGCAATGGCCAATCGTATTGGCGAACCTCAGGAAAGGTCCGCTGTCCAGTCCGTGTCCGGCGCTTCGCCCCTGTAACGGGCCAGCGCTGCAGCGCATTTCAGGAAGCTGGTGCTCGCCCCACCGGCGAGCAGAGCAGCATGTATCACATTTGCGCCGCCCAATGCCAAATCCATTTCGCTCGACGCGAAGATTCCGGCGATAACCTTTGGTCCGGAAGGCGGTTGTTGTTGCCTTAATGCCGCATTCCCAGGCATTTCGTCTCCGCTTCCATCCGCTCCGGTGGCGCGGAGATGTCTCCGGATCGCCTGCCCAACCTTGCGCCGACCGTCGTCGGCAGCTTCCCGGGCGTGCAGAACGGCGACGACGCCGCCTTTGCCGACTGCCTCGCTCACCTGGCTGAAGCCGGTGACCACAAGGCTGGCCTTGCGTGCCATCGACAAGGCCGAGAGCGCCGCCTTGAGGAGCAAGGTCTCGACCAGGGCCGGAAGGTCATCGTCGGCCTTGGCCTCTTCCTTGAGGCCGCGGGAGAACGCCCGCTTGCGGACCGCCTCGGCAACCACGTCGCGACGACAGGTGACCCAGACGCCGCGACCCGGCAGGTTGCCACGAACGTCAGGCACCACCACGCCGTCAGGCCCGCAGACAAAGCGAACGAGGCCCTCGGGCGGCTGTGCGACGCGCGTAACTATGCAACTGCGTTCCGCCGTCTCAGACCTTGGTGCCATCGTCCTCTTTCCGGTTGAGGGGCCGCGACGCGGCCCCCATCATGTCTTCAGTGCGCCTCTTCGACGACTTCGTCCTCAGTGGCTTCCTCGTCCTCGACAGGCGCCTCGATCCAGCCCGCCGCGACACGCGCTGCCATGACGATGGCTTCCGCATCGGTACGGCTGACGTCGAGATCTGAGAGGCTGCCCTTGTTGCGGATGGTCTCGCCGTTCTTGCGTTCGGTCCAGCCGACGAGATCGTCGGTGGCGCAGCCGGCGAGGTCTTCCACGCTCTTCACGCCATCCTTGCCGAGAGCCACCATCATGGCCGTGGTAATGCCGGGCACGTCGCGCAGGGCATCCTCGACACCGAGCTTGATCCGCTCCTCGTCGAGCTCGCGCTCCTTGGCATCGATATAGTCATGGGCGCGAGCCTGGATTTCCTCGGCGGTCTCCTCGTCGAAGCCTTCGATGGCCGCAATCTCGTCACGCTCGACCGCTGTGAGTTCCTCAACGGAGGAGAAGCCTTCCGTTGCGAGCAACTGACCAACGACTTCGTCGACGTTGAGCGCAGTCATGAACAGCTCGGTGCGCTCGTTGAACTCCTTCTGGCGGCGCTCGCTTTCTTCCTGCTCGGTCAGGATGTCGATCGCCCAGCCGGTCAGCTGACTGGCAAGGCGCACATTCTGGCCGCGGCGGCCGATGGCCAGCGACAGCTGATCGTCGGGCACCACCACTTCGATGCGCTCGGCATCTTCGTCGAGCACCACCTTGGCGACTTCGGCCGGCTGCAGTGCGTTGACGATGAAAGTGGCCGGATCTGGCGACCAGGGAATGATGTCGATTTTCTCGCCCTGCAGCTCCTGCACGACAGCCTGAACGCGGCTACCGCGCATACCGACGCAGGCACCGACCGGATCGATCGACGAATCCTTGGAGATGACGGCAATCTTGGCACGCGAACCCGGATCGCGGGCCACCGACTTCACTTCGATGATGCCATCGTAGATCTCAGGCACTTCGGAGGCGAACAGCTTGGCCATGAACAGTGGATGGGTGCGCGACAGGAAGACCTGTGGTCCCCGCTGCTCGCGACGCACGTCATGGATGATGGCGCGGATGCGGTCGCCGTAGCGGAAGCTCTCGCGGGGGATCAGTTCGTCGCGCCGGCAAATCGCCTCGCCACGGCCGAGGTCGACGATGACGTTGCCATACTCGACGCGCTTGACGACGCCGTTCACGACTTCGCCGGTACGGTCCTTGAACTCGTCGAACTGACGGTCGCGCTCGGCTTCGCGCACCTTCTGCACGATCACCTGCTTGGCCGACTGGGCGGCGATGCGGCCGAAATCGATCGGCGGCAGTGGCTCGGAGATGAAGTCACCGACGAGGGCGGCGGGGTTACGACGCTGAGCTTCGACGAGATCGACCTCGGTCGAGAAGTTTTCGACGTTCTCCACCACCTGCAGAAGGCGCTGCAGCTTGATCTCGCCGGTGCGCGGATTGATTTCGGCGCGGACGTCCGTTTCAGAACCGTAGCGCGAACGGGCCGCCTTCTGGATGGCGTCCTCCATCGCGGCGATGACGATCTGCCGGTCGATCGACTTCTCGCGGGCCACCGCGTCGGCGATCTGCAAGAGTTCCAAACGGTTCGCACTGACGGCCATAGTCTTCGTCTCCTGCCCTCGATGGGGTCCTGTTCCGTCCTTCGGGGATGATCCCGGTTTGCTGTCCGGGCGGCGAACCGCCCGGCGTCCTCGTCAGCTCTTGCCCGCCTTCAGCGCCTCGCGGATCAGCGCCTCGTTCAGCACGAGGCGCGCTTCGGCGACGCCGTCGAGCGGGAATTCGATATCCTTGGTGCCGTCCTCGAGCGCCTGCAACAGATGCAGGCCGCCCTTGTCGTCCTTGACGCCGGTCAGCCAGCCGCGGAACCGCTTGCGGCCATGCACCGGCACGGCGAGTTCCAGCTTGGTCTCGAAGCCCGACCAGCGCACGAAGTCCGAACGCCGCACCAGCACGCGGTCCATGCCCGGCGACGACATTTCCAGCGTGTAGGGCTTGCCGATCGGGTCGTCGACATCCAGCAGCGGCGAGATGACGTTGCTGGCCGCCTCGCAGTCCTCGACGCTCATGGTGCCGTCGGTCTTCTCGGCGAAGATCTGCAAGGTCACGCCGTTCATGCCGGTCGTCCGCACCCGGACCAGGCGATAGCCGAGGTCGATCAGCGCCGGTTCGACGATGGCGGCGACGCGCGCCTCGACGCCGGTCTCGCTGACGAGGCGCGGCTCGTCGAGCGTCGTCTCGACGCTCTGGCCGCTGAGCGGCGGAAGGGGCGGCTGGTCCTCGGTGGTCATCGGTGGGCGGCATCCCTGGCGGCGCGCCGCCGTCGCGGGCAATAAAAAAGAGCGGGACCTCTCGGACCCACTCCCAACCCGCTTTAGCAGCGCATCAGAACTGATACGCCCCATATAGCCCGCTTTCGCGCCGAAATCAATGCCTCGACCGCAAGGGCCGTCAGGCGACCGTTTGCCGCGCCGCGCGGCGAAAGGTCAGATAGGCCGAGCCGCGCCCCTCGCGCCGCGCCTTGGCCTCATAGCGCGTCCCCGGCCAGCCGTCCCATGGCTGCCGCCAGTCGTCGGGCGCCGAGGCCGTCCAGGCGAACAGCGGATTGGCGCGGACGTGGCGCAGCGTCCAGTCGACATAGGTGTCGATGTCGGAGGCGAACCAGAACTCGCCGCCGTCCTTCAGCACGCGGGCGAAGCGGGCGACGGTGTCGGCGCCGACGAAGCGGCGCTTCCAGTGCCGCTTCTTCGGCCAGGGATCGGGGTAGAGCAGCAGCACGCGGGTCAGCGACGCCTCCGGCAGCCAGTCGAGCACGTGCACGCCGTCCTCGCCGGACAGCCGGATGTTGGCGATATCGTCGTCGGCGATGCGGCCGAGCGCCTTGGTCATGCCGTTGACGAAGGGCTCGACGCCGATGAAGCCGACATCGGGCCGTTCGAGCGCCCGGTGGACGAGGTGCTCGCCGCCGCCGAAGCCGATCTCCAGCCGGATCTCGGCCGGCGCTTGGGGGAACAGCGCCGCGAGGTCGGCGGGGGTGGGCGCCGTGAGATCGAGCGCCAAGCGCGGCAGCAGGCTTTCCAGCCGCTCGGCCTGGCCCTTCCGGAGCGTCTTGCCCTTGCGGCGGCCGAAGAAGGCGTTTTCCCGCGGCTCTCCCGCTCTCTGGTCCTGGCCGTGGTGGTCGGTCATCGTCGTCCGTCGCATGAAAAAGCCCCGGTCACAGGGCGACCGGGGCCGTCTTTAGCTGGTTCCCGCCGGTTAGGCGAGGGCCGACTTCAGCGCATCGACCAGATCGAG
>JARKNW010000175.1 GCA_029976075.1 Pleomorphomonas sp.
CCACCCGAAACCGACAGGGAAACACTGCGCGCGGCAGGTCCCCCACGGGACACGTGAACGGCCACGCCGGCTCCTCGTTACCAAGGAACCGGCGGGTTGAGGGGTGAATAGTCGAGTAGGCCGCCGGTGTCAAACTCAAAGCGCTGATTTGTAACCCTGAAGCCACCTAAAGTGGTTTCTGGCGCCAAACGGCGCCGCGCGAAGCGGCATTCGAGGCAAGAATGGCCTCGAATGCGTCTAGCGGAGCGGAAGCCTAAGGGCCGGAGGCCCACCGGCGACTGAGGCAGTCAAACTAACCAAGCGCGAGTTTCCGCATTTCGTCGGCGAAGAGGTTGACACCTTCGACAAATCCGAAGGCGTCGAGCATCGCACGTGCCGGATGACGGCCGGTCGAGAAGAAGCGGCGCGGGACGCCTTCGTCGCGCGATGGGCCGGCACCAGCCGTTACCGTGGCCACGCGACGGGCAATCGCAGGGGCCGGGTCTATCCACTCCACCGGCCAGGGGGCAAGCGCCTTCAGCCGATCGAGGACAAGCGGATAATGCGTGCAGGCCAGCACGACGGCATCGGTCCGCCTTCCCTCTTCTTCCACGAAACAGGGAGCGATCTCGGCAAGAAGCTCGGCATCGGTCACCGCCTCGCCGGACACCTCCCGCTCGACGAGCTCAGCCAGCTTCTTCGAGCCGACCAGCGTGAAGCGGCAATCACCGCCGAAGGTCTCGATCAGGTCGTGCGTATAGTCGCGCTTCACGGTGCCTGGAGTCGCCAGCACCGATGCGAGTCGCGACCGACTGTGCTCGGCCGCCGGCTTCACCGCCGGCACGGTGCCGACGATCGGCAGCTTGAAGCGGGCGCGCAGCGGTGGCAGCACCAACGTCGAGGCCGTATTGCAGGCAATCACCAGCGCCGCCGGATCGAGCACCGAGAGCGCCTCGTCCATCAGCGACACGACTCGGCCGATGAGCACATCCGGTTCCAGCTCGCCGTAGGGAAACACGGCAAGGTCGGCGACATAGTCCATGCCGGCGCCCGGCAGCGCCTTGCCGATCTCGCGAGCGACCGAAAGGCCGCCGACGCCGCTGTCGAACACCAGGATGCGCATGGGGTTTCCTAGAGCCAGTATCGTTTGCTCAGCAGTGTCATCCGAATGCGGCGACATCGGGCCGAGCAACCATCATCCTCGACCGACAGGGTTAATGAAACCTTGGGTCTATATCTCGCTGTCGTCGGTAATCCGCTTCTTCGGCCGGTGGTTCTTGCCGTCGAGGCAAGTGATGATGCCGCGCAACGTCCGGATCTCCTGCTGCGTCAACTGCTGACGCTGGAAGATGGCGCGGAGATTGTGGATCATCGTCGGCCGCTTCTCGGGAGGATGGAAGAAATGCCGCTCGTCGAGCACCGATTCCAGATGGTCGAACAGGCCGAGAAGCTCCGCCTTGCCGGCCGGCGGCGACCGGTCCGAGGCAGCAAACGGCAGAGCGCTGTCAGGATCGTCGAACCCCGCCTTGCGCCATTCGTAGGCGACCACCAGCACCGCCTGCGCGATGTTGAGGGAGGCATATTCCGGCACGACGGGCAGCGTCAGGATCTCGTCGGCAAGCGCCACCTCGTCGTTGTTGAGACCCCAGCGCTCGCGGCCAAACAGCAAGCCGACCCCGGCGCCCTGAGCTTCCAGCGCCCGCATGTGCCTGGCCGCATGCACAGGCCCGCGCACCGCCTTGGTCACGTCGCGATCGCGCGCCGTCGTGGCGTAGACGAAGGAGAGATCGGCGATGGCATCCTCAAGCCGATCAAAGACGCGGGCGGCATGGATGATGTGCGTCGCCTTGGCAGCATTGGCTTCCGCCTTCTCGTTGGGCCAGCCATCGCGCGGAGCGACGATTCTGAGATCGGATAGTCCGAAATTGGCCATGGCCCGCGCCGCTGCACCGATGTTTTCGCCCATCTGCGGTTCGCAGAGGATGATGGCCGGTCCGCGCCCGGCTGCATTAACGTCCGACATGATCCTGCCTATCCCACTTTCGGCGCGGGTTTGGCACATCGCGTCGGTCAAGAAAAGGGAGAAATCCTGGACGTGGGCAGGTTCGGAAGGCAGGCGGCGCGTTGCCGCGCCATCCGATTGTCATCTATTGCCTGTCTCGAGGTTCGCTGGGCCGCGGCATATGGCGATGGTATCGACAACCGTGCGGAACGAGTTCCAGGTTCGTGAGCACCGGAAGCACGGGAACCGAAGCCAGATGCCCGGCCCAGTAGAGTTTCGGGGCAGGCTATCAGCGGGGCTTGGCGACAGTCGCCGACCGCTCGCTGCCCTGCCGCTCCAACATCCAGCCGGGATATTCGGCCGGCAACGCCGAGACGGCATCGAGGCGAGTGAGCTCGTCGGCTGACAGGGCCACTTCGCTGGCGGCGATATTGTCGTCGAGCTGCTCCACCGACTTGGCGCCGATGATGACCGATGAGACGAACGGCTTGTGCAGCACGTAGGCGAGCGCGATGCGCGCCACCGACACGCCCTTGTCCTTGGCGATCTCGGCCATCACGTCGATGGCGTCGAAGGCGCGATCCCTGTTGACCGGCGGGAAGTCGAAGTTGGCGCGGCGGCCTTCGCCGGAGCCATCGCGAGTGTACTTGCCCGACAGAAGACCACCGGCGAGCGGGCTCCAAACCATCAGGCCGACCTTCTCGGCGAGCAGCAGCGGCGCAATCTCGCGCTCAAGATCGCGGCCGGCGATGGTGTAGTAGGCCTGCAGGCTGGCGATGCGGTCGAGGCCGAGCCGATCGGCGATGCCGAGCGCCTTCATGATGCGCCAGGCCGGCCAGTTGGACACGCCGACATAACGGACGAGGCCCTCGCGAACGAGGTCGTCGAGGGCCCGTACCGTCTCCTCGATCGGCGTCACCGGGTCTGTGCCGTGGATCTGGTAGAGGTCGATGTAGTCGGTGCCGAGCCGCTTCAGGCTGGCCTTGACGCCATCCATGATGTGGCCGCGCGAGGCACCGCGATCGTTGACGCCCTTGCCGACGGAGCCGAACACCTTGGTGGCCAGCACCACGTCGGAGCGAGAGCGTCCCGAGTTGCGGATCGCCTCGCCGGTGATCTCCTCCGACAGACCTTCCGAATAGACGTCGGCGGTGTCGATGAAGTTGACGCCCTTGTCGAACGCGCCGGCCACGATGCGATCCGCAACCGACTGGTCGAGCGACCCGATGGCGGTCCAGAAGCCCTGACCGCCGAACGTCATTGTGCCCAGGCAGATTTCCGAAATGAGAAGGCCGGTGCCACCGAGCGTGTTGTAGCGCATGTCATCACCTTGAAGAATGGAATTGAGGAACGGGAACTGTCGGCACAGAGGCGCACGATGGGCGACACGGCACGGCAAAAGCGACCTTGGCGCCCACCGGAAACATAGGTTCCAGCAAACGCCCGGAATAGCCGCGCCAAATGACACAGGCTGAGTAGTTGATCTATACAATCGGCGCCTATTACAGCTGCTAGTATGCGTCCGGAGACCGGGTTCGCCAAATCACGCTTGGGCGAGCCGGCGGCATCGATTTTGGAAGGTCCCATGGCCCGAACCGATCTTTTCGATGGCATTAGCGAGTTCCTCACCGTCGTCCGGCGCGGCAGCTTTCGCGCCGCCGCCCGCGAACTCGGCGTCACCCCCGGCGCCATCAGCCAGGCGGTGAGAACACTGGAGCAGCGCATCGGCCTGCCGCTGTTCCACCGCACCACGCGCCACATCGCCCTCACGGAAGCCGGAGGGCGTTTTCTCGCCGAGGTTCGACCAGCGGCCGACGCTATCGCCGGCTCGCTCGAAGGCCTCGCCAACCTCAGCGACAAGCCGTCTGGCACGCTCCGCCTTCTTACCCACCACATCGCCGCCCGCGAGGTGCTGACGCCGATGCTGCCGGCCTTCCTGACGGCCTACCCCGACGTTGCCGTCGAGGTGTTCACCGACACCAAGCGCCACGATCTGGTCGGGGGCGGGTTCGATGCCGGCATCCGCATCGGCGAGTTCATCGATCAAGACATGGTGACGGTTCGTGTCACACCACCCTTCTCGTGGGTCGTCGCTGGTTCGCCGGCCTATTTCGCCAAGCACGGGCGACCCGCGACGCCTGAAGACCTCGCCCGTCACGTCTGCCTGCGCTTCCGCCTGCCCGACAGCGGCGACCTCTATCGCTGGGAGTTCGAGCGGGAGGGTGTCGCCGTGACCATCGATCCGCCTGGGCAGCTCGCCTCCGACGACTCAGCCTTGTTGCGCGCCATGGCAGTGGTCGGCCTCGGACTGACCTATGCATCCTCGCAGAACATCGGCCGCGAACTTGCCGAGGGCCGGCTCGAAACCTGCCTCGACGATTTCGCGCCGGCCCAGGACGCGCTCTACCTCTACTATCCCAAGTCGAGCCGCATGCAGCCGAAGCTGCGCGTTCTCATCGACGCCTGTCTCAGGAGCATGCGCGAGAGATCGAGAGCCTAACGCAGAAAGCCGAGCACGAAGGAGCCAACCGCCAGGAGACCGAAGACGAGGATCAGGCCGCCCGACAGTCGCCCCACCCACAGGGCGAAACGGTCGCTGACCTTATGGCGGACCAGCGCCACGCCGCCCGTCAGAATGACCCACCAGGCCAGCGATCCGGCAAAGACGCCAACCACCACCACAGCCTTCGACGCGGCATCGGCCACCGAGGCAAGACCGAGCCCCGCGAAGAACAGCGCGAAGGACAGAATGGTCGTCGGGTTGGCAATGGTAAGCAGGAAGGTGGCGCCGACGGTACCGAGAAGGTCGCGGGCGCCAATCTCGGCAGCCGGCCGAGGCTCTCTGGGCCGCATACCCCGCCAACCGAACCAGATCATGGCAAGCCCGCCAAAAAGCCGCATCGGGGCATCGATGCCGCTGAGAAAGACCGAGAAGGCAGCGAAGCCGACCGCCGCCAATCCGCCATAGAGAGCATCGGCTAAGGCCGTTCCAAGCCCACCGGCAAGCCCCACCCAGAAGCCACGTTGCAGTGTGCGGTTGATGCAGAGCGCGCCGATCGGCCCAAGCGGCGCGGCAATGGCGAACCCCAGGGCAAACCCCTTGGCGGCTAGGAGCAAGACGCTCACGGCCCCGCCCTCCTTGGTCGGAACGGCGGTTCGACAACGGTCGAGAGCGCAATCATCGTCTCGCTGCGAGCAATGAGCCGCCGCCGCTTGAACTCATCGAGGAACGACTCGATGCCGGCGAGCGATGCCACCCGGATCTTGATGAGATAGTTCCAGCCGCCGGTGATGTGCTGGCATTCGATGATGTCGGGATGAGCGGTCGCCACCGCCCGGAACACCGTCTCATCGGCATCGGCAGCAAGCCCTACAAAGACGAAGGCACTGATACCGAGCCCGAGTGCCTCGGCATCGGCATCGATGGTGAAGCGACGGATGACGCCATTTGCCACCAGGCGGCGGATACGTTCGTTCACCGCCGATGTCGACAGGCCGACTTCACCACCGATATCGGCCAGAGAGCGACGCGCATCATCACCCAGACACATCACGATTTGACGATCGATTTCATCCATGCCGAACAAATTCCCGATTCCAGCAATCAATACAACAATACTTGTCGACAGAGTCAACAATCAAAGGAAATTTTCCAGTCTCCGGGCCATTCGGCAGGTCCATCACCCGCATGGACACTTCTCCGGCAAATCCCTTATAACGGCAAGGACGATCCGTCGCGCCGATTGCAACCGACGGTATTGAGACGGAACGCGGCAACCGCGATTCCGCCGGGGCAAAGGAGAAAAGCATGGCCTATGATGTCGCGGTTCTGGTTGGCAGCCTGCGCAAGGGATCTTTCTCGCGAGCAGTTGCCGACAACCTCGCAACGCTTGCCGCGGATAAGCTGAGGCTCCGCACCGTGGAGATCGGCGACTTGCCGCTCTACAATCCTGATATCGACGGCGATACACCGCCGGCTGCGTGGGCCAGCTTTCGGAAGGAAGTGGTCGGGGCGGATGCCGTGCTCTTCGTGACGCCCGAATACAATCGGTCGGTGCCCGGCCTTCTGAAGAACGCCCTGGACGTCGGCTCACGCCCCTACGGCCAGAGCGTATGGAAGGGCAAGCCGACTGCCATCGTCAGCGTATCGCCCGGCAACCTCGGTGCGTTCGGCGCCAACCATCACTTGCGGCAACCGCTGGTCTTCCTCGACATGCCAGTCATGCAACAGCCCGAGGCCTATATTTCCAAGGTCGGCGACCTCCTGGATAAGGATGGAAAACTCGTCAACGAGGACACCAAGTCCTTCCTGAACGGTTTCCTAGCCGCCTTTGCGACCTGGATCGGCAAACACAAATAACGGCAGCGAGAGACCGCCGGAAAGTTCGCTTCGGCAAGTGGCATCAAACGACCCACCGGAGCGAACTTTCCGGACGATCTCCGCGCCGGGAGTAACCACATTGACTGTTACCAGCGAAGAAGAACTCGACGGGCTCAAGGCGATCGGCCGAGCCGTTGCGGACGCCATAGCCGCCATGGCGACCGCCGTCCGCCCCGGCGTCACCACGGCGGAGCTCGACGAAATCGCCGGACGCGTACTCGACGAAGCCGGCGCCATACCGGCGCCGAAAGCCACCTACGGCTTTCCTGGAATCGCCTGCATTTCGGTCGACGAGGAAATCGCCCACGGCATCCCCGGTGACCGGGTTCTGAAGGTCGGCGATCTGATCAATCTTGACGTTTCGGCCTCGAAGGACGGTTTCTTTGCCGATAGCGGCGCCTCGTTCGCCGTCTCGCCCGCCCCGGCCAAACTCGACAGGCTCTGCCGCGATGGCCGCCGCGCCATGTGGGCGGGCATCGGCGCCGTCGCTCCGGGAAAGCCACTGGCCGGCATCGGCCGTGCCGTTGGCGCCTTCGCCCGCAAGAATGGCTATACGCTGGTGCGCAATCTCGCGAGCCACGGCGTCGGTCGGTCTCTGCACGAGGATCCGTCGGAGATTGCCACCTGGCCCGATCCACACGAGCGGCGCATCATCAACGAGGGGCTCGTGTTCACGGTCGAACCGTTCCTGTCGCTGGGAGCCGAATGGGCCGAGGACGGCGATGACGAGTGGACGCTCTACTCCGAGCCGCGCGCGCCGACCGTACAGTTCGAGCATACCATCGTTGCCACCCGCAACGGACCGGTGGTCGTCACGCTCCCGTCCTGATCCCCAACCGCGAAGACCTTCCGTTTACGTCAGCGTACGCCCAAAAGCGAAGCGGTTGCACTGGCCTCGGCGGCAACGCCATGCTACAGGCGGTGCATCCGTGCGTTTGCGTATCGGCAGGCGCACGAACCGGCCCCAAGGCCCCGGTCCCACGTTCGGAAGGTCACCCCACTATGGCGAAGATCAAGGTTGCGAACCCGGTCGTCGATCTCGACGGCGACGAGATGACCCGCATCATTTGGCAGTTGATCAAGGACAAGCTGATCCTGCCCTATCTCGATATCGACATCG
>JARKNW010000124.1 GCA_029976075.1 Pleomorphomonas sp.
AGGGACCATTACGGGACTTCTATCAACGCCTTATCCAAAACGGAAAGAGGCCAATCGTCGCAATCGGCGCCCTTATGAGAAAGATCATCGTCATCCTCAACGCAAGACTGAAGGATCTCAATGTCCAACAGAGTTGATGACGCCATCGGCAAAGGCCACCAGCGTCATCATGATGGTGTCGACGTCGGCACCGGCGGCAATCTCGCCGTTGGCCATGGCTTGGGCAAAAACGGTCTGCATGAGCATGCGGTTCTCTTCCTTGCATTTGGCGAAGAAGGCACCGACCGCCGTGTTGCGCATGCTCTCGACATAAACCTCGAGCATCATCTGCACGGCGCGGCGGTCCCGCATCTGGTCGATATAGGCAAGGCCGCAGCGCAAGAGGCGATCGTGCAGGGTGCCCGGCTCCAGCATGATCTCCAGGATGCGCCGGCCGGCGCGCTGCTCTTCCTCGGCGATCGCCTCGATGATGGCGTCCTTGGAGGCGAAGTAGCGATAAAGCCCGCCGGGGCTCATCTTCGCCTCGGCGCAGATCTCCTGCATCGAGGTGCGATGAAAGCCGGCCCGCGAGAAGCAGGTCCGCGCCGCGTCGAGGATGTGGGCACGCCGCTCGTCCTGCTGCGCGGATAAGGTTTGTGGCGCGTTGAAGTCCATGAAGCCCCCGGGAGCAGCGCTCATTGATGCGAGCGAACGTTCGTTCGCATAGAATTGTGTCTACCTCGCGTCAATACAAGGGATAAGCCGGCTGATCGTCCACCCATCGGCAAAGATCGGCGACAGCGATCCCGCGCCATGTTCACTTTTCCTCTAAGTGATTGTTTCAATTTCTATTTGACGCAAAAACCGAGCGTTGGTGATCCGAGCAACCTTGCCTCTGATAGAATACGGATAGTGGCAGTCAGCTTTGTTTTTTGACTTGCGGCGTTCTGAAATCGGGTTCATGCTCCATCTTGTCTGAAACAAACGAAAGGAGGTGACCGGTGAACTTACGCAATCGATCCTCGATTGAGGCAAGAATTCGCTGGACATTAACTTCCTTGAGTGACCTCCAGTTCTAACAATTGCCTACTGATCGCTGCGGCAAACTCATGAGCACCGCACGATAACTGGTGGCTGCGCCCCATTACTACTGCTGAAGGGCGACAATCACCGGATCGAGGAAGCGCATGCCTCGTTCCATCCCGTCCGGGTGGAGCGGGGCATGTCGTTATCGTCGGACCAGCAGTCAACTTCCCGTGATGAGAGCCGCCCCGACTCTCCCCTTCGGCGCCCGTCGCGGGAAGCGGCTGGGCGGACGGCGTCTTCAGGGCCCCGATCATCGGCGGTGCCTGAGGTTATCCAGGAATGTCACCCTGAAATGAAAACGCCGGCCATCGAGACCGGCGCTTTTGCTTTTGAGAGAGCGTCGTGCCTGGCTGGCGGCACGCTTGGCATGTCGCCTTTTCGATCCGCCAAGACGCGACGGCATACCGGCGCTTCGATGATCGCGTGGCGATCACATCACTCATGTGCTCGCGGGGATCTCTTCGTCATAGAAATTGCAGACCGTGGATCAACCGCCTCGTAAGGCTGGCTCATCAGCATCGTCTGCCGTTTCATTTCGCTGCATTACCTCTTGGCGTCCATCACGCCCAGCCAAGCTGCCTTGCCTGTGAAGCGCTGTCGCGCACGCCGTGGCGGCTGACGATCAGGCCATCCCTCAGCCCGAACCATTCTATGGCCGTCAGTTCGAACGTCTTGCCGGTGGCCGGCAGCCCCCGGAAAGGTGCAACGGACTTGCCCGTCTCCTTGAAGCGGGCGGCAACCATATCGCCCTCCTCGATCATCTCCTCGACGGCAAGGTGCATGTGAAGCGCCGCATGCAGATCCTTCCAAACGGGCATGGCGAAATCCACCGCCCCCTTGCCGACCACGCCATGGATTGTGGCGTCCGGCGAAAAGAGGGATGCCAATCGCTCGAAGTCCCCGGCATTCATCGCCTCCACATAGTTCAGGACGATCTGCTTTTTCGCGCTTGTTTCCGACATGGTCCCTCCTGTTCCGCCTGCCCATGGGCCCGGCTTCGACGCTGGTCCATCTAGAAGAAATGCTTCTCGCTCACGAGCAGCGCCCTTGCAGTCCGGTTCTGCGTCAGCGCAGAATGGATCATGCTTGACTGGAACAGCCTTCGTGCCTTCATCCTCACCGCTCGTCATGGCTCCACGCTGAGGGCGGCGCGGGCGCTCGGCGTCAATCAGACCACCGTCATGCGTCGCATCGCCGATCTGGAGCAGTCGCTGCGCCTCAAGCTGTTTCACCGGCATCAACAGGGCTACCGCCTCAGCGCCGACGGCGAAGCCTTGCTGCCGCTGGCCGAGGCCATGGAGCAAAAGGCGGCTGCCCTGCTCGACAAGGCAGAGGAGCGCCGCCGCCAGCTGTCGGGCACGCTCCGCATCACAGCCACGGAACTGGCCGTCGCAAGACTTGTGGCACCGGCGGTCGCCGCGCTGCGCGACCCTCACCCGCATGTATCGGTGGAGATCGTGGCCACCGACAAGCGCCTTGACCTTGCATCCGGTGAAGCCGATATCGCCATCCGCGCTGGCGGCGCCGACGAGCTGGATGGGGTGATCCGCCGACGGATCATGGACTCCGTCTGGGGCATCTATGCCAGTGGGCCGCTGATCGAGAAGCAAGGCGAACCGCTCTCCGAGGCCGACGTCGCCACCTTCCCGATCATCGCCGGTGACGGTTCCATGGCGTCAACGCCCCCTAACGTCTGGCTGCTGTCGCGGGCGGGCGAGGCACACATCTCCTACCGGTCGAATTCAGTTTCGGGCCTTCTGGCCGCGGCCCGAGCCGGATTGGGTCTCTGCGCCCTGCCCGCCCTCGCCGCCTCGCCCGAGTCCAACCTCGTGCTCTGCGCCGCCCTTCCCAGCTTCACCTCGCCTCTCTGGCTTTGCTACCACGAGTCCCGCAAGGGCGACCCACTCCTGCGCACCGTCGCCAGCTTCCTGGCCGAGTGGATCGGCGAGCGTGGCGAACAGGCGTCGCCTTGACCCAGGTTCTTGCGATCGATCCAGGGCAGCTTCAGCAAAGGTGGAAACCGGCTTTGCGTCCGAAGTTGCGAAGAAACAAAAAGGTATAGAAGTTCAGAAAAACCGGTATTCGCCGGAAATGCCCTAGAAAACTGCTACTGCCTCAGCCCCAATAGGTAATCGACTTCTGAGTAAAAAGCGCAGCATCACGATGAGGGGCAACAGAGGCAACTCATAGAGCCAGAAAGTCCCAACAAAGGTTCTCTTGCAGGCCGCATCCGCATACTTGGAACAGTACGCACAAACTGCGCTTAAATAGCCTATTTCTTTGTCATAAAATTGGCGTATTCCTCACCGCCAAATTTAGAATAGAAAACTTCACAGTATCTGTCGACACCTGCTCTCTTTATGACGGCTTGCGCATCGGAGGCTGCCTCCTCCGTGATTGGTTTGGCATCGTCCTCGCTAACATTGAGATGCGCATTCTTGAGAAAATACGTCAGAACCTCTTCGTTGAAGACGTAATCGTCCTTGCACAGTTCCGACGCGAGCGTAAGACTGTAAAGATTGTAGATCATTCTTTTGTCCTTGGCCGATACCTCCCGTGCCGAAGCCTCCGTGCACAGCAGCAAAACGACGAGGCATACCCAAGCCTTCATGGCGCCCTCCAAAAGAGAATCCCCTCCACTCCACTACCACGGCTTGCACTCATCCGCATCGGTGATGATGCCGGACATTGCCTCACACTGCCCGACACTCGGCACAACGCCAGTCTGGAGAAGCCGGCACCGGCCGCGCTGCGCTTTGCAGTTTCAGTTTGCGCTTGAAACGCCCTCATCCGTGTTTACGATGGCGCGGCCCCGATCGGGCCGACCGATGGGGCTTCTTTGAAACGAGCCCGAGGTCCGGATGCCCAGTACAGCCAAGCCGACCCGCTTTTCCGTCAAGCCCTTGCACCTTCTGACCCGTCGCCTTGCCGACGTGGCGTCCGGCCGTGCCGATCCCGACCTGGTGATCACCGGCGCCCGTGCCCTTTCCACCTATTCCGACCGCATTCTGAACGACCGTGAGATCTGGATTGCCGGTGGCCGCATCGCCGCCGTCAAGGAAGCCGGCAGCTACCGGGGCGGTTCGGCCAGCATCTACGACGCCCGTGGCGGCATCATCGGACCGGGCCTTGTCGATCCGCATATCCACATCGAAAGCTCGATGGTAACGGCCTGCGCCTACGCCGAGGCCGCGCTGCTCAACGGCACCACCACCATCTTCTGCGACAGCCACGAAATCGGCAACGTGATGGACGTCGCCGGCATCGAGGCGATGATGGAGGACGCCCGCGAGGCGCCGCTCTCCATCTTCCACACGCTGGCGTCCACCGTGCCCGCCACCTCGCCGGAGCTGGAAACGGCCGGCGGCGACCTGACGCCCGAGAAGATCGGCGCCCTGTTCGACAAGTGGCCCGAGGCCGTCGCCCTCGGCGAGAAGATGGACTTCGTGCCGGTGACGATGGGGGACGAGCGCAGCCACGCCATCATCGCCGCCGCCCTCAGTCGCGGCCGTCCCGTTTCCGGCCACGTCTACGGCCGCGAGTTCGTCGCCGCCTACGCCGCCGCCGGCGTCACCGACACCCACGAGGCCGTCGACCGCGACATCGCCGACGACCTCCTGGAAGCCGGCGTCTGGATCTTCCTGCGCGGCGGCCCGCCGACCACCCCCTGGCACTCGCTGCCCGAGGCCATCAAGACCATGACCGAGCTCGGCGCCTCGCCGCGCCGCATCGCCGTCTGCACCGACGACCGCGACGCCGAGGACCTCCTGGCCTTCGGCCTCGACTGGGTGGTGCGGCAGGCCTACAAGATCGGCGTGCCGCGCACCACGGCCTGGGCGCTCGGCTCGATCTCCGGCGCCACCCGCTACGCCATGGACGGCGAGATCGGCGGCCTCGGTGGCGGCCGGCGCGCCGACCTGGTGCTGCTCGACGACGATCTGGTGCCGCAGAGCACCTGGTACGGCGGCGAGCTGATGGTCGATCATCGCGCGGTAACCCCGACGTTGGAGTCGGCGCTCGAAGCGCGCTACCGCTACCCGGATGCCGCCTATGCCACCGTGCACCTGCCCAAGGCACTGAAGCTGACGCCCGAACTGCCCACCGCACCGGTGACTGCCAACGTCATCCGCACCGAGCTGCCGGGCATCGTGCTGAAACACGTCAAGCTGGAGCTCGAGCCGGCCAACGACTGGCAGACGCTGTTCGATCGCCACGACCTCGCCTTCGTCACCGTCGTCGAGCGTCACGGCAAATCGGATGGCAACGTCGCACATGGCCTTCTGCAGAACTTCGGCCTGAAGCATGGCGCCGTCGCCTCCTCGGTCGGCCACGACAGCCACAACATCATCGTCGCCGGCACCAACGAAGCCGACATGCGCGTGGCGCTTGAGGCCATCGAGGCCGAGCGCGGCGGCATCTGCGTCGTCCGCGATGGCGTGGTAACGGCCATGGTGCCGCTGCCGGTCGCCGGCTTGATGTCCGACAAGCGGGTGCATCTCGTCGCCGGCGAGGTGCAGGCGCTGAAGACCGAGTGGGAAAAGTCGGGCTGCACCCTGCCCTACATGGGCTTCAACCTGATCCCGCTGTCGGTCATTCCGGAAATCCGCATCACCGACAAGGGCATGGTGCTGGTGCCGGAAATGACCCAGGTGCCGCTGTTCGAAGCGGCCGAGTGAAGCGCTTGTCGCATCGCGAGTAGCCTTGATCCCCCGCCACGGCGGGGGATTTGCCAACAAGGGTGCCAACCGGCCCGCCCAGCACCCCGGTCCGCGAGATAGGCATGGAAACGGTCGCAATCGCCCTCGTCCTTTTGCTGGCCGTCGTCGTCAGCGGCATGCTTGCGCGCATGTCTCCCGTCGCCTTGCCATTGCCGCTCTACCAGATCGTGCTGGGCGCCTGCATCGCCTCGGTGGCCGACCTCGGCGTCCGGCTGCAGCCGGATATTTTCTTCCTGCTGTTCCTGCCGCCGCTGCTGTTTCTCGATGGCTGGCGCATTCCCAAGGAGGGGCTGCTCCGCGACAAGGGCACCATCCTGGAACTGGCGCTCGGCCTCGTCGTCTTCACGGTGGTGGGCGTCGGCTTCTTCATCAACTGGCTGATCCCGTCGATGCCGCTGGCGGTCGCCTTCGCGCTGGCGGCCATCGTTTCGCCCACCGACCCCATCGCCGTATCGGCCATCGCCAAGCGCGTGCCGATCCCCAAGCGGATCATGCATATCCTCGAAGGCGAGTCGCTGCTCAACGACGCTTCGGGCCTCGTCTGCATGCGTTTTGCGGTGGCGGCGGCGCTGACCGGCACCTTCTCGCTCGTCGACGCCTTCACCACCTTCCTGTGGCTGGCCATCGGCGGCATCCTGATCGGCACCGGGGTGACCTGGGCCACGACCGTCGTCAAGAACGGGCTGATGCGGCGGTTCGGCGAAGACAGCGGTTCGCAGATCCTGGTGAGCCTGCTCATCCCCTTCGCGAGCTACCTGCTGGCCGAGCACCTGCATTGCTCCGGCATTCTCGCCGCCGTCGCCGCCGGCATCATGATGAGCTACGCCGAACAATCCGGCAAGGCGCTCGCCATCACCCGCGTCCGCCGCAATGCCGTGTGGGAGACCATTCAGTTCGCGGCCAACGGCATCATCTTCGTGTTGCTCGGCGAGCAGTTGCCGCAGATCGTCGCCGGGGCGGCGAAGGTCGTGCGCGAAACCGGTCATCACGATCCGGCGTGGCTCTGGGTCTATATCATCGCCATCAGCCTGGCGCTCGCGGCGCTGCGCCTCCTCTGGGCCTGGACTTCATTACGCTTCTTCCTGTTCAAGGCGGCACGCCGGGGCAAGGCCGTGCAAACCCCAAGCTGGCGCCTGGTGGTGGCGACGTCGCTGGCCGGCGTCCGCGGCACCATCACGCTGGCCGGCGTGATGACGTTGCCGCTGGCCATGAACGACGGCTCGCCATTCCCGGCACGCGACCTCGCCATCCTGCTGGCCGCCGGCGTGATCATCGTATCGCTGGTGGCGGCCAGCGTCGGACTTCCGCATCTCCTCAAAAACCTCAAGCTGCCACCGGAGCCCTCCGAACAGGAGGAGGAAGATTACGCCCGCGTGGCGGCGGCCGAAGCAGCCATCCGGGCGGTCGAACAGGCCCAACACGAAATGGGCGAAGGCCGCCCCGATGCCGACCTCTACATCGGGGCCGGCGCGCGCATCGTCGACCTCTACCGCCAACGCATCGAGGGGCGCGCCAAGACCGGCGACGAGCGCGAACGCGCCCGCAAGATCGACGAGATCGAGCGCCAGCTCCGCCTCGCCGCGCTGCATGCCGAACGCGACGAGATCTACCGAAACGCCCGCATCCGCAAGGTTTCCGACGTAGCGGCCCGCAAGCTGGTCAGGGAAGTCGACCTTCTGGAAGCGCGCATCAGCGGAGCGTCATAGGGCGGGTGCAAATGTCGGAGTCAAGAGAACCACCAGCGGATCGGGGAACCACAAGAGGTGGCAAGATGCGCGGTTTGCTGATCATCCTGTTGTCCGCGATGACCATGGCCGGGCTCGCCTCCGGTGCATCGGCAAAGCTCGAGCCACCGTTTTCGCCACGTATGCCGAGCGACCTTTCGGCCGGAAAGAGCTGCGCCGTGCCGCCGGCACCCGTCGTCAGCCTGAAGGTCATCTCCAAATACGGCAACGACGGCCCGATGCGCGACACGGTCGATCCGGATGCCGATCGGGCCTTCCAGGCGCAAATGGCGCCGATCCGCAAGTTCGCCCAGACCGTCGTGAAGATGGCAAATCGCTACACCGAAGAGGGGCGTTCGGCCGAGGCCCGCTGTGCGCTGGCCTGGCTCGGCACCTGGGCCGAGGGACGGGCGCTCACCGAGATGGACAACCCGAACGCCGAGTTCGAACGCGCCCAGATCCTCGCCGGGCTTGCCATCGCGCTGATCCAGATCAGACCGGCCGTCGAAGGCGACGCGCGCCTTGCTACCGTCAGCCGCTGGATGGCCGGGCTTGCCACCTCCACCGACACCTTCTTCACCACGACCGGCGACAAGCTCAAGGGATCGCGCAACAACCACGCCTATTGGGCGGCGTTGGCCTCAGCGTCGGTCGCCGTGGTGACCGACGACAGGAAACTGCTCCACTGGGCGACTGAAACCTATAGGGACGGCGTCTGTGGCGCCAATGCGCAAGGCGGCCTGCCGTTGGAACTCACGCGCGGCAAGAAGGCCTTGGAGTACCACCTCTTCGCCCTCAATGCCCTGGTGCCCGTCGCCGCTTTCGCCGAGGCCAACGGCATCAAGGCTTACAACGTCTGCGACGGCGCCCTCTCACGGATCGTCCACTTCACGCTGCAGTCGGTCGCCGATCCCTCAGCCATCGCGACCGCCGCCGGCAAGCCGCAGGAGCCCTTCCCCAAGGGCCTGCCATCCGCCCAAAGCGTCGCCTTCCTGGAACTCTATCGCCGCGCCTTTCCGTCCGCGCCGATAGACGCGCACCTCCTCGCCCTGCGTCCCTATGTCTCCACCGCTCTCGGCGGCAACCAGACCCTGATCTACGGACAGTAACACTCTACCCTCGCCGCTCCACCTTCAGGAACCGCGAGCGATACTCCGTCGGCGTCAGGCCCACCTTCCTGCGAAAATGATGGCGCAAGGCATGGGCGCTGCCGAAACCGACGGCCGCCGCCACCGCCTCGATGGCGAGGTCATCGGACGACAAGAGCCCCTTGGCCGCCTCGACGCGCTCGGAAATCAGCCAGTCGCCGGGGCTGCTGCCCGTCGCTTCCTGGAAACGGCGCAGGAAGGTGCGCAGGCTCATGCGGCACGCCCCAGCCATCGCCTCGGTGGTCCAGTCGCGATCGAGCGTCTCGCGCATCCGGTCGAGCAGCAGCGCCACCTCGCCGGTGGGGCGTTGCGGCACAGGCCGTTCGAGAAACTGCGCCTGCCCGCCGGAGCGATGCGCCGGCACCACCAGCCGCCGCGCCACCGAGTTGGCGGCATCCGCCCCGAAATCTCGCCGCACGATCTCGATCAGCAGATCGATGCCAGCCGCGCTGCCGGCCGAGGTGAACACGCGGTCATGCTCGCGATAGAGCGAGGCGGCATCCACCGTGACCGCCGGAAAGCGCCGCTGCAGCGCCTCGGCATAGCGCCAGTGGGTGGAGACCGTGCCGCCGTCGAGCAGGCCGGTCGCCGCCAGCACGAAGGCGCCCGAGCAGATCGAGATGAGCCGCGCCCCACGGGCATGCGCCGCCCTCAACCGCTCGCACAGTGCCTCCGGCACCGGCACGTCGGCGCCCTTCCAGCCTGGCACGACGATGATGTCGGCCTGATCGATCATCTCCGGCCCTTCGTCGGGCGTGAAGGTGAAGCCGCCGTGCGCCCGGAGCGGGCCGGGCTCTATGGCTGAGCTCCGGAAGCGATACCAGCCCGGCCCCATCTCCGGCCGATAGAGGCCGAACACCTCGGAGACAATGCCGAACTCGAAGGTACAGAGCCCGTCGTAAAGCAGTGCGACGGCAAGCGGTCCCTGGGGTGAAATGCGTGTCATGTCGTTTGGCATGATCTTTACGTACATTGTCATTCGCGCCAATTGCAAGCGCGACCTGCCAACCGCAAGATCCTGCCATCAGACGAGCGACAGGAGAGCCCAATGAAATCAGGCGTTACCGAGATCCCCGCCGCGCCGAGCGCCATTGCCCGCGAGCACTTCGCCGCCGAGTTCACCTTCGAGACCGACTGCTGGGACGTGCACGATGCGCTCTCCAAGGGTGCCGACTTCGTGCTGCTCGACGTCCGTAGCCCGACGCTCTACGCCAAGGGTCACGTACCCGGCGCCATCAACCTGCCGCACGGCAAGATCATCCGCTCCAAGCTGACCGAGTGGCCGGAGGAGACGCTGTTCGTCACCTATTGCGCCGGCCCACACTGCAACGGCGCCGCCCGTGGCGCCCTGCGCCTCGCCGACCTCGGCCGCCCCGTCAAGATCATGGCTGGCGGCCTCACCGGCTGGATCGACGAAGGGTTTGAACTGGCCACGGAGGAAACCTAACCCCTGACATCCTCGAAGGTGAGGTCGAAGCGGGCGAGGTATTTCCTGAGACGGTCGGCATCGTTGCTGCTGGCCTTCTTCTCGCGGGAGATGGCAAACAGCGCCCGACCGGCCGCGCTCAGCGACGCACTGCGGCGACAGACATCGACGACGATGGCGAGCTGCTCGCGATCGAACAGATCGAAGTCGTCGGCGCGTTCGCCCAGCACCGCGTCGGACAGCGATCGCCGGTCCACCGGCTCGGCCTCGGCCTGCCATCGCCGCCGCAGCCTGCCTACCTCGGCAGCGACGGCTTCCTGGGTGATGCGGGCCTTGGGCGCCAGCGTCGCCATGCGCGTGACCGATGCAGAGAGGTCGCGGAAGTTGGCCGCCCAGGTCGCCTCCTCCGACAGCGCAAAGGCGAGAAACGACGCCCTCGCCTCGGCGTTGAAGGTGGCCTTGTTCCCCTCGCGCTCGCCGAACCGGGTGAGTTCGTAGTCGACGTTGGGCTCGATGTCCTCGCGCCGGGCGCTGAGCGGCGGCAGCTCGAAGGTCCACAGATTAAGGCGGGCCAGAAGGTCCTCGCGGAACCGGCCCTTGCGCGCCTCGCGCTGAAGATCGCGATTGGTGCCGGCGATCAATTGGAAGTCGGAGGTGGCGTCGCGATCCGAGCCGACGGGCAGGAAGCGCTTTTCCTCGATGGCGCGCAGGCACATCGCCTGCTCGTCGAGCCCCAGTTCGCCGATCTCGTCGAGAAATAGCACGCCCTTGTCGGCCGCCTTCATCAGCCCGGCCCGGTCGGACTGAGCGCCGGTGAACGCGCCGCGCACGTGGCCGAACAGTGTCGACATGGCCTGATCGCCGCGCAGCGTGGCGCAGTTGACCTCGACGAAACTGCCGGACACCTGCCGCTGCGCTTTTTTCAGCTCGAAGATGCGGTGCGCCAGCTGCGACTTGCCTGCCCCGGTCGGTCCGGTGAGCAGAACCGGCGCGGTGGAGCGGATCGCCACCTGCTCGATCTCGTCGATCATGCCGTTGAAGGCGGCATTGCGCGTGGCGATGCCCGACTTCAGAAACGACGTCGCCGATACCTTCTCGGCGGCGAAGCGGGTGGCGATGGCGTCATAGCGCGACAGATCGAGATCGATGATCGAATGCGAGCCAATATGGCCCTCATCCCCGCCCCCTCGCTTGGGCGGTGACAGTTGCAGCAGGCGACCCGGCACGTAATGCGCCTCGGCCAGCAGGAACCAGCAGATCTGGGCGACGTGGGTGCCGGTGGTGATGTTGACCAGATAGTCCTCGTGGTCGGGGTCGAAGGCGTAGCCGTCGGCAAAGTCGCGCAACGCCGAATAGACCTCGGCGAAATCCCAGGGGTCGCGCAGCTCGATCAGGTTGTGCCGCACCTCGGTGGCCGGCGAGACCTGACCGATGTCGCCGGCGATCCGCTCGGCGAGCGATCGCGATCTCTGGTCGTGAATGAGCTCCAGTCGATCGATGAACAGATCCGGCTGCTGGCAGAGCGCCACGGTCGGCCGCCACCGCCGCCAACGATCTTCCCTCTTGCCGATGTCGAGCGTCGTTCCAAGAAAGCCGATGGCGACACGCCGACGCATGATTTATCCTATCATATAAAATCTTATCCCATCTTATCATGCGGCAGCGCTCCACGTCGAGCCTCGTTCGGACGCCAGACCGAACAAGCGCCCCCGCGGAAAGAAATTTGTTACATAGAATCAAATAGTTATAAGAAATACGAGCGTTCTTTGCCGATGTTTTGGCAACTTGGCACGTCGATTGAAATAGGAGAGGCGTAACGCAGAAGAAGGATCACCCCCATGGCAAACAAGTCGCTGTTTGCAAGCATCGTCGGCAAGCTGGTCCCGGCGACCAACGCCCGGAACCACGAGGGCGCGCCGGCCTATGAGCTGACGCCCAAGGCGGCGCTGGCCCAGTTGGCGGTGACGGGAACCTTCAACGGAACCTTCTACGCCGACGCCCGGACCCAGCTCGCCGACGTTCTTGCGCTCGCCGCCGAGGTCGAGCCGGAGTATCTGGCCAAGGTGGCGGTCTACGCCTCCGAGTCCGGCTACATGAAGGACATGCCGGCGACGCTCCTGGCGTTGCTTTCCACCCTGCCGGGCGACGCGTTTTCCCGCGCCTTCCCGCGCATCGTGAAGAACGGCAAGATGCTCCGTACCTTCATGCAGGTGATGCGGTCGGGCGCCGTCGGGCGCAAGTCGCTGGGCTCTCGCCCGAAGCGGCTCGTGGAAGGCTGGCTGGACACGGCCTCGGATATCGAGATCATGCGTGCGAGCGTCGGCAACGATCCTTCGCTCGCCGACGTGATCAAGATGGTTCACCCGAAGCCGGCGACCGAGGCTCGCCGCGCGCTCTACGCCTACCTCATCGGCAAGCCCTACGACGTGGCGGCCTTGCCGGCGGTGGCGGCGGAGTTCGAGGCGTTCAAGCGGGATCCGTCCGGATCGGTGCCCAACGTGCCGTTCCAGATGCTGACCTCGCTCGATCTGTCGCCGCGCCAGCAGATGGAGATCGCGCGGCAGTCCGGTTGGCAGATGCTGCGGCAGAACCTCAACACCTTCGAGAGGCAGTGCCTCTTCGCGGACGAGGGGTTCACCACGTGGCTGGCGTCGAGGCTCAGGGATGAAGAGGCCGTCCGCAAGGCGCGCGTCTTCCCCTACCAGATCATGGCGACCTACTCGGCGCTCGCCGAGGGGGTGCCCGCCGAGATCCGCGAGGCGTTACAGGACGCGATGGAAATAGCGCTGCGCAACGTGCCGGATTTCGCCGGACGGGTTGCGGTCTGCCCGGACGTCTCGGGATCGATGGCCTCGCCCGTGACGGGCTACCGTCAGGGCGCCACCACCAAGGTGCGCTGCATCGACGTGGCGGCGCTGGTGGCGGCGGCGGTTCTGAGGAAGAACCCGCGTGCCCGGGTGCTACCCTTCGAGCGGGATGTCGTCAACGTGGCGCTCAACCCGCGCGACACGGTGCTGACCAACGCGGCGAAGCTGGCGGCGATCGGCGGCGGCGGAACCAACTGCTCGGCGCCGCTCGCCCGGCTCAACGGCGAGAAGGCGGCGGTCGATCTGGTCATCTTCGTCTCGGACAACGAGTCGTGGGTGGATCAGAGCGCCATGCGGGGAACGGCGATGATGGCGGAATGGCAGATGCTGAAGCGACGCAACCCGTCGGCCAAGCTCGTTGCCATCGACATCCAGCCCTACCGCACCAGCCAGGTGACGGACGGGGCGGACATCCTGAACATCGGTGGGTTCTCCGACCGGGTGTTCGAGGTGATCGCCGAGTTCACCGGCGGTGCGGGACCGGATCGGTTCGTCAAGCGGATCGAGGCGGTCGACCTCTGAGAAAATGTCCGGCGGGCAACTGCCGGACGCTCCGGCCGGGCGCGGCCACAAGGCGAATGCAGACGAAACTACAGACTCGTAATCTCCGTGTCGCGGGTTCGAGCCCCGCCGGGTCCACCATGGGCCCGTAGCTCAGTTGGTAGAGCAGGCGTTTCGTCGATCTTCGTCGCCTTGTGACCCCGCCCGGCGGGTCGAAGACACACCAACCAACGCGGCGAATGCCGGGTGAAACTACAGGTTCCTATCCCGATCCACGATCGTTTCACCCTTCCCTCGTCGCCGCGACCGAAAGCGACACCCCCGGCGAATGCCGGATGGAACTACAGTCTCCACCGATGGGAAATCCCGCAGGGTTCGACTCCCTGCCTTGGCGGCGCTCTCTGGCACGAGCGGGGATCCCGGGTTTCATCCACCCTCGTCGCCGGGGGCCATATCTGACGACAACTCCGGCGAATGCCGGATGGAACTACAGCTGCCATCCCAAGGGCATCCCTGCATGGGTTCGACTCCCTGCCTTAGCGGCGCTCTCTGGCACGAGCGGGGGATCCCGAGTTTCATCCACC
>JARKNW010000176.1 GCA_029976075.1 Pleomorphomonas sp.
GAACCTCATCGGCGTGTTCCACCAGCCCGACCTGGTGCTGATCGATACCAAGGTGCTCGACACGCTGTCCGAGCGCGAGTTCCGCGCCGGCTATGCCGAGGTGGTCAAATACGGCCTGATCGACAATGCCGGCTTCTTCGCCTGGCTGGAACAGAGCTGGCGCGACGTGTTCGCCGGCGGCCCGGCCCGCACCGAGGCGATCGCCGTCTCCTGCCGCTCCAAGGCGGCCATCGTCGGCCGCGACGAGCGCGAGACCGGCGACCGCGCCCTGCTCAACCTCGGCCACACCTTCGGCCACGCCATCGAGACGTCGGCCGGCTACGACGGCTCGGTGGTGCACGGCGAGGCGGTGGCGCTCGGCATGGTGCTGGCCCACGATTTCTCGGTGCGGCTCAACCAGATGTCGCGCGACGATGCCGACCGCATCCGCGCCCATCTCGAAGCCGTCGGCCTGCCGACCCGGCTCAGCGAGCTGCCTGGCGGCGCACCGAGCGTCGCCGCCTTCATGGAACTGATCGGCCAGGACAAGAAGGTGCAGAACGGCGCGCTGACCTTCATCCTCAGCCGCGGCATCGGCGATGCGTTCATCGCCCGCGACGTGCCGGCCGAGGCGGTGCGCGCCTTCCTCACCGACCAGCTCAGCGAGGGGCAGGCCTGATGGACGACGGGGGCGGAGCGGTCGTCGATCTCTTCGCCGCCGGCGTGCCGGTCGCCCTGTTCGTCGTCGTCACGGTGGTCCTGTCGGCGGCCGGCTCGGCGCTGCTCGCCTGCAACCGCACCAAGCTGCACCACATGGAGCGGCTGGGCAACCGCCGCATCGGCCGCCTCGTCGAGCTGACCGCCGACCGGGCGCGGGCGGTGTCGGCCATCCGACTGGCCCGGCAGGTGTCGACGGTGGCGCTGACCATCTTCGCGACGCGCGCCGTGCTGGCCTTCGAGCCCGACCCCTGGCGGCGCGCCGGCTGGGCGATCGGCGGCATGCTGATCGCCATCCTGCTCGACGCGGTGCCGCGCGTTCTGGTGTCGCTCAGGCCCGAGCGGTCGGCGCTGGCGCTGCTGCCGGCCATCGAGGCGCCGGCGCGGCTGCTGGAACCGCTGATCGCCGGCATCGAGACGGCAGTGATCGCTCCGCTCCGCCTCGCCGCCAAGGCGCCGCGCGACAGCGCCTGGACGGCGCACGAGGAAATCCGCGAGGCGGTCGACCTGATGCACCGCGAGGGCGACGTGGTGAAGGACGACCGCGACATGGTCGGCGGCGTGCTGGACCTTAGCGAACTGCCGCTGTCGGATATCATGGTGCACCGAACCAAGATGCGCACGTTTGATATCGATATGCCTGCCGGCGACTTGCTGAAGGCATTGATCGCCAGCCCGTTCACGCGCCATCCGCTCTGGCGCGACGAACCGGACAACATCGTCGGCGTGCTGCATTCCAAGGAGTTGATGCGCGCCATCGACCGGGCCGATGGCGATACCGCCAAGGTCTGCGTCGAGACGCTGATGACACCGCCGTGGTTCGTTCCGGACACGACGCTCGCCGCAGATCAGCTCAAGGCCTTCCTGAAGCGCAAGATCCACCTCGCTCTGGTGGTCGACGAGTATGGCGAGGTACAGGGCCTCGTGACCCTCGAAGACATTCTCGAGGAAATCGTCGGTGATATAACCGACGAGCAGGACGTGGTGGTGCAGGGCGTTCGTCCCTATCCCGATGGCTCGGCCTCGGTGGACGGGGCCGTGCCGATCCGCGATCTCAATCGCATGATGGACTGGCGTCTGCCCGATGACGAGGCGACCACCATTGCCGGCCTCGTCATTCACGAGGCGCGAATGATCCCCGACCCCGGCCAGTCCTTCACCTTCCACGGCTTCCGCTTCCGCGTACTGCGGCGGCAAAGGAATCGCATCACGGCCTTGAAGGTGGGGCCGGTCGGCGATGCCTTCCGATCCGACTGAGCGACCTCCGGTCGTGGCGCGGGGCAGGCCTGCCGTCTTTGCATGTCAACGCGGCTGACGGACTGTCCGGGGCGGCAAGTGTCTGAAATCACTCATCCGGAGCACGGGTCGTAACGGAGAGGGCATGGAGGCCACCGTCGAACTCGGCTTTCAGGGCGTCCATGACGAGACGTTGGCGTGCAACCCGACCCTTGCCCTCGAAGGCCGCCGATACCACCTCAACGGCGAAGTGGGTCTCGCCGCCCTCACGCCATCCGCCGTGTCCGCGATGGCGTTCGCTATCGTCGACCACATTGAGGAGGGTTGGCGACAGTTCGGCGAGGAGCGCCGCCTCGATGCGGCTTTTTCGGGTGGAAGCAGGCGGGGGCATCGAAGCCATCAAACATCCTCGTCGGTTGGTCCGGGCGAAGCAATCTCGTATCTGGCGATCATGAATGCCGATTGTCAACGCCTTGCCGACGCGCTTTTGAGTGCCCATAATCGACAGACCATGGACTCCTATTCCAAGCTCTTCGACAAACTCCGGATCAAGCCGGACAAGGAACGCGTTGCCCGCGATCAGTTTCCACCCTGCGAGTGGGACGGCTGCGAGAGCGCAGGCGCCTATCGTGCGCCGAAGGGCCGCGGGCGCGAGGGGCAGTATCACCACTTCTGCCTGGAGCACGTGCAACTCTACAACAAGTCCTACAATTACTTCTCGGGCATGGGGGACGATGACGTCATCGCTTTCCAGAAGGATGCCCTTACCGGCCATCGTCCCACCTGGACGGTGTCGGTCAACCGCTGGGGACAGACCGACCCCAACGCCGGCCATCACAAGCGGCCGCCCGAGCCGACCTATAACGACCCCTTCGGCGTCTTCCATGGTTCGCGGGCTGGCGGCATGCGCGCCGAGCCCGAGGAGCCACGCCGGCACGTATCGCCGATGACGCAGCGCGCCTTCGAAACGTTGCACCTGGAAGTCGGCGTATCGAAGGAAGAGATCAAGACCCAGTACAAGATCATGGTCAAGCGCCACCATCCGGACGCCAATGGCGGCGACCGATCGTCAGAGGAACGGTTGCGAGAGATCATTCAAGCCTATAATTACTTGAAGACCGCCGGTTTCTGTTGACCGGCCACATTTTCCCGATTCGACGGAGCGACTTCCTCCCTCCGCTTGGTCGCTCCAGGAGGTCTCATGGCTCAGCAGACGTATGACGCGCCGCTACCCGATATCCGGGTCTCGGTCCGCGAGGTGTTCGGTATCGACACGGATATCGATGTGCCCGCCTATTCCAAGGCTGAAGAACACGTTCCCGATCTCGATCCGGACTATCTGTTCGATCGCGCCACCACGCTGGCGATCCTGGCGGGCTTTGCCCATAACCGTCGTGTTATGGTGTCGGGCTACCACGGTACCGGCAAGTCGACGCATATCGAGCAGGTCGCAGCCCGCCTGAACTGGCCGCTGGTGCGCGTCAACCTCGACAGCCACATCAGCCGTATCGATCTCGTCGGCAAGGACGCCATCGTCCTGAAAGACGGCAAGCAGATCACGGAGTTCCGTGATGGCATCCTGCCCTGGGCGCTGCAGAACAACGTGGCGCTGGTTTTCGACGAGTATGACGCCGGCCGGCCGGACGTGATGTTCGTCATCCAGCGTGTGCTCGAGGTGGCCGGCAAGCTGACGCTGCTCGACCAGAATCGGGTCATTCGCCCCCATCCGGCCTTCCGCCTGTTTGCAACGGCCAACACCATCGGCCTTGGTGACACCTCCGGCCTCTATCACGGCACCCAGCAGATCAACCAGGGCCAGATGGACCGCTGGTCGATCGTCACCACGCTGAACTACCTGCCGCATGACCACGAGGTCGGCATCATCGCCGCCAAGGCCAAGTCGTTCACCGGTCCCGAGGGCCGCGATATCCTGTCGAAGATGGTGCGTGTTGCCGACATGACGCGGTCTGCCTTCGTCAACGGTGATATCTCCACGGTGATGAGCCCGCGCACGGTCCTGACCTGGGCCGAGAACGCCGCCATCTTCGGCGATGTTGGCTTTGCCTTCCGTCTCACCTTCCTCAACAAGTGCGATGAGACCGAGCGGGTGCAGGTGGCCGAGTTCTATCAGCGCTGTTTCGGCAAGGAACTGCCCGAGAGCGCGGCCAACATGGTGCTCGCCTGAGAGGGAGCGATGGCCAGCAAGCGGAGCTACAGCGGTAGCTGTCAGTGCGGGAACATCAGTTTTTCGGCCGAGTTGGCGCTCGGCGAACTGGTGGCCTGCAACTGTTCGCGCTGCCGCCGGGTTGGCCATCTCCTCGCTTATCTGCCGGAGAGCGATTTCCACGTGACGATCGGTGCGGCTGGCGTTTCCGAATATCGCTTTAACACCGGACGGATCGCCCATCGTTTCTGCCCAGTCTGCGGAATCCAGCCCTACGCCACCGGCACCGCGCCGGACGGTACGCCATCCATCGCCGTCAATGCTCGCTGTCTCGACGGGGTCGATATCGACGCCCTGCCGATCAAGCGCTGCAACGGCGCCGCCTATTAGGGAACGGAGCATCGTGTCCTCCAACCAGGTCAAGGGCAAGGAAATCACTGTTGAGCCGCTCAAGAAGGCGGTGACGACGGCGATGCGGGCCATCTCCGGCGATGGCGAGCTGGAGGTGGTGTTTGCCGCCGACCGGCCATCGCTTGCCGGCCACAAGGCACGCGTGCCCGATCCGCCTCGCCGGCCCACTGCGTTCGATGTTGCGGTTACCCGCGGCGCCGGAGATGCGCTGGCATTGCGCCTGGCCTGCCATAACGAGACGGTTCATCGCACTTTCGTGCCTGAGGGGCCACGCGCCAAGGCGGTGTTCGAGGCGATGGAGCAGGCACGATGCGAAGCGCTCGGTGCCCGCGCCATGCCGGGGGTGGCCGGCAATCTCGCGGCCATGCTGGAGGAGCGCTATCTCCGGGCCAATCTCCAGCATATCGAGAACCGCGAGGATGCCCCGCTTTCGGAAGCGGTTGCGCTGATGGTGCGCGAGAAGCTGACCGGTGCGCCGCCGCCCAAGAGCGCGCAGGCGCTGATGGAGGCTTGGCGCGAGTTCATCGAGGAACGGGCCGGCGCCGACCTTGAGGGGCTGGCCAACGCCATGTCCAGCCAACAGGCTTTCGCCCGGGCGACACGCAATCTGCTCGTCAATCTCGAGATGGGCGACGAGCTCGGCAGCGATCCTGATCAGGACGAAAACCAGGAAGGCGAGCAGCAGGAGGCGGAGGACAGCGAAGCTTCGGCCGAGCCTGCCGACGACGCCGAGGCCGATCAGACGGCGGCGCGTGAGCGCGAGGTGGCCGGTGAAGACCAGGAGACCTCGGAAGGCGACGCCGAATCGGAGATGTCGGATGACCCCGGCGACTTCAACGAGGAAGACGACTCCACCGATCCTGGCGAGGCCAAGCGACCGGAACTGCCGTTCACCAATCAGCCGCCGGTCAGCGACTACAAGGTGTTCACCGCGAAGTTCGACGAGGTGACGCGGCCAGAGGACGTTTGCGAGGGTGCCGAGCTCGATCGGCTGCGTGCCCTTCTCGACAAGCAGCTCGTCAACTTCGCCGGTGTCGTGGCGCGGCTCGCCAACCGGCTGCAGCGCCGCCTGATGGCCCAGCAGAACCGCTCCTGGGACTTCGACATCGAGGAAGGCATTCTCGACACGGCGCGTATCACGCGCGTCGTCACCGATCCGCTGGCCCCGCTTGCCTTCAAGATGGAGCGCGACACCGATTTCCGCGACACGGTGGTGACGCTGCTCATCGATAATTCCGGCTCGATGCGTGGCCGGCCGATCACCGTGGCTGCCGCCTGCGCCGACATTCTGGCCCGCACGTTGGAGCGGTGTGGCGTCAAGGTCGAGATCCTCGGCTTTACCACCAAGGCCTGGAAGGGCGGGCAGGCGCGCGAAGCCTGGCTGGCTGCCGGAAAGCCGGCTAGTCCCGGCCGGCTCAACGATCTTCGCCATATTGTCTACAAGCCTGCCGATGCTCCCTGGCGGCGGGCTCGGCGCAACCTCGGCCTGATGATGCGCGAGGGGCTCCTCAAGGAAAATATCGACGGCGAGGCGCTCGATTGGGCGCATCAGCGCCTACTCGCCCGGTCGGAGAACCGCCGCATCCTGATGATGATTTCAGATGGGGCGCCGGTCGACGATTCAACGTTGTCGGTCAATCCCGGCAACTACCTCGAGCGTCATCTTCGTTATGTCATCGAAGAAATCGAAGAGCGCTCGCCGGTGGAACTGATCGCCATCGGTATCGGCCATGACGTGACGCGATTCTACAAGCGCGCCGTCACCATCGTCGATGTCGAGGAGTTGGCCGGCGCCATGACCGACCAGTTGGCGGCGCTGTTCGAGGAACAACCGACCCAAAAGGCGATCCGGTCCGGCGCCAAGCCAAGACCAAGGCGCGTGTCGACGCTGGGTCTTACATGACGGCTGGGCGGGCGATTTTCTCTGCCCTTTTTGCCTTCATGATGGTCGCGACCGATGCTTCGGCGGATGACGTTGTGGCCAGCATAACCGTGCGGCCACTTTCCAGCTTTTCCATCGTCGACCCGGCAAGGGTTCGCTTTGGGATGCTCGATTACGTCGGGGGCTTCGAGATCAGATCGGACAGCCGGGAGGTCGGAGGGCTTTCCGGCCTGGTTATCTCGGACGCCGGTCGCAACTTTCTGTCGCTCAACGACGATGGAGTGATGGTCCGGGCGAGGCTGGATCGGGATGAAGCCGGTCGTCCGACCGGCCTCTCGGCTGCCTCGATCCGCAGGCTTGTGACCTCGAGGGGACCTTTGCCGCGCAACAAGGCGCTTTCGGATACGGAATCGATCGACGTCTTTGCAGGCGATGGTGGCCGTCGGTTCGGGGTCGTCTCCTTCGAGCAGCGGCCGATGGTGATGGTCGGTCCCCTCGACGCGGATGGTTTCGTCGGCGTTCTGGCGGCCGTGGATCTGCCGAAGGATGTTCGTCGTCTTCAGGCCAATCGCGGGCTTGAGTCGGTGGCGGCCCTGCCGGCAGGCAACAGTCTTGGCGGCCGTTTCATCATTCTTGCCGAGGAAGCCGAGCGAGGGGCGACGACAGTCGATCAGCCGGGTTGGGTGATTGGTGGCGTGGCGCCGATCGGCTTTCGGGTTCGGCGACTGGATGGCTTCGACCTGACCGATGCCAAGATCGGCCCCGATGGACGTCTTTACGTTCTGGAGCGGACATTCTCCTTCGCGGAAGGAGTTCGCTGCCGTATCCGTTCTTTCTCCCTCTCCGATATCCGCCCCGGCGCTGTGATCGATGGCGATACGGTTTTCGAGGCAAGCCTGGCGGAGGAGATCGACAATATGGAAGGGCTGGCGATCTGGAAGACCGCAAGCGGTGAAACGCGGATCTCGTTGATCTCCGACGACAATCATCTTTTTGTTCAGCGGACGCTCTATCTCGAGTTCCGCTTCGAGCCATCATGAGCGACCGGCGTCTTCCCGCGGCTCTCGCCGCTGCCGTGGTCGATCAGGCACGGCCAGAACAGCTTGGGGCGGCGGCTGCCCGGCTATCGGCCGGCTACCGCGCCAATCTCCCCTCCCGGCAGGTTGTTCCCGACGCTTGCGGAACCGCCGCCTACGCGGCCAGCCGCATGCCCGCGACCTACGCTGCCGTCACGGCGGCCCTGGACCGTCTTGTGGCGGCGCGGCCGGGCTTTCTGCCGAAGACAGTTCTCGATCTTGGGGCCGGGCCCGGTACGGCAAGCTGGGCGGCCGCCATGGCGTGGTCATCGGTTTCTTCCATTACCATGGTTGAGGCCAGTGCCGACTTCCGGAAGCTTGCCACCGAACTGGCGCGTGGCGGACCGGCGGCGCTTGAAACCGCCAGTATCCGTGCCGGCGACATCACGCAGCTTGCCGGCTTGCCGGAAGGACCATTCGATCTTGCAATTGTCGCCTATGCCCTGACGGAGCTCGATCTGTCGGCTGCCGAGCGGCTGGTTGCCAGTCTCGTCGGGCGAGCCGGCTGGCTCGTGCTGGTCGAACCTGGGACGCCGCGCGATTACGATCGCCTCATGGCGGTGCGACAGGCGGCCCTTGTCGCGGGGTTTCATGTCCTTGCGCCCTGTCCGCACCAAGGTCCGTGTCCGCTGCCGTCGGGGGACTGGTGTCACACCTCGGTGCGTGTCGAACGGAGCCGCGCTCATATGCGCCTGAAGGGTGGAACGGTGCCGTTCGAGGATGAGCGCTACGCTTATCTGGTATTGGAATCGGCATTCGCCGCATCGTCTCAAGACGAAAACGGCGGCCGCATTCTGCGACCGCCGCATTTTTCCAAGCATGACATCACCTTCAGCCTCTGCCGTTCCGATGGAACGCTGGGCGAGGCGCGAATTGCCAGCCGGGATAGATCCGCCTTCAAGGCAGCCGGCAAGCTCGACTGGGGTGATTTCCTTTCCAGCAAGAGCTGAAGGATGTCAGTTCCGGATCGGTTGATAAGGCTTGATCCAGTTCATCAGGCTCGCGTACGGCAGCAGTGAGGATACCGCTACCAGCATCTTCACCGTGAAGTCGCCGAGCGCCCAGGTGGTCCAGGGCAGGCCGGAGCCGGCAAAGGCGATCGAGAAGAAGATGGTCGTATCCAACGCCGAACCGATTGACGAGGATACGAGTGGCGCCCGCCACCAGGAACCAGCGCGCAGTCGGTTGAAGACGGTGACGTCGAGCAGTTGAGCACACAGGAAAGCCATCCCGGAGGCCAGTGCAATCCTCGGCTCGGACAGCCAGACCGAGAGCAGGACGGCGATGGCAAAGCCAATGTAAACGACGCGCCGTGTCTTTACGGGGCCGAACCAACGGTTGGTCAGGTCGGTGACCAGGAAGGCAAACGGATAGCTGAAAGCTCCCCAGGTGAGGAGGTCGCCGAGCCCGAAGGGCGTGAAGGGATATTGAACGAGAATATTTGATGAGACGACGGTCGCAACCATCGCCATCACCGAGGGGATGAGGCGTCTATCGAACATTCCAGAAGTTCTCCGGCAGAACAGACCAGGCTTTTGGAGCTATTAAGGTGAAATCCGACCTACAGGCCGAGTTTCACGTGACGTGTACCATTTGAGGCACACATAAATAAAGCCGCGATACCGTTTCCGGCATCGCGGCTGAATGTTCGCACTGTTGCCCGACAGTATCAGGCAGCAGCGGTCTCGGCGGCCTTCTTGGCGATCTGCTTCTTGATCAGACGGGCGCGCGGGGAGAGCTCATCATCGCCGGCCTTGGCGAGATAGGCATCGAGGCCGCCGCGATGCTCGACCGAACGCAGGGCGTTGGCGGAGATGCGCAGGCGCACCGACTGGCCGAGCGTGTCGGACAGGAGCGTAACAGCCAGGAGGTTCGGCAGGAAACGCCGCTTGGTCCTGTTGTTGGCGTGGCTGACGTTATTACCCGTCAGAACGGCCTTGCCGGTAAGTTCGCAGCGCCGGGCCATCGGGATACCCTCTTTTTCTGTTGGCGCGGAATCGAGGCCTTGCAGGCCGATCCTCGCGAGTAAATAATCGAAGGCGCCGCTTGCGTCTGCCGACGGCGCCGTTTCAAGTCGCGTTCCTATAGTCGGTCGGCATTGGCTCCGTCAACCCCGGAAGCGAGCGGAAGCCGGCAAAAATGCCGTTCGGCCGAGCGGAAGCGAACCCCGCAGGCTGACAGAGTTATGCTCTGCCGGAACATCGAGGCTTTCGTCGCGTTAACCATCCGGTTACCATGACAGCCGATCATCCGAAAGACGGTGATCGGCCGCCGGGGCGGCGGTCCTCCGCCGACGGTGGCGTCGTCCGTCGGAATGATCTTGCAGGCGTTGTTCCGGTCGCTATCGGCGACCGAGGGTGAGGACGGTTCGCCGTCCGCAAACGGAGGTTCCGTGGTGGCTCGTGTCGAAACTCTCCCGCGTCTTCTGAAGGGCGCCATGGCTGCGGCGGTATTCGTCGCCGCGCTGTCCGCGGTGCCGCCATCCGGTGTGGCGGCGGCGCGCGAGGGCGAGGTGCAGGCTTTATATGCCGCCTCCTTCATGGGTATCGGTATTGCCAAGGGCTCGCTTTCGATCAAGGTGGATCGCGGCGCCTATGCCGCCAAGCTGCATATTTCGACGGCCGGTCTCGCGCGCATCGTCAGCTCCGAAGAGAGCTACGTTGATGCCAAGGGATACGTCGGGCGGTCGCTGGTGCCGTCCACCTACGAGCTGATGAGCCGTGGCGACACGGTGACGCAGGTGTCGATGGCGCTCGGCGGTGGCAACGTCCGCAGCCTCAAGGCCATTCCCGAACTCGTCGAGTACGATGACCGTGTACCGGTGACGGCGGCTTCGAAGCGCCGCGTGGTCGATCCGCTGTCAGCTGCCATTCTGCCGATCGAGCGCGACGAGAAAGACGTGTGCGATCGTACGCTGCCGGTGTTCGATGGCTGGACCCGCTATGACATCAACCTCACCTACACCAGCACCGATCCGGTGGATGTTCCCGGCTACAAGGGCGATGCCGTCCATTGTTCGGCCCGCTGGGTACCGGTGGCCGGTCACCGCGAGGGCACCAAGTCCACCGAGTATATGCGTGACAACCGCAACCTCGACGTCTGGTTCGTGCCGATGGCCGAGGGGCGGGTGATGGTGCCGAGCAAGATTTCGGTCCAGACGATGCGCGGTCTGCTGTTGGTGGTCGCGACTCAGTTCGGTGAAAACGCCAAGCTCGGAAAGGTGGAACAGGCTTCCAACTGAGCCTGTCCATTCCGTGTCGCAGAAAAGAGGCGCCCTGCGGGGCGCTTTTTTTATGCCCGGAGCATAGGGCTGGACTGCCATTTGTGCCGAATCGAAACATAGTTATTAACGCTTCGGTGACAGGCGCGAGCGATAAGTGCCGTGCTTGGCCGACATCTTGTGCGGCGACCTGGCAATTATGCCAGATGTGGATGGGCTAAAACAAGAACATCGGCTTGTCAGCGATTCGCCCCGTCTTCGTTCTCGCTCTGTTGAAATGGTTAACGCGACAGCCGCTCTACTTTTAAATACGAGTATAGTTGGTTAACCATGTTTTCGTTTCAGAGTCTTGCCGACGATATGGTCTTGACATCGATTCTGGTCCCGAATCGAACGACTCTGCCTCCAGAGTCTCCGGATTCAACATAACGCAGTTAAGACTCACAGGTTCTCCACATCTTGTAGGGAACGAATCCAGAATCTCTTGATAGTTGCGATTCGCCCCTCATCTGTTCTCGTTTGATTCCTTTCGGTTCGGATTGCCTTGCTTCCGCCGGTTTTCTCTGGCCTCTCGACCGGGCTTTTTCGTATAGGGAAGGTCACGGCTTCATCGAGAAACCGAACGGGACCCCATGAATATTGTCCGAGAAGCTCCCCTGTCTTCGTACGCCCGTGCTCGGGCGGTGACGGCGGTGCTAGGCCCGACCAATACCGGCAAGACCCATCTCGCCATTGAAAAGATGCTGGGCCATGGCTCAGGCGCCATCGGCTTGCCGCTGCGTCTTCTGGCGCGCGAGGTCTATGGGCGGATCGTGGCCCGTGTCGGCGCAGGCGCGGTGGCGCTGGTGACCGGCGAGGAGAAGATCGTCCCGCGCGACGCCCGCTATTGGGTGGCGACGGTGGAGGCGATGCCACGGGACCTCGACGTCGCGTTTGTGGCGATCGACGAGGTACAGCTCGCCGGCGACATCGAACGTGGACATGTGTTTACCGATCGTCTGCTCAATGTGCGCGGGCGCCAGGAAACCATGCTGCTCGGTTCGGCGACGGCACGACCGCTGATCGAGCGCCTGTTGCCCGGCGTTGCCGTCACATCGCGTCCGCGGCTCAGCCATCTCGCCTATTCAGGGGCGAAGAAGATCACCCGCTTGCCGCCGCGCTCTGCCATCGTCGCGTTCTCTGCGGACGAGGTTTATGCGGTCGCCGAACTGATCCGTCGCCAGCGGGGCGGAGCAGCCGTTGTGATGGGTGCGCTTTCGCCGCGCACCCGCAACGCTCAGGTGGCACTTTTCCAGAACGGTGATGTCGATTTCCTGGTGGCCACGGATGCCATCGGCATGGGCCTCAACCTCGATGTCGATCATGTTGCCTTCGCACAGGCGCGCAAGTTCGACGGATATCAGTATCGCGGTTTGACCGCCGCCGAACTTGGCCAGATTGCCGGCCGGGCCGGGCGCTATCTCAATGATGGCACCTTCGGGGTGACGGGCCGGGTGATGCCTTTTGACGATGATATCGTCACTGCCATCGAGGGCCACGATTTCGAGCCGGTGGGGGTCTTCCAGTGGCGCAACGGCGATCTCGATTTTTCATCGGTGGATGCCCTGCGCACCTCGCTCGAGAAGCTGCCGGGCGTCGAGGGGCTGACGCGTGCCCTGCCGTCGGACGATCAGCGCGCGCTCGACTTTGCGCTGAGGGCGGAGGACGTGGCGGTGGCGGCGCGCGGCCGCGAACGGGTGGCACTTCTCTGGGATGTGTGCCAAGTTCCCGACTTCCGAAAGATATCACCGGCCCAGCACGGTGATCTCATCGTCGCACTCTATCGATTCCTCATTGCAAAAGGCGTGATTCCAGACGATTGGTTTGCACGGCAGGTCGGGTTGTCTGACAGGACGGATGGCGATATCGATACGCTGTCGCGGCGTCTGGCAGAC
>JARKNW010000166.1 GCA_029976075.1 Pleomorphomonas sp.
GATCCCCACTGGAAGGGATGGTCGTACTGGCTCTCGGCGGCCAGCGAGAAGTGGCCGTAGCGCTCGATCTCGTCGCGCATCGGCCGGATAATCTGGCTGTGGCAGAGATAGCAGCCCTCGCGGACGAAGATGTTGCGGCCGGCCAGCTCCACCGGCGAGTAGGGCCGCATGCCCGTCACCGTCTCGATGGTGCTCTTGAGGTAGAACAACGGCACGATCTCGACCAGACCGCCGATCGCCACGACGATCAGGATGCCGACGAGGAGAACGTTGGAGTTCCGCTCGAACACCGCATGCTTCTGCATGAGACTCATCAATCGTCTCCTTACTCGGCCGGAGCCAGCGCCACGTCGGCGGCAGGCTTTTCGGCCTCGCCATGGCGAATGGTCAGATAGAGGTTGACGGCCATGATCAGCGCGCCGGTGAGGAACAGGATGCCGCCCAGCGCCCGGATGACATAGTAGGGATGCATGGCCTCGACCGTTTCGACGAACGAGTACTGCAGGAAACCCAACTCGGTGTAGGCGCGCCACATCAGGCCCTGCATGATGCCCGACACCCACATGGAGGTGATGTAGAGCACGATGCCGAGCGTCGAGATCCAGAAGTGCCAGTCGACCAGCTTCAGCGAGTAGACGTCCCGCTTGCCGTAGACCCACGGGACCAGGCAGTAGAGGGCACCAAAGGACACGTAGCCCACCCAGCCGAGCGCACCGGAGTGCACGTGACCGATGGTCCAGTCGGTGTAGTGGCTGAGGGAGTTCACCGCCTTCACCGACATCAGCGGCCCTTCGAAGGTCGACATGCCATAGAAGGCGACCGACACCACGAGAAGACGCAACACCGGGTCGGTGCGGAGCTTGTCCCAGGCGCCCGAGAGCGTCATCAGGCCGTTGATCATGCCGCCCCAGGACGGCATCCACAGCATGACCGAGAACACCATGCCCAGCGTCGATGCCCATTCGGGCAACGCGGTGTAGTGCAGGTGATGGGGACCGGCCCAGATGTAGAGGAAGATCAGCGCCCAGAAATGGATGATCGACAACCGGTAGGAGTAGACCGGCCGGTTGGCCCGCTTCGGCACGAAGTAGTACATGATGGCCAGGAAGCCGGCGGTCAGGAAGAAGCCCACCGCGTTATGACCGTACCACCACTGCACCATGGCATCCTGCACGCCGGACCAGACGACGTAGGACTTGGAGCCGAAGATGCTGACCGGGATCGCCGCATTGTTGACGAGATGCAACATGGCGATCGTGACGATAAAGGCGAGGTAGAACCAGTTCGCCACGTAAATGTGGGGTTCCTTGCGCTTCCAGAGAGTTGCCAGGAAGATCAGGAGATAGGCGACCCAGACGATGGTGAGCCAAAGGTCGGCATACCATTCCGGTTCGGCGTATTCCTTGCTCTGCGTGACACCCAGCAGATAGCCCGTGCCGGCGATGACGATGAACACGTTATAGCCGAGGATGACGAACCAGGGTGTGACAAGTCCTGGCATGCGAGCACGGCTGGTGCGCTGCACGACGTAGAAGGAAGTCGCAAGCAGCACATTGCCACCGAAGGCAAAGATCACCGCCGATGTATGCAGCGGCCGGAGGCGACCGAAGGTGGTCCAGGGAAGCCCGAGATTGAGAGCCGGATAGGCAAGCTCCAGGGCGATCCAGATACCGACCGAGAAGCCGGCAAGCCCCCAGAACATGGCGGCAATCGAAGCGAACTTGACGGGGCCGAGGTTGTAGTTCGGCTTGCCGTTGATCTCGTCCGGCTCCACGCGCCCATCGCGATCGATGAAGGATTTCACGATCAGGAAGATGCCAGCCGCCGACGCAATGGCGCCTACGGTGGCATGAAAGGCAAAGACTGAATCCACCGCCTTGCCGGCGGCCAGGACGCAATAGAGAAAGAGTAGCCCCAGGAAAACCGAGTATGCGGTTTCCTCGAGCGACATCAGAGGTTTGGCCCTCAATGCCGTCATGTTCGTCGCCCCACTTCTGTCGGAGATCGCCTGTCGTTTCCAACGGGCGCCTCGCCTCGCCCGTTTGCCGACGCCCCCGGCCTCCCCTCTCGGACCGTCGCGTCCGAGCACGGGAAAGAACCTAGTGGGGTCTACGCATACCAACCTTGATAAAGGTCAAGGCCGATCCGGGAACAAACGGGGTTTACCGCAGTTCTAGACGTTTTGCCTATATCAAAATGGACTAATTTTAATGTGCGGAAGGAGCTGTGCCGCTACCGTCGCCGGGAGGATGGATCGAGTGACGGAGACCCATCCGCTAAAATGACAAAGTCCGGCTGATTCGGCTTGTTGCTGCCGACCTTGACGCCGATCAATGTATGAACCGGCCATCGGCGGCAAGGATTGCACATGACCCATCAAGACGAAGCCGTCTCGCTTGAGACTCTCATCCGCGCCACGGTGCCGCGCTATACCTCCTATCCGACTGCCCCGCATTTTTCCGCAGACGTCGGGGCGGAGATCTATGGCGGCTTTCTCGATCAGGCTGCGAGGGAAGACGGCCCGATCTCACTTTATGTCCATATCCCGTTCTGCCATTCGATCTGCCACTATTGCGGCTGCACCACCAAGGCAACCCGGCGCTACGCGCCGATCGAGGCCTACGTCGAGGTGCTCAGGTCGGAAATCGCCATGGTCGCGGCGCGGACCGGCCGGCGGACGGTGTCGCATATCCATTGGGGCGGCGGCACGCCCAACCTGCTCTCCGCCGAGGCCTTCGAGGCCATCGTCGGCGACTTCCACCGCTTGTTCAGCATCGGACCGGATACCGAGCACGCGATCGAGCTCGACCCGCGCCATCTGGGCAAGGAGCGGGCGCGTCTGCTTCGAGCTATCGGCGTCAATCGTGCCAGTTTGGGCGTGCAGGACTTCGATCCGGCGGTCCAGGCGGCCATTGGCCGAATCCAGCCGGCCGAGACGGTGGCGGCGGCCGTGGAGCACCTGAGGGGCGCCGGCATCGCCTCGCTGAGCTTCGACCTCATCTACGGGCTGCCCGAGCAGACGGTTTCCTCCATTCGGCGCACGATCGAGACGACCATCGCGCTCGCACCCGACCGCATCTCCCTGTTCGGCTACGCCCATGTTCCCTGGTTCCGAGTCAACCAGAAGCTCATCGACGCATCGAAGCTTCCGGGGAGCGAGCAACGCCTCGAACTCGAGCGAACGGCCCACAACTCCATCGCGGCGGCGGGTTACGTGCCGATCGGCATCGACCATTTCGCACGGCCGAGCGATGCCATGGCGGTAGCCTTGTCGAAGCGGACGCTGCGCCGCAACTTCCAGGGTTACACCA
>JARKNW010000010.1 GCA_029976075.1 Pleomorphomonas sp.
CTCGAACGTGGATTTCCTCACGGAGCTCCTGAACGATCAGGAAGTACGCGCTGCGCTCTCGGAGGAAGAAATCCGCGACAAGTTCGACCTCGACTATCACTTGAAGCACGTCGAGACGATCTTCGCCCGCGTGTTCGGCGAATAACGCAGAGAAGCCCCGGCACGCCGGGGCATCATCTCACGATGGGATCAGGCTCCAACGCCTTCGGCATAGAGCCCGAGGATGAGCGGCCAGCCGCCATCCGAGCCGACCTTGTCCGCCCCGGTCGCGGCCTTGGCACCGAAGCGCTTGAGGTTGCGGGGCTCCACCTCGACGCGCATTCCGCCACCTTCGGCTTTAAACAGCACGTCCACTTCGGTGACGAGGTCGGGGGCGCATTTCCAGGCGGCATCGATCTGCCAGGCGAGCAGCAGCCGCTCCGGCGGTTCTTGGGCCAGTCCCCTTCCCCACTCGCATGTGGAACCGTCCTCGCTCACCTCGTACCAGCGACCACCTGCCCGTGGCTCCAGCACGACATCGCAATCGGCCTGCCGCCGATCGCATGCTCCTAGGCCAACAGCGACCGATGTTGACGACAAAGGCTTGGAAGGCGCGGGCCGGCTCGGCCTTGACGATCACCGAACGGCGAACGGGAGCGGCAACGATGGTCTTAATCGTCATGCCGGTCGTTCCTTGCTTGCGTCTCGAGATCGGCGGCAGAGGCATCGAGTGCCGAACCCCAGAACCGATCAAGCCAGGCCCTGAGCGGACCGAGCCCCTCGGAATCGATGCGGTAGATGCGCCGCGCGCCATCGGCATGGTCAACCACCAATCCCGCTTGCTTCAGCACCTTGAGATGCTGCGACACCGCGGGTCTCGATACCGGAAGTCCGCTGGCGATCTCGCTTACCGGGGCCGGCGCCAGGGCGACGCGCTCGAACACCGCGCGGCGGGTCGGATCGGCAAGGGCAAGCAGGGCGGAATTCATGTTAGCCATTGCTTACGGTAAGCATAGACTTACGAATAACTCAAGCGACTGCCAGGATCTCAACCTGAATCAAAATCTCAAGCCTTCAAGATCGAGACTTTGAATCTCTACCGGAAGTGAAGAGGATACGAGGCAGCAGGATTCACGATGCCCAACAACCCATTGAAATAAAAGACGTTAAAGTTGAATCTCTACATGAACTCACCGATCGGAGCCTAGACCGCGCAGGGAAACGAGACGCCCCGAGCAGGGAAACGCCGTGCCTTGCAATCTGCCCCAAAGGCATTCAAGGTCGCATCATGAAGACCTCGGAATGCGACATTCTCATCGTTCCCGGCTGGAACAACTCCGGCCCCGACCACTGGCAAACCCGCTGGGAAAAACGTCTGACCACGGCGCGGCGCGTCACCCAACGCGACTGGGATCACCCCGAGCGTGACGCCTGGGTATCGGCGCTCGGCATTGCCGTGGGCAAGGCAAAGCGGCCGGTGGTGCTGGTTGCCCACTCGCTGGGCGTCGCCACGGTGATCCATGCCGCCCCTTACGTGGGGAGGAAAGTCGCAGCCGCCTTCCTGGTCGGCCTGCCCGACGTCGACCGGCTGGAGGAGCCGGAGATTGCCAGCTTCGCCGGCCTATCCACCGATCCCCTGCCCTTCCCCTCGATGTTGATCGCCAGCCGCGACGACCCCTATTGCACCTTCGAGCGCGCGGACGAGTTTGCCGCCGCCTGGGGATCGGACTTCGTCGACGCAGGGTTCGCCGGCCACATCAATGGTGAGACCGGATACGGCCCCTGGCCGGAAGGACTGACGCGCTTTGCAACGCTGCTAAAGCGGGCCAGCGCGCCGGCGGCGCCCTGACCCACCCAGCCGCCGTCTCAGCTGTCGCCCTCGACTTCGGCGATCGCCGCCCTTGCGGCACCGGCGATCAGATCCACGTCGGTGGATAGAGTCGCGAAGGTGAACCCCAGGCCGAGATAGCGACGGACGAGCGCCGCATTGGCTCCGAAGGCACCACAGACTTTGCCAGCCGCCTTGGTCTGGCGCGCTACCCTTTCCATGGCGGCGATCGTGTCAGGTCTGTCGAGACCCGGCTCGCCGTCCTGCGACAGAGCAATGGAAAGATCGTACGGGCCAACGAACACACCATCGATTCCCGGCACGGCCAGGATGGCCTCGAGATGGGCGAGCGCCGAGCGCGTCTCGATCATGACGATGGCCAGCGTCGAGCCATTGGCCGAGGTGCGGTATGCATCGGACGACAGGCCGGACAGTTGCACGGCGCGGGCAGGCCCATAGGACCTGAGGCCATTGGGCGGGTATTTCATGAAGGACGCGAAGGCGCGCGCGTCATCCGCCGTCTCGATCATCGGCGCCACCACCATCTCGGCACCCCAATCGAGAAGCCGCGAGGCCGACTGGTATTCACCGACGGGAATGCGTGCCAAGGCGTAGCCACCAGCGGCGCGAATCGCGCCGAGCATGGCCGGCGCGACACCCATGTCGATCACGCCATGCTGGAGATCGATCAGCACCGCCTCGAACCCGGCGCGAACCATGGTTTCGGTGGCAAGCGGATCAGGCAGACAGGACCAGCCAACGCGAAGCGGACGAGCACCGGCCAAAGCGGCACGCAAAGACGGACGTTCCATTGTCTCCCTTTCGGACGGATCAGATTTCGGTCCTGACCTCGAGTTCGGCACGCGCCATGAGATCGCGCATTGCCACTTGTATCTCGTCGTCCGTAACGGGAACGCCGGCATCGGCAAGATCAGCCGCCAGCTTTGCGGAAACATCGCGGCCGCCGACCCGATTGAGATCCGCAAGGACGACGGTGCGAGCATAGTCGGCCGCTTCCGGTTCGCCCATCCCCAATTTGCCGGCAGCCCACAGGCCGAGCAGCTTGTTGCGACGCGCCGTGGCGCGAAACTTCAGCTCCTCGTCGCGGGCGAACTTGATCTCGAAGGCTTTCTCGCGGTTGGCGAAGACTGCGATGGTGCCATCATGGCCACTTTCGCCGGACAAAGGTAGGCTTCGGCTCCATGTCGTGGACATCCGAACCTCCTTTCTTTGAAAGGCAAAAGCTCAAACACTCTTCTAGAACTCAATATATGCTTTCACACCTCCGTGATCAACTTGGACAGAAGTCGGTAAACAACACTTAGAGTTAAGGAATGACCACTACGCGAAATTGCAGCACAATGGGATTGTTATCCGGGACCCGATCGGATAGGGTACTTGGCAGGCGAGGGAGCGGGCGGACGTCAGTTCGCCCGCTTTCTGTGCTGAGAATGTGTCCGCTTTGACCGACCTTCGCGTGACGGTCACAGTGTCGATGCATCCTGAATTCCCGCCGAGGCGACAAGCGGGCCATTTTGTGAATCAGACCCGGAGCCCCGGCCTCATGGATTTCATCAACAGACCACGGTATATCCCCATGAACCGCCGCCGGCGTATCTACGAAGGTAAGGCCAAGATCCTGTACGAAGGTCCCGAGCCGGGTACGTTGATTCAACACTTCAAGGACGACGCTACGGCGTTCAATGCCAAGAAGCACGAAATCATCGACGGCAAGGGTGTTCTGAACAACCGGATTTCGGAATATCTCTTCACCCATCTCAACAACATGGGCATCCCCACCCATTTCATCCGCCGCCTCAACATGCGCGAGCAGTTGATCCGCGAGGTGGAGATCATTCCGCTTGAGGTGGTGGTGCGCAACGTCGCGGCGGGCTCGATCGCCACGCGACTCGGGATCGAAGAGGGCACGCAGCTGCCGCGCTCGATCATCGAGTTCTATTTCAAGAGCGACGAGCTCAAGGACCCGATGGTCTCCGAGGAGCACATCACGGCCTTCGGCTGGGCATCGCCTCAGGAAATCGACGACATCATGGCTCTCGCCATTCGCGTCAACGACTTCCTGGCCGGTCTGTTCCTCGGTGTCGGCATTCGTCTTGTCGACTTCAAGATGGAATGCGGCCGCCTCTGGGAAGGCGACATGATGCGCATCGTCGTCGCCGACGAAATCAGCCCTGACAGCTGCCGCCTGTGGGATATCGCCACCGGCGACCGCCTCGACAAGGATCGCTTCCGCAAGGACATGGGCGGCCTCGTCGAAAGCTACACGGAAGTCGCCCGCCGCCTTGGCATCCTCAACGAGTCCGAGCAGACGCGCCCTTCGGGCCCGACCTTGGTGAAATGAGGGGTGGCGCTGCGCGACGCGGCGCCATCAAAGGCGCGGACGCCGCGAAAACCGACTTGTGAATCCGAGAACGCCGGGTTATTCCCCCGGCGTTCTTCATTTTCGGGATACGGCCATGAAAGTGCGCGTCACCATCACCCTCAAGGCGGGCGTTCTTGACCCGCAGGGCAAGGCGATCGAGGGCGCGCTGCGCGGCCTCGGGTTTGCCGGCATCGACGGCGCCCGCCAGGGCAAGATCATCGACCTTACCTTCGCCGAGACCGATGCGGCGAAGGCCCGGACGACGGTCGCCGACATGTGCGAGAAGCTGCTCGCCAACACCGTCATCGAAAACTACGACATCGCCATTCTCGGCTGAGCCGGGCATGGTCGACGGTTCCGACGATACCCGCCGGATCATCCGCTTCATGCTGATCAAGGCGGCGATCTTCATCGGCCTTCCGGTCGTAGCCGCTACCCTCGCCGTTCTGTTCCTGATGCCCTAGGTCCTTCGCCTGACCCTTTGAGGAGAACACGATATGCGTTCGGCCGTCGTCCTCTTTCCCGGCTCCAATCGCGACCACGACATGGTCAAGGCACTGCATTCGGTGACCGGTGTCCAACCGGTCGTCGTCTGGCACCAGGACGCGACGCTGCCCGACGTCGACCTGATCGTCCTGCCCGGCGGTTTCTCGTATGGCGACTACCTGCGCTGCGGCGCGATCGCGGCCCGTTCGCCTGCCATGCTCGACGTGGCCAAGAAGGCCAAGGCCGGGGTTCGCGTCCTCGGCGTCTGCAACGGCTTCCAGATCCTGACCGAGGCGGGCCTCCTGCCCGGCGCCTTGATGCGCAATGCCCATCTCCGCTTCGTCTGCAAGGAAGTAAAGCTCGAGGTGGTGAACAACGACACCGATTTCACCCGCTCCTACGCCAAGGGACAGGTGATCCGCTGCCCGGTCGCTCACCATGACGGCAACTACTTTGCCGATCCGGAAACGCTGGCGCGCCTTGAGGGTGAGGGTCGCGTTGCCTTCCGCTACGCCGAGGGCACAAATCCCAACGGCTCCATCAACGATATCTCCGGCATCCTCAACGAGTCGGGCAACGTGCTCGGCATGATGCCGCACCCAGAAAACCTGATCGAGACGCTGCACGGCGGCCTCGACGGCCGCGGCCTGTTCGAGAGCGTCGTCACGTCTCTTGCCGCATAGAAACAATTTTCATTGTCGTTTTAAGGCGCTCATTGGCAATTGTCACAGGCGGCTTAACCTTCGTTTACCTTAAAAATCAGATAGCTCGGGGTTTTTATCGAACCGCCGGTTTCGGTAACCATTTGTCTGTCACGCGGAGGCATATCCTCCTGGTTGAACAGATCAACATGAGCCGGAGCGTCATGGCATGCTATCTCGCCTGGTATTCTACGGTCGCACGAACGTGAAAATTGGCGAATCCGCCGGGATGATCAAAAGCATCCTCGCGGCTGCCAGCGACTATAGCCCTGCCTCTGGTCTGACCGGCGGTCTCGTCTTCAACGAGAAATACATGATGGAGGTCATCGAGGGCGCCCGTGAGCAAGTCTCGAAACGGCTGAGGGTGATGTTCGAGGATCCTCGCATCGAAGACCTTACCGTTCTCTCCGTCTCGACAATCGACAAGCGCGTGTTCGATGGCTGGGCAGTGGGCTACGCCGGGCGGACTATCGATGCCGAGCGGCTCTACATGAAGTACTGCCCCACGGTCGACATCAACCCGACGATCATGTCAGCGGCTGCGGTTCTCGATTTTGTCAGGGAGTTCTGCGCCCTCGACACCCTCTATGTGCAGCGCACCGGACTTGCCGAACAGCGCATGCCGGCCCACCCCGTTCAGCCTGCCGCACCGGCGCGTCCGGCGCCACCGAGACAGGATCCGCCAGTCGAGACAATCAAGGTGGTTGCAACAAAGCCGGTGGTCACCGCCTGACCGCTGCGAAGCCCTCGTCGGAAAAGCCAGGAAGATTCACTTTTTTGCCGCCGCTTTCTTGCGGTTTCGCGCCAGTCGTTCTATCCCCTGCCCAACCGTCGGCCAGGTCTCCAAGGGGATTGCCCGTGTTCCAGAACGACATCGACATTACGCCCGACCTCATCGCTCGCCATGGGCTGAAGCCCGATGAGTATGAGCGCATCCTCCGCCTCATCGGGCGCAAGCCGACGCTGACCGAACTCGGCATCTTCTCGGCGATGTGGAACGAGCACTGCTCGTACAAATCTTCCAAGAAATGGCTGAAGACGCTTCCGACCAAGGGCGACAAGGTGGTCATCGGACCCGGCGAGAATGCAGGCGTCATCGACATCGGCGATGGTGACGTTGCCATCTTCAAGATGGAGAGCCACAACCACCCGTCCTACATCGAGCCCTACCAGGGTGCGACGACCGGTGTCGGCGGCATCCTGCGCGATGTGTTCACCATGGGCGCCCGGCCGATCGCCGCCATGAACTCGCTGTCCTTCGGCGAGCCGGACCATCCCAAGACCCGTCACCTGGTGGCAGGCGTCGTCGCTGGCGTCGGCGGCTATGGCAATTCCTTCGGCGTACCGACCGTCGGCGGTGAAGTCCGCTTTCATGCCCGCTACAACGGCAACTGCCTGGTCAACGCCTTCGCTCTCGGCATCGCCAAGCGCGACGGTATCTTCCTCAGCGAAGCCAAGGGCGTGGGTCTGCCCGTTGTCTACCTCGGCGCCAAGACCGGTCGCGATGGCGTCGGTGGCGCCACCATGGCCTCGGCCGAGTTCGACGACACCATCGAGGAGAAGCGCCCGACCGTGCAGGTCGGCGACCCCTTCACCGAAAAGCGCCTTCTGGAAGCCTGTCTCGAGCTGATGAAGACCGGTGCCGTCGTCGCCATCCAGGACATGGGTGCCGCCGGTCTCACCTGCTCGGCCGTCGAAATGGGTGCCAAGGGCAACCTCGGCATCCGCCTCGACCTCGATCGCGTGCCGCAGCGCGAAGAAGACATGACGCCCTACGAGATGATGCTCTCCGAAAGTCAGGAGCGCATGCTGATGGTGCTCGAGCCTTCCAAGGAGAAGGAAGCCGAGGCCGTCTTCCGCAAGTGGGAGCTGGACTTTGCCGTCTGCGGCGAGACCACCGACGACCTGCGTTTCCGCATCATCTGGCAAGGCAAGGAAGTTGCCGACCTGCCGATCAAGGAACTGGGCGACGAAGCGCCGGAGTATGACCGTCCGTGGGTCGAGCCCAGGAAGGCCGCGCCGATTGCCAATGACGCCATCCCGGCGGTGAACGATGTCGGCACGGCGCTCGTCCGGCTGATGGGCGCCCCCGACCAGTCGTCGCGCGCCTGGGTATACGAACAGTATGACTGCCTCGTTCAGGGCAACTCGGCCCAGATCCCCGGCGGCGACGCCGGTGTCGTCCGCGTCGAAGGCACGAGCAAGGCGCTCGCCATGTCGGCCGACGTGACGCCGCGTTACTGCGATGCCGACCCCTTCGAGGGTGGCAAGCAGGCCGTCGCCGAAAGCTGGCGCAACGTCACCGCCGTCGGCGGCGATCCGATCGCGCTGACCGACAACCTCAATTTCGGCAATCCCGAGAAGCCCGAGGCCATGGGGCAGTTCGTGCGGGCGCTTCAGGGCATCGCCGAGGCTTGCCGGGCACTGAACTTCCCGATCGTCTCCGGCAACGTGTCGCTCTACAACGAGACCAACGGCGAAGGCATCCTGCCCTCGCCCACCATCGTCGGCGTCGGCCTGCTGCCGGATGTGACCAGGATGGCCACCATCGCCTTCAAGGCGGATGGAGACGAGGTTCTTCTCATCGGCGGTCACGGCAGCCATCTCGGCCAGTCGGTCTATCTGCGCGACCTCCACGGTCGCGAGGAAGGCGTGCCACCGCCGGTCGATCTCTCGCTCGAAAAGAAGAACGGCGACTTCGTGCGCGGGCTCATTGCTTCGGGCCGCGTCGCGACATGTCATGATATCTCCGATGGCGGTCTCGGCGTCGCACTCGCCGAGATGGCCATGGCCGGCCGCCGCGGTGTCCGTGTCGAGATCGGCGGTCTTGTTCCTCATGTCGCCGTGTTCGCGGAGGATCAGGCCCGCTATCTGATCGCTGTGAAGCCCTCCGATGTTTCAACCATCCTCGCCGACGCCGCCAAGGCCGGCGTCAAGGCCGAGCGGATCGGCACGGTTGGCGGTGACGCCGTGGATTTCGGCGCGGCCGGCAAGGCGACGGTCGCCGATCTCAAGGCAGCCTTTGATGGCTGGTTCCCGACGTTCATGGGTGGCAAGGCCTGAAAACGACGATCGGCTTCGAAAGGCCGATCGCGGACTTTCGCTGTAGCCCGGAGACACCCGGGCGTCCGTCGTTCAAGATCAAACTCGGTCTGGAGCGCTTAGCGACGCAAACAAGACGTGCCGAAGGTATGAGCCTTTGGCATTTCCTTTTTGATCGTATGATGCCATCTGATCGGAAGGTGCCGGGCGACTCCTGCCGGCAACGCAATGAGGGGTGTTCGACATGGCCATGCAGGCAAGAGACATCGAGGCGATGATCAAGGAAGCGCTGCCGGACGCCAGCGTCGAAATCCGGGATCTCGCCGGCGACGGCGATCATTATTCGGCCATCGTCGTTTCGGAAGCCTTTCGCGGGCTGACAAGGGTCAGGCAGCATCAGCTTGTTTACGACGCGCTCAAAGGAAAAATGGGCGGCGAGCTTCATGCTCTTGCACTTCAGACCAGCGCGCCTTAATTTTGAATGCTTCCAATTCGGACCTTGAATCCGACCGACCGAGGTAGACCAATGGCTGACATCAAGTCGATCATCGACAACGAAGTGAAGACCAACGACATCGTCCTGTTCATGAAGGGCACACCGGATTTTCCGATGTGCGGCTTCTCCGGGCAGGTCGTGCAGATTCTCAGCTACCTCGGTGTGCCCTTCAAGGGCATCAACGTGCTGGAGAATCCTGAGCTCCGCGACGGGATCAAGTCCTATTCGAACTGGCCCACGCTGCCACAGCTCTACGTGAAGGGCGAGTTCATCGGCGGGTGCGACATCGTTCGCGAGATGTTCCAGAAGCAGGAGCTGCACGCGCACCTGAAGGCAGCGGGCATTGCGGTCAACGAGGCCGCCGAATAAGCGCTGAGTCGACAGTTGGAGATTGTTCAGGGCCTCCGCCATTACCTGGCGGGGGCCCTTTCATTTTGAAAAGCTGACCCGCCATCATCGAAAGAGGACGCAAAGGTCGGCCGCCTCGCGCGACCGAGGCCCATTTTCCCTCAAAGGGAAGAAATCCTAGACGAAAGTCGTAGGCCGCTCGTGAACAGTGCCACCTGCCTGATCACGCATCAGCCCGTCGCCCGTGAGCAAACCCAGACCGGTTTTGCGCCGAACACCGCAGTTTCCCCGAACTGGCCCAGCCTCATTCAACTTCCAGCGCACGAATTTGCGATCCGACGTTCAACTTTCCGACGCACACTCGTCAGTGACGGCCCGTTTTGTCGTGATCGATCAGGGTCCAGTTATTGGCCATCAGCAGCGAACAAGACCTCCCCGCTGCCCCGACCTAGAGTTTGAAAACTGGAGATTTGATCATGAACAGCAAGTTCCTCGCCGCCGCCGCTTTCGCCATCGCCCTGGTGCCCGCCATCGCCAACGCCGGACAGGTCTTCTATG
>JARKNW010000012.1 GCA_029976075.1 Pleomorphomonas sp.
ACCAGCGACAGATGGACCTTGCGCTTCAGGAACGCCCTGAGCTGATCTGCGGACAGCGTCGTGTCGGGCACGAACCAGGGCGGCGTCATCAGCGTCTCTACTCAAAACTTGGCGGTATCGCCGTCGACACGGTCGATGGCGCGCATAAGCTCCTTGGAATGCAGCACGCCGACGATGTTTTCAGGCTCGTCACGCCACAAGGGGTGGCGCGTGAACGGGCTTGAGATCAACGCCTTCAGAAGATCGCCAACGGGCATGTCGATGTCGAAGGTGCGCATCTTGGTGCGATGCACCATGATGTCGGACAGCGGCAGCTCGCTGAGGTCGAGCACGCCGCCCACCATGTCGCGGTCGTCCTTGACCACGCCACCTTCGCGATGCAGCAGATCGACCGCTTCGCGGATTTCCTCATGCGCGGTCCAGGCAGCCTCGCGGGGCGACTTGCTGACGAGCTTCAGCGGGGCGATCACCCCTTTCTCGATGCCGGCGATCAATGGCTCGAGCAGACGAGACGATGCCTCGATGGCCGGAAGAAGCAGCAGCGCTGACCGCTCGGGACGGAGCGACACCATGACGCGCGGGACCGCGTCGAGCAGAATGGCGAGGATGATGCCGCCGATCGTCCAGACGACGAGGCGCGTGGGATCGCTTTCGTAGGCCAGCACGGCCCTCGTCGCGAATATGGTGAGCGCCACCGTCGATACCTGCCGCGCCAGACGGATGGCCGACACCGCCCGGGCTCGCTCGGCGGTCAGCTCGACGAGCCGCTTGATACGCCCGTCGCCCAGCCTTTCCATGTGATGCAGCTTGGTGCGGTTGGAGGCAAGCAGTGCCGACCCCGCCGCCGACAGGATGACAGTGATGACAACAAACAGGGCGACCGGTACGCCGGCCAGCAGGAACTCGACGATCCTCCCGCCCCCCGGGCTCATCAGGCCTGCCCCTCGCTCAGCTTGTCGGTCAGGAAGGCACGGACGGCCTCGGCTGGCACATCCTTGGCAATGAAGGCCTCGCCGATACCGCGGCTCAGGATGAATGTCAGCGCGCCGTTCTGCACCTTCTTGTCCTGACCAATCAGTTCCATGAAAGTGCTGACCGACGGCGCCCCGCCTGGAACTTCGGAAAGCTGAGTCGGCAAGCCGACCTCGGCCAAGTGCGCGCGGATGCGATTGGCGTCGTCGGGCGACATCTGGTTGAGACGCGCCGAGAAATCGTGGGCCATCACCATGCCGAGGGCCACTGCCTCGCCGTGCACGACGGCGCCGTTGTAGCCGGCAGCCGTTTCGATGGCGTGACCGAAGGTGTGGCCAAGATTGAGCAGCGCCCGATCACCGGTCTCGCGCTCGTCGCGGGCGACGATGGCTGCCTTGGATCGACAGGAAACGGCAATTGCCTCGGCACGCGCCGGTCCACCGGCAAACACATCGCGCCAGTTCTTCTCGAGTGAAGCGAAGAAATCGGCATTGTCGATCAGGCCGTACTTGACCACCTCGGCATAGCCCGCGCGGAACTCGCGCTCGGGCAGCGTATCCAGCACTTTCGTGTCGGCCAGGACGAGATCCGGCTGGTGGAACACGCCAACGAGATTCTTGCCGTGGCGGCTGTTGATGCCGGTCTTGCCGCCAACCGAGGAGTCGACCTGCGAAAGAAGCGTCGTCGGCACCTGCACGAAGCGCATGCCGCGCCGCACCACGCCGGCAACGAAGCCGGCGAGATCGCCAACCACCCCGCCACCGAGAGCGACCACCGCGTCACCCCGTTCGTATCGGCCGCCGACGACCTGATCGACCACCTGCTCGAACACGTCGAAGCACTTGGATGCCTCGCCCGCCGGGATGACCACGGCGCTGGCGGTGACGCCGGCGCGCCGCAGCGATTTCTCGAAGGCAACGAGGTGCCGGCCGGACACGTTGGAGTCGGTGATGATGCAGGCACGCGCCTTCGGCAGCACGGCCCGGAACCACCGGCCGGCATCGGTGGCAAGCCCCTCGCCGATCAGAATGTCGTAAGACCGTTCGCCGAGCGACACCGGTACCCGGACGATACCGTCCATATCTTCTTCAAGCGCCATTTCAACCCCCGCCCGTTCCCCGGCCTATGCGCCATTATGGCGCGCTTTTTTCACGTCCTGCTTCTTCGACAAGCCATGCATCCAGTGCCGTCACCACCGCGTCGACCATCGCCTCATGCGGCACGTCGACCGACTGCACCACGAGATCCGCTTCTGCATAAACCGGATAACGCAGATCGACGAGCTTTCTCAGCGTACCCTCGGGATCGGCCGTCTGTAAGAGCGGTCGCGTAGGCCGGCGCCGCACCCGTTCGTAGAGCAGCTCCCAATCCGCCTTGAGCCAGATCGACAGGCCAGCGCTTCGGATGGCCGCCCGCGTCTCCGCATTCATGAAAGCGCCGCCGCCGGTGGCGATGATCTGGCGCGGCTCGCGCAGCAAACGGGAGATCACCCGTCGCTCTCCCTGGCGAAAATAGTCTTCGCCATGTTCGGCGAAGATTTCGGTGACGGTTTTCTTGGCCGCCTCTTCGATGGCCGTGTCGGCATCGATGAACGTAAGCCCAAGACGGCCGGCAAGTCGCTTGCCGACCGATGTCTTGCCCGCCCCCATCATGCCCACCAGCACCACCGAACGACGGCCGAGCAACTCAACGATGCGCGCGTTGACACCACCGCGCCGATGGGCGGCGTCGGTGTCGCGGCTGCGGCTGGTCTTGACGTCAGTCATGAGAAGTCTCATGGGTTGGGGAGGCGCTTCTGTCAAGCTGTTAGCGCTGCCGAGTGTCCTTGCCGGACCGGACCCCGGAGAGGAATTATGCCGACCATAACACGCTTCCTCGGCTTCCTCCTTGTTCTGGCCGCCACTGCAACGGCCGCCGTTCTCGCACTTGCCTACCTGGTCACCCCAGAACCGCGTACCTACAAGGTGCCGATCGATCCGGCCGTCCTGTCGGGCGCCCGGCTGTTGTCCCCACCGCCGGCGCCGCCCACCGTTTCAGATCCGGCCACAACCGACGCCGCTCCCTCCGACAGTACGGGCAAAGCACCATGAGCGTCGGCGACTCCACGCTGGTCGAAACCTATCTCGAGGCAGCCAGTATCGAAGACGCGGCTTCCGACAACACGCTTGCCGCCTACCGTGCGGACCTCGACCTCTATGTCGCCTTCCTCGCCGGCCGTGGCCGCAGCCTTCTCAACGCAGAGACGGCCGACGTTGAGGCTTTCATCGCCGGGCTTGCCGCGGAAGGCTATGCCGCCGCTACCCAGGCCCGTCGGCTTTCTGCCGTTCGGCAACTGCACAAGTTCCTCTACACCGAGGGTCGCCGTACCGATGACCCGACTGCCCAGGTGGACCGTCCCCGTACCCGCCGTCCTTTGCCGAAGGTACTATCCGTCGACGAGGTGGGCCGGCTGATGGACGCAGTCGCGCTTGCCGCCGCCGAGCCGCTGGACGATCAGGCTGAAACGCTCCGCCGCAGCCGCTTCTCTGCCATGCTGGAGACGCTTTACGCGTCCGGCCTCCGCGTCTCGGAGCTCGTCTCGCTGCCGGCCGGAGCCATTCGCGAGAGTACCGCCGCCATTACGGTGCGCGGCAAGGGCGCCAAGGATCGATTGGTGCCCATCGGCAACAAGGCGAGCGCCGCAGTCATCGCCTATCGTCAGCTCCTGAAGGCAAGCGGCCGTCACGCCGGCAGCGCCTTTCTATTTCCGGCCAACTCCGAAACCGGTCATGTCACCAGACAGAGCTTCGCCCGCCAGCTGAAGGATGCAGCCGCCCGGTTGGGGATATCACCCGACAAGGTGTCGCCGCATGTGCTGCGCCACGCTTTTGCCAGCCACCTGCTGCAAAATGGTGCCGATCTGCGCGTCGTCCAGGAGCTGCTCGGCCACGCCGACATCGGCACGACCGAGATCTACACCCACGTTCTGGAGCACCGGCTCACCGCCCTCGTTGCTGACCATCACCCCTTGTCGGAACGGTAACCGACTTGGTATTGGCACTGAGATGATCACAGAATTGCCGGCATTTGCGGCAATTGGCGTTGACAAGGCGGTGGTTCGGAAGCCAAGTGTGCGCGGCTGCCGCACCCACGGTTGTCCCCGCGGGGCAAGACGACGGCCGGGCACCAGAAGAGAGCCGGATGAGAAGCTATCTCGACTTTGAGAAACCCATCGCTGACCTTGAAGGCAAGGTTCAGGAGCTGAAAGCCCTGGCCGACAGCGGCAACGCCCTTTCAATCGACGATGACATCGCCAAGCTCGAGACGAGCGCTGCCCAGGCACTTGCCGATATCTACACACGCCTTACTCCCTGGCAGAAGGCTCAGGTCGCCCGTCACCCGGACCGGCCACACACCATTCATTACGTCGAAAAGCTGATCGCCGACTGGACACCGCTCGCCGGTGACCGCAATTACGGCGAAGACGCCGCGATTCTCGCCGGCCTCGGCAGCTTTCGCGGCCGGCCGGTCGCGGTAATCGGCCAGGAAAAGGGCCACGATACCCAGACGCGCATTCGCCACAACTTTGGCATGGCCAGGCCCGAGGGCTACCGCAAGGCCATTCGCATCATGGAGATGGCCGACCGATTCAACCTGCCGGTCATCTCGCTGATCGACACGGCTGGTGCCTATCCCGGCATCGGCGCCGAAGAACGCGGTCAGGCCGAAGCCATCGCTCGTTCCACGCAAGCCTGCCTGAGGGTCGGCGTCCCCATCGTGTCGGTGGTCATCGGCGAGGGCGGCTCAGGCGGAGCCATCGCCATCGCCACCGCCAATCGCGTCTTCATGCTGGAGCACTCGATCTACTCAGTCATCTCGCCAGAAGGCGCCGCTTCCATTCTGTGGAAGGACTCGGCCAAGGCCCAGGACGCGGCGATGAACATGCGCATCACCGCCCAGGATCTTGCCCGCTTCGGCATCATCGACGGCATCATCGACGAACCGGTCGGTGGCGCTCATCGGTCGCCCGATCAGGTAGTCGAGGCGGTTGGCGGCGTCCTCGAGGCGGCGCTTGCCACATTTGACGGCAAGAGCCGCGACGACATCCGCTCCGACCGCCGTCGCAAGTTCCTGGCGATCGGTCGGGACCTTAAGGTCTGACATCGGGATCGGCGCAGAAACTTCCCTGCCTTGCCATGAATTTCTCACGTTTCCAGTGGAAATGAGAAGATCATGGTGCTCCGACGAACATGGGCACCGGCCCTTCGGTGCCCCGGTACCAGGGACCACGTCGTAACCTTTCGGTAACCATAACCGTCGAGGATCGCTTCATGATATGCTATCCGGCGCCGGAGGCAGCAGACCTGCCCCAGTTGTACCGGACAACGTCATGGCGTCCATGAGTGAAGCGGAGAGCATGACCTCGTTCTGCCCGACCCAGCCCTCTCCAGGCATTTCGACCGCTGGCCGTCTTGCGCGCCTTGCCGGCGCCCTCGCAGTTGCCGCGTTCCTCGCCGGCTGCCAGGCCGACGAGATTGGATACGGTTACGGCCCCAAGGATCAGCGGCCGGTGTCGCCGAAGACGATCGAGCTGATGAAGAAGCTCGACATGAAGCTCTCCTCGCCGGTGCTGATGCGCATCTTCAAGGAAGAGAACAAGTTCGAAGTCTGGAAGATGAATGCGAGCGGCCGCTATGCGCTGCTCAAGAGCTATGACATCTGTCGTTGGTCCGGAGCGCTCGGCCCGAAGGTCAAGGAAGGCGACCGACAGGCACCGGAGGGCTTTTACGCCATCACGCCCGGCTTGATGAATCCCAAATCGGATTGGTATCTCGCTTTCAACACCGGTTTCCCGAACGCTTACGACCGCGCCAACGGTCGTAGCGGCACTGCTCTCATGGTACACGGCTCCTGTTCGTCGCGTGGTTGTTATGCGATGACCGATCCGCAGATCCAGGAGATCTATGCCTTGGCCCGCGAGGCCTTCCGAGGCGGCCAGAAGGCGTTCCAACTGCAGGCCTTCCCGTTCCACCTGGACGGGAAGAGCATGGCCAAGCACTGGAACGATCCCAACATGCCCTTCTGGAAGATGCTGAAAGAGGGCTACGACACCTTCGAGCTGACCCATCTCGAGCCGAAGGTGGACGTCTGCGGCCGCAAGTATGTCTTCAACGCCAATCCGACCCAGCCGCTCGACACGGTCGCCGCTTGCCCAGCGGACCTTGGGCAGCCGAAGGAACTCGTGGCCTCGCTCGAGACGCGCGCGAAGACCGACTATGCCGAGGCCGAGGTGCTTTTCGCCAAGCTCGAGAACGACCGAAAGGCCGAAGAGGACAAGCGGATCCAGGTGGCGCTTGCCGCCGAAAAGCGCAAGACCGAAGAGGAGAAGGCCAAGGCTGACGCCGAGGCGGCCCGTATCGAGGCCGAGCGCAATCCCGGCGCCATCGCTCGGCTGTTCGGGGCCGAGCCGAACCCGGACGCCGGCATAACGGTGGGACCGGTGATCGTGCCGCCAACCGGCGCGCCCGTTCCGATCGCCGACCCGCGCGGACCGCAGGTTCACGCCGTTGCTCTGGCCGAGCCGGTCGAGCAGGAACGGAGCGGAGCCATTTCTCGCCTGTTTTCCTTCATGACGGGCAATGAGAAGACCGAGCCGGTTCCGGCAACGGCGGCGCCGACCATTCCGATGATCGCGGCCGTGCCTTCCGCCACGTCGGCGCCGGCAGCCTCCCCTGCTGTCGTCGTGTCCCATTCGGCAGCCCCGACGGCAAACACTCCCATGCCGCCACTGCCCGCCCGGTCAGCACCGGCAAGCACAGCCCAGCCGACGACGGTTGCCCAGCCGGCCTCGCCGCAGATTGCCTGCGCCGCACCCGGCGCGGTGGTACCGGCAGGGACGCCGCCTTGCCCATCCATGGCCGCCGCGCCGCCCCCCGATGCGGCAGTGGCCGCAAAGGACAAGACTATCCTCGACCGCATCGGCAGCTGGTTCTGAACAGCCCGCCGTTGACCGTGTTGACACTCGGTGGCGTTTTTGACTTCCGCTCCCAGAGGGACCGGGTTAAGCTCGCTCAATGAGCACCCTTTCGATCGACGTTCAACGCGCCGCCGTAGAGGATGCCGCGGACATCGCGGCCGTCCACGACGCCGCTTGGCGCTACGCCTATCGAGGAATTCTCGATGGCGTCGAACTCGAACGAATGATCGAGCGCCGCGGTCCGCGCTGGTGGGCCAAGGCAATCGCCCGCAACGTAGCCATGCTGGTCATCAAGGTTGAGGGACGCGTCGCTGGCTACGCGACGCTGGGCCCGAGCCGCATGCGGACCCTGCCCTTCGGCGGTGAAATCTACGAACTCTACCTTCATCCCGACATGCATGGCGTCGGCCTTGGCAGGAGATTGTTCGAGGAAGCACGCGCCGCACTTGCCGACATGCACCTCGATGGCCTGGTGGTGCGCGTGCTCTCGGCCAATGCCGTCGGCGTCGGATTTTATCAACGGCTGGGAGGCCAGGAAGTGGTCGGCTCGAGCGAGGAAATCGCCGGCCGCCTCGTTCCGGTCACCGTCTACGCCTGGCCGCCGGTCGGGCGAGGTTGAAATTCAGGCAGCACGCCATTCCGCCGCTGCTTCTGTCGCCTTGCTTTCGTCCCATCATTACGGATAAACACGTGCTCGCGACTTTGTTTCTTTTCAAGGATTAATCATGCGCATCGACGCCGTTCCCATCGGCAGAAACCCGCCCGAGGACATCAACGTCATCATTGAAGTGCCGCTCGGTGGCGAGCCCATCAAGTACGAGATGGATAAGGCGGCCGGCGCCATGTACGTCGACCGATTCCTCTACACGGCGATGCACTATCCGGGAAACTATGGTTTCGTTCCCCACACGCTGTCCGACGACGGTGACCCGATCGACGTCATGGTGGTCAATACGCGTGCCATCGTGCCGGGCGCTATCATGAACTGCCGGCCCATCGGCGTCCTCAAGATGCAGGACGAGAGCGGACACGACGAGAAGATCATTGCCGTCCCGTCCGACAAGCTGACCACGCGCTACTCGAAGATCAAGACGATCCAGGATCTGCCCGAGATCACGGTCCACCAGATCGAGCATTTCTTCGAGCACTACAAGGATCTGGAACCCGGCAAGTGGGTCAAGGTGACCGGCTGGGGTGGCGTCGATGAAGCAGCCGAGTTGATCATGGCTGCGATTGCCGCGGCCAAGACTGAATCCTGATGCGACAAGCGGCGGCCCAAAAGCCGCCGCTACGTTCTCGTCAGGTTGATGGCCGGAACGCCAGCGCCACGCCATTGATGCAATAGCGCAGACCGCTCGGTGGCGGGCCATCGTCGAACACATGGCCAAGGTGCGAGCCACAGTTGGCGCAATGAACCTCGGTGCGCACCATGAAATGGCTGCGATCTACCGACGTTTCCACGGCACCCGGCTCAGGCTCGTTGAAGCTGGGCCAACCGGTGCCGCTTTCAAACTTGTCATTTGAAGCGAACAGCGGAGCATCGCAGCCGACACAATGGAAGACGCCGCGCCGCTTTTCATGAAGCAACGCGCAACTGCCGGGCGCTTCGGTGCCGTGGCTGCGCATGACGCGGTACTGCTCATCGGTGAGCAGGTGTCGCCACTCCTCATCGGTCCGCGTGAAGGGGAAGGTGTCTGTGGTCATGGCGGGCTCCCATATGCAATCTTGGCGACTGCGTCGTTCTCTACGTGGGAACCCTTAACGAAGACCGCAAGTCAGCGCCGGTCGGCGCTTTGCTCGCCCTGCTCCGAGGCAACAGGTGCGTCGACGGAGGGCGCCTCAGTGGACGGCTCCTCGACGGGCGGTTCCTCTGCAGCAACTCCACTCACCTCTGCCGGCTTGTCTTCCGGATCGACCCATTTGATGAGGAACACCCAGGCCGCATAGACGAATATGCCGGCGGTGAGCACCATCCACATCGGGTCTTTGGTCCAGAAATTCTCGAAGCACGCCCAAGCCCCAGTCACCGCCACCAGCGTCACACGAACCCAAAGTGGCCGATATAGGGGGTGATTTAGATCAGAAACGCGCTTCATCCGTCCTCCAGCCACCGGCCAAAACCGGCGGCGCCTCCATAGTAGCGCAGCACCCGGTATTTCCATGAAACTAAAGGAAGGTGCCTGGCGTGGCAACCTTGGGTCCTTGCCCTATCCTTTTCCAGATGTTCCCGTCTCACGCAATTTTGAGCCCCGTCCCGAGGAGTTGCCACGGGATTGCCGGATTCGAACTGGCAACTCCGAAAGTACGCACATCTGCGTAAATCAACAGCCTTCACGGGATGACAGGAGACCACGCCTTGACGAACGACCATTCAACGCTGCTTGACCATCCCGAAGGCTACGGCTCGGTCAGCCGGGCGCTGCACTGGGTTATGGCCGCACTCTTCGCCTGGCAGTTCCTTTCGGCCATCCTGCATGCGGTCGACCGGGAAATGCCTGTGGCGCGCTTCTTCTGGTCCGGACACGTCTCCGTCGGGTTCCTGTTGCTGGTCGCGGTCGTCCTGCGCGGCATCTGGGCGCTCGTCAATCTTCGCAACCGACCGGTCCACGCCGCCGGCTTTCTCGGCGCCGCCGCGCGACTCGGTCATATTGCCCTCTATCTCTTGATGATCGCCGTGCCCCTGCTCGCCACCCTGAGGGCCTATGGCAGCGGTCGAGGTGTTTCGGTGTTCGGGGTTCAGGTGTTCGCCGGCGCCAGTGAACGCATCCCTGCCCTGGTGGAGCCAGGCAGCGCACTGCACGGTCTTCTCGGCTGGGCGCTGTTGATCCTGGTGATCGGACACATCGTCATGGCTTTGGCCCACACCTTCCTCTGGCGCGAGAACATCCTGGCACGCATGCTGCGTGGCCGCCCAGTACCGAGCGTCAGAATGGAATAGGCGCCAAAGTCGCTCGGTCAGCGGCCAACCCGGGCGCCGGTCGCCTTGTCAAACAGATGGATGGACCCGGCTGCCGGCTGCAACGAAACCGTATCGCCCGGCGCCGGCCTGAGCCGCTTGTCCATGACGCGAACGATGAGTTCGCCGGACGCCGTCTCGACATGTACATAGTATTCGGCCCCGAGCGCCTCGACCAGTCGAATGCGCCCGGCAAGCCCTGGCGCTCCGGCATCGGCAAGACGCACGTCCTCGGGACGGACACCGAGAAGCAGAGCGCCATCATGGCCGGCCGGACGCTCGCCAAGGTCCAGTGTTCCCAAGGCTGGCGCCTTTCCTTCCGCCAGCTCGACGAGGTTCATCTTCGGCGAGCCGAGAAAGCGGGCGACGAACAGGTTGGCAGGTCGCTCATAAAGCTCTTCCGGCCTGCCGACCTGCATCAGGTTTCGAGCGTGGCCATCCTTGAGCGGGGCAAAGACCGCGATGCGATCGCCCATGGTCATCGCTTCGGTCTGGTCATGCGTCACGTAGATCATGGTGGCGCGAATGCGTTCGCGAAGCCGCATGATCTCGCCGCGCATCGACACGCGAAGATCGGCGTCGAGGTTGGACAGCGGCTCGTCGAACAGGAACACGTCGGGGTGCCGGACGATCGCCCGTCCCAGGGCGACGCGCTGGCGCTGGCCGCCGGAAAGCTGGGCGGGACGGCGATCGAGATAGGGACCGAGGTCGAGAATCTCGGCCGCCTCCTTGACCCGCTCGGCAATCTCGGCTGACGGGCGGCCCGCCATTTTCAAGGGAAAGCCGATATTGCCGGCCACCGTCATGTGCGGGTAAAGCGCGTAGCTCTGGAACACCATGGCGACGTTCCGGTCCGAAGGCGCAAGACCGGTCACCGAGCGACCGCCAATCCGGATGTCACCCGAGGTCGTCTCTTCGAGGCCGGCGATCATTCTGAGGGCCGTCGATTTGCCGCAGCCAGACGGCCCGACGAACACGATGAACTCGCCATCGTCGACCTTGAGATCGAGGCCGGCGATGACGCCGACCTTGCCGAAGGACTTGGCAACGGACTTGAACTCGATCTCGGCCATGATGGGTTCCCGAAAATTTCGAGGCGATAAGTGTTGGAGGATCAGCCCTTGACGGCGCCGGCGGTCATCGACCGACCGATCTGGCGATACATCAGGAGGCCAAGAACGAGGGGCGGCAACGTCGCCAGGATCATCACGGCAGCGGCGACGCCCCAGCGAACACCGCCGCCCGAGGCGGCGAAGAAGAATGAAGCGCCGACAGACACCGGCGTTGCTTTGTTGGTGGTCAGCATCAAGCCGAACAGAAACTCGTTCCAGGAGTAGATGAAGGCCAGCACCGTCGAAGCGGCGACCACGTTGAGCGACATCGGCGCTACCACATAGGCAAGCAGCCTCAGTGTGCCCGCACCATCGACCCGGCCGGCTTCCTCGATCTCGAGCGGCAAGTCGGCAATCGACGAAGCGAACAGCACCAGCACCAGCGGCACGTTGACCAGGCAAAGGATGAGGGCGAGGCCGAGACGCGTGTCGAGCAAGCCGACCTGCTGGTACATCAGGTAAATGGGAATGGCGAAGATGATCAGCGGCACGGCGCGAAGGTTGACGGCGAGCGGCAGCAGCCAGCTACGCCCGACACTGAAGCGGGCCATGGCATAGGCAGCGGGAAAGGCCAAGGCGATGGCGAGGGCGGAACCAATCAGCGAGGCGACAAGACTGTTCGTCAGAAAATGCAGGATGTCGAAGCGATCAGCCATGGCGAAGACGGCCGCGTAATTTTCAAGCGTCGGCGCCTCGATCATCAGCGAAGCGTTGGTCATGATCTCCGCCTCGCCCTTCAGCGAGGTCACCAGCGTGGCGATCACCGGGAAATTCAGGACGACCACGGCGGCGGCGAACACCAGCCAGCGCAGGGCATTGACGAGGGGCTTGCTCATAGCGGCGCCTTTCTGGCGGTCAGCCCGTTGATGATCCAGAGCACCACGAAGGAGGCGATGAGCAAAAGCATCGAAGCGGCTACGGCGAGGCCGATGTCGCCCACCTTGAAGAAAGCCTGGTAGATATAGATGCTCATCGACGTCGTGGAGCCGCCGGCACCTGGCCCGACCAGGGTGTAGAGATTGTCGAACACCCTGAAGCTGTCGATGAAGCGGATGAAGAACGTGATGCCGATGGCCGGCAGCATCAGCGGCAGGTCGATGTAGACGAACAACCGCCGGCCGCGCGCGCCATCCAGCGAGGCAGCCTCGCGGATGTCGGGTGACACGGCCGCATATGAAGAGTGCAGGATCAGCAGTGCGAACGGCGTCCACTGCAACGTCTCGACGGTGACCAGCGTCGTAAACGCCCAGTCGCGCCCGAGAAACGCCGGGAAATCCCCATACCACTCGAGAAGATAATAGGGCACTGCGCCGACGAACTCATGCAGGATCAGCCGGTACATCAGGCCGACCAGTGCCGGCGCCACCATCATCGGCAGCATCAGCAGGGCGATCAGCCAGGGATGCTTGGCAAACAGCGGCGCCAGAAACACAGCGAGGGCCAAGCCGACGACCACCTGGATAACGGCGACGATCAGACCGAACCGGAGCGAGAACCATGCCGCAGACCAGAACTCGGGGTCGGCCATCGCCTTGGCATAGTTGGAAAAGCCGATCAGCTCCGGCGCGCGGATGTTCTCGAAACCGACGCGGGAGATCGAATAAATGATGTCGAGAACGAGCGGGAACCCGAGAAGGGCGATGAGGAAGGCCGTGAGTGGGGCGATCAGAAGGCGCCCCTCGAAACGGGAAGTCCGCGGCATACGGTCTCGTCCTCGACAGATCGGCTGCAAAAAGGCGCCCGCGCGCCGCCGGGGGGATCGGCGCGCGGGATGGCGGCACGGCGTTGCTGGCTCAAATAGTCTACCGCAATCCGCCAGCGAGGTGGAACAGCGACGGTCAGGCCACCGCTACCCGAGGATTACGGCTTCAAGAGCTCGGCCATGCCCGTCTTGGCCGCGGCAAGCGCCTCGTCGAGCGACTTGCCGCCGGACCAGTAGGCCGTGAACTCCTTGGCCTGCAGTTCGTAGACCTGCAGAGCCTTGGCCGCCGTGCCACCGTGCATCACGAAGCCATAGGCCCCGGCGAACTGGCCGAGCTTGACGAGATCCGGTCGCTCCGTGCTGACCTTGGCCACCACGGCGTCGCTGAGCGCCGGCGATCCGCCGGCCTTGGCGTAGATTACCATGGCATCGGGCGTGCCCAGCCAGTTCAGGAACTTGACGGCCCCTTCCTTGTTCTTGGACGCCTTGTTGATGCCGAGGCCGAGGCCGTGGATGTGCGTGAAGCGTCCCTCCGGTCCGGTCGGCGGCGCCACGGTGCCGATCTTGCCGGCGACGGCAGGCGTCTTTTCCTTGTTGTCGAGATCGCCGAAGGCAGCATTCCACTGCAGCATGGTGGCCACCTGACCGGCACCGAAGGCGGCATTGGACTCTGCGAACTCATACGTCGTCGAATCCTTCGGCGAGGTGCCGTCGTCATAGAGCTTCTTGTACATCTCGAGCGCCGCGCGGAAGGCGGGGCTGTCGACGGTAATCTCGCCCTTGTCGTTCATCCAGTCGCCGCCCTGGGCACGCGCGGCCGAATGCCAGACCATCATGTTGAACAGCAGGTTCTTCATCTGGAGAACCGTGCCGTAGCGCGTCGGGCTGCTCGAATTGATCGACTTGGTGAAGAACAGCGCCGTCGCCATCCAGTCGTCCCAAGTCCAGGCGTCCGGATCCTTCGGCTCCAGCTTCTTGCCGAGATACTTCTCGGAGATTTCGCCGTATTTGGCTTTCCAGTCAGCGTCGGCGAGCAGCTTCTCGATCAGGTCGGTGCGGTAGTACATGAAGTGCAACGACAGGTCGGTGGGGATACCATACTGCTTGCCGTCGTATTGCATGGTCGCAAGCACCTTCTCGGGGAAGGTGGCCTTCGAGGCATCCGGCAGCGTGATGGGATCCATGAACGGCGCATAGCGGCCGAGCGCGTAGGTGGCCAGAAGATTGACGTCGAAATCCGTGGAGCCGGCGGCAAGATCGGCGGCAAGCTTGTCAAAGAAACCGTCACGGTTGAAGAAGATCAGCTTCACCTTGTCGGCATCGGAAGCGGTCGCATTGTAGGCATCGGCCGCCTTGCGCAGGCCGGCCTCCTCCGGGCCACCGGGCCAGCCGAGCACGGTGACCTCGGCCATGGCCCCGGTTACTCCAAGCGCCGCGAACAGGGCAGCGCTGGTCAGAAGAGTCTTCAGTCGCGTCATTTGGGTCCCCTTGGATTTTATAATGTGCGACGGGCGAGATCGGCGGCGCCGATCACGCCGGCTGATTTTCCGAGAGCCGCAGCGCGGATCTCGGGCTTCAAATGTGGCGGCAAGTGCGCCAGCCGCGCTTCGAGGCGCGCGCGGTAGCCATCGGCAAGGCCGACGCCGCCGCCTACGACCATGACGGCCGGATCAAAAAGCAGTTGCAGGTCTGCAAGAAGCCGAGCCACCACGTCGGCCGAGCGATCGACAATGGCCGATGCCCAGACCTCACCATGCGCGGCGGCGGCAAACACGGCCGGCGTATCGACGGAGTGACCTGCCACAGCAGCCGTTTCGGCAATGAATCGACCGCTCGCCAAAGTCTCCAGTGGGCTGGGAGCCCCCCCTTGCGTGAGACCGACCGAACCGGCAACGCCACCGCGGCCGATCAGCAGCCGACCGCCGATGATGGCCCCGCCACCAATGCCCGTGGAAACGGTCACGAAAACGAGGTCACGGCCGGCGCCGGCACCGAAGCGGTATTCGCCCCAGGCCGCGGCCTGGGCATCGTTGTGAAGCACGACCGGGTGACCGAGGCGGCTCGCCAGTGCGTCGGCCAGCGGATAGTTGGACGAAACCGGCAAGGTCCCCGGATTGAGCGCCGTCCAGCGCCCTCCATGCACAACCCCGGTCACCGCGCCGCCGACAGCGCCATAGTGACCCCGCCAGGGAGCGGCCAACTCGGCTATGGTGTCGCACCAGTCGTCGGGACCAAGCTCGCGGCTGGTGGAACGCTCGCCCGTTTCCAGGACGCGGTCGCCATCCACCAAGGCTACCAGGGTCTTGGTCCCGCCGAGATCGAATGCCAGCGTCGGTTTGGCCGATGCGGCGCGCGCGGCACCGATGGCATCCGCGAACCAATGGGTAATGTGCTCGGGACGGGTGATCGCCGAGCCGACGACGACGCCATGTGCTCCGAGACGGATTGCCTCGGCCGCTTGCTCCGGCACCCGGATGCGCCCCTCGGCGATGACCGGGCGGCCTAACCGAACGGCGGCGGCAAGCAAGGCAAAGTCGGGATCGGACGGTTCCGGACCGCCGGTGTAGCCCGACATGGTCGTCCCGACGACATCGACGCCAAGCGCCACCGCCGCCTTGGCTTCCTCGATATTGGAGATGTCGGCCATGGCGAGCTTGCCACAGGCGTGCACGGCCTTGCAGAGATCGGCGACGGGAACGGGACGGACGCGGTCGGTGGCATCAAAGGCGATGATATCGGCGCCAGCCTCGGCCAGAGCCGCGACGTCGTCGAGAAAAGGCGTGATGCGGATGGGAGAAGTATCGAGGTCCCGCTTGATGAGACCGATGATCGGAGCATCCGTGGCCGCCCTCACCGCCTTGAGATTGGCAATCCCTTCGATACGAAGGCCACGGCCACCCGACGCAAGCGCCGCCAGCGCAAAACCAACCACTTGCTCGGGATGGTCGAGCGGTCCTTCCGGCACCGGCTGGCAGGAGACGACGAGCGATGACGCGAAACGCTGGAGGCAGTCAGACACGGTTTCCTCGCTGCTGTTCACTGACAACAGTGGTAGCAGCGTAAGAACCAGTCAGCAACCAGTTTGGACTAAAGGCCTATAATTTGCTCAACTGGTATCAAAGTGATCACATCAGTCTTGGGCCCGTAGTTCCACCAGAAAGTCGTAGCGCTCGCCGCAATAGTAGGTGCGGGTAAACTCCACCGGCGTTCCGTCGGCGGTGAAGCAGCGCCGCTCGGCGACTAGAAGCGGTGCTCCGATCTCGAGGTGAAGCAGGCGGCCGTCCTCCGCGCCGGCCACCGCGGCGCGCAAGCGTTGCAAAGCTCTGACGGGGCGACGACTCCGCTCAGCCAGCACATCGTAAAGCGAGCCGGTGACCACCTCCGGATCATCGAGGATGTCGGCCGGCACCACCGCGTGCTCGATGGCCATCGGCATGCCGTCGCCGGTTCTGAGGCGCTTCAAGCGACAGACGCGGGCACCCATCGACAGATGCAGGGCCATGATCTCCGCTGGCGAGGCAGGCCCCACCTCCCGACTGATCCAGGTCATGCCCGGCTCGATGCCGCGCGACCGCATGTCTTCCGAGAAGGAAGTAAGTGCCGACAACGGCTTCTCGACGCGCTCGGCAACCGCCGTCCGGGCACCATGGCGTCGAATCAGCACACCATCGCCGACCAGCGTTTCGATCGCTTTGCGCACCGACGTTCGGGAGACGTCGATCGCCTCCGCGAAATCACGTTCGCCAGGCAGAACATCGCCGGTGCCGAGCACATTCTCTGTGATCGCCTGCCGGAGCGCCGTCGCCAGATCGCGATAGATCACGCCACTCGAATGCCGATCGAGGGCACCGCGAAGAAACTGGATGAGAGGAGATTGGTTCGGCTCGGAGGCTGACATGTCTTGGAATGATCGCGGTTGGGTTCGCCCGATTTAGCAGTTCGGAGCCGAAAGAGAAACACGGCGGAAGTCTCGCGGGCGCTCCGGGATATCAGAGCTGCGATCAACGGGGGGCGAGCCTTCAATCGCTCCACTTCCTCACCAGCCGATCGGCCCACTCCGGTTCTCCCTTGATTCGGTAGATAGTACCCCGCTGCAGTCCCGTCATCTTTGCTATATGGGCCATGGGTCGCCCCTCGGCGATCAGTCGTCGGACCTCGACAAGCTTTCCGGCATCGAAGGACGGCGCCTTCCCTCGATATTTTTGAGGCTGGGTCTGGCGGGTTCGCTTGATGCCCGCCGCGCGGGCCGCCAGTCCCCCCTCAGGTTCGATCTCTGCGAAGTGCGAGAGAAGGGCGACGAGCAGTTCGTTTTGAATGCGATCCACGGCGCCACCGCTGGAACCACCCCTGAACACCAGGCTGCCGATCACCGTCCTGATCGTGACTCCCCTTGCCAGGAAGGTACGCACCGTATTGCTCAAGTCCGCCATGTTGTGACCAAGACGATCGAGGGCACGAACGATGAGTTCGTCGCCTTCGCCGAGGTAACCAAGGAGACGCCGGGCCTGCGGTCTGCCCTGGAAGGGCACCTTGCCGCCGACGATACCCGCATCAATGAAGGCTTGGTCAAACTCAAGCCCCTCGGCCTCCGCCATGATCTCCTGGTGGGCCGCGACCAGACCCTCGGTGCTGGTTCGCCCATAGAACGCACGCCGGCTTCTTCGCATCGAACGCCCCCAAGCTCGACCGGTTGATGTGTCATTATATCAACGCGAATCCATAATGACATGTCATTAGTTTGCACATGATCCTTAATGACAGATTCCGTGACAGTGAACGCTCTATCGTCCGCAACAGGAGTTTGTGAACGCACCGCCGGACCGGGTGAACCGCCGACAGATCGCCCGACAGAGACGCGCATTCCCCTGCCTGCGTTATTGGCCGGTGCATCGGGCGTGAACCAACCAACTCGGATGTCAGCGACTGGAACCTTGACCAGACGGCTTTGCTACATCGGTCGCAAGTCGCCTCCGCGGATCCGGCCCGAATCCCTTCGGTACGAGCAAGGCCTGCCCGCCAACCTGCGCCTCACGTACCAATCCGCCCCCCTTGAAAGGGAGATAAGCAGAAGCTGGCTTGCCCGAGCAGGTAATAGCTTGATCAAAAAAGGAAAATTGAGTTTTGGTGCCCCAGGCCGGACTCGAACCAGCACGTTCTCGCGAACAACAGATTTTGAGTCTGCCGCGTCTACCATTTCGCCACTGGGGCAGCGGAGGCGGACTATACCGGCCAGCCATGCGCCGTCAACGGAGAAAGATCAGTTTTTGAAGAGGTTTTTACGTCGACAGCCACGTTTAAGACGGCGGAAAGGTCCTGTGGATATTGTTCATTGGTCATTTGCCAGGAAACCGATCATGCCCATGCGACCGTCCCCTGCCTCCCCGACCGCTGGTTCAAGCGGCGCTCAGGCGATTATCGGCGGCCGCCGTCTTGTCGGCCACCTTCTCGGACGGCGGGTCGTTTCCTCGACATCCGCCAGCGATGGAGATGACGCATCGGCCAACGAAACTCGCCCCGTGGCACTCGTCGTTGACGACAGCCCGATCGCTCGGATGCTGATGGCGAGCATTCTCGAATCCTTCGAGGTGGATGTATTCGAAGCCGGCGGCAGCGCCGAAGCGGTAACTGTTGCCACCACCTGCCGGCCGGATGTGGTGATCGTTGACTGGACGCTGCGTGCAGAAACGGCCACCGACGTGCTCGATGCGCTGGAAACCCGCTTCGCCAGCGGATTGCCACCCGTCGTCATGGTCAGCGCCTCTGCTCGCATGCCTACCGACCTGCGCGCAACGGCAACTCTGCGCAAACCTTTCACGCCACGAGAGCTCTACGCGGCACTGGCAGCCGCCTTCTCAGGCAAGGGAGGAGGCGCCGCCGAGGCCTGATCGGCTCCGGCAGCGCGCCATTGCTTACCTTATCGTGAAGGTCGTAGCCGGTGCCATGCCGCCGGTCGTGGCGCCCATGAGCGTGCCACCGGCCGTGACCACCGGCGGGTGAGCGAAGATCAGGCACCAGAACACCTTGTACTTGGAGTTCGGGTTATAGGCCGTGGCGATGCCCATCAGTGTCATGTCGCGGTCCTTCATGCCACGATCATGCGGCGGGGACTGGCGCCAACCGGAGAAGGCTTCGGCCAAGGTGTGATAGCCGGCTGCCACGTTCTCGCCAGCGTTAGAGAACTGATACCCATAGCTCTTGAGGCGGGTGCCGAGCAGCGAATGGCCGTCAACGTCGTGGCCCATCTTGTCGGCCGCAGCCATCTTCCTCGCGTAATCCTGGGCAATGCGGCTGAGCTCCGGATCGAGTGCCAGCGGCGCGATTCCCGACTGGGCGCGATACTGGTTGAGCATGGACAGCGCCTTGTTCTCGTCGACGCGCGCCGTCGGAGAAGCGAGATCTTCGTAGAACGCCGGCTTTTGCGGCGGCGGCGGTGCGCTCTGGCAGGCAGCGAGAACGAGCGCCGCGAGAAGCGGCAAAAGGGCAAAGGCGCGTCGGGACACGGGGGAATCTCCATGATGGCTCGATCGACTGGGCCGATCGGCAGGTGGATTTGCCACCAAGAACACGAATGGGTGGTTAAATTTCGACAAATTTAGGTGGAACGCGCGAAGGCGATTGCCCCTCGCCTTGGCGGCTGTCGGCATGCTAGGCTGAAACTCCTCCGCAATTGTCCGTAGAGAGGTCATCCCCTTGTCCGCCCTTGAAGAGATCGCCGCCATTGCCGGAGAGGCCGCGCTCTGGCGCCGCGATCTGCATCGTCGCCCCGAACTTCTCTATGCCCTCGACGAGACCTCGGCCTTCGTGACGCAAAAGCTCCGTGCTTTCGGCCTCGACGAGGTCGTGACCGGCGTTGGCGGCAGTGGAGTCGTCGGCGTGCTGCGCGGGCGGCCAGGCAACCGGGCCGTGGCGTTACGTGCCGACATGGATGCCTTGCCCATCGAGGAAATCACCGGAGCCCCCTGGGCCTCGGAAAAGCCTGGCGCCATGCATGCCTGTGGCCACGATGGACACACCGCAACGCTGCTTGCCGCGGCCGGCCACCTTGCTTCCAGCCGCGACTTTGCCGGCACCGTCGTCTTTGTGTTCCAACCGGCCGAGGAAGGTGGCGCCGGCGCACGGGCGATGATCGACGATGGCCTCTTCGAACGTTTCCCGGTCGATGAAGTCTACGGCATTCACAACCTGCCGGGCTTGCCCGTCGGGCGCTTCGCGGTGCGGCCGGGTGCCATCATGGCCTCGACCGACCGCTTCTACATCGACATTCTCGGTCGAGGGGGACACGCGGCCCGCCCCCACGAGACGATCGATCCCATCCTGGTCGGCGCTCAACTGGTCACGGCCCTCCAGTCGATCGTGGCACGCAACACCGATCCACTTGCGTCTGGCGTTGTTTCGGTCACCACCTTCCATGCCGGCAACACCGACAACGTCATCCCCCAGAGTGCCCGCCTGTCTGGCACCGTCCGAGCACTTGACGAGCAGATCCGCGCCGACCTAGAGGCCGCCGTCAGTCGAATCGCCACAACTGTCGCCACCGCCTTTGGCGCCGAAGCGAAAGTTGCCTACGAGCGCGGCTATCCGGTGACGGTCAACCATGCCATCGCGGCAACGCGAGTTGGCGACGTTATCGAGGGCCTGCTCGGCGGTGATGCCATCAACCGAGCCGGCGCCCCGCTGATGGCCGCCGAGGACTTCTCCTATTACCTGCAGCGCGTACCGGGAGCCTATTTCTTCATGGGCAACGGACCGTCGGCCGGTTTGCATCATCCCGCCTACGACTTTGCAGACGACGCGATTGCCCCCGGCGCAGCCGTGTGGTCCGCCCTGGCCAAGGCGAGCCTTGCCGCCGGCGATCACGCTTAAGGCTTTGAGAACCGCCATCTCCTAACCTGCCAATGCGACCGACACGGTCGAGCGGGGGATGTGATGCTCCGTCTTCTTGGATGGGTACTGGCCGCAACGGTCGTCATCGGTTTCTTCGCGCCGGAACTGCAGCGGTTCGCCGACATGCCTTCGGCGAACGAAGCACCGACTCCGGCGGCATCTCCCAAGCCGGTGGCAAAGCTAGGCAGGGCGGAAATTGCTGCCGACAGCCGCGGCCATTTCGTTTTCACCGGTCGCGTCAATGGCAGGCCGTTTTCCATGCTGGCCGACACAGGCGCCACTCTGGTGGCCCTGCGCGCCTCCGACGCCCGCGCCGCCGGGCTGATCGTTCTGCCGGGCGACTACACCGCAAAGGTATCGACGGCAGGCGGCGTGGCCGAGGCCGCCCGCGTCCACCTTCAGGAAATCGAGGTGGGAGATATCCGTGTCAGGGATGTTGAAGCCGTCGTCCTGTCCGATAACCATCTCGCCACAAACCTGCTCGGAATGAGCTTTCTTGGCCGCCTGAAGGCATTTGCCATCGAAAATGGGCGTCTGGTCCTGAGCCAGTAAAGCAGCGTAACACGCCGACCAATCTACTCGGTAGCTTTCGCCTTCATGGCGGTTTGCATGCGCTCGGCAGCGCCCCGCAGAACCACGCGGACGATGACTGCGCCATTCTCGTCCTTTTCCACCTCTGGAAGCTGTCCCCCCACCCGGGTGACGGCTGCCTTGAGAGCGGCGAGCGCCAGATTGGTATCCGCAGCGCAGGCGCCCTTGCTTCCGCCGGCGGCGACACGCGCCTGCACTTGAAGGCCTGCCGTTTCGAAGTCGATGCCTCGAACGTCGATTTTCATGTCGACCGGCAAGCTGCCCACCTGCGTATAGGCGACAAAGGCGGCAAACCGCGTCACCGCCCGCAGGTTTTCGGCACCACCAGCGACTTCCGGGTCCTCCCCATCGATTTCCGACACCGTCACCGCACCCGCCTCGGTCGCCGTGTCGAGCCACTCGCGTACGAAGGTGGCGATCTGAATGTGATCCTGGCTCTTCTTGCCACCGCCCATCAGAGCCAGACAGGCCTCCAGCATCTGCTTGTACTCAAAGGTGCGCGTCGCCGCCCGGGCCACATCCTCCATGCCCGCCTTGAGCGATTCCTCGGCAGCGACCCGCTCTCCATACAATGTACTGATATCGACCCCGACGAGCACATTGACCGGAGCTCGGGTGTCAGCTCCGAGCACCAGCGAGGCCATCAGCGCCTGCTTAGGACCGCTGGGAGTTGGAAACTCCACCGACCTGATGCCGCTCTTGTAGGTTTCGACATAGGCCTTGAGGCTATGACGTGCACCGCTCGTCAGGTCGCGCAAGCTCAGGGGCGAGACCTCGTTGGTTCTCAGAAGATCGCGTCCAAAAAGGCGGGCGCAGGCAGGGTTGCCAAAGAACGGATGACCGTCACCATTGATCTGCAGAACGGCGAAGGGCGACGACTCGATGATGGTGTCGGCCACCATGACGCGCGTCCGCCAGACGTCGGCCAACATCGATCGCAGGCATTCGAATGCGAACGTCAGCCTGCCGACCTCGCCACCCCACCCCTTGAGCGGATGACCGCGGTCCGCCGATGCCGGATCCTGCAGCATCGCTTCGACCACGGCACGCACCCGGCGAAGCGGCCACCAGACCATCAGAAGCATGACCAGCTCGGTAATGGCCGCCGCCGCCGCGCCACCACCTAGCGCGATCGTAAAGGCTCGACCGTCGCGGATCGTCTCAAGGCTGGTTATCTCGCCCACATCGACCCGTACGAAGATATGAAAGGGCGTCAGCGAGAATTCCGGCGGATAGTAGAAATCGGCTTTGCTACCGCCCGCCGGCCGAAAAACGGTATGCCCGGTACGCATCACCGCGTTGAAGCTCGCTTCGATGCGTTCTCCGAACACCTGCTGCTCATGCCCGGAGCCATCGTAAAGAACACCGCCCCGGATAGCGCCAATCACCACCAACCGCTCGGCGACGCGCGTGATTTCATCCGCCTTGGTCTGGAAGCGCGGATCGATCGCCGCCGACAGGACCTTACCGACATCGGCATACCGCCGCTCGAGATAACGCTCATCGTCTTGATCACGAACGACACTGGTGATCGAGAAAAGCGCGACGAACACGGCAGCGAAGGCCAGCACCGACGGCCTCAGGATCGTTGAGATGTGGAACACGGGGGATGCCACGGAACACGTTCTCTCAGGCAGACGTCAAACGGTACTTTCGGTCAGCTTAGCACCCCCGCGTTGCTGCCCCGTTAACTGCCGGAGGACGCCATTCATCCCTCACAGGGTCACGCTTCCGTCAGTCATCAAACTCAACCGCCCGTGAACGTGATGGTCGTTCCCTGGCGCGGCTTCAGATAGAAGATGTGGCTGAGATTGTACGTCGAGCTTCCCGTAATGCTCTGCATGATGTTTGAGAAGGGAGAGCTGTAGGAATAGGTGACCCGCCCCACCACCACCTCGTCACCAACGGATCCTATCGTACTGGGAACCTTCAACGCAGTTGGAGGCGCCACATTGGCAGTCGCGGCGGTATCGTAGCGCGCCTTGGACCAGGCGACCGTCTGCCCGGAAGATTTGATATCGATGACGACGACCAGCACCTTTGCAATGGAAGCATCGTATGGTTCGATAATTGCGGCCGTCGCATCGAAGATGCCATTCATCAAGGTTGTGCTGACGGACGTCTGCTGCGCGACAAGATCGGAAATGGTGCTGGCGGCCCGGCTGACCTTACGGTCGATCACGAGCGCGGTCGTAACTTCGCTACAACCGGCGTAGATCACCAGCATCAATGGCAGAATAAGCGCGAACTCAACGGCAGAAACGCCGCCGCGTTCGGCCAGGAAGCGCCGAACGAGCCGTTTGAGAGCTACTGGTGCCGCTTTTACCCACGCTACGGCCATGGATAGGGCTCCGTCTGAAAAGCGACAACGGCTCCGAGCAACTGATCGCCGTTCGAAAGGCGGATGGAGGCTCTTGCCAGAAGATTGAACAAGACAGGCCAAGCATAAAAGCTCCGGACAACGATAATCTCGCTTGGATTTCCAGTCGTATAGTGGGTCGACGTTATCTTACCATCCTTGTCGAGCGGGCTTGTCGGTTTATAACCTCCAAAACTCGAATAAGACTGGACGTCGACATAAAGTCGGGTTTTACAGTCAACGAGATTGACCATGCCTGTGCAGATCTGTGCCGCGAACTGATCCTGACTGAGAGGCAGGTGTTTGGCCTCACCCGTTCGGATCAGACGGGACGCCGACATCGTGGCCGTATCGAGCACCTGGCCGACAAAGAACATCAGCGCCATTTCCAGGATGGCAAACAGCAATAGGAAGAACGGAATCGAGACGATGGCAAACTCCATGGCCACCGCGCCCCGGCAATCACGCAGAAAGCGAGCTCGGGGCAGGGCTTCGTTTGCCATGCTGGAACGGCGGAATGGCCAGATCAGGCGCAATCGAACTTCTCCCCGCGGCGAGTTAGCTTGCAAGAGTAGAAGTTTGCCTCGAACACCTTACCAAGCGGTGTAGTTCGACTATTGGCTGTTGGGCGACGCCGGAGTGGACGCGCTGGCACCGCTGCCGGTGGCGCCACCGGTAGAGGCCGTGACGCCGCTGCCACTACCGGTCCCGTTATGCTGAGCGACCTGCCCCAGGATTCCTCCGAAATGCGCAGAGTCGTCCCCCGGCACCGCCGCCGGTTGACATTCGGGGAGACAGCTCAAGGATTGTCGCTTGACACCCTTATAGACTGTAACGAGGTTCTCCGACGCCGCAAGCACGGCAAGCTGAACGTCGGTGATCGTTTCACCCTGGTCGTCGAGAACGATCAGATTCGTCTGGCCATAAGCACGCCCGGTCACGATAAGCGTCTGCGAGTCCTGCAATGTTGCGTCGGCAATTGCTGGATTGCCGATGACAATAGTGCTGGCTGGGGCTGCAAGTCTGTAAATTCTGGCCTGATCGAGTTCAACCTTCACCATATCGGCGGCGTGGGCAGGGGAGGCCATGAGGGCCACGACGGTCGGGCCGGCGAGAACCGCGACCAGCAGAGCCGAACGAACGAACCTCGTGGACATGGGGCGCTCCGGTAACCATCTGTTCACCGCGATCATCCCGGAAGTTGGTAAATAAAGCGCCAACGCCTTGGCACTTCCCCGCTTTCCAGCTTGGGGACAGGAATGCAGCACTATGACACCACTTCCGTCGGCCCAGGCTCGGCGCCCCACTTTCAGGGAGAAAAAGCATTCCGAAGGCCACATATGCCAAATTCTCGCGAAGAACTAGGTAAAGAAAGAGTTTTTTGCCCACCCGTTCAGTTAACTTTAACCATCAGGCGATTTCCGCTGATGATGGCATGTTTCATCGATCACTTTAACTCGGTGGAAACAGCTCCAAACCTACATTGACCTCGGTTCAGACGGGTCAGGCGAAATTAGACCTTCGAACCTGTGCTGTCAGATAAGTGAGCTTAGGAGTATCTTAAATGAAGGCTCTCGTGTCGCGCTTCCTCAAGGACGAGTCCGGCGCCACCGCCATTGAATACGGCCTGATCGCCTCGCTGATCGCCGTTGCCATCATCACCGCCGCCGGCGCTCTCGGCAACCAGATCAGCGATACGTTCGTCAACATCACGAACGCCCTGAAGCCTAAGGCTGCCGCTGCCACCTGATCGTCAATCTGGTGTAAGCTGCCGTTCAAGGACGCTTTGGACAGAAAAGCGATCCCGTCACGATAAAGGGAGGCCGTATGGCCTCTCTTTGCGTTTTCGGCATTGTTCAGGCCACGTTTACCTGCATGAGCTAAATGTTTCGGTCGCCGCTTCAGCCGGTGTCCGGAGAACGTTTTGCTGCTCGTCATCTCACTCCTTACGGTCATCTTTCCCGTCGTTGTTACGGTCGCCGCCTGCTACGACCTGTTGACGATGCAGATTCCAAACCGGTTTCCAGCCGTACTCGCGGTCGTCTTCTTAGCTTTGGCACTTCTGACCGGCCAGCCAGTCACAACAATCGGTATCCACTTCCTCGCGGGGCTCGGCGTTCTCGTCGGCACGTTCGCTCTCTTCGCCTTCGGCTTCCTCGGAGGGGGCGACGCCAAGTTAGCTTCGGCAATCACCCTCTGGCTGGGCATTGAACAGGCTCTACCTTTCCTGGTGCTGACCGCACTGTTCGGTGGTGCGTTGTCGATCGCTGTACTGGCGTTTCGTTACCTACCTCTTCCCGGTTTTCTCCTAGGCTGGACACCGGCGTTGCGGCTGCACGAAAAGGGGGCTGGCGTTCCCTATGGGGTGGCGCTCGCGGCAGCGGCCCTCGTTATCTTTCCCGACACGCAATGGTTCGCCGCCCTCGCCGGGATATAAGTTTCCGGGAACCGCCAATTCCTGACGATTCCTGAACGATCGATGCAAACCGATACGATTTCCAACACCTTATTAACCATAAATTCAACGTTACCCCGTGTACTCGGCCTCAGAGTGGAACGCTCGCCGTCCCAGGTCATGAGGCAACATCATGCGTCCGATCCAAATGGTCATCCTGCTCGTCGCCGTCGGCGCCGCCGCTGGCGCAGGGCTTTTAGCGACACGGATCGGAGCCCGCGCACCGGAAGCGCCCCAGCAAGTTGCGGCCCAACCGGCACCCCCACCCATGGACCTCGAGGATGTGCTGGTTGCATCCAAGGACATCGGGATCGGCAAGAATGTCGACGCCGACAACCTCGTCTGGAAGACCTGGCCCAAGAACGGCCTGAGCGACGGGTATATCCAGCGGTCGAGTGAGCCTGACGCGGTCACCGATCTCAAAGGCATGCTGGCGCGCAGCCCCATCTTGGCAGGCGAACCCATTCGCAAGGCCAAGCTGGTTCGTTCTGACCGTGGCTTCCTGTCGGCCGTGCTCCCCGAGGGCATGCGCGCCGTGGCGGTGCGCGTCAACGCTGCTTCCACAGCTGGCGGCTTCATCCTGCCCGAGGATCGCGTCGACATCCTGCTGGTCCGCCAGAAGGATGCCAATGAAGCAGTGGCCGAGACCATCCTGACCGACATCAGGGTACTGGCCATCGATCAGTCCGTGCAGCAGTCCGGCGATGAAAAGCAGCCATCGATCGTCGCTCAGAACACGGCAACGCTGGAGCTCACGCCTGACCAGACCGAGCTGGTTACCCAGGCCCAGCAGATCGGCTCGATCTCGCTGGCCTTGCGCCCGCTTGCCGACAACGCTCAACCCGCCGCCCGACAACGCAAGCCCACCGGCATTGCCGTCGTGAAATTCGGCGTCGTCTCGCGCGTCACGGCCCAGCAAGCGCCATGAACCAAGCGTCCCGACCGATGACAACTTCAGGAAACACGGTCATGAACCGCTGCCTAGCGCTGATTCTTCCTTTCGCGGGCCTGTTTGCCGCCGGCCTCGCAACTTACGCCGTGCCGGCCCGAGCGGCCGATCCCGCCGCCCTCAGCTCGGTTGCCGATATCGAAGGTAGGGTCATCAACCTGGGCCTCAACAAGTCGATGGTCATCGACTTGCCGGAGGATATCCGCGACGTTCTGGTTTCCAATCCGACGATCGCCGACGCGGTCGTCCGCAACAATCGCAAGATCTATCTGATCGGCATGAGCGTCGGCGAAGCGAACGTCTTCCTGTTCGGCGAAGGCAACCGGCAGATCGCGCACTTTGAACTGGTGATCGGCCGCGACACCGTCGGCCTTGAGAACACGCTTGCCCAAGTCATTCCCGATTCTCACATCAAGGCGCAATCACTCGGCGATTCGATCGTGTTGTCCGGCACCGTCACTTCGGCGGAAGCCGTCGCCATGGCGACGAACATCGCCGGCAAGTTCGTTGGCTCGCCCGACAAGATCGTCAACTCCATTACCGTTTCCGGCTCTGATCAGGTCAATCTTCGCGTCGTCATTGCCGAGGTGGAAAAGAACACGGTCAGGAAACTCGGGATCGATATGGCCGGCACCGTGGGTGCGGTCGCTGCGGTAAGTTCTCCAAACAACCTTACCTATAATCTCGCGGGCCTCTCCTCCGCCTCAACCAAGATGTTCGGTATCGCCGACGGCAGCAGCAGCTCGGCGGTCAACATCGGAACGGACCACTTCTCGGCGATGATCAACGCCCTGAAGACACAGGGTGTCGTGCGCACACTGGCCGAGCCCAACGTTACTGCCATCTCCGGCCAGCCGGCCAAGGTGGTGGTGGGTGGCGAGATTCCCTACACGATCGTCAGCAACAACGGCAACACCATCAACTTCAAGGAATACGGCGTCATCCTGAAGTTCACGCCGGTTGTGCTCACCTCCGGCCGCATCAGCCTCAACATCAATACCGAGGTGAGCGATATCGACACCTCACTCAGTTCGTCCGTGCCGGCCATCAAGAAGCGTGGCGCCGAGACGACGGTCGAGGTCCCATCGGGCGGGGCGATCGCCATTGGCGGCCTCCTGCGCGACAACATTTCCAAGACCATCAACGGCACGCCGGGGCTGTCGGACGTGCCGATCCTCGGCGCGCTGTTCAAGAGCGACGCCTACCAGCGTCAACAGACCGAGCTGGTCGTCTTCGTGACGCCCTATCTCGTCAAGCCCGTCGCGCAGTCGGCCATCACGCGTCCCGACCAGAACCTCAACTTCCAGGCAGACGCCCAGAGCTATTTCTTGAATCAGATCAACCGCATCTACCGCGTCAACGGTGCCGCTTCCGGTTCCTACAAGGGCCGCTACGGCTTCTCCTATGAATAAGCCGGCGCATTGGAGGAGTGCCATGCAGGCAATGAATCCGCTTACCTGCTCTCGAAGGCAGCCGCGTCGGTGCGCAAAGCCGGTGGTGGCTGCTCTCGCGCTCGTGCTTGCTGCGTGCAACCAGCAGGGCCAGACCGTGACGGACGGCCTTCCGACCGATGGCTACCGCAGTGCTTATCCCATCGCGGTCACCGAAGCGCCACAGACACTGGACATCCCGGTTGGCACGGGAACTGGCGGACTTTCGCCAGATCTCAAGGCTGTCATTGCCGACTTCGGTGCCGACGCCGCGCGGAACGCCACCGGACCAGTCGTGGTGATGACGCCGGCTGGATCGATCAATCAGGCTGCCGCCGATTATGTCGCTCGCCAGATTCGGACCGTCCTGAGGCAATCGGGCGTAGCGGCCACCTATCTGAGAAATCAGACCTATGCGGTAGCCGATCCGCGTATTCCGGCGCCTATCCGGCTCGGCTTCACGCGCATCAAGGCGGTGAGCCCTCCGTGTGGCCGTTGGACTTCCGATGCCATGCCGGACAATCAAAAGGGTACCGATGGTGCCGAGTTCGGCTGTTCCACGCAGGCGAATCTCGCCGCCATGGTGGAGAATCCCAACGACCTCCTGATGCCCAGAGCCGAAACTCCCGTGCACGGCTGGCAGCGCTGGGAAATGTTGCAGAAGGCGTCCAAGGGATCGAGCCCATCTGCCACTTATCCGACTTCGACCTTCTAGGAACCGACGGCTATGACCACCGACGATCCGTTCGTCCCCCCCACTTCTGGCCGATCCGACAGCGAAGGGCTCAAGCCCGTGCCACGCATTGCCATCCAGGCGTTCTGCGAGACGCCCGAGGTCGCCGATGTGCTGGAGCAAGCTGCGGCCGATCGTCATATGGCCAAGGCACACGTCAAGGTACACCAGGGAGGCGTCCCCGCCGCCCTCGATTTCTACTCCGCCGCCCCAACGCCCAATCTGCTGTTCGTCGAGACACGCGAACGACGGGAGCAGGTGCTTGAGCAGGTCGATCAGTTGGCCACCGTCTGCGATGCCGGAACCAAGGTGGTACTCATCGGTCATCACAACGATGTCGCCCTTTACCGCGACCTGATGCGGCGTGGCGTCTCGGAATACATGGTGGCCCCTTTCGACCTCTACGACGTGATCAGAGAAATCGGCGAGATCTATCTTTCTCCGGACGTCAAACCAGTGGGACGGACGATCGCCTTCATCGGGGCTCGCGGTGGGGCGGGTTCTTCGACGGTTGCCCACAATGTTGCGTTTGCGCTGTCGCGCTCATTCGATGGCGGTGTCGTTCTGGCCGATCTCGACTTGCCCTTCGGCACGGCCAGTCTCGACTTCAATCAGGAGCCGGCGCAAACCCTGGCGGACGCCCTGGCTGCCGGTGACAGGGTCGACGATGTCTATCTCGACCGACTGCTTTCGAAATGCGCCGACAACCTGAGCCTCTTGGCCGCCCCGGCCACCCTTGATCGTGCCTTCGATCATGACGAGATGGCCTTCGACACGATCGTCGACTCTGCCCGCGTCGGGGCTCCCGCCGTGATCCTGGACCTGCCGCATCTCTGGACGGCATGGGTCCGTCGGCTGCTCAGCTCAGCCGACGAGGTCGTCATCACGACGATGCCCGATCTGGCCTCCCTCAGGAACGCCAAGAACCTGATCGACCAGCTAAAGATAGCCCGCCCGAACGATGACGCCCCTCGCCTCGTCATCAATCAGGTCGGACTGCCGAAGCGACCGGAAATCAAGCCAGTCGAGTTTCAGAAGGCACTGCAGCTCGAACCGGCAGCCATCATTCCTTTTGATGCGGCCCTGTTCGGAACTGCCACCAACAATGGGCAGATGATCGCCGAGATCAACGCTCGTTCGTCCGTCGCCCAGATCTTCGAAGCGCTTGCCGCCCGCCTGACCGGCCGTAGCGTCGCTCGCAGCGGCCGCAAATCCGCTCTCATGCCGTTACTTGCCCGCCTGCCGCGCCTCAAGGCGCGCTGACGGTCAAGACGAGGAGACCGTTCAATGTCATTTGGCAAGCGTGGCTCATTTGGCTCGGTGCAGGAAAAGCCGGCGGCTCCCGCGGTCGCTCGGGTGCCCGACGTGTCGCACGCCGCCACACCTGCTGCCCCCCCGCCGGCGCCGGTTGCCGCGAGCCGTCCCACGCCGCCCCCTGCCCCGGAGATGCAGGAGCGGCGCAAGTCCGACAGTTATTATGACACCAAGTCATCGATCTTTTCGGCGCTGATCGAGACCATCGACCTCAGCCAGCTTGCCAAGCTCGACATAGAAACAGCGCGCGAGGAAATCCGCGACATCGTCGGCGATATCATCACTCTGAAGGCCGTGGTGATGTCGATCTCCGAGCAGGAAGAGCTGCTCGACGACATCTGCAACGACGTTCTGGGCTACGGCCCGCTTGAGCCGTTGCTGGCGCGTGACGATATTGCCGACATCATGGTCAACGGAGCCGACGCCACCTTCATCGAAGTGGCTGGCAAGATGGTCAAGACCGGCGTGCGCTTCCGCGACAACGTGCAGCTGATGAATATCTGTCAGCGCATCGTCAGCCAGACAGGCCGCCGTGTCGATGAAGCCTCGCCGATTTGCGACGCCCGCCTTCCCGACGGCAGCCGCGTCAACGTCATCGCCCCGCCGCTCGCCATCGATGGGCCGACGCTGACCATTCGTAAATTCAAGAAAGACAAGCTGACACTGCCGCAACTGGTCAAGTTCGGCTCGATCACCCCCGAGGGTGCCACCATCCTCGAAATCATCGGCCGCTGCCGCTGCAACGTGCTGATATCCGGCGGTACCGGTTCCGGCAAGACGACGCTGCTGAACTGTCTCACCGCCTACATCGAACCGACCGAACGCATCATCACCTGCGAAGACGCCGCAGAGCTCCAGCTGCAGCAGCCGCACGTCGTTCGCCTTGAGACGCGCCCGCCCAATCTGGAGGGCGAGGGCCAGGTGACCATGCGCGACCTCGTGAAGAACTGCCTGCGCATGCGTCCCGAACGCATCATCGTCGGCGAAGTGCGCGGCCCTGAGGCTTTCGATCTTCTGCAGGCCATGAACACCGGCCACGATGGCTCGATGGGCACGCTGCATGCCAACACGCCGCGCGAAGCGATCTCCCGCATTGAATCGATGATCTCCATGGGTGGCTACACGCTGCCCTCCAAGACGGTGCGCGAGATGATCGTCACTTCGATCGATGTCATCATCCAGGCGGCGCGCCTGAGAGACGGTTCGCGCCGCATCACCCACATCACCGAGGTGGTTGGCCTCGAAGGCGATGTGGTGATCACTCAGGATCTGTTCGTATACGACATCGTCGGCGAGGAAGCCGACGGGCGGCTGATCGGTCGTCACAGGTCGACCGGCATCGGTCGGCCGAAGTTCTGGGATCGCGCTCGCTATTTTGGCGAAGAGCGGCGGCTCGCCGCGGCTCTCGACGCGTCCGAGGCGCCGGCACCGTCCGGCGCGTTCGGCTGATCGTTGGCGACCGACAAGGGAGAAGGAGCATGCCGATCGATATCCACGTCCTCGCGATCATGGGACTTGTTGGCTTTTCGATTGCGGCGATGCTCTATGGCTTTTTCTATGGTCGCATCGAGCGGCAGGCCTCGGAGGAGCGCCGCAGGACACTCATTGTCGCCCCGCCGGCTGAAACCGAGCGATCCAAGGCGACGACCACACCGACCGCCCGCCGCCGCAATGTCCAGGAGACGCTCAAGGAACTCGAGATCAAGCAGAAGCACAAGGCGTCGAAATCCACCAATCCGCCGATGCAGCTCCGTCTCGAGCAAGCCGGCCTGAGCCTTTCGATCGGTCGCTTCTACACCTATAGCGCCCTGACCGGCCTCATCGTTACACTCATTTGTTTCCTCGTCGGCCTGCCGCTTGCGCTGGTGCTCGGCGCGGGTTTCGTCGGCGCCGTCGGTTTGCCGCGCTTCCTTGTCAATTTCATTCGCAAGCGTCGCCACGCAGCCTTTATCGAAGAACTTGCCAATGCCGTCGAGGTCATCGTCCGCGGTGTCAAGGCAGGCCTTCCGCTCAACGATTGCCTTCGAATGATCGCCAGCGAAGCGAAGGAGCCGGTCAGAAGCGAGTTCCGTACGGTCATCGAGGCATTGCAACTGGGGATGCCGCTCGATGAGGCGGTCACCCGCATGTACGAGCGCGTGCCACTGCCGGAAACCAACTTCTTCGGCATTGTGCTGTCCATCCAGTCGAAGGCGGGCGGCAACCTTTCGGAAGCGCTCGGCAACCTTGCCAAGGTGTTGCGCGAACGCAAGAAGATGCGGGCCAAGATCCAGGCCATGAGCATGGAGGCCAAGTCCTCGGCCGGCATCATCGGCTCGCTGCCGTTCATCGTCACCACCCTCGTTTACCTGACCAGCCCCGGCTACATCATGGTGCTGTTCGTCACGCCGATCGGGCAGATCGTTCTGGGCATTTCACTTCTCTGGATGTTGATCGGCGTCTTCGTCATGAAACGCATGATCGCTTTCGATTTCTAAAGGGCCAACATGGGCGCGATCATCGATACACTGCGCGATCCGGTGGCCCTGATGGCCATCCTGGTGTCGCTTGCCATCTTTGCAACGGTCCTCAGTCTGGCCATGCCGCTGCTGTCGAGCGACCGCTTGCCGGCCCGCATGCGCGCTGTTGCCGACGAGCGCGAAAAGATCCGCCAGCGCGAGCGTGCCCGGCTTGCTGAGGAGGGGCGCGGTTCGCTGCGCGGCAAGGAGTCCAAGGCCTATATGCGCAGCTTGGTCGAGAAGCTGTCGCTCAGAAAGGCGCTGCTCGACGAAAAGGGCGAGGAAAAGCTGAAGCAGGCCGGCTTTCGGAGCGAGGCGGCAACGACGACCTTTCTGTTCGCCCGCTTCGTGCTGCCCTTCGCCTTCCTGGCCATTGCCGTCTTCTACATCTTCATCGTCTTGAAGATCGATCGTCCGCTGCCCTTCAAGCTCGGTCTCTGCCTGGTATTTGCCTATGTCGGCTTCTACCTGCCGGTGATCTTCGTCTCAAACGCGCTGCAGAAGCGCCAGCAGTCGATCAAGCGGGCCTTTCCCGACTCTCTCGATCTGATGCTCATCTGCGTCGAAAGCGGCATGTCGATCGAACTCGCCTTTCGCAGGGTATCCGAAGAAATTGGCAGTCAGTCCCTGGCTCTGGCGGAAGAACTCAGCCTTACGACCGCCGAGCTGTCCTTCCTGTCCGATAGAAGACAAGCTTACGAGAACCTGGCGAACAGGACCGGCCTCGACGGCGTCAAGGCGGTTTGTCTGGCGCTGATCCAATCCGAGCGATACGGCACGCCGCTTGGCCAGACGTTGCGCGTGCTCAGCCAGGAAAATCGCGACATGCGCATGAACGAAGCGGAGAAGAAGGCAGCCGCGCTACCGCCCAAGCTGACGGTACCGATGATCCTGTTCTTCCTGCCGGTGCTGTTCGCCGTCATCATGGCGCCGGCGATCATCAAGATCATGTCGATGCACTGAGCCCGGTCATAAAAGAAAAGGCCCCGATCGACTCGCCGGGGCCCTTACGTCACGAAGGTTCCGAAAAACTACTTGGTGCCGTACATCCGGTCGCCGGCATCGCCGAGTCCCGGCACGATATAGCCCTTCTCATTGAGGTGGCTATCGATGGCAGCCGTGAACACCGGCACGTCGGGATGCGCCTCGGTGAAGTGCTTGATGCCCTCAGGGGCCGCCAGCAGGCACACGAAGCGGATATCGCGCGCGCCGCGCTCTTTCAGCTTGTCAACGGCGGCAATCGATGAGTTACCGGTCGCCAGCATCGGATCGACCACGATCGTCAGGCGATCGGAAAGATCGGCCGGCGCCTTGAAGTAATACTCGACCGGCTGCAGCGTCTCATGATCGCGATAGATGCCGATATGCGACACGCGAGCGGCAGGAACGAGATCGAGCATGCCTTCAAGCAGGCCATTGCCGGCGCGAAGAACCGAGGCGAACACCAGCTTCTTGCCTTCAAGCGTCGGCGCCGTCATCGTCTGAAGCGGCGTTTCGATCTCGATTTCGGTCAGCGCCAGATCGCGCGTCACCTCGTAGCAGAGCAGCGTCGAAATCTCGCGCAGCAACCGCCGGAAACTCGCCGTCGAGGTTTCCTTGTTGCGCATGATGGTGAGCTTGTGCTGCACCAGCGGATGATCGATGACCTTAACGCTCATGGTTTCCTCGCGGGCTTTGAGTTTGGGCGACCATAGAGATTCAGAGCCGCCTCCGAAACCGGCATTTTCCCCGATCTCCACCAGATTCCCGCTCATAACTTGGCGAAAAGCCGCGCTTTGGTTACCTCATCGCAGAAGGCATCCTCGATGGCGGTCCGCGTGACGGCGGCAAGGTCGTCCTCGCTCAGCCCGAACGCATCGCGTGCCATCCGATACTCATGGCCGACCGATGTCCAGAAGAACGGCGGATCGTCCGTATTGAGCGAATGACGAACGCCCGCCTCCCTGAGCGCGCGAAGCGGGTGGCGCGCATAGTCGGGATAGACACCCAGCGTCACGTTCGAGACGGGGCAGATCTCGAGGTGAATGCCCTCCTCGACGATGCGACGGATAAGGTCGCCGTTCTCGATGGCCCTTACGCCATGGCCGATACGCTTCACCGGAATGGCATCGAGCGTTGCGGCGACGCCTTCCCAGGAGCACCATTCGCCCGCATGACAGGTAAGAGGCAGGCCGGCCTCGGCAGCGATCTCGAACGCGGCGGCAAACTCATGCGGAGCATGCAGCCGTTCTTCACCGGCCATACCGAAGCCCACCACTTCGGGAACGAGATTGTTTACGGCGATCCGGGCGGCCTCGACGCCACGCTCCGGACCATAGTGGCGCTCGACGAGCGGAATGACCCGACCGACGATACCCGTTGCGGCCTCGGCCCGCCGCAACCCTTCGACAATACCGTCGAGATAAGCACGGTAGCCGAGGCCGGAGCGTTCGCCGAAGTCAGGCGACACGAAGAACTCGGTGTAGATCGAGCCAGCGGCGGCGGCCTCCTGCTGATAGATTTCCGCGAGTTCGGCAAAATCCTCCGGCGTCCGGAACACCGAGGCCGCGAGATCATAGGCGACAAGGAACGCGGAAAAGTCAGTCCAGAGATATCGTCCCTCCTCGTCGAAGAGGCGCGAGACATCCACTCCATAGCGGGCAGCGTTGCGGCGGACCAGTTCAGGGGCGGCGCCGGCTTCGAGATGAACATGCAGTTCGGCTTTCGGCACCAGGGGCACGGAAGTCGGTTCGGTCATGATGAACCTTCAGAGCAGTGAGCGGCCATGCTGCCCCGGCGCGAGGCCAAGCCAGTCGGCAACGGTTTCGGCCATGTCGGCGAAGGTATTGGGTCGACCGGCCGGGCCAGGCGGCACGCGAGCTCCGGCAAACAGCGCCGGCACGCGCTCCCGTGTGTGGTCGCTGCCACTCCAGGTTGGATCGCAGCCGTGGTCGGCAGTGATCAGCAGCATGTCGCCTTCGCCCATCGCCGCTTCCACCTCGGGCAGGCGGCGATCGAAAGCCTCAAGGCACGCGGCATAACCGGCGACGTCGCGCCGGTGCCCATATTCGGTATCGAAGTCGACGAGATTGACAAACACCAAGTCCCCATCGGCGGCCTCCCCGAGCGCGGCGATGCCGAGGTCGAGATTGCCATCGTTGGACTTTCCCTTTCGGGTGATGGTGATGTTCTGATGGGCGAAGATATCCCCGATCTTGCCGATGCCGTAGACCTTGTGGCCCGCCGCCTCGACGCGGGTGAGCAAGGTCGGTTCAGGTGGCGGCACGGCATAATCTCGCCGGTTGGCCGTGCGCTTGAAGGTATCCTTGGTTTCGCCGACGAAGGGTCGGGCTATCACCCGGCCGACGCGGTAGTCGTCGACCAGCCTGCGGGCGATTTCACAATCGGCGAGCAACTTGGCGAGGCCGAAATGGGTCTCATGCGCCGCGATCTGCAGCACCGAGTCCGCCGAGGTATAAATGATCGGCTTGCCGGTGCGGATATGTTCCTCCCCGAACCGGGCGATCACCTCGGTTCCTGAAGAGTGGCAGTTGCCCAGAATGCCGGGCACGCCCGTCTCGCGCACATAAGCCTCGATCAGCTCGGCGGGAAAGCTCGGATACTCCGGCGGGAAATAGGTCCATTCGAAGGGGACTGGCACGCCGGCGATTTCCCAGTGACCGGACGGAGTATCCTTGCCGCTCGACACCTCGGCAGGCGCAGCATATCGGCCTTCGGCCTTGGCCCGGGTAAAGCCGGCCGGCTTGCGACCCGTCGCGAGTTCCGCCGCAAGCCCCAGGCCGATGCGCTCGAGATTGGGGAGCAACAGCGGCCCCGAACGCACACCATCCCGATCGCCCCGTCCGGCCGCGCACTCGGCGGCAATATGACCGAGCGTGTCGGAGCCTTCATCGCCGAAGCGGGCGGCATCCGGCGCACCGCCGATGCCAAAGCTGTCCAGCACGATGATGATGGCCCGTCTCATGATTCCTCCTCGATGCCTGAACGGCACCACAACCTTCCAAAACTCATCCTGGGGCGGCGCCGTCCGCTGCCGCCCCAGGAAATCTCTTAGCCGCCGACCCGCTCGATCACCGACGGGCCGCGTTCCGGCCGATCGCCGAGCTGGTAGGCGGCGATCAGCGCGGCGGCGGCAACTTCGGCAGCCGAGTCGCTTGCCGCATGCACGAAGCCAAGCGGATGGTCGGCATCAACGTCCTCGCCAAGACCGGCCAGCGCCGAGAAGCCGACAGACGGATCTATGGGATCCTGCGGACGGGTACGGCCGCCGCCCAGCCCGACGACGGCAACGCCGATCGCCCGTGCGTCGATCGATGCGACGGTACCTGCCTGAGGCGCGTGAACCGGCTTCACCACCGGCGCCTTGGCGAGATAGCTGTCGGCCTTGGTGACGAAATCGATCGGGCCACCGAGCGCACTGACCATGCTGCCGAAGATTTCCGCCGCGCGGCCGGAGGTGAAGGCCTCCTCGATGGCCACGCGCGCTTCGGCGAGATCGGGACGAAGACCGCCGATCACCAGCATTTCGGCGGAAAGAGCAACCGTGACGTCCCACATGCGCGGATCGATGCGCTTGCCCGTCAGAAAGTCGACGGCGAGCTGCACTTCCAACGCATTGCCCGCCGCGGTCCCCAAGGGTTCGTTCATGTCGGTGATCAGGCCGATGGTCGGAAGTCCTGCCCCGTTGGCAACGCGAACGAGGCTTTCAGCCAGGGCGCGCGAGTCGTCCAACGTCGCCATGAACGCGCCGGTACCCGTCTTGACGTCGAGAACCAAGCCATGCAGTCCGGCGGCGAGCTTCTTGGAAAGGATCGACGCGGTGATGAGGTCGATGCTTTCCACCGTACCGGTCACGTCGCGGATGGAATAAACCCGCTTGTCGGCCGGCGCGAGATCTGCGGTCTGGCCGATGACGGCGCAACCAACTTCGCGAACCACCTTGCGGAACAGGTCGTTGTCGGGCTGCGTCTTGTAGCCGGGCACCGTGTCGAGCTTGTCGAGCGTGCCGCCAGTGTGCCCGAGGCCCCGGCCGGAAATCATCGGCACGTAGCCGCCGCAAGCGGCGATCGCTGGCGCCAGCATCAATGACACGGTATCGCCGATGCCGCCCGTCGAGTGCTTGTCGAGGGCCGGTCCCGGCAGGTCCGACCAATCGAGCACGGTTCCGGAATCGCGCATGGCAAGCGTCAGTGCCACGCGTTCATCGATGGTCATGCCCCGGAAGAAGGTCGCCATGGCAAAAGCCGCCACTTGCCCCTCGGTTACCGAGCCGGCGGTCAGCCCCTCGACCATGAAGGCGATCTCTTCGCGACTGAGCACGGCACCGTCGCGCTTGCGACGGATGATTTCCTGCGGCAGGAAGCTCATGCGGATGCTCCATAGGCAGCGATGACGCGGGGCAGGATGCGCCGAAGCTTCTCGGCTCCCTTGGGAGCAGCTTCCTTCACTTCCTCGTGGCTGAGTTCCTGGTCGGTGAGCCCGGCGGCCGGATTGGTGACGGTGGAGACGGCCGCGACTTCAAGGCCCATGTAGCGGGCGAGGATAACCTCGGGCACTGTCGACATGCCGACGGCGTCACCACCGAGGATCTTCGCAGCGCGGATCTCGGCCGGCGTCTCGAAGGACGGACCGGTGAACCAGACATAGACACCGGAATGCAGCTTGATCCCCTCGGCTGCCGCCGCTTCCCGGAACAGGCTCTGCAGACGTAGATCGTAGGCCTGCGACATGCCGACGAAGCGCTCGTCTCCTAGCTCGCCGACCAGCGGATTGGAGCCGGTGAAGTTGATGTGGTCGGTGATCAGCATCAACTCGCCGGGACCGACCTCGAGGTGCAGGCCGCCGGCGGCGTTGGTCAGGATCACCGCCTTGCAGCCGATCAGCTTCAGCACCTCGATCGGTGTCTTCATGATCGCCGCCTCGCCATGCTCATAATAGTGAGCGCGACCGGACAACACTGCTACCGGCTGGCCGGCGATACGGCCGATGACCAGTTCGCCCTTGTGGCTGGAGACGGTGGACACAGGGAAGCCGGGCAGATCGGCAAAGGAGAAGCGGACGGCGCCCTCGACACTGTCGGCAAACGAGCCGAGACCGGAGCCCAGCACCATGCCGACAACCGGCTTCAGATCCGTCTTGGCAGCGATCATCGCCGCCGCGCGGGCAGCGTTGGAGACTTCGGACATGTTCGTTCACTCCTCCAGAACGAAACCGGCCGGCAGCAGCTCGGCCATTGTGAAACGCTGGCTGGCACCGTCGGGATCGGCGGCCCACACTTCGGTCATCGGCGATGCGGCGAACTCCGAGAGGCGCTGGCGGCAACCGCCGCAGGGCGTGCAGAAGCGACCGCCCGGCACCCGCTCGCCGTCGATGCGGCTCGCCACCACCACGGCACGAATGATGCGTTTGCCGCCGCCCATGACCATGTGGCCGATGGCCGTCGTCTCGGCACACCATCCCTCCGGGAAGGCCGCATTCTCGACGTTGCAACCGGCATAGACCTTACCGTCGTCGGCAAGCAGCGCCGCTCCGACGGCATAGTTGGAATAAGGGGCATGCGCGCGAGCGCGGGCAGCGCTCGCCGCCGCGAACAACGTATCGAAATCGGCCATCTCAGCGCTCCTTCACATAAGGCACGCCACCCGCCTTCGGCGGCCGGGCAACGCCGATGAAGCCGGCAAGCAGCACGCAGGTCAGCACATAGGGCAGCGCCTGGAAGATCTGCACGGGCACCTCGCCAATCCCCGGCACGCTCTTGCCTTGCATGAAGTTGGCGAAAGCGTCGAGGAAGCCGAACAGAAGACAGGCCAGCATCACCGGCACCGGCCGCCACTTGGCGAAGATGAGCGCGGCAAGCGCGATGTAGCCCTTGCCAGCCGACATGTCCTTCACGAAGCCCGCCGACTGGGCGATGGCGAGATAAGTACCCGAACAACCGCACAGGATACCGGCGCAGATGGTGGCCCGGTAACGCAGCCAGGTGACCGAGATACCGGCGGTATCGACGGCGCCCGGATTCTCGCCGACAGCCCGGAGACGCAGGCCGAACCGGGTTCGATACAGAATCCACCAGGACACCGGCACGGCGATGAAGGCCAGGTAGGTCAGAATGTTGTGGCCCGAAATGACGTTGGCATAGAAGCGGCCGATGAAGCCCGTGTTCCGGAGCTCGGCGGCATAGGGAAAGACGATTTCGGTAAAGCGTGCCGAAGGCGCCAGCGGCGGCGTGCGGCCGCCCTGGCTGAACCAGGCCTGCCCCAGCACCGCCGTCAGACCGGAGGCCAGGAAGTTGATGGCGACGCCCGACACGATCTGGTTGCCGCGGTTGGTGATCGAAGCAAAGCCGTGGATCAGCGAGATCAGCACCGACACGGCGATGCCGGCCAGAAGGCCCATCCATGGCGATCCGGTCATGAAGGCGGCGACGGCGGCGGCAAAGGCTGAGAACAGCATCTTGCCTTCGAGACCGATGTCGAACACACCGGCCCGCTCCGTGAAGAGACCCGCCAATGCGGTGAAGATCAGCGGGATCGACAGTCGAATGGTCGAGCCGAGGATCGAGATGAGGTCAAGGTTTTCCATGGATCTCTCTCCCTCAGGCCTTGCCGAACCGCTGCCAAATCCGGACGATGGCCGGACGGAACATGTATTCGAGGGCGCCGGCGAACAGGACCACCAGACCCTGGATGACGACGATCATGTCACGGGTGATCTTCGGCATGTCGAAGGACAAGGCGTCACCGCCCTGATAGAGCACGCCGAACAGGATGGCCGCGAGCACGATGCCGATTGGATGACTGCGTCCCATCAGGGACACCGCGATGCCGACGAAGCCGGCGCCGCCCACGAACTCCACCTGCAAGCGGGCGGACGCACCAAGAACAGGATTGAGCGCCATCATGCCGGCGAGGCCGCCGGAGATCAGCATGGTGATGATGACAGTCTTGACATAGGGGATGCCGGCGTAGACGGCAGCCGTCGGACTGGCCCCGAGGGTACGGATCTCGTAGCCGAACTTGGTCCGCCAGATCAGCAGCCAGACGACGACGCACATGACCAGCGCGATGAGGAACGACACGTTGAACGGTGCCGCCCCGAGCTTGCCCCCGAACATCGCGATCAGCCAGTCGAGCTTGGGCAACTGCCCGCCCTCCAGGAAAACGCGGGTTTCCGGCGCCATCTTGCCCGGCACGATCAGCACGTGAACGAGCAGATAGACCATCATCGCGGCGCCGATGAAGTTGAACATGATGGTGGTGATGACGATGTGGCTGCCCCGCTTGGCCTGCAGCCACGCCGGGATCAACGCCCAGGCGGCGCCGAAAATCGCCGAGCCGATCACCGCAAAGGGCATCGTCACGTACCAGGGCACATAATGATCGAGGGCGAGCGAGGCGAGCGCCGCGCCGAGGCCACCCACATAGGCCTGGCCTTCCGAACCGATGTTGAAGAGACCGGCATGATAGGCGACGGCCACCGACAAGCCGGTGAAGATGAAGTTGGTGGCGTAGTAGAGCGTGAAGCCTATGCCCTCGCCGTTGCCGAGCGCCCCTTGCAACAGGAGCTTGACGGCTTCGAGCGGGCTCTCGCCGATGAACCAGACGACAAGTCCGGAAATCAGGAAGGCGACCACAAGGTTGAGAAACGGCATCAGGCCGTAGGTGATCCAGTTGGGAAGCGGTACGGACGCGGTGCTCATCTCGGCCTCACGCGGCAATGCCGGCCATCATCAGGCCGAGTGTCTGTTCGCCGGTATCCGGCGTCTTCTCGCCAACCACATGGCCGGCGAACATCACGAGGATGCGGTCGGAAAGCGAGCGGATCTCATCGAGCTCCACCGAGACCAACAGCACCGCCTTGCCGGCGTCGCGCATGGCGATCAACCGACGATGAATGAATTCGATGGCACCGATGTCAACGCCGCGCGTCGGCTGACCGACGATCAGGAGCGACGGATCGCGCTCGATCTCGCGGGCCACGACGATCTTCTGCTGATTGCCACCTGAGAAGTTGGCAGTCTTCAGCCGGCAGTTGGGTGGTCGGATATCGTATTTCTCGATCTTGGCCTTGGCATCCTCACGACAGGAATCGAGATTGAGCATCGGTCCACGACCATAGCGGCTATCCCGATGATAGCCCAGAATGGAGTTCTCGCTCTCTTCAAACCCCAGCACGAGGCCCATGTGGTGCCTGTCCTCGGGGATGTGACCGAGACCGAGCGACCGCAGACGGGCGGAATCGAACCCGGTCACCGGCTTGCCGTGCATCAGGATTTCGCCCGAGGTCGGCTTGCGGATACCGGTGATCGCTTCCAGAAGCTCCGACTGGCCGTTACCGGCAACACCGGCGATGCCGACCACCTCGCCGGCACGAACGTCGAAGGAGACGTTGTCGACCATGACGACGCCACGGCCGTCCTTGACCGTCAGGTTCCGGACCGAAAGCACGATATCGCTGGGGGCCGCCGGCCCCTTCTCAACGCGCAGCAGCACGCGGCGGCCAACCATCAGCTCGGCGAGTTCCTCAACCGTCGTCTCGGAGGTACGGCGCGTCGCCACCATCTCGCCACGCCGCATCACCGAGACAGTGTCGGTAATCGCCATGATCTCGCGGAGCTTGTGAGTGATCAGGATGATCGTCTTGCCCTGATCGCGCAGCACGCCAAGGATGCGGAACAGGTGATCGGCCTCGGCCGGGGTCAGCACGCCCGTAGGCTCGTCGAGGATCAGTATCTCGGCACCGCGATAGAGCGCCTTGAGAATCTCGACACGTTGCTGCAGACCGACCGGCAGTTCCTCGATGATCGCGTCGGGATCGACCTCCAGCCCATAGTCGGCCTCAAGCCGCTTTAGCGCCGACCGCGCCTCGGAGACGCCCCGACCGAGCAGGGCCCCTCCCTCGACACCAAGAACCACGTTTTCCAGGACCGAGAAATTCTCGACCAGCATGAAATGCTGGTGGACCATGCCGATACCGGCGGAAATCGCCGCCTGGCTATCGTGGATGATGGTTTCCTTGCCGTTGATGCGGATCGAGCCGCCATCGGCTTGATAGAAACCATAGAGGATCGACATCAGCGTCGACTTGCCGGCGCCATTCTCACCGATGATGCCGTGGATCGATCCCTTGGCGACGGTGAGGTTGATATTCTTGTTGGCATGGACGGCGCCAAACTTCTTGTCGATGCCGATCAGTTCAATGGCGGGCACTGCGGTCGTGGATGGGCTCACGGTTGGACGACTCCGGATACGAAAAAGGCGCAAGGCACGCCCGAGAAACCGGCCATGCCTTGCGCCCCCATGATTGCTAGATCATTTCGGGCAGGAGTTGTCCGACATATAGTCGTGCACCTTGACGGCGCCGGAGACGATGTCGGCCTTGGCCTTCTCGACCGCCGCAAGGATCTCTGGCGTGATCAGCGGCTTGTTGTTGTCGTCATAGGCCCAGGCAACGCCGTCTTCCTTGATGCCGAGCGCCTGTACGCCGGGGGTGAACTTGCCGGCCTTGGTGTCGGTGAAGGCATTGTAGACCGCGAGATCGACGCGCTTGACCATCGAGGTCAGCACCGAACCGGGATGCAGATAGTTCTGGTTGCTGTCGACGCCGATCGAGAACTTGCCCTGGTCGGCCGCCGTCTGGAGCACACCGATGCCCGACGCACCAGCCGCCGCGTAGATGACATCCGCGCCCTGGTCGATCTGGCCCTTGGCAAGCTCGCCGCCGCGCACCGGATCGCTCCAGGCGGCGCCAGTGGTGCCGATGAAGTTCTGGAACACTTCGTTGCCCGCCTTGGCCGCACGAGCGCCCTGATCGTAACCGCACTCGAACTTGCGGATCAGCGGAATGTCCATACCGCCGACGAAACCGACCTTGCCGGTCTTCGAGAACAGCCCGGCAACGGTGCCGACGAGGTAGGAACCTTCCTCTTCCTTGTAGACAACCGAACGGACATTGGGCTTGTCGACAACGGCATCAACGATGACGAACTTGGTATCGGGGAACTCGGTCGCAACCTTCTCGATGGCCGAAGTCCAGGCGAAGGAGACGGCCACCACCGGATTGAAGCCCTTGGAAGCGAAGTTGCGGATCGCCTGCTCGCCCTGGGTATCGCCGGTCGGTTCGAAGTCGCGATACTCGATGCCGGTCTCGGCCTTGAACTTCTCGGCGCCGGCATAGGACGCCTCGTTGAAGGACTTGTCGAACTTGCCGCCGGTGCCATAGACGAGCGCCGGCTTGATATCCGCCGCCATGGCCGTGCTGGTCAGCATGGCTGCGACAAAGGTAGCGCCGATCAGTTTGTTGATCATCGTGTTCCTCACCCCTTGTGGAAGGAGCCCCCGTTCGGGCTGGTCGGTGGAGGAAACCCCAAACGCTCCTCCCCCGAGTGGCGCATACCTAAGCATGCTTTCTGGCCCTTTGCATCGTCTTTCTTCTGTTTTTGACCAAATGGACAATATTAATGCACAACGCTTTCGGGGGAGGCAGGCGTTGCCGGATAACGCGCCAGCAATGGCTAAAACCCAAGGTTCCGGCGCATCATGGGAACACTGAGCACGACGATTGCCGGCTTGCTGCCAGCCATTTCTTACGCGTTTGCCCGTAGAACAACCGGCCAGCACGTCGCTTCGGAGGCACCCAAGCCGAAATTTCCAGAGGGCGAGGAGCAAAACCGATACCGTTTCAGGGGGAAAGGCGCTAAGAGCGTGCCGAGCGAGTTCCCTGCCGTATCCGAAGGACACGATGACCGCGCCGACCGCATCCGCCATCGCCCCAGCCATCGCGCTCGTCGCCCACGACGCCAAGAAGGACGAGATGGTCGCCTTCGCCCGTATCCACGAAATGTGGCTTTCCGCGTACCGCCTGTTTGCCACGGGCACGACCGGCGGCCGTATTCTGGATGCCTGCCCATCCCTCAACATCACGCGCCTGAAGAGCGGCCCGCTCGGCGGTGATCAGCAGATCGGCGCGATGATCGCAGAGGGCAGACTGAGCGGCCTCTTCTTCTTCATCGACCCGCTGTCGCCGATGCCGCACGACGTCGACGTCAAGGCCCTCACCCGGTTATCGGTCGTCTACGACATTCCGATGGCTCTCAATCGCGCGACCGCCGAGCTGTTGATCCGTGCCGACGGTTTCGTCCACCCCGCCCCTCATTCCTCCGACTGAGCGAAGATCACGATGTCCCAGAGCGCCTCCAACGTCGTCACCTTTCCGGTCCTTTTCGCCGACATCGGCGGCACCAATGCCCGCTTCGCCCTCCTGACCGATGCCGACGGTGAGATCCGCCATTTCGACACCGTCGAGACCCGGCTGTTCCCGATGATCGAGGACGCCATCCAGAAGACGGTCATCGACGCCGGCGCCCCCGCACCGAAGTCCCTGGTGTTTGCCCTCGCTGGGCCGATCGGCGAGGAAAGCACCCAACTGACCAACTGCCCCTGGGTCGTCACCCCGAAACGCCTCGTCGAGCGCTTTCGGCTCGATCACGTCATCCTGTTCAACGATTTCGAGGCACTCGGCCTCTGCCTGCCCGGCCTCAGGCCGAACGACCTTGTCGCCATCGGTGGGGGACTGCCGCCGGAGCGTGGGACCACGGTGGTGATCGGCCCCGGTACCGGTCTTGGTGCCGCCGGTCTGGTCGATGCGGCGGGCCTCTGGGTGCCTGTACCCGGCGAGGGTGGGCACATCGATCTCGCGCCGGTGACGGCGCGGGACTATGACATCTGGCCGCATATCGAGCGCGCCGGTGGCCGCGTGACCGGCGAAACCATCATCTGCGGCTCCGGCCTGCTGCGTCTTTACCGAGCGGTGGCCGCCGCCAGCAAGTCCCTGCCGGCCTGCGACACGCCGGCTGCCGTCACCGGCGCCGCCGAGACGGGTGATCCGCTCGCCGTCGAAACCGTTGCCTTGTTTGCCGAGCATCTCGGTCGCATCGCCGGCAATCTTGCCCTCACCTTCCTTGCCCATGGTGGCGTCTATCTGGCTGGCGGCATCGCGCCACGCATCGTCAAGGTGCTGCAGCAGGGCAGCTTCCGCGCCGCCTTCGAGGACAAGTATCCGCATCAAGGCCTGATGGCGACGCTGCCGACGGCGATCATCGTCCATGATCGTCCGGCGCTGGCCGGCCTCGTCGACTTCGCTCGACGCCCAAGCACCTTTGGGCTGCGTCTCGACGGACGCCACTGGCGCGGCTGACAGCCCGACGTCGAAACGACAAAGTGAATGGGAGGGAGACGATCGGCGGCCATCATCTGCTATAGGATCGGCAGAGGTGTGAAATGACCGAAAGCTCCGTCCGTTCCTTCGACATTCGTGGCATGACCTGCGCCGCATGCTCGGCTCGTCTCGAGCGGGTGTTGAAGAAGACACCCGGCATCCTCGACGCCCGCGTCAATCTCGCCCTTGAACGCGCCGACATAGCGGTCGGCCCTGAAGTAACGCCTGAGGCGATCGCCTCCGCCGTGGACCGGGCCGGCTTCTCGGCGACGCTGAGGTCCGATGATCCCGTTATCGCCCGCGCCGAGCGTGAAGCCCGTGAGGCGGAGGCGACGACAAACCGCCGCCGCACGGCTTGGCTGCTCGCGGTCTGCGCCGTCCTGACATTGCCTTTCGTCGTTGCCATGGCCGCGATGATGGCGGGGTTCGGCCATGTCCTGCCGGCCTATGTCCAACTACTGCTCGCCACTGCCGTGCAGATTCTCGCCGGCAGGCGCTTTTACCGCGGAGCCTGGAATGCCCTGCGCGGAGGCGGTGCCAACATGGACGTGCTGGTGTCGCTCGGCACCACGGCGGCATGGGGCTTCTCGGTCTACATGATGGCAACCATCCACCACATGGTGGAAGATCATCTCTATTTCGAAGCATCGGCCGTCGTGCTGACGCTCGTCCTCCTCGGCAAGTTCCTGGAAGAACGCGCCAAGGCCTCCACTACGCGCGCCGTGCGCTCGCTCATGGCGTTGCGGCCGGAGACGGCGACAAAACTCGCCGACGACGGCAGCCAGATCATCGTACCGGTCACCAGCATACTGCCCGGCGATCGCGTGCTGATCAGACCGGGTGAGCGCGTGCCGGTCGATGGACGCATTCTCTCGGGCGAGAGCCACTTCGATGAGGCGGTCATCACGGGAGAGAGCCTGCCGGTACGGCGAGCTTCGGGCGAACCGGTGGTTACCGGCGCCGTCAATGGCGAAGGTGCCATCACCGTCGAGGTCGGGGCCGTTGGCGAGGAATCGACCCTCGGGCGCATTACCCGCCTCGTCGAGAATGCCCAGTCCGGCAAAGCGCCGGTACAGCGCCTCGTCGATCGCGTCGCCGCCATCTTCGTACCGACGGTGGTCACCGTCGCCGCCATCGCCTTTGCGTTCTGGCTTGTGTTCAGCGGTAATCTTGAGCAGGCGCTCGCCGCCGCCGTCGCCGTTCTCGTCATCGCCTGCCCCTGTGCCCTTGGCCTTGCCACCCCGACGGCGCTCGTCGCCGGAACCGGAGCCGCAGCACGTGCCGGTATCCTCATCAAGGATATCGAAGTGCTGGAGCGCGCGGCCCATATCGGCACCGTGGTGTTCGACAAAACCGGCACGCTGACCGCCGGACATCCGGAGTTGCAGGAAGTCGTGACAGCCGACGGTATCGAACCATCTCGGCTGCTGGCGCTGGCGGCCGGAGCGCAGACTGCCTCCGAGCATCCACTTGCCCGCGCCACGCTCGCCCGCGCCGCGGCGGACAACATCGCCCCGTTGGCCGCAGAAGACGTGAAGGCGGTACCCGGCAAGGGTCTCATCGCCCGTGTGGGCGACGCCAACGTCCTGATTGGCACCGCCGCGCTTCTCGATGAGCACGGTATCGATCACGCCGATGTCGACAAGGCCGGCCTCGGTCGCCTTCGTCCGGAAATGACGCTTGCCTACGTTGCCGAGGGCGATCGCACCATCGGTCTCTTCGGCTATGCCGATGCGCTTCGTCCGGAAGCCCCGGCCGGCGTGACCGAACTGCGCAAGCGCGGCATCCGCACATTACTGTTGACCGGCGATCGGGCACCCGCCGCGCGCGCCATTGCTGGCGCCGCCGGCCTCGACGACTGGCGCGCCGAAGTGCTGCCCGAGGGCAAGGCCACGGAGGTCGAGGGGCTGCGCGCAGCCGGCGGTCGCCTCGCCATGGTCGGCGATGGGGTCAATGACGCACCGGCGCTCGCGGCAGCCGACGTCGGCATCGCCATGGGATCGGGCACCGATGTCGCGATGGAAACGGCCGGCATCACGCTGATGCGGCCCGATCCGCGCCTTGTTGCCGCAGCTTTCGATATTTCAGCCGCCACGTCGCGGAAAATCCGCCAGAACCTGTTCTGGGCCTTTATCTACAATGTCATCGGCATTCCGCTTGCCGCCTTCGGCTTGCTGACGCCGGCGCTTGCCGGCGCCGCCATGGCCATGAGTTCGGTGTCGGTCGTCACCAACGCCGGCCTTCTGACGCGCTGGTCGCCGAAACTTCCGCCAATCAGCCAGACGGATTGAAACCCTGGATCAAGGAATGCAACGCCCGTCGCGCCCCGGACGACACTGATAGCCCCGAGGACTGGGTGTCGGCCCAACACCGCCCGCGACACGTCCCAGAGCCCCGAGGTCGAGCGGTCCCCCCTCGGCCACATTGGGGGAGCGTGCCGCAGCTTGCTCCCGACGCGGAGCGGACACCAGGCCGTTTGGGCGAGCCAAAGGCAAAGGCAACGGTGGCTCGGCTATTGCCGAAGGCGCGGCGACCACCGCGACGGGGACAGCCGTGGGGGCTTCCGCCGGCTTCGGAGCTTCCGACAGCGTATCGATCATCGACGTCACCGCATCCGGCTTAACCGGCTCCAGCTTCGGCGTAGCATCGCCACCGATCAAGCGAGCAAAGCCGCCCGTCATGGTCGCAAGGCGTGAATAGCCCGAGACGGAATCATCCAGAAGACCAGGAAGATCCGGATAGAGACGCGGCGAAGCAAGCGAGCCGACCACCGCCACGGGAACTTCGAACTCCGGGTATCCCTTCAGCGTCGGACGGAGCCGCATGTCGAGATTGCCACCAACCAGACCAAGCGTACCGGTTCCCGACAGTTGGAGATCGCCAGCCGAAAGCACAAGCTCATCGGCCGTCATCGTCCCGTTTGACAGTTTCAGACGACCGTTCAGCTTGTCGAAGCCGACGCGCCCAGAATCCGTTCCAAAACCCACCTGGACGGACCGGGCCAGCCGGCCGAGCAGCGCCACCGGATCAAGGCCATCGAGAAGGCCATGCGCGATGGAGAAGTCGGCAGTGCCGGCGGCCGATTTGAAAAGATCGCTCCGCTTCCTTCCTGCGGCGCCGATATCGACCGCCAGGGCGAGCTCGCCATCCACCATGTTGCCGATAAGCGGCGCAAGGCTGGCAAGACGTGCCCCCTCGAGCTTGCCACGGATGGTATAGCCCGGCTGGCTGCCCGGCTTGACCGTCAATGTCGCGAAACCACTGCCACCCCCGAGAGAAAGCTTGGGAAGCGAGATCTCGCCCCCTTCTTTGCCAACCCGGAAATCGACGGGCCCGCCAGCCGCAGCCACCGGACCGGCCACAATGCGCCCGGCCTCGACATGGAGATCGGCGTCGATAATGGCCGGCTGCTGGCCAGCTTTCGACGGGCCATTGGCAAGTGCGCCCGCCAAGGCACCTACATCAACCATATCACCACTGAGACGGCCGGTCAGATGCTCCTGGCTATCGACAGTTGCGAGGTCAAGTACTCCGCCAAAGGCCACATCGCCAAGCATCAGCCTGACATCCGAGAGGGTGAAACGGCCGGCAGCAGCTTCCAACTGGCCATCAAGCGAAGCACTCTGTGGCAGATCGGCAATGCCTGTCAGCACTGGAAGCCGACTGCTTGTCATGGTCAGGCTGCCATTCAACGAAGCCGCAGCCGGATCGGCCTCGCCGATGAAACCCGCGGACAACGCCGGACCTTCGACGCGCACCTCAACAGGCGCCGCACCGCCGCCGAGCAACTGGCGCGCCGGTGCCGTCATCTCGAACGTGACGGCGCCGGACGGCGCAGTTCCTTGCGCGGTGAGCCGCGCCGGCTTGTCGATGCCGACCACTGACAAATCGGCAGAAAGGTCTGTCAAAGCCGGCAGTTTGATCGCACCGCTCAGCGGCAACGCATCGAGATGCCCTCCCCGGACCTGGCCCGCCCCATCGATTGACAGTGTTGCGGCCAGTTCATCAGCCGTCCGGCCATGAGCCGCCATGCGAAGATCGGCGGCAAGCCGGCCGGAGAGCGGCGACGAGGGTAGGCCGGCGATCATCGACAGATTGCCGACATCGACATTCTTTGCCGAAAACGAGGCGCCAAGGCGCCGACCATCGCCATCGGGAACCAAGTCGAGCCGCCCCGACAGCACGCCGTCGCCGGCCGCTCCATCAAACAGTGCACCGAAGCGCCCATCCCGATCGACGGCAGTGAACCGGAGGTTTCGCATCCCCCCGCCAGGGAGCGTGAGCTCGGCAAGCTTCAGATCCAGCCCGGCATCAAAGGGAGCTGGACCGCCGGCCGGATCAAAGCCCAGATGGGTGGCCAGAGAACCAAGCGCCGCCAGGGAGCCAGCCGGCAGCCTGCTGAAATCCGCGTGAAGATCAACCGAAGCACGCGGCGCACTCAGATCGAGCGCGGCGGACAGTCGGCCGTTGCCACCGAAAGCGATAGCCGCAGCATCGACCAACTCGATCCGATCCGAGGACAATGAAACGGCGCCGCTGAGCTTCATTGGTCCACGCGCCGCGGCAAACGGCCCACCAAAGGCGGCGGCATCCGGCGCTGACAGTTCGAGACGCCCGGCGAAGGCGCCGCCGGCCAGCCCACCGTCGAGATCGATGTTGAGTGCCGCCGTCGTGAACTGTGCCCGGGCCGCCCCAGCCGAGCCAGCTTCGATGGTCAGCGAAAGCGGCTTGTCTTGCAGCGTCGCCTTGAGAACGAGGCGGTGACCTTCCTCGGCACGCGCGGCCGAAGCCGTCAGCCCTTCAAAACTCGCTTCCGTACCCCCCGTCGAAATGACGAGACGCCCATCCGTAGCCAGAAAATGCCGGCTGGTGGCCAGACTGGCCAGATTGGCCAGTGCAGCGATCATTCTCGACGGATCGAGGTCCCTTCCCTTGAGGGCGAGATTGAGTATTGGTCGCTCGATCGTCACGCTACCGAGTTCGGCCGATCCGGAGAGGACGGGGAGCGGGCTGAGAGCAAGGAGAAGACGATCGGCATGTACGCTGCCAAGTCCGTCAGGCAGCTCGATCGCGACATCGGCCGCCACAACGCAGGGCGTCGGCAGCAGGGTGAGGTCGGCATTCCGAAACTTGACCAGCGTCCCGGTCTCGGTCTCGAAGGTGGTGATGGCCGGCGCGACGAACTTGTCGAGCGGAAACAGCGGCGCCATCGCCAAGCGCAACGCAAGGACGATCAACACCAGCCCCGACAAGGCGGTGACGACGCGAACCATGTTCCCCCGATTCCTAGAAGCCTCTCCCGAGCGCACCGCATTCTCCTCCGAAACCGGTGCAAGTTGATACAATACCAGTCCTTTCGGACTTTGGCATCCTTGTCCGGCTATCCGATGGGAGAACACTCGTTTCGCACTGCAAAAGAAACAACTGCGGAGCAAAAGGCTTGGCTGCGGTGCACCAATGCCCCTATGCTGGCGGGATCGCGCAGTAGCATTGCGGCATGAGGCTCCGATGTCGAAGACGAAGCAGGGCACCGTAATCCGGAAGTACGCCAACCGACGCCTCTACAACACGGGCACCTCCAGTTACGTTACCCTGCAGGATCTCGCCACCATGGTGCGCGCCAACACGGACTTCGTGGTGATCGATGCGAAAAGCGACGAAGACATCACCCATGAAGTCCTGACGCAGATCATCCTCGAGGAGGAAATGCGCGGGCCGCATCTTCTACCCGTCAACTTCCTTCGCCAGCTCATTCGCTTCTACGGAGATGAACTGCAGGCCATGGTGCCTGCGTTCCTCGAATACTCGATCGGCCAGTTCGCTCGCGAACAAGGCAAGATGCGTGGCATCGCCGGTGAGGCGCTGGGTGCCTCGAGCCTCAGCGAAAAGCTCGGAGAGCAGGTAAGGCTCAATGCCGAGTCCTTTGAACGTGCGGTGCGCGCCGCCTTGCCGGGGGAAGCGCCGGAGAGCGAAGAACGCCCTCCCGAAAGCCGCGCTGCCGACATCAATGCGCTGCGTGACGAGCTTGACGCCATGCGACGGCGGCTCGATCGTCTCGCGCCGGAGAACGAATAAGCCGGCCGGATCAAGTCAGGTTGACGGCGAGCGGTCCGTGGAGCCAGCCATCGTCATCGAGGCCATCAAGCACCGCGGCGTTCGGCACCGCCCGAAGACGCGGCTCGCCGATCAGGCGCCCCTGGAAGGCAGAAATGCCCAGCTCGGCGAGCAATGTCGCCGAGTCCTCATCTTGCACGAACTCGGCCACCGTCCGGATGCCGAAATGACCAGCGAGCGTTGTAAGCGCCCTCACGAAGACAACGGCGTCGGGATCCCGACCGATATCGCGAATGAAGGCACCATCGATCTTCAGCCAGTCCGGCTTGATGTCACGCAGCATCCTGAGCGAGGTATGCCCGGAACCGAAGTCGTCGATGGCAATCCGGCAGCCGATATCGCGCACGGTAGCGACCATGTGCCTGAGGTCGTCTATGCGCGACCATGCCGCCGTTTCGGTGATCTCGATGGTCAGCCTCTTGAGGGCATCGCCGTCGCGACGGGCGCCCGCTACCAGCATGCTGAGCCATGCCGGATCGGCCAGGGTCTCCGGCGACACATTGACGGACAGCTTGAGTGACGGTGAAGCCTGAAGGTCGGCCATCACCAGCATCAACGCCCGCATATCGAGACGCCGGATCAACCCAAGCTTTTCAGCCGCTTCCACATAGGGGCCGCCCGAGACGATTTCACCCGACGGCAGGACCAGGCGGCTGAGAGCTTCGTAATAGATGATGTCCCGATCGCCCACCCGAGCAATTGGCTGGTAGGCGAGCACGAAGCGATCCTCGGCAAGGCCGCGCTGGATCGCCTCGGCAATCTCCACGTTGCGGCGCCGAAGGGCATCGCGAGCCACGGACGGTTCATAGAGGTTGAGATGGCGGTCGGCATCCCGCCGGGCATCGCCGAGCGCCTCTTCGGCACGGTTGGCGGCCATGGCCCCGGACAACGCATGCTGCGGCAGCATGACGGCACCGATGGCAATGTCGGCTCGAATGGCAGCGCCATCGCAATCGATTGTCTCGCTTCGCACCGCATCCCGGAACCGCTCGGCTGCAACAATCAGCGCATGTTCGTTGCAATCGTTGAGAATGGCACCGAACTTGTGGCCGGAGAACGAGCCAAACACGTCGCCCTGCCGCATGCGACGGAGGATGCGCTCACCGGCGACGTCAATGACCCGATCACCGGCTTCGTAGCCAAAATTCGCATTGATCCGGCCTATATCGAGCACGGCTATGATCAGAAACACCGCCGAGCCGCCTTCGGCCTCCAGAAGCTTCAGCCGATCGGTGAGGCTTTGGAGCAGTTCATCGCGATCAAGCCGGCGATCTGGTCCGTAAGCGCGGGTCGGGCTCGCCATCTGCGTATCGCGTGGCAGAACACGAACGGCGCCTCGCGCGCCAAGCGCAGGCTGGCCGGCCGGTCCGAACCAACTGCCGCTCTCTTCGATGCGGACACCTTGCGGTTTGCCGCCGCGCGGCAGCAAGTCGTAGACGAGCCGATAATCGGGACCGATGCGATCGGCGGGCAATAGCGGAGGTGGCGTTGCGGCGGCCCGCAGCGTTTCAGCCTGCGGACCGATCAGGCGATGAAGCGCCCGGACGGAGAGCGGTACGTCGTAGCTGGGAAGATCCAGCACCGCCCCCGCATTCGGAGACCAGCGCAGGCGATCTTCGACATAGTCATATTCGTAGGCGGCAACCCCGGCCGCAGCCATCGCTGCGTCGATAGCGCCACTGGCCAGCCCGTGTCCTTCGGGGGAAACGAGATCGTCATCCATCAGCCGCCGTCCTCACCGTTTTGGAACACCTACCGCAACGTCTCACCAACGGGAACCCGCGATTTTGCCCCGTCCGTCGCCTTTCCGCTTCTAAAGGACCTGAGTTACCAAAGTTTTTTCAGTCCGGAGACTTGCCGATTAACCTTTTCTTAACCATTCTTGAAATGTGGCGCACCAATTGCTCCGCATTCCTTGCGTTGGTTCATTTGTGCCAAAACGGCACAATCTTGGAAAGGCCTGCGACATGATCGGATCGATCGGCTCCATCGGCAAGAGCGTCAGCAGCCAATACGAAAGAGCGCCCCATCGCGCTTCCGGTCGTTATGTCGAAGCAACCGAGGACGTTTCTTCGGGGGACGAACAGTCACGTCCTGCCCTGGTCGACCTTCGTGCAGAAGCCATGAAGGAAGCCTTTCGTCAACGTGCCACGATGTCGGCGAACAATCCAGCGTCCGCGCCGTTCATTGCCCAACTTGCCGCCGTTGGTCTTGGCGACGCCGGAACTGGAGAACGCCGCGTGCGCCGTGACCCGTCGCTGATCGTCGCACGAGCCGACGCTCTCTATCGCGATGGCTACCGCCGCGTGACCGATCTCGAGCCCGGCTTCTTCGGCACCGCCGAGTACTGAACAGCCCCAAAACAAAAAGGCCGGCGCAATGCACCGGCTCTTTTCAGGTCGACATCCCGGCCGTCGTGGACGGCCGAGCGAAGCTGTTGTCAGGCTTCCTTGGGCGCCAGAATCTGGCGGCCGCGGTACATGCCAGTCTTGAGATCGACATGATGGGGACGACGCAGCTCACCCGAGGTCTTGTCCTCGACGTAGGTCGGCTGCTTCAGAGCATCGGCGGACCGACGCATGCCCCGCTTGGACGGCGAGGTCTTTCGCTTGGGAACTGCCATTGTCTTCTACTCCATCGCCCGCTCTGAAGGGAGAACCGCAATGATCCACCATTCGGGCGCGCGGGCGCTCGTTCCTAAAGATGCGGCCTTATACAGACTGACGGGCTACTTTGCCAGTGCCTGCCCGGAAAAAAGTACGTCTCTCCGTCGCAATCCCGATGGCGGAACCTCATAAGGATGGGCGACCCTCAGGGAGCGAGGCACTCGACATACGCCCCGGACTGACCAACGCGGAGCTCAATGATCCTCGAAAGAGTCTTTTGTGCCCGGCTCGGCTTCAGCGGATTGCGGATGGACGGATTGGGCAGGGCAGCGGCGATGAGGGCAGCTTCTCTTCGGCTCAGCTTCGATGCCGGCTTCTTGAAATAATACCGGGCCGCCGCCTCGACACCGTAAATGTTGGGGCCAAGCTCGGCAATGTTCAGATAGATTTCCAGCGTCCGCCGTTTCGACCAGACCAGATCGGCATAAAGAGCAAGCGGTATTTCGAGTCCCTTGCGGATATAGGAGCGGGACGGCCAGAGAAAGACGTTCTTCACCGTCTGCATGGTGATGGTGCTGGCACCACGGTTGGGACCGCCGTTGCGGTTCAGGACGGCGCGAAGCTGTGCCCAATCGACGCCATCGTGGAAACAGAACTGACCATCTTCGCTCATGACGACGGCCTGCTTCATGCTGGGCGCGATATCATCGAGATCGACCCACTGACGACTGTAGCCCTGAAAGGTCAGCAGATCCCAGATCATGATCGTCGAAACAGGGCGGACGAACAGATAGAGCGGCGCCAGCACGAAGGGCAGGATGACAACCACCGCGGCAGCCATGGAGACCCGCCGGAGCCAGATCCGCCAGCCAGCTTGCCTCACAGCCGCCGCCTCCCCATCGCTCACCACCGGCTCGCCTTCGGCCATCGCCTCGCTGAGATCGCTCATGCCCCACCCGCCTGTCCGTTTTTTTCATAAACCAACGGTGCCGGCCGGGCAAACGGGGGAATCATGGCAATCATCCATTAGCCGCCACACCACCTGCCCTCCACGCCGCTTTGAGCTCGAAGAGGCGCAAAACGCCACCCAATGCGGCAAATGCCTGCAATTTGGACAGACGTGGCGCTATTTTGACATGGCGAAAATTGAGGCAGCATGAGACCTTTTACTTGTGAGCGCTGCTTTGTCGGTCTTCCGTCTGGATCTTCCTCCTGATCCACCGTGGCACTCCAGCTTTCCTCCCAGAACTCAGGCCGGCGACCCCGGCCTGTTTTTTTTGCGCCGCACCTCGGCGGGCCATTAGGTCTAAACCTGAATAAAGAAGGACCGGAGATCACTCCCCGGCCCTTCCGGCCCTCTGCGTCTTGTTGTGTTGTGGTCAGTCGTCGCCCATGGCAACCAGCGTCGCGTTGCCACCGGCTGCGGCCGTATTGATGGACACCACCTGCTCGAGCGCAAAGCGGGTGAGGTAGTTGGGACCACCCGCCTTCGGCCCGGTCCCCGAAAGACCTGAGCCACCAAAGGGTTGCGAGCCAACCACCGCTCCTATCATGTTGCGGTTGACGTAGACATTGCCGACCGGCAACCGTTCGACGACGCGCTTCACGGTGGTCTCGATACGCGAGTGGATACCCAAGGTGAGGCCGTAACCGCTCGCAGCAATATCCTCGATGACCTTGTCGAGTTCCTTTGCCTTGTAGCGGACGATGTGCAGCACCGGGCCGAACACCTCCTTTTCGAGCGCACTCGCATCGGGCAGCTCGACGATGGTCGGCGCAAAGTAGGTGCCACCGGCCAGGGCACTTTGCGGGGTCTCGCCGGAAAACAGCACACCTCCCTTGCCCTGCCAGGCGGCCACGTGAACGGCGAGTTTCTCTCTCTGCTCGCGGTCGATGATCGGACCGACATCCGTCTCCGGCCGGCGCGGATCGCCGACCTTGAGCTCGGCCGCCGCGCCCTTGATGAGATCGACCATATGGTCGGCGACATCGTCCTGTACGAACAACAGCCGCAGTGCCGAACAACGCTGGCCGGCGGAGCGAAACGCGGAGGTAATGACGTCATCGGTCACCTGTTCGCCGAGCGCAGTGGCATCGACGATCATGGCGTTGAGACCACCCGTCTCGGCAATCAGCGGCACGATCGGTCCGCGTTTGGCGGCTAGCGCCCTGTTGATGGCAAAGGCAGTATCCGTCGAACCGGTAAAGGCAACGCCAGCAATGCGCGGATCGTCGACAAGCGCCGCGCCGGCGGAGCCATCGCCAACGACCAGCGTCAACGCCGACACGGGCACCCCCGCTTCATGCAACAACCGCACCGCCATGGCGCCGGTAAGCGGCGTCTGTTCGGCGGGCTTGGCCACCACGGCATTGCCGGCCGCAAGTGCCGCTGCCGTCTGGCCGACAAAAATCGCCAGCGGGAAGTTCCACGGTGCAATAGCGGCAAAGACGCCCCGTCCCCGGTAGTCGAGGTGGTTTTCCTCGCCTGTCGGGCCGGGCATGGCAACCGGCGCCTCGAACAGGCGCCGTGCCTCGGCGGCATAGTAACGGCAGAAATCGACCGCCTCGCGGACCTCGGCGATGCCATCGGCCAGCGTCTTGCCTGCCTCAAGCGCCAGTACCGCCAGAAGCTGCGGTAGTCTGTCCTCGAGAAGATCGGCCGCCCGCTCAAGGGCAGAGGCGCGTGTCTCGGCTGAAGCTGTACACCAGGAGCGGAAGCCCTCGGAGGCCGAGGAGACCGCTCGCCTCACGGTTTCCACATCGGCGTCGATCGCACGGCCGATCTCCGTCTTTCCATCGATCGGCGACAGAAGAACGCGCGGCGTGCCGGTCGCATCTTCTCCATCAACGATCGAAGCGGCAGTCCCGAAGTCGCTGCCCGCAGCCGCGATGGCGTTCAGCAGCGGCTCGAGCGCCTGCTCATCGGCCAGCTCCACGCCGCGCGAGTTCCGGCGGGACCCGAACAGATCGGCAGGCAGCGGAATGCGGGCATGACGGGCGCGGTCGCCGCCAGCCAATACGTCAGCGGGACGCTTCAACAAGGTCGAGATCTCCACATTGGAATCGCCGACGGCGGCGACGAAGGATGAGTTGGCGCCGTTCTCCAGAAGGCGTCGAACGAGATAGGCGAGAAGATCCTTGTGCCCTCCGACGGGCGCATAGATGCGGCAGGGCTGGCCGCCCTTTTCAGTGACCTCGCGATAGAGCGTGTCACCCATGCCGTGCAGGCGCTGGAACTCGAAATGCCGGTCCTTGCCGGCGATCTCCGAAACTTCGGCCACCGTCAACGCATTGTGCGTGGCGAACTGCGGGTAGATGCGAGGTCGCGCACGAAGGAGTTTTTCGGCACAGACGAGGTAGGAGAGGTCGGTGGAAGCCTTGCGGGTGAACAGCGGGTAGTCCGCAAGCCCCCGCTCCTGGCCGCGCTTCATCTCGGTATCCCAATAGGCTCCCTTGACGAGGCGCACCATGAAACGGCGCCCAAGGCTTTCGGCTAGCTCGATCATGTAGTCGATCACTGCCGGCGCGCGCTTTTGATAGGCCTGCACGGCAAGGCCAAAGCCATGCCACCCGGCGAGCGACGGATCGGCGGCCACGGCGGCAATCACCTCGAGCGACAGCTTCAGGCGATCGGCCTCCTCTGCATCGACCGTCAGATTGAGATCGTAGGCCTTTGCCGCTCGTGACAGCTCCAGGAGTTTCGGTACCAACTCGGCCATTACCCGTTCGGCATTCAGTGCCTCATAACGCGGATGCAGGGCCGACAACTTGACCGAGATACCCGGCCGGGCCGGCAGCGGCTCCGAGCCGGCCGACTTGCCGATTGCCTCGATCGCCATCGCATAATCGGCAAAGTAACGCGCCGCATCTGCAGCCGTGCGGGCCCCTTCCCCGAGCATGTCATAGGAATGACGATAACCCTTGCCGCCAAGGCCACGGGCGCGCGACAGCGCCGCCTCGATCGAGGTACCCAGCACGAACTGGTAACCCATGATCTTCATCGCCTGCCGCGTGGCAGCGCGCACCGGCGGCATGCCCAGGCGCTTGACAAGGCCGGTGAAGATATTCTCCGGCGTCTCGCCCGGCTGCAGCACGCGCGTGGTCACGCCGAGCGCCCAGCCGGAGGCGGCGACCAGCCAGGGATCCTCACCCTTGCCGTGGAAGCCGAAGGCGGCCGATGCGAGCTTGTCTTCGATCAGCCGGTCGGCAGTGGCGCCATCCGGCACGCGCAACAGCGCCTCCGCCATCACCATGATGGCAAGCCCCTCGCGTGTCGTCAGCGAGTAAGCCTTCAGAAAATCCTCGACACCACCGATTGCCGATTTGCCATCACGAATGGCCGAGATGAGACGGCTGGCGTGCGCATCGACACGCGCCCGCGTCTCGCGGTTCTCGGGCCGTGCCGCCAGAAGACGACGGACCACGATGGTCTCGTCCTCCGCATAGGGCGGCGAAAAGCACGGAGCCCGGACGGGCTCGGAATGAACTGCAGACATTTGATCTCCGGAAGGTTGTCGCCTTCAGTGGGCGGCTTCTATTTATAATCCGCAGGATAGCAGCAGACTTTCGGTGACACTCTCCTTAATGAGGTATAGAATCGGGGCTATTCTCGGAATGAACCGTTTGCTTCCGTGAATTTTCCGGATTGATCTGTCTTGGAGGCCTGCAATGGCGGCAGCGGCGAGTGGTGATCGGTCTCCTTACAACAAGGATATCCCGGGCCTCGATCGCATTGATCGTCGTATCCTCGCTGCACTCCAGGAAGATGGCCGGATCACCAACCTGGAACTCGCCGAGAAGATCGGCATGTCTGCAACAGCCACGGCGGAACGGGTCAAACGACTGTCGCGCGATGGTTTCATCATCGGTTATACGGCTCGTCTCGATCCGCTTCATCTCCAGCGGGGCCTCCTCGTCTTTGTCGAGATCAAGCTGGACCGCATGAACCCAGAGGTATTCACCACCTTTGCCGCAGCTGTGAAAAAGGCGCCCGAAGTCCTTGAATGCCATCTGATTGCCGGCGGATTCGACTATCTCGTCAAGGCGCGTGTCCGGGACATGGAAGCCTACCGCGAGTTCCTGTCCGAGGTGCTGATGACACTGCCAGGCGTGCGCGAGACCCACACCTATCCGGTGATGGAAGAAGTGAAGAACACCACCGTGCTACCGGTATGAGCCTCGCCTTGACCGCATGGCGAGGCCAGAGCTAGGACGGTGATCAACTGGTGACCAACTCATGTGCATGACCGGATAACCGATGACTGCCGCATTCGAAGCCGCCCTTTCCGAGTTTGCCCGTCTGATCGAAGAAGGGCTCGCGGCGCGTCTCGACGACATTCCTCGTCCTGGAGAGACGACACGGCCGGCAAGGCTGCTCGCCGCCATGAGGCATGCCGCGCTCGCCGGAGGCAAGCGCCTCAGGCCATTTCTACTCGCGGAAGTCGCCCGCCTTCTGAACCCGGGCTTGACCGCCGAGGACCTGATGCCGGCGGCGACGGCCATCGAATGTCTGCACTGCTATTCGCTGGTTCACGACGACCTGCCGGCCATGGACGACGACGCGTTGCGGCGCGGCCGACCGACCGTTCACGTTGCCTATGACGAAGCGACGGCCATCCTGGCCGGAGACGGTCTTCTGACACTGGCATTCGACCTCCTTTCCGATCCGGTCTGCCATCCCGATCCGGCGATCCGAGCAGCGCTCGTGCTCGATCTCGCCCGCGCTGGGGGTCTCGGCGGCATGGTGGGAGGCCAGATGCTCGATCTCGCGGCGGAAGGACGGTTCGGCGACGGCGCAGCCCCCAACGAGAACGACATCCGCCGACTTCAGGCCATGAAAACCGGAGCATTGATCCGTGCAGCGACGGTGATGGGCGCCCGGCTGGGCGGCGCCAGCGAGGGAGAGGTCAGCCGCTTCGGGCGCTTTGGCGAGATCATCGGTCTGGCTTTCCAGCTCGCCGACGATCTGCTCGACGTCACTGCCACCGAGAGCGAAATGGGCAAGGCGGTCGCCAAGGACGCGGCGCACGGCAAGGGCACGCTCGTGGCGTTCCTAGGCATCGATGCGGTCCGCGCCGAGCTCGACAAACTCGTCGCCGAAGCGACGGAGCTGCTCGCCCCATGGGGTACTCGCTCGGAGATGCTGGCCGCCGCGGCACACTTCGTCGCCGAAAGACGGCGCTGAGCATCCATTCGAAACGCCCTCGCGAGACCGTTTCTTCAGCGATCATTCAGCCGCTGGCTTGCGATGGGCACCATCGCCGAACCGCCGTTCGATATAGTCAAGCACCAGCGACTGGAAATCCTGGGCGATGGTGGGCCCGCGTAGCGTCGCCGCCTTTTCACCGTCGATGAAGACCGGTGCGGCCGGATTTTCACCGGTTCCGGGCAGGGATATGCCGATGTCGGCGTGCTTGGACTCGCCGGGACCGTTGACGATGCACCCCATCACGGCGACCTGCAGGGCCTCGACACCGGGGTAGCGCTGCCGCCATTCCGGCATGGCGTCGCGGATCTGGTCCTGGATGGTCTTGGCGAGTTCCTGAAAGACCGTCGAGGTGGTGCGTCCGCAACCGGGGCAGGCGGCGACGATCGGCACAAAGCTGCGGAAGCCCATGACCTGCAAGAGTTCCTGGGCGACCACCACTTCGCGCGTGCGGTCGCCACCGGGCTCCGGCGTCAATGAAACGCGGATGGTGTCGCCGATGCCATGCTGCAGCAGGTAGCCCATGGACGCCGACGAAGCGACGACCCCCTTGGTGCCCATGCCGGCCTCGGTGAGACCAAGATGAAGGGCGTAGTCGCCACGCGAAGCGAGTTCACCATAGACCGCGATGAGATCCTGGACCTGGCTGACCTTGGCTGACAACACGATGCGGTCGCGGGAAAGACCGATCTCCTCGGCCCGGGCGGCCGACAGCAAGGCCGACTGCACCATTGCCTCGCGCATGACTTGCTGCGCTGTCATCGGCGAGCCCTTCGCCTTGTTCTCGTCCATCAGCCGTGTCGCCAGTTCCTGGTCGAGCGACCCCCAGTTGACGCCGATGCGTACCGCCTTGCCGTGACGGGCAGCGATTTCGACGATGTCGGTGAAGTGGCGATCGCGCTTGGCGCGCACGCCGACATTGCCGGGATTGATGCGATACTTGGCGAGCGCCTCGGCACAGGCGGGAAAGTCGGCGAGCAACCGATGACCGATGAAGTGAAAATCGCCGATCAGCGGCACATCGACGCCGACCCGATCGAGCCGCTCGCGGATCCGTGGCACGGCGGCGGCGCTCTCATCGCGGTCGACCGTAATGCGGACAAGTTCCGAGCCAGCGCGGGCGAGCGCCATCACCTGCGCCACCGTTGCATCGACGTCGGCAGTATCCGTGTTGGTCATCGATTGAACGACGACGGGTGCATCGCCACCGATCGTTACCTTGCCGACAAAGACGGGAACCGAGCGGCGGCGCGGCGCCGGACCAAAGGAGTTGGGCATTGCGTCGAGAATCCTCAACTGTGGCTGTGCGAGTGATCGTGATGATGGCCACCGGCCCGGCAGGCGGCACAAAGACCGCGCACCTCGAGGACCGAGGCTGACGGCGAAAAACCTTCCGCCGCCGCTATGCGGGTGAGCAAACCGCCAAGCTCGGCCGGTTCGGCCTCGGTAGCCGAGCCGCACTCCTCGCAAAGAAGGAACACGAGCGGAGCCTCCGGCCCCGAGCTGGCATGCCCATGCTCGTCGATGCAGGCAAGAAAGGCGTTTCGGCTCTCGATGCGGTGAGCGAAACGATGCGCAACCAGGAAATCAAGGGCACGATAAACGGAGATCGGGCTCGGCCGGCGTGCCTTTTCGGCTATGCGATCCATGATCTCGTAGGCGGACACCGGCGCATGGCTCTCAAGCATCGCCTCAAGCACCTGCCGCCGCTGCTCGGTGAGACGCAGTCCCTCATCGCGGCAACGCTCCTCGGCGCGAGCAACGGCGCGACTGCGGCAGACCTGATGATCGTGGTCGGAATCGTTGAGCAAGTCTCTCTCCAGGCATCCAACACAGTATATAGTCGCCCGAACCGTCCGGAGAAAGACTGATTGTCGCACCGTCCGGCCTGTCTTCCAGGGGGACCGCCATGCATTTTCCCGCCGTCGACCGCAGCATTCTGATCACCGGAGCCTCCTCCGGTATCGGCCTTGCCGCCGCCACCACCATGGCAGGGCGAGGTTGGAGGGTATTTGCGACAGTGCGCCGCGCTGAGGATGGCGAGCGCCTCGCCTCCATACCCGGCGTAACGCCCCTTCTCATGGATTATGCCGATTCCGGCTCGATCGCCGCCACCGCCGACGCGGTGCTTGAAGCGACAGGCGGTCGGCTTGGCGCGCTCTACAACAACGGAGCCTATGGCCAGCCCGGGGCGCTCGAAGATCTGTCCACCGAAGTGCTCCGACACGTGTTCGAGGTCAACGTGCTCGGCTGGCACGATCTCACGCGCCGCTTGATCCCTTCGATGCGCCGAGCCGGAGCGGGACGCATCGTCATGTGCTCGTCGATCCTCGGCTTCCTGTCGATGCCCTATCGCGGGGCCTACAACGCTTCCAAGCATGCCATCGAAGGGCTGGCCGACAGCTGGCGGCTGGAACTGATCGATGCCGGTATCCACGTGGCCACCATCCAGCCCGGACCGATTGCCACCAGCTTTTCTTCGACCGCGATGAAGAAGTTCCATGAAAACGTCGATATAGGGGGCTCCGCAAACGCCGCCGGCTATCGTCAGCGGCTCGCCGATATGCAGCGGCCGCCAGAAGCGTCCTTCTTCAGAAAGCCGCCGGAGGCCGTGGTGGATTGCCTCGTCCATGCCTGCGAATCAGCCCGGCCCCGCCCCTACTACCGGGTGACATGGCTCACCAAGGGAGCCGCGGTGGCCAAGCATCTCTTGCCGGCCTCCTGGTTCGTCGCCTTACTGCATCGCGCGGCAAAAGCCGGCAATTGACGAGCACGGGCAATATCTTAGATGCAAGGCCGCCCAAGCGCGGCAGCACTTTGGCCTGCCTGCGAAACGGGCGGAAAACAGCGGCTTTCAGCTTCACATCACCGACATCATCAGCGTAGAGTATGCGGGCGTGGGGCCGGCTCGTACGCCGCCTCGGTGAAGGAGAGCGTGAGGTGACGATCGCCGTCTCGCCGGACGCACACCCGGCGCTGGTGCTGAACGCGGACTATCGTCCGCTCAGTTATTTCCCCTTGTCGCTGTGGTCCTGGCAGGATGCGATCAAGGCGGTTTTCCTCGACCGGGTCAATATCGTTTCCGAGTACGACGTGCTGGTGCGCAGCCCGAGCTTCGAGTTCCATCTACCGTCGGTCGTCTCGCTCAAGACCTTCGTCAAGCCGTCGCGCCAACCGGCCTTCACCCGCTTCAACGTCTTCCTGCGCGACCGTTTCGAGTGCCAGTATTGCGGCAGTCGCGAGGACCTGACCTTCGATCACCTGATCCCGCGCTCGAAGGGGGGACAGACCACCTGGGAGAACGTGGTCGCGGCCTGTTCGGCCTGCAACCTCAAGAAGGCAGACAAGACCGTCTCGGAAGTGGGCATGACGCTCGCCGGCCCGCCGTTCGCGCCGACCGTCCATGACCTGCACAACAATGGCCGGCTTTTCCCGCCCAATCATCTTCACAAGAGTTGGCTGGACTTTCTCTACTGGGATGTCGAGCTCGATCCTTGAGAAGGATCAGGCAAGAAGATGCTCGACCGCCTGCTTTTCGCGAGCGATGCGGCGCAGGATTTCCGACCGCACCGTCGGCGCACCGAAGTAATAGCCTTGCAGCTCGTGACAGCCGGCGCGTTTCAGTGCCTCGGCCTCTTCTGCCATTTCGATGCCTTCGGCGGTCACCTCGGCCCCCAGGGTCTCCGCCAGTGCCACCGCCGCTTGCACGAGGCTCTGTGACGCCGGATCGCGGATCACGTCGATCACCACGGATCGATCGATCTTCACCTTGTCGAAGGCGAACCGACGCAGGTAGGCAACCGACGAGAAACCTGTTCCGAAGTCATCGAGCGCCACCGATACGCCGAGAGCGTGCAGGGCTTCGACACTGCGGCGCGCCCGCTCTGGTTCGGACACGAGGAAACTCTCGGTGATGTCGAGTTCGAGTCTCTCCGGCGGCATGCCCGCCGACTTGAGGATGGCACCAAGCGCGTCGGGAAACCCCGGATCGCGGAACTGGGCGGCAAACACGTTGACGACCATCTTGAGATCGCCAAACGACCGGGCATCGCGGGCAACGCGACGCAGCACATAGGTACCGATCAGATCACTCATCCCAGCTTCTTCGGCGACGGCGAGGAAAACCACCGGGCTGATCGGACCGCCGGGCCGGATCCAGCGGATCAGGGCCTCGACTGCCGAAATGCTGCCCGTCTTGGCCGAGACAACCGGCTGATAGTGCACCTGAAGGCCGTCGTTCGCCACCGCCTCGCGCAGCTCGGCGGCCAGCGCCGCCCGGGCCTGACGATCGGCATCCATGACGGCATCATAGAGATCGACGCGATTCTTGCCGCCGGCCTTGGCGACATACATGGCCACGTCGGCCCGTCGCACCAGTTCGCCCGGCGTCAGGTTGCCATCGACGTCAACGGCCACACCCACCGAGCAGCCCACCTTTACGGTGCGCCCTTCGAAATCGAAGGCCTCATCGAGAAAATCGACAAAGCTCTCTCCGAGGGCACGAGCACGCTCAGCCGGCATGTCCCCCTCGACAACCACAGCGAACTCGTCGCCGCCAAGCCGGGCCAGCGTACCGTCCTCGCCGACCAGAGCACGGAAACCGGCCGCAGTTGCCCGGATCAACCGATCGCCGACGTCATGGCCATAGGTATCGTTCACTTCCTTGAAGCCGTCGAGATCGGCAAACAACACCGCGATGGAATGGCGCGGGTTGGCATAGGCGTCGGCAAGCCGCTGATGGAAGGAGGCTCGGTTCGGCAAACCGGACAGCGGATCGTGGCTCGCCGCGTGGCGGGCCGTCGTTTCGTCGTGCCGCAGCCCGCTCATCATCTTCCAGATGGTCACGACGAGCACCGCCATGACCACAAACAGCAACAGCAGCACGGCCAGCACTGGCAGACGTGCGCGCTCCATTGCCTCCGTGCCGGACACACGCGGCTCCCATCCAATGGAACCGAGCAGAGCACCAGCGGCCGAAACCAGCGGAACGGTATCTGACCCAACCGGTGCCGGACCAAAGACAAGGTGCTTGACACCGAGCGCTTCGGCCATGGCCGTGAACTGCGTTCCGGTCACCGACCGACCCACCAGAAGATAACGTTGGGAACCGGTCGAAGCAGTCCCGGTACCCGGCTCGATCTTCTGGACACCCACCACCAGTGGGCCGAGACGCGATTGAACAAAGCCGGATGCCGACTGATCGGGGCGCTGAAGCGCGGCTGCGACAAGCGTTGCGACATCGGCGCGACTGACGCCGACCCCATCGGGGCCAACGGCCTTCCCCTTGTGGAACGCGCGCAACGGCGCGCCACCGACATCGACGATCAGCAACGTATCAAAGATGCGCTCACTCTCGGCCGGAACGCTGAAAGCATCCGCGGAACCGGCAGCGACCTCCCCCAATGCCTTGGCATTCCAAGCGGCAAACTCTGTGGCAGCAAGGTTCATCCGGGCGAGGGACTCATCTTTCAGCACCTCGACCACGCGCGCAATGCCACGCCGATCAATGTCGTTCACCTCGGCAGCCATGCGTGCCATGGCCAGATAAACCACGGCCGCGGCGGCGAGCGCCGTCAGCGCGGTCGGGACGACCACACCGAAGACAAACTCCAGCCAGCGGCGGTTGGCGAAAATCAATGCAATGATCCATTAGTTCAATCTTGCGCAACTTACCGGCATACCGTTAAAGCCTCGCAAATTCGTTCGCATGCTCCCCGAAAAATACAGAGCCTCTTGTCCGCAGGCGTGCAACGGTCCCCCAGGAAATCAGGAACCAGGCGAAGCTCATGTCGAACCGCGTCCGTGCAACCCTGATCGGCCTTACCGCCATTCTCATGTGGTCGATGCTGGGTGTCTTCACCGGCGGCTCAGGGGCCGCACCACCCTTTCTGCTCAATGCCTTGTGCTTTGGCCTTTCCGGATCGATCGCCACGATCTGGTTGATCCTCCGCGGTCGTGCCAGCGTCCTGAAACAGCCGGCCAAGGTCTGGGTGGTGGGGACGCTAGGCCTTTTCGGATATCACGCCCTTTACTTTACGGCGCTGCGCACCGCGCCGCTGGTCGAAGCCGGCCTCATAAACTATCTCTGGCCACTGCTCATCGTGCTTTTTTCCGGTCTCCTGCCTGGCGAGCGGCTGCGTGCCCATCACCTTGTCGGCGTCGTCCTGGGCTTTTGCGGCGCTGCGCTTCTGGTGACGGCCGGCCGGTCGCTTACGCTCGAGGGCGGATATGCGTTCGGCTATCTCGCGGCCTTCCTCGCCGCCGTGGTCTGGGCTGGCTATTCCGTCATCTCGCGGCGCTTTGCCGGCGTACCCTCGGAAGCCGTCGCCGGCTTCTGCCTGGCAACGGCCGTCCTCAGCCTTCTCTGTCATGTTCTTTTCGAACAGACGGTGCTTCCATCCAGTCCGTTCGAATGGCTGATGGTGCTGCTGCTCGGTGCCTTCCCGGTAGGGCTCGCCTTCTTCGTCTGGGATCATGGCGTCAAGCACGGCGACATTCAGCTGATCGGCACGGTCTCCTATGCCACGCCGGTGCTCTCGACGCTGCTGCTGACCCTTACCGGCTACGGTGCGCTCGGCTGGACGACGGCGGTCGCCTGCGCTCTCGTAACCCTTGGCGCCATTATCGCCGCATGGGATGCACTTCCCTTCCGTCGTAGGACCGCCAAGCGGGCGGTTACCTGAAAGAATCCTTTCGTCGCCGCAACTCGGCAAACACCTCGACGGCTGGCTGCCCTACCATTCCCAAGCTTTCAGCGAGCCGTGGATCTCCGGCTCTCAGGAAGGGATTGGTGAGAAGCTCTCGCTGAAGCGTCACCGGCACAGTCGGCTGTCCGGCAGCGCGCAACACCTCCACTTCGGCAAGCCGCTCGGCAAGCGATGCATTCTGGGGATCGACCGAAAGCGCAAAGCGGCCGTTGGAGGCCGTGTATTCATGGCCCGGACAGATGACGGTCTCCGGCGGCAGCGCAGCAAGACGGAGAAGCGACTCCCACATTTCCGCCGCGCTGCCCTCGAACAAACGGCCACAGCCGAGGGAGAACAGCGTATCGCCGGAAAACAGCGCCCGCGCCATTGGAGCGTGGTAGACGACGTGGCCGCGCGTATGGCCGGGCGTAGCGATAACCCGGAAATCCAGCGGGCCGACGGAAAGGCTTTCGCCATCGTGCACCGCTCGATCGAGCGGCGGCAGGCGATGGATGTCGGCGGCGGCGCCGATGAGCTTTGCACCGGTGCGCTCGACAATCGCGGCTGCGCCTTCGATATGGTCGCGGTGATGATGGGTGAGAAGAATGGCATCGAGCCGACCGCCCGATACATCGACGGCAGCCAGGATCGGCGCTGCCTCCGGTGCGTCGATGACCACGGCCGTTCCGCTTTCCCCATCGCGCAGGAGATAGGCGTAGTTATCGCCAAGACAGGCGATGACGTCGATCTTAGGGACCATCGGGAGCCTCCTTTACGGGCCTCGCAAAAAAGCGGCCGTCGCCCATTGCGGTCGGGCGACAGTCGATCAATATGGCGGAAAGGGCAAGGGCGCCCCCGGAGCCGCGCATGTTTCTCGACGTCGTCGATCTCAGGGATTTCTATTCGAGCGATCTCGGACACGTCATCCGGCCCATCCTCACCGACCATTTCCGGAAGATCTGGCCGAGCGTCGCCGGTGACCGGCTGGCCGGCCTGGGCTTTGCCACGCCTTACCTAGCGCCATTCCGCGATGAGGCCGATCGCACTCTGGCCCTGATGCCGGCGGCTCAGGGAGCGGTCAACTGGCCAGCTGGCGGCCCTTCGGCCTCGGCGCTGGTCTGCGATGACATGCTGCCTCTTCCGGACTCGTCCATCGACCGACTTCTCATCATCCACGCTCTCGAAATGGCCAATGATCCGGCCGAGCTCCTGAAAGAAGCCTGGCGCGTCCTGTCGCCGGGCGGAAGGGTTCTGGCAGTCGTGCCCAACCGACGGGGACTCTGGGCGCGCGTCGACACCTCGCCCTTCGGCTACGGGCGACCTTTCTCGCGTGGTCAGATCACCAAGCTCTTGCGAGAAACATCCTTCTCGCCCACCGCGTGGGACGAGGCGCTCTACGTGATGCCGGTACCCCGTCGCCATTTTATGCATGCCAGCGCCCGCTGGGAGGCGATCGGTTCACGCCTGTGGCCCGCCTTTGCCGGCGTCATCCTGGTGGAAGCGGCCAAACACCTTCATCAGGGGGTGCCGGTCATCCGGCGCGTGCGCTCGCCGGCCATTCGCCCGGTATTGCTGCCGTCGCCGGCCGGCTTGCCGAGCCCGCACCGCGCCGCCCCCCTCTCCTGATCTCAGCGACCTTCGCGCGACAGCAGGAAGACGGCCTGCGCTCCGAGCACGTTCCAGACGATCCAAGGCAGGCTGAACGGCAACCGTTTGCCGGAACCGTCGAGGACGATCGCCTGATCGACATGGGCGCCCACGTCTTCTGCCAGTTCGACGAAGTCACGAATGGTACAGAAATGGATGTTGGGCGTGTCGTACCAGGAATATGGCAGACGCTTGCTCACCGGCATGCGGCCAAGGAACATTAGCCGGAAGCGCACGTCGAGATGACCGAAGTTCGGCAACGACACGACGACGCGCCGGCCAATACGCAGCATCTCGTCGAGCACGCGGCGGGCGTTGCGTGTCGCCTGGATGGTGTGACTCAGCACCACGTAGTCGAACGACTGGTCCGGATACTGCACGAGGTCGCTGTCGGCATCGCCCTGAATCACCGAAAGGCCACGCCCCACGGCAGCGTTGACGCCCTCCTGACCGATCTCGATGCCCCGTGCGTCGACACCACGGGTACGTTCGAGGAGTTCCAGCAGCGCGCCGTCGCCGCAGCCGATGTCGAGCACGCGGGAGCCCGGCTCGATCAGATCGGCGATCAGCTTGAGGTCGATACGGACGTCGGAAGTAAGGTCGGCGAGGTCGGTCATCGATTTTCCTCCGCCGCCGGTCCGGCAATGCCGCGCGCCCGCGCGGCGCCGCTCAAGAAGCCGCGCACGATGCGGAACTGTTCGGGAATATCCAGCAGGAAGCTGTCGTGGCCGCGATCACTTTCGATCTCCACGAAGCTGACAGGCGCCCCTGCCGCATTGAGCGCGTGCACGACCGCCCGGCTCTCGGGAGTCGGATACAGCCAGTCGGACGTGAACGAGAGCACACAGAAGCGGGTCTTGGTGCCTCTGAACACGTTGGCGAGCACGCCACCATGGTCGGCGGCGAGGTCGAAATAATCGGTCGCTCGCGTGACATAGAGGTAGGAGTTGGCATCGAAGCGATCGACGAAGGTCATCCCCTGATGCCTGAGATAACTTTCGATCTGGAAGTCAGCGTCGAAGCCGAAGGCGACCGTTTCGCGATCCTGCAGGTTCCGGCCGAACTTCTGATGCAGCGAGCGATCTGACATATAGGTGATGTGAGCCGCCATGCGCGCGACGGCGAGGCCCTTCTTCGGATTGAGCCCCAGCTCGAGATAGCGGCCACCACTCCAGTCGGGATCCGCCATCACCGCCTGTCGGCCGACTTCGTGGAAGGCGATGTTCTGCGAGGAGTGGCGATAGCTTGTGGCGATCGCCACCGTCGAAAAGACCCGCTCGGGATAGCTGGCCGCCCACTGCAGCGCCTGCATGCCGCCCATCGAGCCGCCGACCACCGCGAACAGTTGGTCGATGCCGAGCCCCGAGACCAGCATGGCCTGCGCCCGGACCATATCGGCGATGGTCACCACGGGCAGGTCGAGGCCATAGGGCTTGCCGGTTTCCGGATTGGTGCTGGCCGGCCCCGTCGTACCGAGGCACCCCCCAAGCACGTTGGAACAGATGACGAAAAAGCGGTCGGTGTCGATCGGCTTGCCCGGGCCGACCATCAATGTCCACCACCCCGGCTTGCCGGTGACCGGATTGGTGCTGGCAACATGCTGGTCGCCGGTCAATGCATGGCAGATCAGGATGGCGTTGGATCGGTCGGCGTTGAGCTCGCCATAGGTCTGATAGGCGATTTGCCAGGGTGCAATGGCCGGACCTGCGTCGAGGGTCAGCGGCGCGTCCATACCGAAGCGCATGACGAGGCTCGAAGGATTGTCGGCCTCGTTGCGACGCAGGCTCGCCTGCGCATCGGTCTCGGTAAGGGTCGCGTCCAGCATCGTCGTATCAGCATCCGGCAGCATTCGGACCGCAGGCATCATGCCTGCGACCACGAAGGAGGTTAGCTATCGGAACGGGGACGCTAAATGTCAAGAAAATCGGCACTGCGAGTACCGAACCGCTTCGGAAGGATCGATCAGGGATTTGCCCGGCGGATGGCCCTGACCATATCGCGGGCCGCAACTTTGGCAGCTTGCTGATCGTCGGTACCAAGCTGACTGCAATCCTGATTGAAGCTGTTCCTATCCTCCTGCGACACCGGCTGATCGCCAATGGCCGCGACAACGATGCGCAACGCGCAGGCTCTCACCGGATCGGTCTTCAGGGCGCCGTAACAACCGTTTCCCAGACAGAAAGCGAAATTGCGAAGTGAGAAGAGATCGCCGGAAAGCGCCTTTGGCCATTGGGGGGCCAACACCGCCTGCTCGCCGGCACAGGCGGGGTCTTTCGACTTGGTACAATCTGCCAGCAGATCTGTGTAGGCCGGCACTCCATCGGCTGCATGGGCCGGCAGACTGCCTGCAGCGGCGACGAGGACAAGAGCAAGAAGCAAGATACGCATGAACATGCTCCGAAGCGTCGTACGGGGCGCGCAAGAAGCTCGACCCGTGGGAGATTATCTGCTCAGCAAAGCTTGCCGCACAAGATCGCCCTTCAGCTCGCCCTTCGGATGGTTGAGCAAACATTTCAATCGCAGGTGTATCCGTCAGACTGGCTCGACGGTCTCCTCGATGCGACCCCCCATGCGGCCGAGGCTGCCAAGGAATCTGTCCGGATCGACGTAAACGCCCTGCGGGAAAAGACCGGTATGCCGCTCGTCGCCGGTCATCTCCATGACGCAAGCGGTCGCGGCGATTGCAGTGAGTTCATAGGGATCGTCGTGGCTGATCCGGAGCCGGACCGTGACGGATGCGCCATCTCGGGTTCCACGACCGTCGCAGACCAGCACCGTCCACTCGTCGCGAGGCGTCCAGCGCTTCAGCGCCGCCAGGAAGACCGAGGCGGCCAATCGGCGAAGCGGAGGCAGCATGCTCATGAGCATCACCACAGGCAGCGCCACATAATCGATGACCGGTCCGAACCCACTGATGTAGAAGCCGGTGTCCTCGAGGTTGGGGAGACGATCCGGCAACGAGCGCAGCTCCTCGATCCCCATGGCAATCGTCTGTTGCCGCCCTTGCGGCGGGCCGAAATCGAACTCACGGGAGTTGCGCCAGGATCGCATCCACCTGCCATCGCGGAAGGCACTCGGATCCATCTGCCTGAGCTCGCTCATGAAATCCTCGGCCGCGCCATCGCCGAAGCTCAAACGAGACCAGTCGACATTGAAGCTGGCATAAACCGGTGCCTGGGCAAGATCGGCCAGTGTCGACAATCGTCGAACCATCACGGCCGGCAGGCCTGGATGAAAGCCGCCATCGCTGACGAACTGCAGACCGCGTCGAACGATTTCCGGCTCGATCGCCCGGAGTGCCCGCCACTTGGCTGGCGAAGACAGGTGAATGTCGAAGTAATCAATACCGAGCTGCAATGCCGCACTCGCCACCACCGGAACATGCTGGGTTGCCGCGGTGGCCGACACCACGAGATCGACCCCCGAAAGCGCCGTCAGAAGACCGTTCCGGTCGGAGCTGTCGGCGTGAACACCAATCAGTGTCGCCCCCGTTTCAGCGGCGATACGGGCCGCCGCCTCGTCGACCGACGTTTTGGTGCGCCCCATCAGGCGGAGATCATAGCCACCGGCACGTGCAAGCAAGCGGGCGATACGCCGGCCGGTATTGCCAGCACCGCCCAGTACGGCAATTGTCGCCCGTGCCATGAACTCCCCCTGATGGTGGAACCTGCCACCACTCCCCACATGATTCTGAAACGGTTCCGCCACTTCAGCGAGACGTCTCATTGCGTAAATGATGGCTCGTTCAGCCGAGACCAACCATGCGACGGATGTCCGTGACAGTGGCGCCTGCCACCCGCAACGCCGCCAGGCCCTCCGACCCCTTCGACTTGGAGAGCTTCCGCCCATCCGGACCGGTGATCAGCCGATGGTGATGGTAACGCGGCGCAGGAAGCCCAAGGAGCGTTTGCAACAGGCGGTGCACGGCAGTGGCATAATAGAGATCGCGGCCACGCACCACATCGGTCACGCCCTGCAGCGCATCGTCGACGACGACGGCGAGATGATAGGCGGCGGGCACGAACTTGCCGGCGAGCACGATGTCTCCCCAAGCCGCGGGATCGGCCACAATCGTCGACGCAGGCCCATCCCGGTGATCGCCGAACTCCTGCCAGGAAAGCGGACCGACAAGACGGGCCGCTTTCGTCATGTCCAGCCTCAGCGCGTAGGGATGGCCGGCGTTGGCAAGCGCTTCGGCTTCGTCCTCGAGTCTGTCACGATCTCGGGAAGGATAGAGCGGCGCGCCGTCCGGATCGCGTGGCCATGGCTGACCGTTCCGCGCCTCCTCGACGGCAATGGCGGCAGCGATCTCCGTTCGGCTCAGAAAAGAGCGATAGACAAGCCCGAGAGCAGCAAGTCGCTCGAGGGCCGACGCGTAATCGTCCGCGTGTTCCGACTGTCGACGAACCGGCCGTTCATAGGCAATGCCGAGCCAGTCGAGGTCGTCGAGAATCGCCCGCTCGTGTTCGGGGCGAGCACGGGTCACATCGACGTCTTCGATACGAACGAGCATGCGACCGCCGGCTGCGGCGGCCATATCGGCATTGACGAGGGCTGAAAGGGCATGGCCGAGATGCAACGGACCGTTGGGGGATGGCGCGAAGCGAAAGACGGGAACTGTCATTTCTCAACAAGGTTGCAATCTGACCAGCGCTGCTGCCGGCTTCTGGCGAACTGGACAGTATACGTTCATGAAGCTGAAGTCTCGTGCCGAAGGAGGACCCGCCATGCGCCTCATCCTTGACGACGCCGACATGACCGAGGGGCTCGACTATCTCGAGCGCGTCGACCCGCGCCTCGGGCCGGTCAGGGCGGCGGCCGGCCCCGTTGGCGTCCGCTATCGTCCACCCGGCTTTGAAGGCATTGCCCGTATCGTCATGGCGCAGCAACTGTCCGTGGCCAGCGCCGATGCGATCTGGAGCCGTTTCGAGACACTTCTTGGCGAAGCGACGGCCGAGAACTATCTGCGTCAAAGCGAGGAAGCACTGCGCTCGGCCGGATTGTCGGGCGGCAAGGTCAGAACCCTCAACGCCCTCGCGACGGCTGCGGCCGCTGGTCTCGATCTCGAAGGCCTGGCCAATGAACCGGCGGAAGCTGCGACCGAAAAGCTGACGGCGATCCACGGCATCGGTCGCTGGACGGCCGAGATCTTCCTGCTGTTCTGCGCGCGCAATGCCGATGTGCTACCGGCGGGCGACCTTGCCCTGCAGGTCGCCGCAGCCGAGGCGCTCTCTCTGGAGAAACGTCCCAGTGAAAAGGAATTGCGGGCGATATCAGAGCTTTGGTCGCCTTGGCGCGGCGTTGCAGCCAAGCTGCTTTGGGCCTATTACAAAGCCATGCGACAGGGCAGGAACGTCCTCCCGGTCTGAACCGATTCCGGAAGGAGCCTCTCATGGCCGACATCGACGGTCCGCGCCTCGACCCCGCAAGCGGCAAAGCGGAGGCGCTCGTCGTCCTGCTGCACGGCTACGGCGCCAACGGCGAAGACCTTTACGACATCGCCGAGAGCTGGGCGCCCTTCCTGCCGGACGTCGCCTTCGCTTCGCCGCACGCGCCGGAAGCCTGTCCGATGGCGCCGGGCGGCCGCCAGTGGTTTCCTTTGACCATGCGCGACGATTCCGAACGATGGGCCGGCGTTGTCGCCACCGGGCCGGCCCTTGATCGTTTCCTCGACGCCGAACTCGAGCGCTGGAGCGTCTCGCCAGACCGCCTCGTACTGGTCGGCTTCAGTCAGGGTACAATGATGGCCCTGCACGTCGGCCTCAGGCGCAAGGTGACTCCGGCACTGATCGTCGGCTATTCGGGCTATCTGGCGGGTGCCGAGCATCTGGATGAGATCTCCGCAAAGCCGAAGGTCCTGCTGGTTCACGGCACCGCCGATCAGGTCCTGCCAGTCGAAAGCAGCCGCGTTGCCGCCGCTGCGCTGACCGCGGCAGGGTTGCCTGTATCGCTGCACCTTTCCCCCGGTCTGGGTCATGGCATCGATCGCATGGGGCTGGTTCTCGGCCTCAGAACCATCGCCGAGGCCCTGGGTGTCGATCTCCCCGGCGCTGCTCGCTGATCGCGCTTGACGACCGCCGCCCAATGACGGATTGAGCGCCCCACCCTTCTACGCGAATATGCGGAGGAGGGTTTAGCCAGGAGGCAGCATGGTTCGGCTCAATCGCATTTACACCCGCACCGGTGACGACGGTTCGAGTGGTCTGTCCACCGGCGAGCGCCGTTCGAAGGACGACCCGCGTTTCGAAGCGATCGGCAGCGTCGACGAGACAAACGCGGCGATCGGCGTCGCTCGTCTACACATCTCCGAATATCCGGACCTCGACCTGATGCTGGGCGCCATCCAGAACGACCTGTTCGATCTCGGGGCCGATCTTGCAACGCCGGAAGCGGCGGAACCGCCCCCCTTCGAGCCATTGCGCATCCTGGCCATCCAGGTCGAGCGGCTCGAGAAGGAAATCGATTATCTCAATCGCGGCCTTGCGCCGCTCACCACCTTCGTGCTGCCGGGCGGCAGCGCAGCCGCCGCCCATCTTCATATGGCACGCACCATTTGCCGTCGGGCAGAACGCGCCGCAGTGACGCTTGTCCGGACCACCGGCGAACAGGTCAACCCTGAGGCGGTGCGCTATCTCAATCGCCTGTCCGACTTCCTGTTCGTGGCAAGTCGCTGGGCAAACGATCTCGGCGGTCGCGATGTGCTGTGGGTGCCCGGCCAGAATCGCGAATGATGCGGCGAGGCTTCGCCGTTTCGGACTTGGCAGAACGCACGCAAGACAGTTTGGTCGGAGCGTCAGGCGATCTTCTCGGCAGCGGCCGGCCCGACCAGCGCCCGCGCCACGGCAAGCCGAATCTCGGCAAGCGTGAACGGCTTGGAGACGACGTCACTGACGAGATTCTCGAGCCCGAAGGCACGCTCGCGCTGATCGGCGAAGCCAGTCATCAGAAGAATGGAAAGGTTCGGGTAGTCGCGCGCAACGGAGAGCGCCAGTGCAATGCCATCCATGACCGGCATCATGATGTCGGACAGCAGCAGGTCGAAATCGCCCCGCTGCGCGTTGAGCACCTCAAGCGCGATGCCGCCATCTTCGGCCTCCGTGACTTCATGCCCATCGAGCTCCAGCGCCCTCTTCACGAAGGCCCTGACCGACTCGTCGTCCTCAGTCAGCAGAATACGCGCCATGGCCGCCCCCGGGGATACTCCCGTTGGAATCGAACAAATTTGATATGATTGTTACACAACTGGGCCGATCGCACCAGATGAGCGATCTTAGTCGGTAACGACCCCCACGAAGGGCAATTGACGGTAGGCGTGCGCTGCATCCATGCCATAACCGACCACGAACACGTCGGCGCAGGAGAAGCCGACGATATCGGCTTCGATCTCGGCCTTTCGCTTGCCCGGCTTGTCGAGCAGCACCGCGACCTTGACCTCTTTTGCTCCACGGTCCTCGGTAAGGCGCCGGGCGAAGGCCAGCGTCCGTCCCGACTCCAGAATATCGTCGATGATCAGAACCGAGCGCCCGGCGACATCGGTATCGATGTCGCGAATGATCTTGACGATGCCCGACGACGTCGTGCCCGTTCCGTAACTCGACAGCATCATGAATTCCACCTGCGGCGCCAATCCCTCGCGATGCAGGGCGCGCAGAAGATCGGCGGCAAACATGAAGCTGCCCTTGAGAATGGCGATCACCATCAGATCTTCGGGATGGCTGGCGGCGATCTCCTTGGCAATGGCGTCGACGCGCGCGGCAATCGTCTCTTCCGAAAACAGCACGTCTATGGTCTTGCCCATCATCCCGGTCTCCTGAGGTCGCGACGGTCGATGAGCCCCCGGCCCAACACGAACCGGAAAGGGGCGCGCATCCGGAACCGTCGCAAAGCCCCGGCCGCTTTCGCGCGGAGCTATATTACGGCTGATGCTGGTCTGTAAACCGCACTTCCACGCTGACCGATGCTTCCGGAGGCGCGAGAAGTCGCGTCTTGAAATGCACCTTGCCCGACTGATCGATATTAAGCTGGGGCAAGGCGTAGTTCCAGGCGTAGACGTCCCGACCGGTGGACGACTTGAGCGTCACCCGGACCGCCGGCAAGCTCTTGGATTCGGTCTCGAGATTGATGATATCCCCCTCCACCACCAACACCGGCGTCGATCCATCCATCTCCTGATGGGCAACGACGCCCTGGAAGTCGAGGCCTCGCAGATTGACCTTGAGGCCGATCATTTCATAGATGCCGGCAAAATCGGGGAAAGTTGCGACAACCCTCTCGCGACCGACCACGGCCGTCACGCAGAACAGCACCAGAAAGCCGATCAACAGCACCGACGCGACCGGCGTCGAGAGATGCCGATCCAGCATGACGATGGTCGAGGCACCCCGGCGGGTCGCCTTGCCGCGTTTCTTGCGACTGGTGTCGAACCCGGCTGGCGGCGCATCGATGGTGGGGGAGGCGTCGACAGCGGCGGAGGGGGGCATTTCCTCGCCGGGCGGTTCGTTGGTCTCCTCCACGGCCGGCCCGGTTGCGAAGAGATCGTCGACCGCCGACTGGTCGTTTGTATCCGCCGCGGCTTCAGGGGCAGGCTCGTCCGACGCCGCGTCGTCATCCGGACCGGATGCGAACAGGTCATCGATTGCCGACTGATCGTTGGCGCCCTCATTCGGATCGGCGGCCGCCTCGGCATCGAAATCGCTTTCCGGACCAGCCCCGGCAATGGCATCGCGCCACTCGTCTTCACTGGGTTCGGGCCCACCAACGACGGGCCTTTCGGCTGGAGCGCGGGCAATTGGCGCTTCGGGATAGTCGTTGGGCGTGGCATGCCAAACGGTACCGCAGCGGGCACAACGCACCTTGCGGCCAGTCACGCCGAGCGTGCCATCGGCAACCTGATACCCCGTCTCACAAGCGGGGCAGACAATTCTCATCTTCGCCCCCGAATGGCCGCCGGATGGGCATCCTCAGGAAAAGCGGGCAACCCATCGCCCACACCGACGTTGCAACTTATCCAAGGGATGGCGGCAACATGCTTAATGAAACGTTAAGGACAGGGACTGCAACATCAATTATGAGGTCTAGGGACAACGCAAGAAGCCGTGAGCTGCAACCTAGGTATCTGTTCGGTGCGAATCGAAGCAACCCGAGGCGCTGGGAGTTGCACAAGCGATTGACTCTGGAACACTTCCTGGTCGATCAGATGGCGTCGTCCGACCGGGGAAACGTACCGAGCCGGTGGGCATTCCGGCGACTTGGGCTGGAACAACGATGAGGCGTGGCCGGTGATCAGATTTGAAAATGTCGGCCTCCGCTATGGAACCGGGCGGGAGGTACTGAGCGATCTCACCTTCTCGATCGCTCCCCATTCCTTTCAGTTTCTGACCGGCCCTTCCGGCGCCGGCAAGACAACCCTGATCAGGCTTCTGTTCCTCAATCTCAAGCCGACCCGCGGCCTCATTTCCATCTTCGGCAAGGATACGGCGCTGCTGAAACGCGCGGACATGCCGGCTCTTCGGCGGCGGATAGGGGTCGTATTCCAGGACTTCCGACTGCTCGATCATCTCACCACCTATGAGAACGTGGCTTTGCCCTATCGTGTTCTCGGCAAGGACGAGGCAAGCTACCGCGCCGATGTCACCGACCTCCTCGACTGGGTCGGCCTCGGCGACCGCAAGCACGTCTACCCACCGGTGCTGTCGGGCGGAGAAAAGCAGCGAGCGGCCATCGCCCGCGCCCTGATTACCAAGCCGGAGTTCCTGCTTGCCGACGAACCGACAGGCAACGTCGATCCTCCGCTTGCCCGCCGCCTGCTGCGCCTCTTTCTGGAGCTCAACCGCCTCGGGACAGCGGTACTCATCGCCACCCACGACATCGGCCTGATGGACCAGCTCGACGCGCGACGCATGGTCATCGAAGGCGGCCATCTCGAGATCTACGAATGAAGACGGCGGTCACCAAACGGATCAGGGCCGTTACCACGCCCAAGGCACCCCCGGGACCCGACGGCACGACCGCCTCGCCGATCGTGCCCCCACAGGCCATAGCCGGCCGGACGCTGGTCCTGGTCATCGCCATCATGACTTTCCTTGCCGGCTTCACCATCGCGGTCGTCTCGGTGATCGACCGGGCTGCCGACGCCTGGGCGTCGGACATCGGTCGTGAAGTCACCATCGAAGTCAGACCGCTCGATGGCGTCGCCATTGACGCCGAGGTGGACAAGGCGGTGGCGCTTGCCCAGGAATTCCCGGGAGTAAGCGGAGCCCGAGGTCTCAGCGACGCTGAAACGCAGCGACTGTTGGAGCCCTGGCTCGGGCCAGGCGCCGATCTTTCCGCCCTGCCGGTGCCGCGCCTTGTGGTCGTCTCCATCGATGACGCCTCCAGTTTCGATGCCAAGGCACTTTCGGAGTCCGTGGGGCGCGAGATCCGGGGTGGTAGCGTCGACAATCACGCGCTGTGGATCGACCGCCTGTCGGCCATGGCATCATCGATGGTATTCGCCGGCATCGGCCTGATGGCTCTCATGCTGATAGCGCTGGTGCTTTCGGTGGTTTTTGCGACACGGGCCGCCATGGCGGGAAACCGCGATGTCATTGAGGTTCTGCATTTCTGCGGCGCAGAGGATGGCTTCATTGCCGGCCAGTTCCAGCGTCGCTTCCTGCTGTTCGGCGTGGAAGGCGGAGCCATCGGCGGTGCTCTGGCCCTTCTGGCCATGGCCATTGCCGCCTGGGCCATCGGTGGCTCCACCGGTCGGCCGGGCGCCGATCAGCTCGAAGCCCTGTTCGGCCGCTTCGAACTGCCGGGAACCGCCTACGGCCTGGTGCTGGCGCTGGTGGTAGCGGTGGCACTTCTGACGGCGCTCACCTCACGTCTCGCGGTACGGCGGTCACTCTCGGCTCTCGATTAAGGGAGCGACCGGGCGATAGCTCGGATTTGTCAATCGCCAGCCGATTTCTTACAATGAAACCATGATGGAATCGTCCCCTCCTGCGAGAGAGACGGCCGGCGGCCCCGAGCAAGCCTCCGGCGAGCGTACCCGCGCCCGTCGGTCGATAGGCGTCATTCTGGTTGCGGCCCTCCTTATTGGTGGCGGCTTCTTCTTCGGTGGCTTCTTCCGTTTCGTCGAGACCATCGTCAGTTACCAGACACCGTCGCCGCTGGCCGCCGACGGAATCGTCGTGCTCACCGGTGGCGCCGAGCGCATCACCGGCGCCATCGAACTGATGACCGCAGGCAAGGCGCGACGGCTGCTGATCTCGGGCGTTCATCCGGAGACTTCGGCATCTCGGCTGGGCCGTCTGGTGGAAGCCGAGCCGGACATGATGGCCTGCTGCGTCGATCTTGATCGTCGGGCAGCCAATACCATCGGCAATGCGCTCGAAACGGCCAAATGGGCGCGGCGCAACGGCTTCCTGTCGCTGATCGTCGTCACCTCGGCCTACCACATGCCGCGCTCCATGCTGGAGCTGTCGCACGCAATGCCGGACATTCGCCTCATTCCCTATCCGGTGACCCGACCTGGCCTGACGCTCGGCAACTGGTCGGAGGACAGGGGGGTAATCCTGCTTCTCCTGCAGGAGTACCTGAAGTATACGGCAACGCGCCTTCGCCTGTTGCTCGGCGGCGTCGATGGCCTCGCCGAGGTCATTGGTGGAATTTTTGGCTGACGCTGCCGAGAAGCCACCGGCTTTCCGGCCCGGCGGAAGCCCAGACAAGAAAATCGGCGCATCCATCCGAAAAGCCGCGAGGCACTTCGAATGAGTGCGAGTCCAAACAAAAGCCTCCCAGTACCGGAAGACGATCCATGCTGATCCGTTCCTACCTTTACAGCTTCGCCTTCTTTTCGGTGACTGCCATCGTGGCCATCTTCGGGGCACCGTTCGCGCTCGGCGGCCACAGGGGGGTGATGATCGTCGTCAAGTCCTGGACCTGGATACTGATCCGCCTGCACAGGCTCATCACTGGAACGCACCACGAATACCGGCATCTTGAACGCATTCCGCCCGGCGGTTTCATCCTGGCATCCAAGCACCAATCCACGTTCGAAACGCTGGCTCTCGTTCCCCTGCTCGCCGATCCAGCATTCATCCTGAAGCGCGAGCTGACATGGATCCCGGTCTTCGGTTGGTGGCTGAAGCTCGCCGGCAACATCGCCATCGACCGTGGAAGCCCCACCACTGCCCTCAGAAAGGTGATCGAGGGCACTCGCGCCGCCGTCGCCGAAGGCCGCCAGGTGATTATCTTTCCCGAAGGTACCCGTTCCGAGGCCGGCGCGCGGCCGGACTACAAGCAGGGCATCGCCCAGATCTACAAGTCACTCGACGTGCCGGTGGTCCCGGTTGCCCACAATGCCGGTACCGTATGGCCACGCAAGGCACGCGTTCATCGGCGTGGCACCATCGTCGTCGAGTTCCTGGAACCCATTCCACCCGGCCTCAAGCCGCGCGAGATGTTCCAGAAGCTGGAAAGCGACATCGAGGCGGCTTGCGATCGCCTGCTGGTCGAAGCGGCCGCAAGGGGGGACGATCTGCCGGTCACGGCGCGGGCGCGCGTCGCCGAACTCAAAGCGACGGCGTCATAAGCGCCAAAACGACCCGTTCCAGAGATCGGTCCCGGATACCCATGTCCTGCAGACGCTTGAGCGTCGCCGTGACGTAGTCGACGTTAGGCCCCATCGCGCCGGAGCTTTGGCGAATGATGGCAAGCATCTCCTCGAAATCGAGACCGCCAGCATATTGTTCATGCGCCTGATTGGCGACGTAGACCAGCGCACCCACCGTTTCGCCACTGGCAAGCCGTACCGGCCGAACGACCTCGTGGTAGACCATGGAGATCTGCTCGCGCGCCCTGAGATAGGCGATCACCGCCTCGCGATCCGCCTCGGCTACCTCGAAGGCAACGCCGTGACAGGAGCCTCCGCGATCGAGGCCGAACACGAGGCCAGGATTTTTCGGGGTTCCGCGATAGTGCGTCGAGCGAATGCAAAGGGCACGGCGGACGCCATGCATGCGCGCCTGCACCGCCCGCAGATAAGGAAACCCGGGATTCCACATCAGCGAGCCGTAGCCGAACACCCAGATGCTCGCGTCCATCCGTCCGCTCCGTTGCAACCAGATCAGAAGGCGTAGCATTTCGAAGGATGAAAGCAACGCCTGGCAAAGACGATTCCATCTTTCGCCACATTACTCTAGTGGATGGAAGGTGAACGGTGCGTCCACGGCGGGCGCGAATGTCTTCGGGGGAGCGTCATGAAGCGGACGATGCGGTGGGGCCTCTGGATGATCGTTGCCGTCGCCATCCTTTGGAGCGGCGCATGGTTTGGCGCCCGCTGGTGGCTGGGCAACTCGATCGCAAAGTCGATGGCGGACCTCTCGGCAACGAACGGGATCACCATCGATTGTCCAGGAGAGGCAATCGGCGGCTGGCCTTTCCAACTCACCGTCGATTGTCGCAAGGGCATCACGGTCGCTCTTCCCGATGGCGGCAAGTTCACTGCCGCCGGTGCGCATGGCGAAGGGGCTATCTTCAATCCCCATCAGCTCGATTTCCGATTTGATGCCCCGCTCTCCTACACCACCCCCGACGGCCGCAAGCTCGACGTGGCGGCCAGCGAACTGGCAGCCAACCTTGGTCTGAAAGATGGGCGCGCCGATCGGGTCGCCGTCAAGGCAAAGGACATTTCGGCCTCCGGGCCGCTGGCTGGCGGCACCGAGGGCAAGTTGACCATCGTGCGCGGCGATCTCCTGTTGGCACGTGCCGACGAGCGCCCGGCCGATGGCGAGATCGCGGCGACCATGGACGGCCTTGGAATCGCCGTCGGAAAGACGGCCCTGACGCCGCTTCCCGTACGTCTGGCGGTGGCCGCCACCCTCGCCGAGGCGGATATGGCCATGGCCGGTCCGGCAGGACTTGCCCGCTGGAAAGCGGCAGGTGGCAAGCTGACGCTGCATCGGCTGATGACCGAACTGGGCGGAGCCACATTGACGCTGACCGGTGAAGGCACGGTGTCCGAAACCGGCCTTGTGGAGGCCAACGGAAAGGTAACGGGCCACAACCTCAATGCCTTGGCGATCGCTGCGGCGGCCGGCGGCCGGAGCCTGTCGCCGGAGGTGGCAGGACTCGTCATGGCCTTCGTGCTGATGGGCTCGGCCTCGGATGACGGCGGCCGCTCCATCGGCCTTGAGATCAACGACGGCGTCGTTTCGGCCAATGGACGGAAGATCGCCCGTCTCGAACCGCTATTCTGAGGCAGGCTTCGGCGCCGCCTTGTGAGATCGACCGAAGTCCGCCTCCGGCGCATCCTGGCCCAAGGTCAGGATACCGCGTCGGATGGCGCGGGTCCGGCTGAACAGATCATAGAGCCGGTCACCTTCGCCCCACCGGATCTGCCGCTGCAAGGCGAACAGATCCTCCTGGAAGCGCCCCAGAACCTCCAGGACCGCATCCTTGTTGTGCAGGAAGACATCCCGCCACATGGTTGGATCGGAGGCGGCGATACGGGTGAAGTCTCGGAAGCCGCCGGCCGAGAACTTCATAACCTCGGACTCGGTGACCTTCTCGAGATCGGCTGCGGTACCGACGATGTTGTAGGCGATAAGGTGCGGCAAATGACTGGTGATCGCCAGCACCAGATCGTGCCGCTCGGAGCTCATGCACTCGACGTTGGCGCCCATGCCGGCCCAAAAGGCAACAAGCCGGTCGAGGGCCTTGGGGTCGGTCCCCTCATCCGGGCATACGATCGACCAGCGATTGACGAACAGCTCGGGAAAGCCGGCATCGGGGCCGGAATATTCGGTGCCAGCCACCGGGTGGGCAGGAATGAAATGCACATTGTCGGGCAGATGCGGCTTCATCTGCCGCACGACCGAACCCTTGACGGAGCCGACATCCGAGACGATGGCGCCCGATTTGAGGTGAGGGGAAATCGCTCGGGCCACGGCTTCGGCGGCACCGACCGGCACGCAGGCGATGATGAGATCCGCATCCGCCGCGGCATCGCCCGCAGACGCATGATAGCTATCGCCGAGCGCAAGCTCTTCGGCCCGTTTCAAGATGACCGGCGACAGGTCGGATATGGCGATCTTGTCAACGAGGCCATTGAGACGAGCCGCCCGCGCGATGGACGAGCCGATCAGGCCGATGCCGATGATGGCGAGGCGGGGAAACAGGGCGTCAGTCATGCGGTCCCCTTCATGAAAGCGGTCAACACCTCGACAAGCCGGTGGCAAGATTCTTCCGAGCCCACCGTCATCCGGAGTGCGTTGGGCAAGCCATAGCCTGCCACCTTGCGAACCACCACGCCTTCGGCAAGCAACGCCCTGTCGGCGGCATCGGCCGTCTTGCCCATCTCGGGGAAGTGCACCAGCAGGAAGTTGGCGACCGATGGAGTGACCTTCAGTCCCAGCTTGCCGAGTTCGGCCGAGAGCCAGGCACTCCAGCGGGTATTGTGCTCGATCGCCGCGTCGACGAAAGCACGGTCCCGCATGGCAGCGGCGCCGGCGCTGATGGCGGCCGCGTTGAGGTTGAACGGCCCGCGCACCCGCTCCAACACGTCGACAATCGCCTTGGGTCCGTAGAGCCAACCGATCCGGAGTGCGGCAAGGCCGTGGATCTTCGAAAAGGTCCGCGTCATCACCACGTTGTCGGCAGACGCGACCAGCTCGACGCCACTCTCGTAATCGTTGCGGCGAACATACTCGGCATAGGCGGCGTCCAGCACCAGAAGGACGTTGCCCGGCAGCCCGGCATGCAACCGCCGCACCTCCGCCATCGGTATGTAGGTGCCGGTGGGGTTGTTCGGGTTGGCAAGGAACACCATGCGCGTCCGCGGCGTTACCGCCGCGAGGATGGCGTCGACATCCGTCGTGTAGGCCGCCTCCTTTGCAACAACCGGGGTTGCCCCCGCTGCGAGAATGGAGATGCGGTAGACGAGAAAGCCGTGCTCGGAATAGATCGCCTCATCACCGGGCGACAGATAGCACTCGGCCAGGAGGTGCAGGAGTTCGTCCGAGCCATTGCCGCAGATGACACGGTCAATGTTGAGCCCATGGGTCTCGGCAATCGCCCGCCTGAGTTCGGTCGACGATCCGTCGGGATAAAGCTCCAGCCTGCCCGCCACCTGCCTATAGGCTTCCAGCGCCTTCGGGCTCGGCCCGAGCGGAGTCTCGTTGGAAGAGAGCTTATGAAGTTTCTTGCCCGGAGCCGCCTTCGAGCCGCCGGGAACGTAGAGGTCGATGTCGAGAATGCCGCTGCGAGGAACCGGAACGAAAGATGTATCAGACATGGAAGGACGCCTCGAAAATATCGGCGCCCGTCATACGGCACGCTTCGCAGTCGCGCAAAGGAAAAGCGGGATCGTCAGATTACCAGGGCTTCGGGAGTCGGACCGGAGCGAACTTAGGCTAGCCGGCAAGAGCGCTCGATGGCTGGCGCCCTGAAAGATCGGCAGCGCGTCGAACACCTGAGTATCGGCTGTCCACTCAACCGAGGAGCCAGGCCCAGAAGGTCGTCGTCACCACGCCGACGGCTGTCGTGATGGTGATTGACGACGAGGCGAGCCCGTGACCGACGCCGAAGCGATTGGCAATCAGCCAGGCATTGATGCCGGTCGGCACCGACGACGTCAGAACCAGCGCCGCCGTCCAGGTGGCGTCGAGACCCAGCAACCGGCTCGCCACGTAGACGGAAGCCGGCAGAAGAAACAGCTTGAACAGCGAGGTGACGAGGGCCGGTCGGACACCGTCGGAGATGCCATATTTCATCAGCGCCATGCCGAGCGAGATCAGCGCCGCCGAACCGGCGATGTCCCCGATATCGTTCACCACCGTCCCGACAACGCCCGTGAGCGGCAGACCCGACGTGCGCCAGAGGGACCCCAGCACAAGACCGACCACCAGAGGATTGCGGACAAGGTTGCGGCCCACCTGTTTCAGGACGGCGGCAATCGATTGGGCTTGCCGCCCGCCGGCCTGTCGTTCGGCCTGCTCCATCAACACGGTTCCGGCGATCATCATCACCGGCAGGTGGGCGCAGAGCAGGATCGACAGCGCCACGACGCCGTCATCGCCGACGATGCGCTGGACCAGCGGCAGGCCGATGAACAGGTTGTTGGCAAAGGCGGAGCTGACGCCGGCCAGCACACCGATGCGGGCATCGCGCCCGAAAAGACGCGTCACCGCCAAATGCCCGGCTGTCCAGGTGACGGCAACGCCCGAAAAGTAGGCCACCCAGATCGTCCAGGGGGAACTGCCTTGGACATGAGCCACCGCGACCGTCTTGAACAGCAGCGTCGGCATGGCGATCGTAAAGACGAAATCGGAAAGACCATCGCCAACCTCCGCCTTCATCACCCTGAACCGGACCAGGAGATAGCCGATCAGGATCAACAGGAAGATGGGCAGGACATCGAGGGCAATGGCGATCACGGGCGGCAACCGGCGCTGAAGCCGAGAGGGGGCCGGCGGCCACCACGGCGCGTCGGAGATCGGCGATGAGTTATACTTTCTGCCTACTCTTCCTGCACTACCGCCCGCAAGGCCGAAGCAATGCGGATCGGCCCGCTCGCTTGCCTCGAAAGAGGCTCGGTGCCAAACTCCAGCCCATGTTCGAAAAGATCGCCATGTTGAGATGCCTTGCCACCGCCGCCGTGCTGGCAGGTTTCACCCTGCCCGCCACAGCCTTCGAGCTTTCCTTTTCCTGGGGAGCCACGCCAGCTTGCGACACTGGCCGGCCGGCCGAGGTGGACAGCCCGGAGTTCCGTCTTTCCAACGTCCCCCCGGGTACTCGCGTCATCGCCTTTGAGATGACGGATCTCAACGCGCCCGAGTTCCATCATGGCGGCGGTACGGTGCCCTATTCCGGCAATGACCTGATTCCGGCCGGAGCCTTCCGTTATCTCGGACCATGCCCGCCGATGGGCCAGCATCGTTATACGTGGACCGCGACCGCCAGGGACCGAGGGACCACCTTCGGTCGCACGCTCGGCGAAACATCGGCCACGCGTTCCTTCCCCCGTTGATCGAGGCGAGACATGACTTCGCAAACCACCGAAGCGCGGATCGACGCGCTCGAAGAGAAGATCGCCTATCAGGATCAGGTGATCGAAGACCTCAACACCGCGGTCACCGATCAGTGGAAAGAGATCGACACGCTGAAGCGTCTCGTGGCGAACCTTCTCGACGAGGTCAAGGAAATGGAGCTGGCGGCGCGAGCGACCGCCGGTCGCGAGCCACCGCCACCTCATTACTGAACCGATGCCACTCTCAGGCGGCACGCATCTCACGCATCAGCCGGTCGACCTCGGCCTGCAAGGCCTTGCTGTCGCCGAGCATGCGCCGAGCCTGGGCAGCCACTTCCTGCGACTTCGAATCGGAAGCCTCGGCATTCTCCATCAGGCGGGTCATGTCGGTCGCAAGGCTGCCCACGGCAACGAGCGTCGATGAAATCGCGCGGGTGATCTCCGAGACGGCGGCGTTCTGCTGATCGAGGGTCGCGGCAATCGACGAGGCGACCTCGTTGACCCGCTCGATCGACTGCTCGACGGTATTGGTGGCGCTCACCGCTTCGCCAGTCGCCGACTGGATGACACCAATGCGCCGTGAAATCTCGTCGGTTGCCTTGGAGGTCTGGGCGGCCAGCTGCTTCACTTCGGACGCCACGACAGCGAACCCCTTGCCGGCCTCACCGGCCCGCGCCGCCTCGATGGTGGCATTGAGAGCGAGAAGGTTGGTCTGGTCGGCGATCTCCTGGATCAGCGCCACCACCTTGCCGATTTCGCTCGATGCCTCGTCGAGACCGCGGATCACCTCGGTAGCCCGGGCGGTCTCCCGAACGGCACCGCTCGAGATGTCGGCCGCCTTGTCGACCTGAGCGACGATCTCGGAGATCGATGCCGAGAGCTCTTCGGCGGCGCTCGACACGGCCTGCACGTTATCCTTGGCCTGCCGGCCAGCCTCGGCCGAGGCTTCCGCCTGACGGCGGGTATGGTCCGATACGGCGAGCAGGTCGGAGGCGACGCGCTCGAAGCCAGTAGCGGTGCTTTCGATGCCGGCCGAAGTTTCGCGGAACGACCGATCGAAACCATCGGCAAGCCCGGTCAGCGCATCGCGCCGTGCCTTTTCCATCGCAGCGGCCCGGGCAGCCTCGGCATCGGCCTCGGCAGCGATGCGCTGGCGTTGCAGATCGCGGAAGCGGGCAACGGCACGACCGATCAGGCCGATCTCATCCTTGCGGGCAGCCCCGGAAATCTCGGCGTCAAGATCACCACCCTGCAGCCGGTCCATCGAGCGGGTGAGGCGCGAGAGAGGGCCGGCGATACCACGTGCCACGACAAATGACAGGGCACCGAGCAGGATGAGGGAAACCAGGGTGATGAGCCCGATGCGACGCGTGCTCGCGGCAAGCGAGGCCTCGATATCGGCCACATGGAAACCGGTGCCCAGCATCCAGTTCCAGCCTTCGACGCCCGATGCGTAGGCGAGTTTCAGCGACGGGTCCTTTTCGCCGGGCTTGACCCACATGTACTCGTAACTGCCACCGCCAGCCTTGGCGATCGCCAACATGTCACGGACGATCAGCTTGCCATTGGTATCCTTCATGTCGATGAGGCTCTTGCCCTCGAGTTCGGGCTTGGCTGGCAGCAGGATGTTCTGGCCATTGGCATCGTAGATGAAGAAGTAATTCTTGTCGGGCCCGAAGCGAACCGGCCGCAGAACCGCCTTGGCGGCATCCTGGGCCTCGGTCACGCTCATCTCGCCCTTGGCCGCGCGGTCGCGGAACCCCTCGATCATCGACCGGGCTGTCTCGACCTGATCCTGCAGTTCCAGTTTTTTCTGACCCATCAGCTCCGAGCGGAGATCGGCATAACCGAGGTAACCGATCGTCGCGAGCCCGGCGATCGCCAGTAGAACGATGGCGGCGATCTTGGCGGATACGGAGTGAATGCTGAACATGGAGGCGTGCCTCACCGGTATTGGCCCGAAAACTGGGGTTTAATACGGTTTAGGCGCCGCCCGTTAACTTTGGCTTACAGAACAGGTTCAGGACACGCAATTATTGACAAAAGGAACTAAATGCGTCGCCGGCTCATATTAGCCGACAAGCCCACCCTCCTCCTCGATGAAGCGGACCACATCGGCAACGTTATGCCCGCGCCGGACATCGGTGAACACGAAGGGACGGCCCTTGCGCATCAGCTTGGCGTCCCTGTCCATCACCTCGAGCGAGGCTCCGACATACGGAGCAAGGTCGATCTTGTTGATCACCAGGAGATCGGAGCGGGTAATGCCGGGTCCTCCCTTGCGGGGAATCTTGTCGCCGGCCGAAACGTCGATGACGTAGATCGTGAGGTCGGCGAGCTCCGGCGAAAAGGTGGCGGCCAGGTTGTCGCCACCCGACTCGATGAGGATGAGATCGAGGTCGGGGAACTTCTCGTTCATATCGGCGACGGCGGCGAGATTGATCGAGGCGTCCTCACGGATTGCCGTATGCGGACATCCCCCGGTTTCCACGCCGGCGATCCGTTCTGGCGGCAAGGCGCCGGACCGCGTCAGGAACTCCGCGTCTTCGCGGGTATAGATGTCGTTGGTGATGGCGGCGATCTGATAGCGATCACGAAGGGCCTTGCAAAGGGCATCCATCAGGGCAGTCTTGCCGGACCCCACGGGTCCACCGACGCCGACACGTAGCGGACCGTTGGCTGTCTTGGTCATGAGCGGAACAACCTCGTGTACTGGGTTTCATGGGCCATGGAGGCAATGTCGGCGCGCAGGCTTGCCCCACCGATATCGTCTGGCGAGGCGGTCAGCGCATCCGCAGCGACCGTGGCAATGACGGGGGAAAGGTCCCGGATCACCCGCTGCCCTTCGGTCTGGCCAAGCGGTACGGCACGCACCGCCGCCGAGACGAGGTTGGCGGCAAAGGCGGTGAGATAGGCTTCCACGGTCTCTGCGAGCGGCAGAAGATGATCGGCGGCCGTCACGGCGACCGCCACCGGATAGGCGATCGGGCTGGGGGATAGGCGGGTTGCGAGAGCAACGAGCGTCGGCGCCCCCCACGTATCGGCAATGGCCGTCACGAAGGCCCGTCCCTGTGCCCCGCTTTCAAGGCGCCGCTCTTTGGAGGGCTGAAGCGCGTAAGCGAGTTCGGCAATCTCTCGCAGATCTTCCTGCCGCTGATCGGAAGCAGCACGAAAGGCGGCGGCGAGCAGGATGGCGTCACTGCGACCGGCCCCATGGCGGAGAACATCGGAAAGCCAGGCGAACAGCGCGCCGGCCGAAGTAACCGTACCGTCTTCCACCGCCCATTCGAGGCCGTGACTGTAGGTGAAGGCGCCGACCGGAAAGGCCGGCGACAGCCAGGTCATCAAACGAGACAACGCGATCCCGGCCAGAGGCTCAGTCATGCTTGTGACTGTGCTCGTGCGAATGATCGTGCCCGTGAGAGTGCTCATGGGAATGATCGTGTCCGCAACCGCAGCCTTCGCCATGGACGTGTTCGTGATGGTGATGGGCACTGGCCTCACCATGTTCATGATGGTGGCGCTCCGGCCCGTGCTCGTGGCTGTGCTCGTGCACTCCATGATCATGATCATGATCGTGGCCGTGCGTCTCGCCATGACCGTAGGCGCCGCCCTCGGGATCAAACGCGGCCAGCACGGGGATCACCGTGGCGCCAAGCCCCTTCAGCATGTCTTCGATGACATGATCGTAGCGGATGCGCAGCCGGTCGCCGAGAAACTGAGCCGGCAGATGCCGATTACCGAGATGCCAGGCGACACGGACGAGCTCGGCCGGGCTGGCGGCACCAATCTCGAGAAGGCGCTCGGGTACCGCCTGCACCAGGATCAACCGGCCATCCTCAAGCTCGAGAGCGTCGCCGTCCTTCATGACGGCCGCTTCCTTGAGGTCGAGAAGGAACACGGTCTTGCCGACGCACCGCATCACAAGGCGGCGGCGATGACGGTCATCACGTTCGAGAGCAAGCGTATCGGCAGGCGTTCCGGACCAGGTGCCGGCGGGATGGATGCGAGTAGCGGTAATCATGGCGTGTTGGTCCTGGCGGACGGAGGAAGGGACGGATGGGCGAGCTTAGCCAAAAGCGCCGCCGAGGCAAGCGCTGCCGCCATCAAGGCGAGGCCGAGAAACGCCGCTGAGGCGACACCGGTCTGGTGAATCATGGCGACGAAGATGACCGGCGCCACGGCATTGGCGATATTCTGCGGCAGGGCCAGCCGACCGGACTGCCTTGAAAATTCATCGGGCGGGAAGAATACCAGCGGCAATACCGCCCGCGCCATGGCCGACAGCCCGGCCCCGAAGGCGTAGATCGTCACGAAGGCCGGTAGCAGCCACTCTCCTTCGGCACCGGAGAGAAGCAAAGCGAACGAGCCCCCCATCAGCAATGCGGCCGCCGCCGTCGTGGCAAGCGGACCGCCACGTCCATCGAGAACGAGATCGGCGGCGCGGGCCGCGATGCTGACCACCGGCCGGATGGTCCCGAGCCACAACGCATACTCCACGGATGCGCCTGCCCCGCGCAACAGTTCGAGATAGGCGGCGGCCAACCCGAAGGTGGTAAACGAGAAAGCCACCGAGATGACGCCGATATGAAGAAAGGCACGCGTCGCGCCATCGCGATCAAGGGCAACCGATGGCTTGCGGGTCGCATCCGGCTCCACCAGTTGGCTACCGATCGGCGGCAAGGCGAAAAGGTGCAGCGGCAGGCAGACCAGGAGATGGAGCCCTGCCATGGCGAAGAGAGTCATGCGCCACCCCACCACCGCATCGATGGCATCGAGGATGGGCCAGAAGATGGTCGAGGAGACGCCGGTGAAGATCATCAGGACGCCGATCGTTCGCCGGCCGGCGGCTCCCTCGCGCTCGACAGCCGCCGCATAAGCCGGCACCGATAGCGCCAGCGAGCCGGCGGCACCGATCATTGTCCAGGCAATGAAATAGCCGACCGGTCCCTCGGCAGCGGCCAGCAAGGCAAGACCGGCGGTGGAGGTGGCCGAGCCCATCACCAGCACGCGCGCCGCGCCCATCCGCCGAACGGCTTCTCCGACCGCCGGACCGGTCAGGCCGATCACCAGCATCATCAACGTCAGACCGAAGAACGTCGTGTCGATGCTGAGCCCGACGTCCGACGCCATCTTCCGCGCCATCACGCCCGGCATGTCGAAGGTCGTGCCCCAGCCGATCACCTGCGTCACGGCGAGCACGCCGACGAGACGAAAACGCATCGGAGATCCAAGGCGCAAGCTCATGATTTCCGGCCCAAGCCCATGCCTATCGAAGCATTGCGGCAAGACGCGATCGGACTTGCCGAAAGGCCCCAAGGCAGCGACGACTGCCCTGGACTATGAGGAAGGGTTGCAGACATGAAGGTAAAACTCGTCCCCCGAACTCAACGTCGACGATCTCGAACGCGCATTGGCCTTCTACGTCGATCTCCTCGGCTTTCGCATCCACGATCAGAAGCGGGAAGACCGTTTAGCCCTATATCGAGCGCGATGGCGTCGAATTGATGATGGAGAAAACCTTCGATCAGGGGCACCATTGGCATCCGGCCCCTCTTGAACACCCATATGGCCGCGCCATCAACTCTCAGATCGAAGTAACGGATCTGGTGGCACACTACGCTCGCCGGCGCGCCACCATCCATCGTTGCCCCCCGGGATCCTGGGGCTTGAAAAGAAGGAACCTCTCGTCGGTGGCAGCAACCAGCGACAGTTCGTCGCCGCCGACTGGGAAGGCTGGCTGCTTTGCTTCTGCGAAAACCGCCAGCTGACTCCCCTTCAAAACAGGAAATACCGTTGCGCCATGGGCAGCACATCGGCTGGAGCACAGGTCAGCAGCTCGCCGTCGGCCCGCACCTCATAGGTTTCCGGATCGACTTCGATCACCGGCGTCGCCGAATTATGGATCAGTGATGCCTTGGAAATGCCGCCGCGCGTGTTCTCGACCGGCAGCACGACACGGTCGAGACCAAGCTTCTCCTTGATGCCATTCTCATAGGCATAGCGGGAAACGAAGGTGACCGACGAACGGGTCATCGCCTTGCCGAAGGCGCCGAACATCGGTCGATAATGCACCGGCTGCGGCGTCGGGATCGAGGCGTTTGGGTCGCCCATGGCGGCGGCGGCGATGGTCCCCATCTTCAGCACCAGATCCGGCTTCACGCCGAAGAAGGCCGGCGTCCACAAGACGAGGTCGGCGAGCTTGCCGACTTCCACCGAGCCGACATGCTTGGAGAGTCCCTGGGCGATGGCCGGGTTGATCGTCACCTTGGCGATGTAGCGCTTGACGCGGAAGTTGTCGGCATCGGTGCCGACGTCCTCGGGCAGAGCGCCGCGCTGTACCTTCATCTTGTGCGCGGTTTGGAAGGTACGGATGATCACCTCGCCAATCCGGCCCATGGCCTGGCTGTCGGAGGAAATGATCGAGAATGCGCCCATGTCGTGCAGGATGTCTTCCGCCGCGATGGTCTCCTTGCGGATGCGGCTCTCGGCGAAGGCGACATCTTCGGGGATCGAGCCATCGAGGTGATGGCAGACCATCAGCATATCGAGGTGCTCGTCGAGCGTGTTGCGCGTGTAGGGCCGCGTCGGATTGGTCGACGACGGCAGCACGTTGGAGAGGCCCGCTACCTTGATGATGTCGGGCGCGTGGCCGCCACCGGCGCCCTCGGTGTGGTAGGCGTGGATGGTGCGCCCCTTGAAGGCGGCGATCGTGTCCTCGACGAAGCCGCTTTCGTTGAGCGTGTCGGTATGGATCATCACCTGCACGTCGTAGTCGTCGGCAACGGCAAGGCAGTTGTCGATGGCAGCCGGCGTGGTACCCCAGTCCTCGTGCAGCTTCAGGCCGCATGCGCCGGCCTTCACCTGCTCGATCAGAGCCGCCGGCAGCGATGCGTTGCCCTTGCCTGAGAAGGCAAGGTTCATCGGCAGTCCCTCGGCCGCCTCGATCATCCGTTCAAGGTGCCAGGGGCCTGGCGTACAGGTGGTGGCCGCAGTGCCGGTGGCCGGCCCCGTGCCGCCGCCCAGCATTGTGGTGATGCCGGCATAGAGTGCCTCGTCTACCTGCTGCGGGCAGATGAAATGGATGTGGGTGTCGAGCGCGCCGGCGGTCAGGATCTTGCCTTCGCCAGCGATCGCCTCGGTGCCGGGCCCGACGACGATGGTGACCCCGGGCTGCACATCCGGATTGCCGGCCTTGCCGATGCCGGAAATGCGGCCATCGGTGATGCCGACATCGGCCTTGTAGATGCCGGAGTGATCGATGATCAGCGCGTTGGTGATGACGGTATCGACCGCCCCTTCGGCCCGGCTCGCCTGGCTCTGGCCCATGCCGTCGCGGATGACCTTGCCGCCGCCGAATTTCACCTCTTCGCCGTAGATGGTGAAATCCTTCTCCACCTTCACGAACAGCTCGGTATCGGCAAGGCGCACCTTGTCGCCAACGGTGGGACCGAACATGTCGGCATAGGCGGCGCGGGACATGCGGTAGGGCATTGGTCAGTCTCCTGCAGAGAGCAGTTAGAAACTCAAAAAGCTGGCCGCGTCACGGCCGAACGAAAAGGCGCTCATCCGTGGGGATGCTCACAGCTTCCCCATGACCGCCTGACGGAAACCGTAGACCTCGCCCTTTCCGGCGTAAGGAACCAGGGTCACCGACCGGCTCTGCCCCGGTTCGAAACGCACGGCGGTGCCGGCGGGTATGTCGAGCCGGTAGCCGCGAGCCTTGTCGCGGTCGAAAACGAGCGCGGGGTTGGTCTCTGCAAAATGATAGTGACTGCCAACCTGCACCGGTCGATCGCCGGAATTGGCCACTTCGAGGACGAGCGTCGGTCGACCGGCATTGAGTTCGATATCGCCGGCTTCAGGGAGGACTTCACCTGGAATCATGGTCACTTTCTCGTCTTAAAGTCTGGAAGTTTAACTAAAAGCAGAGACTTTCAGTCAGCGGCTTAAGAAGCTTCATTCAAATTATCAATTAATAAGTTCTCAAAAAGCAAGAAAATCAAAATTATAGATATAACTATAGATATGTAACCGAAATTCTTATAACAAATATCAAATACATACTTCGTTATAGGTAAGTGAAAAGCGAATTTTGTAAGAACAACACAAACAACTCCGATCGACACAACACCCCAAATAGTAAATCTAATAGCATGCATAGGTTTTTGACCGTCACCTCGATGATACTGAGACCACCCAATTGACGAGTCCTTCTTTTCATAATTCCTTATCAAATAAGCGTGGTATTTATACAACATCTTTTCGTAAGAATAAAACTTTGCAAATCCAAATAACATCAGAGCTATAGCGCATATGCCAACAGTAAATATGAGATACTGATCAATTTCATCAACCCCATTTCTAGAATAGAGAAAAACAATTAATGACCCAACAGCAGCAAAGCAAGTTAGTTCATTCTTCTCAAGAAGAGATAGGTTTTCTTTAATCATATCGTGTATGAATTTATACTCCTCTATCCTCAGATTCGATTCCATCTTCCTTGCAGATATCGATCTTACCTTCCGCATTCTATCCTCACCTGATCGGTTCATGAACGGTGACGAGCTTGGTGCCATCGGGGAAAGTCGCTTCCACCTGAACGTCATGGATCATCTCGGCGATCCCTTCCATCACCTGCTCGCGGCGGAGCACGGTGGCGCCTCCCGCCATAAGTTCGGCCACCGTTCGCCCATCGCGAGCCCCCTCGACCACGTAGTCGGTGATGAGAGCCACCGCCTCCGGATGATTGAGCTTGACGCCTCGCTCGAGGCGGTTTCGGGCCACCATGGCGGCGAGGCTGACGAGCAGCTTGTCCTTTTCGCGCGGCGTCAGATTCATCGGTTTTCCTCGTCTCAGATCGACCAGGCGCGCGGCAGCGGCCGGTCGGTGAGGGTTTCGATCAGGGGTTCGACAATGGCGCGCAAGCGGCGCCCGTCAATGGCAAGACAACGTATGGACAAAAGCCCGTCGAAGGCGGAAGCGCCCGCCTCGATGCCGTCGGCAGCCAGCGAGCCGATCAGATCGCGCGCCCGATCGAGCTGCGACACCGCCTCGGCTGCCGCCACCAATATGGTCGCGAACGCCCGAGCACCGCGACCAGTGGCGCCCCCCGCCAGAATGGCTCGGCTGTCGCCATGAAGGCGCAGGGCGTCGGCATAGATGAGCCGCCCGTCGCGTCGGATGCGCCAATGGTCGGCAAGATCGACGGCGTTGACCTCCTCGCCCATGGCCGTGCGTCCGAGTACCAGACTTTCCACCGCAACAAGCCGGGCATCGCCAGCGAGATCGACATCAAGACATCGGCGAAGCCCCGCGCCGTCGAAAACGATGGTCTCCTGGGGTAACCAGTGGGCCGTGGCACCAGTCTCGACGACCAGACGGTTATCGATACGGCCGACACCGTCGACACGTCGATAGATGCGCTCGGCAGCCTGGGTCGTGACGGTTGCCCTCGTTCCAGCACCGAAATGCGCTTCGAAGGAGAGATGATCACCACCGGTGACGCCACCGGCACTGTTGAGGAAGACGGCGGCGGGGCCCGACCCATCATAAACCCGTGGCATTCGAACCTTTGCCGAACCGTCCTGGAAGAGATCGGCAAGTCGGGTCTCGTTCCGCCCGTCGATGCTGCGCAAGGCGAAACCGACGCGTGCCGACCCATCGGCCCTTTCGAACCGGGGCACTTCCTCGCCAGGCAACGCGGCAGTCGAAAAGTCGGCCAAGTTCTCCCCCAATGCCACAGCGGCCAGCGCTGCGGCTGCCCGGCAATGTGGCAAAAGGCCCGCCAACCGGCGAGCCCAAAACTTGGGCAGATGACGCCGTTAAATGAGCCAGTCGGGCAGACGATCGAGGCCGATCAGATCGTCATAGGTGGAACGAGGACGCACCACCGACCAGCGGTCGCCGTCCACCAGCACCTCCGGCACCAGAAGACGGGAGTTGTAGGTGCCGGCTTGCACCGCGCCATAGGCGCCGGCCGAGAACACCGCAAGCAGCTCGCCCGGCTGCGCCACCGGCAAGTTGCGGCCGCGCGCCAGATAGTCGCCGCTCTCGCAGACGGGACCGACGACGTCCACCTTCTCCTGCTCGGCTCCGGCTGGCCGCTCGTCGACCGGACGGATCTCGTGATAGGCGTCGTAAAGGGTCGGCCGAACCAGATCGTTCATCGCCGCGTCGACGATGACGAATGTCTTCGCCTTGCCACGCTTCACATACTGCACCTCGGTGACAAGGATGCCGGCATTGCCGACAATGAAGCGGCCGGGCTCGATCAGCACCTCGCAGTCGAGCGACCGGGTATGCCGGCGCACCACCTCGACATAGGCGGCCGGGTGCGGCGGCGGCGTGTTGTCGGCCTTGTAGGGGATGCCGAGTCCACCGCCGAGATCGACATGGCGGATGGCATGTCCGGCACCGCGAAGGGCCGCAACCAGTTCGCCGAGCCTGCCGAAGGCGGCATCGAAAGGCTCGAGTTCGGTGATCTGCGAGCCGATATGCATGTCGATGCCGGCAACTTCCAGCCCCGGCAGCGCGGCGGCGCGCGCATAGACACGGACCGCCTCCTTCCAGGGAATACCAAACTTGTCCTCGGCCTTGCCGGTAGAAATCTTGGCGTGGGTGCGAGCGTCGACATCGGGATTGATGCGAAGCGAGACCGGAGCCGTCCGACCAAGGCGGGTTGCCACGGCCGACAGGCGCTCAAGCTCCGGCTCGCTCTCGACGTTGAAGCACTTGATGCCTTCGCCAAGCGCATATTCGATTTCACGCACCGTCTTGGCGACGCCGGAAAAGACGATCTTGTCGGCAGGAATGCCGGCGGCACGCGCCCGGCGAAGCTCACCCTCGGAAACGACGTCGGCACCGGCACCGAGACGAGCCAGCGTTCCGATCACCGCCTGATTAGAATTGGCCTTCAGCGCGTAGCAGACGAGCGAGTGCTCATCGCCAAGCGCCTCGCGGAACACCCGGAAATGGCGGGCGATCGTGGCCGAGGAATAGATGTAAACTGGCGTTCCGACCGCGGAGGCGATGGTGGGCACAGCGACGTCCTCGGCATGGAGCACGCCGCCGCGATAGTTGAAATGATGCAACCGGACCCCCTCAGATGAGACCGTCGAGAATGAAGGGCTTGTTGGGCTTCACCTTTTCCTGAACGGGTTTCACCGCCCCGGGGTCGTTGGTGGCGGGGGATGCCGCTTCCGGAGCTGTCGCCTCGGTGGTCGAATTCGGCTCATCGAGCGTCCCCTTCCGGCCGCAGCCGGTGACCGCGAGGCCGACCATCAGCATTATCATCCCGAGACGCAGAACCATCATATCCTCGTTCCGTTTGCTTCGAAGAGGTTAGGCCATCCTCAGCCGAGGAGCGCCGCCCAGCGCTTCACTTCCGCCCGCACGTTATCGGGCGCCGTGCCACCGTGAGAGGTACGGCTGCGGACGGAATTCTCGACGGTAAGCACATCGTAGACCGCTTCGTTGATGCCGTCATGCACCGTTTTCATGTCGGCAAGCGGGATGTCAGACAGTTCGATGCCGCGTTCGGCAGCGATCGCAACCAGGCGGCCAGTGACGTGGTGCGCATCGCGGAACGGCAGCCCGAGCACCCGAACCAGCCAGTCGGCGAGATCGGTGGCGGTGGAAAATCCAGAGCCGGCGGCAGCGGCCATTCGCGTCACGTTGGGCACCAGATCGTCGACCATGCCGGTCATGGCGGCCAGCACCAGCGAAAGGTTCTCGAAACAGTCGAACGCCTGCTCCTTGTCCTCCTGCATGTCCTTCTGATAGGCGAGCGGCAGGCCCTTCATGATGATCAGCAGAGCGTTCATGTCGCCGATGATGCGGCCGGCCTTGGCGCGAACCAGTTCGGCGGCGTCCGGGTTGCGCTTCTGCGGCATGATCGACGAGCCCGTCGAGAAGGCATCCGAGAGACGCACGAAGCTGAACTGCGCCGACGACCAGATGACGATCTCCTCGGCGAGACGCGACAGATGCACGGCGATGATCGATGCGGCCGCCATCGCCTCGAGCGCGAAGTCGCGGTCTGAGACGCTGTCGAGCGAGTTGGCGGTCGGGCGATCGAAGCCAAGGCTCGCAGCCGTCATGTGGCGATCGATCGGGAAAGACGTGCCGGCCAGCGCGGCCGCACCGAGCGGACACTCATTGAGGCGCCGCCGCGCGTCCTGCACGCGACCGCGATCGCGAGAGAGCATCTCGACATAGGCCATCAGGTGGTGGCCGAAGGTGACAGGTTGGGCCGACTGCAAATGCGTGAACCCGGGCATCACGGTGTCAGCGTGTTCGCCCGCCCGCTTCACCAGCGACCGCATCAGATCGGCGAGCTGACCATCGACATGGTCGAGCGTGTCACGTACCCAGAGGCGGAAGTCGGTCGCCACCTGATCGTTGCGCGAGCGAGCGGTGTGCAAACGTCCGGCTGCGGCGCCGATCAGCTCCTTGAGGCGCGATTCCACGTTCATGTGGATGTCTTCGAGGGCTCGCGAGAAGGTGAAATGCCCGCCGTCGATTTCCGCCTTGATCGCGTCGAGACCTTCGGCGATCTTGCCGGCGTCGTCCTTGGAAATGATACCGCGGGCGGCGAGCATTTCGGCATGCGCCTTGGAGCCGGCGATATCCTGGGCGTAGAGCTTCCGGTCGAAGTCGATGGAGGCGTTGATCTCCTCCATGATCGCGGACGGTCCAGCCGAAAACCGGCCGCCCCACATGCGGTTGCTCATCGGGTACACTCCAGGAACGAGGATCGGTCGATGCCGTTCAAGCCTTCCCGCCGCGTCTTCGCCGCGATCGCGATCGTTGCGGTGGCTGCCGGCCTTGCTGCGGTATACGTGACGGACAGGGGCGCTGTCGAGAGCAGTGGTCGTTGCCTCGCGGCAACCCCCAAGGCGGCGGCCCTCAAGTCTTTTGCGACCGGCGATCTGTCAGCCCTGCTCCCGGCCGATGCGCCGACCGACTTTTCCGATCTGGTCCTTCGAACCCCGGATGGGGCGGAGCGCCGCCTCGGTGAGTTTGCCGGCCGTACGCTGGTTCTTAACATGTGGGCGACCTGGTGCGTGCCTTGCCGCACGGAAATGCCCCATCTTCAGGCACTGCAAGAAAAACGCGGGCGCGCCGACTTCTCGGTCATAGCCCTCAACGTTGATGTCGGCCGCCCGGAGAAGCCGGCACGTTTCCTCGAGGACATCGGCGCCACGTCTCTCGTCGACCTGCGCGATCCCGAGATGCGAGCCTTCAATGAGCTGAAATCAAAGGGATTGGTATTGGGACTGCCCACCACGTTCGTGGTGAACCGTGACGGCTGCGCCCTCGCGTCCTTGGCTGGTCCCGCCAAATGGGACTCGCCTGAAGCGCTGGCGTTGGTCGAAGCCGCCGCCAAGCAGGACTGAAGAGGACAAGAGAATCTCAGGCGTGGCTGCGTCCGGCAAACCCGAACAGCGGCAAGAAGCGTTCGAGCCAATCGCCAATGCGCTCGAGATGGTCGACTTCCTGCTCTTCGAGACGACTGATGATGGCCCTGCGACGCTCGGTTGTGCTCATCGCCTGGAAACGGGCCACTGCCCGCTGATGGGACGCTTCGATGATGCGGACGACCACGGCATGGTCTCCGTCCATCCACGAAAACAGAAACGACTCCGGCTTTGTAAGGGTGGTTAGCACGCTTTCAATCCCGTCTTGGTCGGGAGTTCGTAGCGCGCCCCACAGCGCCCGACCACTCCGGTTCCAAGGATCGAACCAATATGGTTAACGGACCATTAACGAGCACCCACTGCAAGCTTCCCGTTATTCGTGCACAGGGAAAACGATAACGAAAAAAGATAGATACGCCAGAGGTATAGTTAATTCAGGCAGGAAAGGTGCTTTATCAAAACTGTGGATAAACTGTTAACCAAGCGCTCACCGCCTTGAAAAGTGAACGCGTCGGCATTCCCGCCCCCGCCATCAATACGTGTAATTGCGCACGGAGCTCGCCATGATCAGGCATGTCGCGACGGTGGTGTGAACCCGGAAAGCGCCAGCGGATTATCGGTCATCGCCGCTCGATCCGGTGTGTCAGGGGCCAGAACCCCGGCAAAGGCATCGAAAAGATGCCTCACCTCATCTTCGGCAAGATCGCGGGTGATGAAGACCAGCCGCGTCCGCCGATCGGCGTCCGGCCAGGCAGGCAGACGCACCGGAGGATGAAACAGTTCCTGAACCGCATGGACGACCAGCGGATGTTCGGGATCCTCTGCAAGCCTCACCACGCCCTTGAGCCGCAGCAGCTTCGGCCCATGCGCCGCGCGCAGCAGTTCGAGGAACATTTCAAGCGCACCAGCCGGCAGTGCTCCATCGGAAACCAGCGAGAAGGCACTCACGCCATCGTGGCGGCTTTCCTCGTCGTGATGATGATGGGCGCCCTCATCATCGTGGCGATGGCTTGGATGGCTGCAGCCACTGCCGGCGCAGTCATGATCGTGGTGGTGATGGTCGTGGTGATGGTGTTCGCCCGCCTCGTCGAAAGCCTCCGCGTTGAGCCAGCGCCGCACGTCGGCCGTCTTGGTGGCAGGGTCATAAAGACCGCAGCCGAGAACATCGGCAGGCGAGGCGGCAGCGGCATCGACGAGTGGGGCAGCCGGGTTGAGCGTCGAAAGCCTGCGCCGCAGAGCGGGAAGACGCGCGGCACCCTCGGGAAGATCGGCCTTGGCAATCACCAGCCGGTCGGCCACGGCCACCTGCTTCACTGCCTCCTCGTGCTCATCGAGTGTCCGGCTGCCGTTGACCGCGTCGATGACCGTGATCACCCCGTCGACGGCATAGCGTATGGACAGGTAGGGATGAGCGGTCAGTGTGGCCAGAACCGGCACCGGATCGGCCAGACCGGTCGTCTCGATGACGATGCGGGTCAGGGTATCGATCCGGCCGTTGTCGACGCCGCGCAGGAAGTTTTCCAGAGTGGTCACCAGCTCGCCGCGCACCGTGCAGCAAAGGCACCCCGACGATAGCTCGACGATGCCATCATCGGCCGCCTCGACCAGCAGATGGTCGATTCCGATCTCGCCGAACTCATTGATGATGAAACCGGTTCCGGCCAGCGCCGGATCACGCACAAGGCGGTTGAGCAACGAAGTCTTGCCAGCCCCGAGAAAGCCGGTGACGATGGTAACGGGAATGGCGGGCTTCGGGACGCGCGCGCGATCGGCTTCCGGCAAGACTTCGTTCCTTTCTGCGAGACCTCAGCGAGTGGGCTTGGGTAGCGGCAGAGGAGCGACAGCCCCCTTGCCGGCCTCGGCTTCCACGACGGCCGGCTCAACTGGATCAGGCATGTCGCTGGCACCGCCGAGGCTAATGGGAACCGGATCCATCACCTTGAAGCGTGGCACCAGATAGCTCGCCGGCTGATCGTCGCCGTCGCCAAGATCCTCGCTCACCGGTGGGGCCTTGGCCCCCTTTTTGTGCTTCGGCTTCGGACAGGCAAGGTCGCGCACGTCGGCAACCGTGCTGGCCACCGGCCCGCGAGGCGTCAACCGGTCGAGCGTCACCGATGCGGCTGTGGCCGGCGTTCGGAACGACGCTTCGAGCAGACTCGCCGCCAGTTCGTCGCGCTCCCGCGCCGTCTTGCCGCCGAGCACGATGGTGAGGATCTGCCGGCCGTTGCGCGTCGCGGTAGCCACGACGTTGAAGCCCGACGAGCAGATGAAGCCCGTCTTCATGCCGTCGGCACCGGGATAACGTTCCAGGAGATTGTTGTGATTCTGGATGATCTTGCCGCCGAGCGACAAGGCCGTCGTCCGGTAGAGGTCCCGATAGCCGGGGAAATCATTGAGGAGCGTGCGGGCGAGCAACGCGTAGTCGCGTGCGGTCGTCCATTGGTCGGGAACCGGCAACCCATTGGCGTTGGCGAAACGGGTGTTGATCATGCCGAGCGACCGCGTCGCAGCGTTCATGCGAGCGACGAACCCCTCGAGACTGCCGCCGACCCTTTGGGCCAGGGCATAGGCAACGTCGTTGGCCGACTTCACCATGATGATCCGGAGAGCCGTATCGATCGTCAGAACCGTTCCCGGCTTGAAGCCCATTTTGGAAGGCTGCTCGCGCGTCGCCTCCGGCGTCATCACGACGCCCGAATCACCTCGGATCTCACCGGCCTTGATCGCCGAAAGCGTCACATAGACGGTCATCAGCTTGGTGATCGAGGCCGGATACCAAGGATCGAAGCTCTGGTTCTCGGCCAGCACGGCACCGGTGGTGAGATCGACCGACAGATAAGGGGCGGCGACAGCACCGCCGGCAAGACCCAGAAACAGCGGCAGCGTAGCGGCAAGGCAGAAAATGCGGCGGGCACGGCCACGCGGGCCGGAAATCATCGGCAAGGCTTTCTTCCCGGAAAACGTCGTCCAAAGACGGATGATCTTAGCCGAAGGTCGTGTCTCCGCAAAGGCGCAAGACGACCGGCGGTTCCCGAATGTCGTCCGAAGGCGGCCACAATGCGGCGACACCCTTATCTTCGACCCATTTACACCCTAAAGTGACGACAAGGACACAGAGCCATGACTGCCGCGGGAAAGGCCCGATGATCGAAGGACCACACCGGCCCGATATCCAGGACAGCGACTTGCCGCGCGAAACCGTGCGCGCCGTGGCGCTTTCCGGCTTGGCGCTTACCTGGGAACACCTGTGGCCGCGCCTCGTGCTTGCGCTCTCGCTTATCGGCGTGTTTCTGGCCTTTGCATGGCTTGGCATCTTCGAGCACTTGCCCGCTGTCTTGCGCCTTGTTGCCGTCGGCCTGTTTGCCACGATCGAGCTGGCGGTGCTGATCTACCTCCTTCGTACACCCCGGTTCGGTCGGCGACAGGCGATCGAACGTCTCGAACGTGGCGTCCCGCACCGCCCTCTCAGCGCTTACCTCGATCAGCCGGCGATGGCTGGCGACACCTTGGCCGAGGCCCTCTGGCAAGCTCACCGCCGTCGCCTCGAGGCGAGCGTGCAAGCCCTAAGGCCCGCTCCGCCGTCCCCACGCCTCGATCGCATCGATTCTCACGGCCTCCGGGCGGCGGTGTTCCTGCTCGTCATCGTGGGCTTTTTTGCCACCTCAGACCACATGGGATCGATCACGGGCCTCTTCCGGCTGCCGGCTGGCGCCCCGTCCGACATGCGTGTCGATGTCTGGGCCAATCCGCCAACCTACACCGGCCTCTCGCCGCGCGCCCTTGTGACGACGGCAAACGGCAACGTGCTGCCATCCGACACCCAACCCATTACCCTGCCAGCCGGAACCACCCTCGCCATTCGCCTCGCAGGCGTCGGTTCTGCCTCGGTGACCTTCGCTGACGACGGCAAGCCGCCGATCGCACTCGAGGGACGAACGCCAGCTCAAGGCCAGATGGCCTATGAGCATCACCTTGCCACATCCGGGCACCTCAAGCTCGCTGGCGACAGCCTTTCGGCGATCGACCTGCCGATTGCCGTCCGCCTCGACGCCCCCCCGCAAGTTCGCCTCATCGAGCAACCGGCGGCGACGGCGCGCGGTGCGCTCCGCCTCGCCTATGCGATCAGCGACGACTACCGGGTCGCCGCCGCGCGCGCCATCCTGGCGCCCGAGAGTCCCGAAGGTGCCCGCCCGCTCGTCGGCCTGCCCGATCTGACGCTTCCGTTGCCGCGCCGGGGCGAGGAGCGGGCAACAGCGACGTCCGATCTCACCACCCATCCGCTGGCCGGCAGCCAGGTTCGCCTTGTCCTGGAAGCACGCGATGACGCCGGCCACGTCAGCGAAACGCCCCCGCTTCTCATCGATCTGCCAGCCCGCCCGTTCCGGAATCCCTTGGCCGCAGCCATCGTCGAGCAGCGGCGACTGCTGGCCTCCGACGCCCGCAGCGCCAAGACCGTGGCCGCCACTTTCGAGACGCTGGGCGACCTTGGTGCCGCCTTCATCGACAAGCCCGGTCAGATCATCGGACTGCGTGTCGCCCGCAACAGCATCCTGGCGGCGCGGAACGACGCCGAGCTCAAACCCGTACTCGACTATCTCTGGCAAATGGCGCTCGCCATCGAGGCAGGAGATCTCGCTCCCGCGGCGGAACGTCTTGCCGCCGCTCGCGAGGCTCTCAAAAAGGCTCTTGCCGATGGCGCCTCGCCCGAGGAAATTGCCCGCCTCACAGACGAGCTGAAGGCCGCACTGGACGAATATCTGAAGGGGATGGCGGAAGCTGCGTCCGGCGATCCTTCCCGCCTTGGCGATCTCGGCCAGAAGGGGGGCGGGCGCGTCACCAGCGACGACCTCAAGAAGCTCATCGATCGCATGCGGCAACTCGGTGAACTCGGCGAGCGCGATGCCGCCGCCGAGTTGTTGTCGCAGCTCGACGATATTCTGTCCGGCCTCCAGTTCGCCCGTCCAGGCGCCGATGGCGGCAATAGCGATCCGACGCTGGATGCCCTGGCCGACATCATCCGCCGGCAACAGGAGTTGCAGAACCGCACCCACAAGCTGACGCCGGACGGCTATACCGGGAAGGAGTTCGACGATCCAAGTGGTGAGCGGCAGGCCCTCAACGATCTTCAGCGCGAACAATCCGAGCTATCTCGCCGCCTTCAGGACCTGATGTCCGACCTTTCCAAACGAGGTGGAGGCGAACAAGGAAAAAGCGGGCTCGAAGGTGCCGGCCGAGCCATGCAGGATGCCAGCCGCAACCTTGGGGAAGGCAATGCCGACTCAGCGGTCGGCGAACAGGGTAATGCTCTCGACGCCTTGCGGCGCGGGGCCCGGGAAATGATGCAGGGCAAAGGGCAAGGCAGCGCCGGTGTCCGCGAAAGCGGAACCGATCCGCTTGGCCGCCCGACCGGCAAGCGCGGCCCGGATTTTGGTGACGACACCAAGGTGCCCGGCGAGATCGAGGTCCAGCGGGCCCGTCGGCTTCTCGAGGAGTTGCGCCGCCGCTACGCCGATCCTGGCCGCCCGGCACTCGAACTTGACTATCTACGGCGGCTGATTGCCCCGTTTTAGCCTCTCCGGCGACGGCGCAGCCTGCCGTTGACGACTGAACGAGCGGTCGCTACGGTCACCCTCCGCGCTCGAAATCCGCCGGCAGATGGCCGTTTCGACCTGCGCCCCATTGGTCCGGAGAGATGGTCCCGATGAAGATTCTCGTGCCCGTGAAACGGGTGGTCGACTACAACGTCAACATCCGAGTCAAGGCCGACGGTTCCGGCGTCGATCTGGCAAACGTCAAGATGTCGATGAACCCCTTCGATGAGATCGCCGTCGAGGAAGCGTTGCGCTTGCGCGAGGCCGGGATAGCCACCGAGGTGGTCGCCGTGTCGATCGGCCCCAAGGAGGCCCAGGAAACGGTGCGTACCGCACTGGCCATGGGCGCCGACCGCGGCATCGTGCTTGAGACGCAGGGCGTCGTGGAGCCGCTCGCCGTCGCCAAGCTCTTGAAGGCCATCGTGGCCGAAGAAATGCCCGGCCTGATCATTCTCGGCAAGCAGGCAATCGACGACGACAGCAATCAGACGGGCCAGATGCTCGCCGCTTTGCTCGGTTGGCCGCAGGGTACGTTTGCCTCCAAGCTTGTCCTCGGCGATGGCGCCATCGAAGTGACCCGCGAGGTCGATGGTGGGTTGCAGACGGTGCGTCTCGCGATGCCAGCCGTCGTCACCGCCGACCTGCGCCTCAACGAGCCACGCTATGCTTCTCTGCCCAACATCATGAAAGCCAAGAAGAAGCCGATCGACCTGAGACCGGCCGCGCAATACGGCGTCGACCTCACCCCGCGCCTGACGGTGCTGAAGACCGCCGAGCCGCCGGTGCGACCGGCCGGCCGACGTCTCGCGTCGGTTGCCGAACTGATCGACCATCTGAAGACCGAAGCCGGCGTGCTCTGAGAAAGGCCAGCGAACATGACCACCCTCCTCCTTGCCGCCCACGACGGGGCTTCGATCAAGGATGCCACGCTGAAGGCACTGACCGCCGCGCTCCTGATCGGCGACGACATTCACGTGCTGGTGGCTGGTGACGGCGTTGCCGGCGCTGCGGCCGAGGCGGCAAAGCTCAAGGGCGTCAGCCGCGTGTTGACGGTGGAGACCCCGGCACTCGGTCACGGCCTCGCCGAACCGCTCGCCGCTCTCATCGTCTCGCTGGCACCGGCTTATGCAGCGGTCCTGGCGCCCTCGACATCCACCTTCAAGAATGCCCTGCCGCGCGCCGCTGCTCTGCTCGATGTGATGCAGATTTCCGACATTACCGCAGTGCTCGCCGCCGACACCTTCGAGCGGCCGACCTATGCCGGCAATGCCGTGCTGACCGTGCGCTCGTCCGACCCGATCAAGCTCATCACCGTCCGCACCGCCTCCTTCCGGGCCACGCCCGTGGAAGATCGGACGCCAGCCCCGATCGAGGCCGTTCCTGCGCCGGCCGATCCTGCCATCTCGGCCTTCGTAGGCGATGCCTTCTCCAAGGCCGACCGGCCGGAGCTGACATCGGCACGGGTCGTGGTTTCAGGCGGCCGAGCACTCGGCTCGGAAGAACAGTTCCAGACGGTCCTGCTGCCCCTGGCCGATCGGCTGGGCGCGGCAGTGGGGGCCAGTCGCGCCGCGGTTGATGCCGGTTACGCCCCCAACGACTGGCAGGTTGGCCAGACCGGCAAGGCGGTATCCCCCGACCTCTACGTTGCGGTCGGAATTTCCGGCGCCATCCAGCATCTGGCCGGAATGAAGGACTCCAAGGTCATCGTTGCGATCAACAAGGATCCGGAGGCACCGATCTTCCAGGTTGCCGACTACGGCCTTGTTGGTGATCTGTTCGAACTCGTGCCGGAGCTGACGAAAGCCCTCGGTTGAGCTAGAATGATCTGATACTTGTCACAGGGGGGCGCGCCGCAGACTGCGGCATCCCGAGAGGCTCGAGGACTTCTATGGTTGAAATCAGGTCGATCGGCGTCATGGGCGCGGGTCAGATGGGCTCCGGCATCGCGCATGTCTGTGCTCTCGCAGGTCTCGACGTCGGGCTTTACGACATCGCGCGCGATCGGCTGGAGGCTTGCCTCAACGTCGTTTCTGCCAATCTTGGCCGCCAGGTTGCATCCAAGAAGATCACCGAGGAGCAACGTCGGGAAGCGCTTTCCCGCATCAAGCTCCTGAATGACCTCGAAGGCTTCTCCGACACTGACCTCGTCATCGAGGCTGTCACCGAGAACGAGACGATCAAGCGCAAGGCACTTTCCCAGCTCTGTCCCGAGCTGAAGCCCGAGGCGATGATCGGCACCAATACCTCGTCCGTATCCATCACCCGCCTCGCCGCTTCCACCGACCGGCCCGAACGCTTCATCGGTATCCATTTCATGAACCCGGTGCCGGTCATGCAGCTCGTCGAACTGGTGCGCGGCATCGCCACCGAAGACGAAACCTTCGAGGCGGCCCGTGCCTTCGTGGCCAAGCTCGGCAAGACGGTCGCTGTCTCCGAAGATTTCCCGGCCTTCATGGTCAACCGTATCCTGCTGCCGATGATCAACGAGGCAATTTACACGCTCTACGAGGGTGTAGGCACGGTGGACTCGATCGACACCGCCATGCGGCTCGGCGCCAATCATCCGATGGGGCCGTTGCAGCTTGCCGATTTCATCGGCCTCGATACCTGTCTTTCCATCATGCAGGTCCTGCACGATGGTCTCGCCGACAGCAAGTACCGCCCCTGCCCGCTTCTGGTGAAATACGTCGAAGCCGGCTGGCTTGGACGCAAGACCCAGCGCGGCTTCTACGACTATCGAGGCGCGACGCCGGTACCGACACGCTGAGCAGCCGGCCCAGCCCCCGTTCCATATGAAAGCCCCTTGCTCTCCTTCAGGAAGGCAAGGGGTTCTCTTTTGACCGACTGCGTCTGGTCACACCCTGCGAATGACGATTTCCGCCGGCCGATAACTCGAGCGAAGATCGTGGGCCACCAGGCTGTCAACCGGATCGACATCACCCGAACGAGAGGTCCAGGTGACCTTGGCCGGGTTCTCCGGCGTCACGAGGATGGCGTTGTCCGAGAAGACGCCATAGGGCTCCGTCTCGAGGGACACGTAAAAGGCCGGCGAGGCGGCCGTTATGGTGAAGTCCCACACGCCAGCATCGCGCCTTGCCGCCTCGACGACGAGGCCCGGATCCCTGAGACGCAATGCCTTGTAGGGCGGGACGGCATGATGATCGAAATGATTGCCTGCCGGATCGCTCCAATCGAAAGCCAGCACCTCGTCCGGGCTGCCATTGGCAGGAACGCTCAGGAGCAGAACGGCCTTGTCGATCGGCACGGTCTTCATGAACTCACCCGCCGGACGGTGAGAGCCATCGACCGAAAGCCAGAACGCACTGCCCGCGATCACCACCTCCGATGGCGTATCGTTGACGGCAAAGAGCCCGACCGTGGCGGTATCCGCCGATGGGATAGCCACCACGTTGATCGGTGCGAAGAAGCGCTTGGCCATCGAGTGCAGCAGCTTCCAGCGGCCGCCGTACTCGATCGAAGACCAGGAAGCCACCGGGTAGGTGTCATTGAGCTGCCAGTAGAGCGTGCCCATGCACTCCGGCTTGATCGACCGCCAGAAATCGATGGCGGTCTTCATGGCTAGGCCCTGCTGTACCTGGCTGAGATAGACGACGTTTTCGAAATTCTTCGGAAAGCGGAAGTAGCGAGAAATGGTCTCTACGATACGTGCGTTGCCGCCGGCGTTCTTCTGATGCAGCTCCATGGCCGGCGAGGCGATGTCGAGGTCTTCCTCGTCGATGTAACGGCGAAGCGTCGGCAGCGACACAAAGGACTGGAAGCCGAACTCGGAGGCAAAACGCGGTCGCACCCTGCGATAGGCAGCAAAGGACTTGCCGGCGTGCCAGACGTCCCACATGTGCTGGTCGCCGGAGCCCTCGGCCTTCCAGGCATCTCCGAAGTCCATCGGCCCCTTGGAGGGCGAGGACGGCCAGAACAGCCGATCCGGGTCGGCACGATTGACCGCCAGCTCGATCGTCCGACTCAACCGATCATAGGCGACGAGATACCGGTCACGATTAGCACGCGCCACCTCGAACCAGGTCAGGGCGCCGATCACTTCGTTGTCGCCGCAGTAGAGGGCGATCGACGCGTGGTGCGACAGGCGCCGGATCTGGTGCTCGATCTCTCGATCGACCTCGGCAAGGAACACATTGTCGGCCGGGTAGAGGGCACAGGCGAACATCATGTCCTGCCAGATCAGGATACCCAGCTCATCACAGAGGTCATAGAACCAGTCGGGTTCGTATTGGCCGCCACCCCAGATGCGCAGCATGTTCATGCCGACGGCCACGGCATCCTCGAGAAGGGGACGCACGGCTTCCGGCGTGATGCGCGACGGTAGCGCATCGCCGGGAATCCAGTTGGCACCACGACAGAACAGGTCAAGGCCATTGACGCGCACCGTCAGCGGGACGCCGATCTCGTCTCGCTTGGTCATCATCTCGAGGCGCCGGAGGCCGATCCGCTGACGATGGGTCGTACCGCCCAGGGTGACGACAAGATCATAAAGAGGCTGGCTTCCCGAGCCGACCGGCCACCAGAGACGCGGGCTTTCGACGTGCAGCGTCACTTCGGCGACCGTGATGCCAGCCCGGCAGGCCACCTGCAGGCTGGCCTTTTCATCGCCGAGCTCAACGGTGAGCAGTTCCTCGCAAGCGCCCTTTGCGTCAATACGGACCTCGATGTCCACATCGACCGCGCCAGTTGCCGCATCATGTCGCTGTCGATGCTGGACGTAGGTGATGGTCGGCAGGTCGGTTCGCTCAATCCGAATGTCGCCATAGAGGCCGAACGGCATCATGGCGATGTTCCAGTCCCAGCCGGCGTGGCACTGCACCTTGCGAAGAAGATTGATGTGAGCTGCCGATTGCATCTGCGCGCTGTAGGGCTGCTCGAAAGGTTGCTTGGCGGCAGCCTCGATGGCTGCGACGACGTTGGACCGGAAGACGATCTCGATGTCGTTGTCGCCATTTCGGAGGGCACTACCGACTTCGGCTCGATGCGGCCGGAACATGTTGGCCGCAGCGAGCACCAGTTGGCCGTTGATCCGCACCTCGGCAACCGTGTCGAGGCCATCGACGTAGAGCGCCCAGGGATGGGCGAGCATCTCTGCATCCACGGAGAAGGTGCGGCGGGCAACCCAGTCGCGCTCCGCCGGCCAGCGCACGAGGAGTTCATTCTCGCCCACGTAGGGATCGGGAATGACACCGGCTGCGATCAGCGCCGATAGCGCATCGCCCGGTAAGGGAAACGGAACGGAAATCGATTCATCGGCCGCATGAAGCGTCCAGTTTCCCGCGAGGTCTTTCGCGGAAGCGCGATTGACGAGGTCAGCCATGAAAAACTCGAAGATGTCGGAAGCCGCTGCTCCTCCGGGATGGGAATCCCTCCCCTCGCGGAGCGACACACGCCGGGGAACCTCGTCACAATAGCCCGACGCCCCAGGGCCGGCAACCGAAACGATGCGATAGGAAGAGGCCACCCGAGCTGGTTGGTAGTAGGGTAGCCTCGATCGAAGCGACGATCAGCGACGCGTCGGCACGTGCATCTCGGCGACAGCCAGTTCCTGCAACTGGGAAATATCCGTCTCGCCCTCGAGACGGCGCAGCATCAGGCGTGTCAGGCGACGGCCGGCTTCTTGCAGCGGAAAATAGAAGCTTACCGGCATCGGCTCGACATACTCGATCAGCCGGGTGGTGGTTGATGCGCAGAAGCCGAAGTCCGCTGGATCCAGCCCAATATCGCGAAGGCCGGTCATCATGCCGAGCGACGTGATGTCGTTGACGCAAATGAAGGCGTCGGGCGGACTTTCCTGCACCATCAGGTCCTTGACCGAGGCACGCGTCCGTCGCGCCGTGAGGTCGAGGTCCAGAATAAGGCGCGGATCGATCTCCATGCCGGCTTCGGCCAACGCCTTGCGATAGCCGCGGAGCCGATACTGCGAGAACATGAACTCGGCCGGTGGATTGATCAGGCAAATGCGCCGATATCCGCTGGCCAGAAGATGTTGCACCGCGCGATAGGTGGCATCCTCGTCGTCGATATCGAACCAAGCGTGCGGCGTGAACAGCTCCGTCCGGCCGAAGGAAACAAAGGGGAAATCACGTTCGAGGAGGAACCGAACGCGGGGATCCATCGGCAGGGTATGATCGAAGATCAGCCCGTCGGCACGCCGCCCGTCGATGATGGTCTTCAGGGCGTCTATCGGGTCGGCTCCAGGAGCAAGCGGCACCGCCGTGATAGCATAACCGGCCGCCTGTGCAACTTCATGCACGCCTTGCAGCAACCCCACGGAACCGGTGTCGGCAATGTCATCGGGTGGGGCCGCCGACATCAGCACGCAGATCGAGTAGGAAAGACCGGTTCGCAGCGTCAACCCGCCGACATCGCGAACATAGCCGAGTTCGGCCGCCGCCTTCTGAACGCGCTCGATGGTCTCCTTGCGGACCTCCGGCCCGTTGCGCAGCGCTCGACTGACGGTCGTGATGGATAGGTCGAGGTGGCGGGCCAAACTTTTCAGATTGAGCCGAGCACGATCATCGCCCACGTTGGGTGAACTCCGAAAACTACAAATTGCTTTCGATCAATATCGATTTTGGTGGGCCTGTCGACAGTTTTATTGCCTCCGAACACCATGCAGCGATCGTCCTGCGACAAGAAAACCGCTTCAGACTGGAAGATTTACGGGATAGTGCTTATGATCTCACTATCAGTTGACCAAGAACCCCGCGCATTTAATCGGCGGAACCGGCTCGTCGGCACCGATGGCATCGGTGGCCGCAGGAAGCTCGAAAGCAAAGACTGACAGGGTCGTCTCGCCCAATGCACCATGAGGCAAATCTCGGAGATATCGACCGATCACGGCCTTGGCACCCGCAAAGTCCCCCGCCTTCGATCCAGAAATTACTCGACGACAGACCTGCCAAAGTCCGAGGTTCGGGGCCCGCGTTCATGCTGTGTCACGCCCATCCCGGCCGACAGCCCAATGCATTCTAGGTTTGCAGGCGCACCCTATTGTCATACTAATCAAAATCATTCGGGAGATCGCACGCACCTAGCGGTTGTTCCCGTACCCTATTTGGAGTCCGTTCATGTCCCGCGCCTTGGCCGCTCGCCCGAAGGTCCTGATGGTTTCGCCGATGCCCGAATGGGATCTCGCGCCAATGCGTGAGGCTTACGACCTTGTCGAACTACCGGCGGGTGGTCCGGATGATTTACCGACGACGGCCGATATCACTGCCCTGGTTACCTCCGGCGGACGCGGTGCCGACGCCGCGCTGATCGCCGCGCTGCCAGATCTTCGGCTGATCGCCGTCTACGGTGTCGGCTATGACAAGGTCAACCTGGATGCGGCTTCTCGGCGCAATGTCGCAGTTACCAATACGCCGGACGTGCTCACTGCCGACGTCGCCGACATGGCACTGGCGCTGGCGCTGGCTCTCGCCCGCCGGATCGTCGACGGCGACGCCTTGGTGCGATCCGGGACATGGCCCGAGCAAGCCTTGCCACTGACCGGCAGCGTTTCGGGCCGCAGGGTCGGTATCGTCGGGCTAGGCCGGATCGGCGAGGCGATTGGTCGCAGGTTTGCCGGGTTCGACACTGAGATCGGCTATTGGAACCGTTCTCCCAAGCCTCTCTCGTCCTGGCGGGCATTCCCGACTCCCACGTCGCTGGCCGCCTGGGCTGACATCCTAATTGTGGCGGTTGCCGGTGGAGATGATACGGCCGGACTTGTCTCGGCCGAGACTATTGCCGCTCTCGGACGGAATGGCCTGCTGATCAACATCTCGCGCGGCACCACCGTTGACGAAGAGGCACTGATCATCGCGCTGGAGAGCGAAGCCATTGCCGGCGCGGGGCTCGATGTCTTTCTCAACGAACCTGCAATCGATGAGCGCTTTTTCGGCCTCGGCAACGTCGTGCTGTCCCCGCATCGTGGCAGTGCAACCGTCGCAACGCGGCGGGCCATGGGCGCGGTGGTACGCGCCAACCTTGCGGCACACTTCGCAGGTGAGGTATTGCCGACCGCGGTCCTTCAAGGTCGGTGATTAAGTCGCAGACCCTGTCATTTCTCCTTAAGACGATAGGGTTACATGTCATTTTTTACAAGCAAAGAAACTTGAGGCCGTCACTCTATTGTTTGGAAAACTTTAATAGCGCGTCGTTATCGTCATCCGATACGCAGGGTTGTGTGCAGCTTCGAAGCCATATGTCGCGGGCAAGGCAAGCGCAAACCAGAAAATGAAGTGTTCCGAGCAGTCGGGGGAAGAAGCGATGGCGCGTTTGTTCAATAATCTGTCCATCGGTTCCAAGGTATTCGTAGCCTTCGCACTGGTCATCGCGCTACTCATTACGTGTGCAGGGCTCTCGCTCTTCTCGATAAGCTCTTTCGAGAACTCCTTCAGCCAGCATCGGAGCCGCGTTGACGAGGTTGAGCTTACACGCGACATCGATTACGCCTTCCTGGACCTCAAGGCCAAGGTTGACACCTATCTCGTAGCGGGCAACGAAACCGCCCTGTCCGATGCCAAGGCTGCCGCTGAAACCACGCGCGCCTCCATTACCAACGCCATAGGCAAGCTGGACCAAGGCGCCCGCAAGGACAACATGACGGCCATCGCCTCGTTGTTCGACAACTATAACGCCGTTTTCACCAAGCTCATCGAGCTCAAGACCAGCCAGCAGAAAATCATTCATGACAGCGTCGATCCGCTGGGAGAAAAACTCAAGAACGATATGCTGTTCTTCTCTTCCAAGGTCGACAAGCTGGGCAAGGCGGAACTGATCCCCATCGCCACCAAGGCAACCGAGCAATACAACGCCGGCCGCATCGCGGTTTACAAGCTGTTGAACAATGGCACGGCAGACGATCTCAAAGCGGCCGATGCCGGCTTCAATGGCCTGGTTCAGCGCCTCAACCTGGTCATCAAGGCGGTTGGCGAAGGACAGGAGGCGGCCCAGCTCGGCAAGGTGTTGAAGTCGGCGACCGCCTATCAGGACGCCTATCGTCAGGCCAACCAGATCTCCGCCGACCTTCGCGATCTGACGTCCAAGGAGCTGCTCGCTGCCTCGACGTCGATTGCCGACAAGGTGGCCGGCGTCCGTTCCGCCGCCTCGGTCGAGTCGACAACGATCGGCGTCGCCACCACCGGTCTCCTCAACACGATCCGACGCATGTTGCTCATTGTGGCAGGCGTTTCGCTCGTCGGCGCCGTGGTTCTTGCCATCGTGATCGGTCGGTCGATTTCGCGGCCGGTCGTGGCAATTGCACACGCCATGGGAAAAGTATCGGATGGCGACCTTCGGACGGCTGTCCCCGGTCTTGGTCGCAAGGATGAAGTGGGCACCATGGCCGAGGCCCTCGAGGTGTTCAAGACGAGCCTTGCCCAAGCAGCCGAAGCACGCGCCGCACGAGACGCCGATGCGGCAGCCCAGGCGGAGCTTCGACGCAATGAAGTGCAGCAGCTGGCAGACATGTTCGAGGAAACCGTCGGCGGCATCGCTTCCTCGCTGGCCGCCGCAGCCGGGCAGCTCAACGGGTCGGCGCAGACGCTTTCCCATTCCTCAGCCGACGTGACGCAGAAGGCCTCGACCGTGACCACGGCCTCGGAAGCCGCTTCGGCCGGCGTCGGCACGGTTGCCGCCGCTGCCGAGGAACTCGCGTCGTCGATCGCCGAAATTGGCCGGCAGGTCAACGAATCGACCGAAGTGGCCTCGAAGGCGGTGAGCGACGCATCCGAGACCGCTGCCAAGGTACGAGAGCTGTCGGAAGCGGCGCGCAAGATCGGCGCCGTGGTCGACCTCATCAATACCATCGCAGGCCAGACCAACCTGCTGGCGCTCAATGCAACCATCGAGGCGGCTCGGGCCGGAGAGGCCGGCAAGGGATTCGCCGTCGTCGCGGCGGAAGTGAAGCAACTCGCTGACCAGACCGCCAAGGCGACCAGCGAGATCGGTGCCCAGGTGGCATCGATCCAGGCATCGACCGCCGACTCCAGCGATGCCATCATGCGCATCACCGAAACCATCGGCCACATCTCGAAGGTGTCCAACACGGTCGCCGGTTCGGTCCGCGACCAGGGTATGGCGACGCAGGAAATTGCCGACTCCGTGCAGAAGGCAGCCGAGGGCACCAGTACGGTGGCAAGCAACATCGTCAAGGTCGGCGAGGCCGCCGGTGCGTCGGCCGCCGCCGCCCAGGAAGTGTTGCACGCCTCCGATGCGCTATCGGCCCAGGCGGAGCGCCTGCAAAACGAACTTCAGCGCTTCCTGGCCACGATTCGCGTCGCCTGACCCACGTCAGTCGAGCCCGTTCCTGAGCGCAGAGGCGGTGGCGATCGGAGAAATCGCTGCCGCCACAAGCGTCAGGGCGGCAAGAAGAGAAAACGGCGTGCGAAAAGCCCCGGAATCATAGGCGACGGCGTTGGCAGCTGCGACGCCGAAAATCAGGACAGGCACGGCGAACGGCAAGACCAGGATGGGGAGCAACAGGCCACCGCGCCTCAGCGACACCGTCAGTCCGGCCCCGATCGCACCGAGCAAGGTCAACGCCGGCGTGCCGACGAGAAGCGTGGCCAGCGTGGCCAGCGTCACATCGACAGGCATGGCCAGAAGCAGCGACAGGAAAGGAGCGGCAATGACCAGCGGCAGCCCTGTCGCTGTCCAGTGCGCGGCCACCTTGACGATGACCTGAAGCTCCAGCGATCGTCCAGATGCGACCATAAGGTCGAGCGTACCATCGTCGCGATCGGCCTCGAACAGCCGGTCGAGGCCGAGCAGCGTCGCCAGCAAGGCACCGATCCAAAGGATGGCCGGCCCCAAACGCGACAACAGATTGAGATCCGGTCCGATGGCGAAGGGAAAGGTCGTGACAACGATCAGATAGAACAGCACGCCCATCATCGCGCCTCCACCGATGCGGACCGCAAGACGCAACTCCCGGATATAAAGGGCGCCGAACGGCGACATCAGACCACCTCCTCCGCAACGAGACGCAGCGAACGGGCACCGACCAGACCGATAGCAAGATGGGTAGCCGCTATGACACCTCCGCCCATTTTCAGATGGGCGGCCATAAGGCCCACAAGGCTCGCTTCCGATGCCGCATCAAGGGCGGCGGTCGGCTCGTCGAGCAACCAAAGCGGCCTTCGAACGGCAACAAGATGGGCGATAGCAAGGCGACGCCTCTGTCCTGCCGATAGATAGGCCGCCGGCAAACTGGCGAGATCCTGAAGGCCGACGCTCGCAAGGGCCGCATCCACCGGAACGCCACCCTCGGAACCGAGAAAATCCTGCCAGAAAGCCAGATTCTCGCGGACCGTCAGTGCCGGCTTAACCGCATCCTTGTGGCCCAGGTAATGAACATGACGACCGACCTCATCGGCATCGACGACGCCCTCGGCCAGAAACCTGACCGACCCGCCCGATGGCCGGCTGAGACCGGCGAGCGCCCTGAGCAGGGTCGATTTGCCGACACCGTTCGGGCCGGTCACCAGCACGGCTTCGCCACCTGAGACCTCGAAGTCGGCGCCTTCGATCACGCGCCGACCGCCACGGTCCACCGCGAGAGCTTTCACGACGAGGCGAAAGGACTGAAAGGGCAAAGTCACGGCAATCTCCGGCTGGCGGGCCTTTTTCCAATAGAGCATTGCCACTGAAGGCGTAAGCCGCTTTCGCTTCGTGACTGACCGAGGCGATACCGACCATGGAATCGGGCTCCATATGGTAGAATTTCGTACACAAGGTCTGGTGAGCCGCCCCCTTATTCTCTATAAGGCGCAAGGAAGTGTCCGGTCGTCATTGACCATTACGTAAACGTCAAACAGCTCGCCGGTGGCGAGGTCCTTGCCCGAGCGGATACCGGCACCCGCCGACATCCACCCCGCCAAGGCGCCCCCGGCACGGAAAGGGGCCCCGCGCATGCCGTCGCTCGACAGCTTCAAGTCCAAGAGAGAACTTCAGGTCGGTTCGAAGACCTATGTCTACTACGACCTGAAGGCGGCGGAGGAGAACGGCCTGACCGGCGTCTCGCGCCTGCCGGCCTCCCTGAAGGTCATCCTCGAAAATCTGCTGCGCTTCGAGGACGGTCGTTCGGTGACCGAGGCCGACATCAGGGCCATGGCGGCATGGCTCGACAACAAGGGCAAGATCGACAAGGAAATTGCCTATCGTCCGGCCCGCGTGCTGATGCAGGACTTCACCGGCGTGCCGGCGGTCGTCGACCTCGCCGCCATGCGCGATGCCATGGTCGCCCTCGGCGGCGACCCGCGCAAGATCAACCCGCTCGTTCCCGTCGATCTCGTCATCGACCACTCAGTCGTCGTCGATTACTTCGGCAGCACCTCCGCGCTCGCTCAGAACGTTGCCCGTGAATACGAGCAGAACATGGAGCGTTATAACTTCCTGAAGTGGGGGCAGAACGCCTTCCATAACTTCCGAGTCGTGCCGCCAGGCACCGGCATCTGTCACCAGGTCAATGTCGAGTATCTGGCCCAGACGGTTTGGACCAACGAGGAAGGCAACGTCACCTACGCCTATCCGGACACCTGCGTCGGTACCGACAGCCACACCACCATGGTCAACGGTCTTGCCGTGCTCGGCTGGGGCGTCGGCGGTATCGAGGCCGAGGCCGCCATGCTCGGCCAGCCGGTATCCATGCTGATTCCGGAAGTTGTTGGCTTCAAGCTGACTGGCAAGGTGACCGAGGGCGTGACCGCCACCGACGTGGTGCTGACGGTCACCCAGATGCTGCGCAAGAAGGGCGTCGTCGGCAAGTTCGTCGAATACTTCGGCCCCGGCCTCGACAGCCTGACGCTGGCCGACCGCGCGACCATCGCCAACATGGGCCCGGAATATGGCGCCACCTGCGGCTTCTTCCCCGTCGACGCCGAGACGATCCGTTACCTGAAGTTCTCGGGTCGCGCCGACGACCGTGTCGCTCTCGTCGACGCCTACAGCCGTGCCCAAGGCCTCTATCGCACAACCGAGACGCCCGATCCGGTGTTCACCGATGTGCTGGAGCTTGATCTCTCGACGGTCGTGCCGTCGCTGGCCGGTCCAAAGCGGCCCGAAGGTCGAGTGTCGCTCAGCGACGCCAAGACCGGCTTCGCCTCTGCAATGGAAACCGAATACAAGAAGCTCGCCGACATCGGTACGCGCTATCCGGTTGCGGATGGCAACTTCGATCTGGGCCACGGCGACGTCGTGATCGCCGCCATCACCTCCTGCACCAACACCTCCAACCCCAGTGTGCTTGTGGCAGCCGGTCTTCTCGCCCGCAAGGCGCGTGAGAAGGGCCTCACCGTCAAGCCGTGGGTGAAGACGTCGTTGGCGCCCGGCTCGCAGGTCGTCGCCGAATATCTCAGCAAGTCCGGCCTGCAGAAGGATCTCGACGCCCTCGGCTTCAACCTCGTCGGCTTCGGCTGTACCACCTGTATCGGCAACTCGGGCCCGCTGCCGGAGCCGATTTCCAAGGCGATCAACGACAACGGCATCGTCGCCGCTGCCGTATTGTCGGGTAATCGCAACTTCGAGGGACGTGTCAGCCCCGATGTGCAGGCCAACTATCTCGCGTCGCCGCCGCTGGTCGTCGCCTACGCGTTGGCCGGTAGCGTGCAGAAGGATCTGTCGAAGGAGCCGCTCGGTACTGGTTCCGACGGCGAGCCGGTCTATCTCCGCGATGTCTGGCCGTCGAGCCGCGAGGTGAACGAGACTATCTCCGAGTTCATCACCGCCGAGATGTTCAAGGAAAAGTATGCCGACGTTTTCAAGGGCGACGCTCGCTGGCGCGCCGTCGAGGCGGGTATCGGCCAGACCTACGGCTGGAACATCGGCTCGACCTACGTGCAGAACCCGCCCTATTTCACCGGCATCACCATGACGCCACCGCCGGTCACCGACATCATCGGTGCCCGCATCCTCGGACTGTTCGGCGACAAGATCACCACCGACCACATCTCGCCGGCCGGTTCGATCAAGGTGGCAAGCCCGGCTGGTCAGTATCTTACCGGCCATCAGGTCCGTCCGGCCGACTTCAACCAGTTCGGTACGCGTCGCGGCAACCATGAAGTGATGATGCGCGGCACCTTTGCCAACATCCGCATCAAGAACAACATGGTGAAGGACGATACCGGCAACGTGGTCGAGGGCGGCTGGACCATCCATCATCCCTCGGGTGACCGGATGTACATCTACGACGCCGCCATGCGCTACAAGGAGCAGGGCGTACCGCTGGTCGTCTTCGCCGGCGTCGAGTATGGCAACGGCTCGTCGCGCGACTGGGCAGCCAAGGGCACCAATCTCCTCGGTGTCAAGGCGGTGATCGCCGAGAGCTTCGAGCGAATCCACCGGTCCAATCTGGTCGGCATGGGCATCGTTCCCTTGACCTTCGAGGAAGGAACGACTTGGAAGAGCCTCGGCCTCGTCGGTAACGAGACGGTGACCATCGAGGGCATCGCCAACGTCAAGCCCCGCCAGACCATGATCGCCAAGATCGTCCGGGCGGACGGCTCCGAGATCGACGTGCCGCTTCTCTGCCGCATCGATACGCTCGACGAACTCGACTACTACCGTAACGGCGGCATCCTGCATTACGTGCTCAGGCAGCTCGCCGCCTGAGAGCGGGGTGTCTTCACCTGATCGCCGGCCAGCGGCTTGAAAAAGGCGAAACCCAACGTAAAAAGGCCCGCTCGCGAGTGGGCCTTTTTCATTGTCTTGCCGGCACTTGCCGATCAGGCGCGCTTCACGCCCTGCAGGAAGCGGTCGACGGTAGACCGCAGCCCCCCCGCCTCTCCGGACAGTGCCTTCGCCGAATCCAACACCGCTTCGGCTGCCCTGCGCGTCTCTACCGAAGCGTTGGCAACCCCATTGGTGTTGATCGACACCTTCTGGCTGGCTGCCGATGCCTGCTGAATATTGCTGGCGATGGCGGCCGTTGCCCGCGATTGCTGCTCGACGGCAGCGGCAATGGCACCGGCAATCTCGTTGATGTCGCCGATACGCGTCGCAATGCCGCCGATGGCACCCACCGCCTGGGTGGTGGCCGTTTGCACGGCTCCGATCTGCGCGCCGATCTCGTCGGTTGCCCGTGTCGTCTGGTTGGCGAGCGCCTTCACTTCCTGGGCAACAACTGCAAAGCCACGTCCGGCCTCGCCGGCTCGTGCCGCCTCGATGGTGGCATTGAGGGCCAGAAGGTTGGTCTGGCTGGCAATGCCGTTGATCAGGCTGATCACCTCGCCGATCTTGGCGGAGCTTTCGGCCAGACCCTTGACGATTTCGTTGGTATGGCGCGCCTCTTCATTGGCGGCGCTGGAGATGGTGCTCGACTGGTGAACCTGCCGACCAATTTCGGCGATCGATGCCGACAGTTCCCCTGCCGACTCGGAAACGATGCCGACCGCTGCCGACACCTGCTCGGAAGCCGCCGCAAGCTCGGTGAGCTGACGGTTGGTCTGCTCGGCCGACCCCGACATTGCCTGCGACGACGATTCCAACTGATCGGCAACCTGCCCTACCGTACCGAGCGCCGTCGAGACGTTGCGATCGAATTCGGAGGTAAGCTGTTGCAGAACCGATGCCTTGGCGCTTCGCGCTTCCTCCTCGCGACGAGCCTCTCGCTCACGCAGAGCCGCGGAAAGATCGGCAAGGTTGGTGAAAACGACCGGTCGCCCATCGACCTTCGACAAAATGAGCGTCACGAGAACCGGAAAGTCGGTACCGTCGGTTCGCCGATGCATCCACTCGAAGCGCTTGTAGCCGGTGGCCATCGCCTCGCGGATCAGCGCTTCAGACTTGGTCCCCGAAGGCTGCCCGTCCGGCTGTGTCGGCGGCGACAGGGCGGCTGGCGTACTGGCCGTCAAGGCAGCCTTCGACGGTGAGCCGAACATTTTGACCGCAGCTGCATTGCAGTCCATGAACTTGCCATCGGCGATAACCAGGACAGCGTCGGGTGTACTGTCGAAGAAATTGATCTTGATCCTCTCGGAAGAGGTCCTGCGTCCGAACAGCGGCATATTTGCCTCGCCTCGAATTCAAGTTTTCCCCGATGAGGGGAATCGTTCAAGAACTACAACCCGCTGGTAAAGGATTGCTTGTTTTGGCAGGGTATGCCGGCATAATTGCCCTAGGTAATACTGCGAAGAACTCACCGACTGCACATCAATCGTGACGATGTCGCCGGCCATCGATTGCAAAGGACAGGTCGGAGCACCGCATGGCGGCGCCCAAATCGTCTTGACCAGCCTTGCCCTTTCGGCCATAAAGCCGAGCATTCGAGAGAGGAATGGTCCATGTCGTTCGCGAATGGTGCCCGTCAGGCAATGATCGCGCTGGGTTTCACCCCGGCGGAAGTTGCCATGACGAAAACGGCGACGACGAAAACGACCACGACGTGATCGACGCTTCCTCGCCCCGCACCGTCCTCCTCGGGGTTAGAGGAGGCGGAAGGTGGCCTCCTCGAACGTCTCCCTGACAGACTGAAGAGCGACCGGCCGCCAGACAAGGCGGGGGACGACTTTTACGGCGCAAAGCCACACTTTCAGAAGGTCAGTCCAACATGGGTTACAAGGTCGCTGTGGTCGGTGCCACCGGAAACGTGGGCCGCGAAATGCTTTCGATCCTCGCCGAACGCGGCTTCACGGCCGACGAGGTCATCGCCGTCGCCTCGCGCCGGAGTCAGGGCACCGAAGTATCGTTTGGCGACAAGACGCTGAAGGTGCAGGCGCTCGAGCACGTCGACTTCTCGGATGTCGATATCTGCGTCATGTCGGCCGGCGGATCCATTTCCAAGGAATGGTCGCCGAAGATCGGCGCACAGAAGTGTGTCGTGATCGACAACTCCTCGGCTTGGCGCTACGACGAGGACGTGCCGCTGGTCGTGCCGGAAGTGAATGCCGATGCCGCCGCCGGCTTCACCAAGAAATACATCATTGCCAATCCGAACTGCTCGACGGCCCAGCTCGTCGTGGCTCTCAAGCCATTGCACGACAAGGCCAAGATCAAGCGCGTGGTGGTCTCGACCTACCAGTCGGTATCGGGTGCCGGCAAGGACGCGATGGATGAGCTGTTCACCCAGACCCGCGCCATCTTCGTCTCCGACCCGGTCGAGCCGAAGAAGTTCCCGAAGCGCATCGCCTTCAATCTCATTCCGCACATCGACGTCTTCATGGAAGACGGCTTCACCAAGGAAGAGTGGAAGATGACGGCGGAAACCAAGAAGATCCTCGACCCGAAGATCAAGCTGACCGCCACCTGCGTTCGCGTGCCGGTCTTCATCTCCCATTCGGAGGTGGTCAACATCGAGTTCGAGAACCCGATCACCGCCGATGAGGCTCGCTCGCTGTTGCGCGAGGCGCCCGGCTGCCTCGTCATCGACAAGCACGAACCCGGCGGTTACATCACCCCCTACGAGGCGGCCGGCGAAGATGCGACCTATATCTCCCGCATCCGCGAAGACATCACGGTTGAGAACGGCCTGACCATGTGGGTTGTCTCCGACAACCTGCGCAAGGGCGCCGCGCTCAACGCCGTGCAGATCGCCGAAGTGCTGATCAACCGCGGCCTCATCAAGCCCAAGAAGGCCGCCTGAGCATCCAGCTCAACGCTTTCTCAGCCGCCGCGAACCCCATCGCGGCGGCTTTCTTTTTGGTCTCAGCCTCGCGCAAGTTCACCGGGCGCCGAATGCTCGCCATCGCCCAGCGCTCTCTGCATCAAGACCTGATCGAGCCAGCGGTCGAACTTGTAGCCGAGCGCCGGCGCAACGCCGACCAGTGTGAAGCCAAGGGCGGCGTGCAGCTTGCGTGAACCGACATTGCCACTGTCGCCGATCACAGCGATCATCTGACGGAAACCGCGCCGGGCACAATCGTCGATCAAGGCTTGCAGAAGGCGCTTGCCAATCCCCTGTCCTCGCCGAGATGGGTCGATGTAGATCGAGTTCTCCACGGTGTAGCGATAGGCGAGGCGCGGCCGATAGGCGCTGGCATAGGAGTAGCCGGCCAAGGCGCCGCCCATTTCGGCAACGAGGTAGGGATAGCCACCACCGGTGATCGCTTCGAAGCGCTTCAGCATCTCGGCCTCTGTGGGTGGCTCGAGCTCCCAGGAGGCGGTGCCGGTACGAACAGCCTCCTGATAGATGGCGGCGATTGCCGGAATGTCTCCGGAACGGGCGGGGCGAATGGTCAGCATGGTCGAATCCAAGAGTACAGACATGCGTCGAAGCGCGGCCTCTAGATGGCACGCTCGCGCCCTCGCCTCAAACGAAAACGGCGCCGGGAACACCCGACGCCGCATCTTTGATCAGGACGCTACCAACTGTCGTCAGCGACGATCGCCCATCAGACGAAGCAGCATGATGAACAGGTTGATGAAGTCCATGTAGAGGTTAAGCGCGCCCATGATGGCCTTGCGGCCAGCGGTGGCACTGTCGTCACCCTCGTAATACATCTCCTTGATGGTCTGCGTGTCGTAGGCCGTCAGACCGGCGAAGATGCCCACGCCGATGATCGAGATGGCAAACTCCATCGCCGACGACTGCATGAAGATGTTGACCAGCGAGGCGATGATCAGCCCGAACAGGCCCATGATCAGGAACGATCCCATGGCACTGAGGTTGCGCTTGGTCGTGTAGCCATAGAGGCTGAGAGCCGCGAAGGTTGCCGCCGAGATGAAGAATACCTGCGTGATCGACTGCTGGGTATAAACCAGGAAGATCGACGAAAGCGACAGACCCATCAGGGCTGCGAAAGCCCAGAACAGACCCTGCGCCACAGGCATGCTGAGACGCTGGATGCCGAAGGAGAACACCAGCACCAAGCCAATCGGCGCCAGCATCACCAGCCACTGCAGCGGGCTCGTGTAGAGCGCGATACCGAAGGAGGTGAGGGTAATCGGATCCCAGCTCGCCACGGCGGCATTGGCGGCAAGCGCCGCGACGCCGCCGGTCACGGCGAGGCCGATCGCCATGTAGTTGTAGACCGACAGCATGTAGCTCCGGAGACCCTGATCGATCTCCGCGGAATAGGCCCGGGAACCGTAGCCCGAGGGGATGTTGCGTTCAGGGAATGCCATTGGGGTCTCGATCCTTTTCTAGATACGCGAGGCCGAGGGGAAGACGAGCCTCCCCTGCTCGAAAAGACAATATGGGCGCACGCCCGCGAAAGCTCAAGGGCGACACCCGGACCGCGCCCGAACATGACGAAGATTTAAAGATTCCGGAGAACGGGCGCCGCCTTGGCCGACAGTGCGCGGAAAGTACCGAGCAAACCGAGCCCTATCGTGAGAAGAAGCGCAACACCCACCGCGCCGATGGCCACCCAAGGATTGAAATCGACCGGCACGTCCATGATGCCGGTGAGCACCCCCCAGGCAGCAGCACCTCCCGCAACGAGCGCGAAGACGGCGGTCAAAACGCCGAGCAAAGCGTATTCCAGCGCGAAAGCGAGCAGGACGCGAGCACGCGTCGCCCCGAAAGTCTTGAGGAGAACGGCATCATAAACGCGCTGGCGATGGCCAGACGCCAACGCACCAGCCAGAACGAGCACCGAGGCAGCAAGCGCTATGGAGGCGGCCGCGCGGATCGCCAGCGTCAGTGACCCGACCAGATCGTTGACGGTGGCGAGCACGTCCTTGACCCGCACCATGGTCGCCGTCGGGAAGGCAGCGACGACCGCCTTGATCAGCCGCCCCTCGGTTTCCCGATCGCCGCCAGGATCGCCATTGGCGGGCAACGCCGCCGTCGACAACACCGAATAGGGTGCCCCGGCAAAGGTGTTCGGCGAGAACACCATCACGAAGTTGATGCTGAGCGACTGCCACTCGACCTTGCGCGTGCTGGCAACCTTGGCCGTGATCTCCCGACCGAGGACGCTGACGGTAACCGTATCGCCGATCGAGAGGCCAAACTCGCGTGCCAGCTGATCCTCGAAGGACACGAGCGGCTCACCCTTGTAGTCCTTCGGCCACCAGGCACCAGAGGCAAGCGTCGAGTTGGCAGGCGGCTCAGCTGACAATGTGATGCCACGGTCACCAGAGAGGGCCCAACGCGCCCGTTCCGGCGCATCGATCTTGTCGACCGGCACGCCCTTCAGCGCCGTGATGCGCCCGCGCAGCATGGGAACCGTCTCGAGCGTCGTGCCGGGCACGGTGGCTGCCACGAGATTCGAGAAGGCATCTAGCTCGCTCGCACGAATATCGAGAACAAAGAAGGTCGGCGCCTTCGCCGGTAGCGTCGAGGTAAGCTGCCGCCGCAGGCCCGTATCGATCAGCGCCAGCGCCACCATCAGCGTCAGCCCGAGACCAAGGGAGAGCACCACCGACAGCGTCAAACCGCCCCGGCGGTGAATGTTGCGCAACGCCAGACGAAACTCGGCGGAGCCGACTGCCGGCAAACGACCGGCGAGACGGCGGATCAACCCCGCGACACCCGCCAGCACGAGGAAGATCGCCGCCATGGACAGGACGAACACCACGGCAACAAAGCGATCGGATGCCGAGGTGATGGCAAGCGTGGCAAGAAGAAGGACAGCGGCGGCGGTCGCAGCAACGTAGACGCGGCGCGGCAGACGCCGCTCGGAGATAACCCTTTCGCGAAACAGCGCACTCACCGGCACGTCATGGGCACGACCGAGCGACCAGATGGCAAAGGCAAAGGCCGTGAGGAACCCATAGGCGGCGGCGAGCACCAGTTCGCCCGGATATATGCCGATCTTAATCGGCAGGTCGAGCGCCGAGGCGATCAAGCCACCGGCAAAGAAGGGCGGCAGCAAGCCCAGGGACAGGCCAAGTACCACGCCGATGCTGGCGATGACGCCAATCTCGATCAGGTAGACGGCAACCACGAAACCACCGGATGCCCCCACCGCCTTCAGCGTCGCGATACTGTCGCGCTTGCGATCGATGAAAGCCTTGACCGCGTTGGTCACTCCAACGCCACCGACGATCAGCGCAGTGAGACCGACCAGCGTCAGAAACTCCGTGAAACGATCGACGTTGCGTTCGAGACCCGGTGCCGCGTCGAGCCGGTTGGAAACACGTCGACCGGTGTCGGATTGAGCGGATTTGATTTCGGCGGTCGTAGCGGCGACCGCGGCGTCGGCCGTTCCATCGGGCAGGGCAAGACGAACCGTCATCTCGACGAGACTCCCCGGCTGAACGATGTCGGTTGTCGCAAGTGCCGCCCGGCTCATCATCACGCGAGGTCCATAGGCAACGCCGGTTCCGATCTGATCGGGCTCGCTGGCAATCAGCCCCCGGATTTCGGCCGTCGCCCGACCGATGGCGATATGGTCGCCCACCTTGACGTCGAGGCGATCGGCAAGGATCGGCTCGACGACGACACCGATGGCCCCATCCGCAGCCGGCCTGAGCGCATCGGCAAGCTGACCGCCACCGTCGAGACGCAGTTCGCCGGTCAGCGGATAAGCGTCGTCCACCGCCTTGATGCGAACGAGCGCCTGCGCCTCGCCATCGACACGCCGAGCCATGGAGTTGACCAAGGTCACCGTCGACAAACGGCCATGCACGCCCAAGGCAGCCATCACGTCGTCAGGCGGTACTTCGCCTCCGAAACGGACGGCGATGTCACCGCCAAGTATTTCCCGTCCCTGCAGGGCGATGCCCTCGGTGATCGCCCGGCTGGTCGAACCCACGGCAGCGATGGCGGCGACACCAAGCGCAATGGCCGCAATGAAAATGCGAAAACCGGAAAGACCGCTGCGTGCTTCCCGGCCAGCAAGGCGAACGGCGACCCGCCAGCCGGGTGTTGGGCCGCTCACTGTGCCGCCTCCGCGACGACATCTTCGACGATTTCGCCAGAACGCATGACAATGCGGCGGTCGCAGGACTCTGCCAAAGCACGATCGTGGGTCACCAGCACCAGCGTCGCGTCGCGCCGCGCCCGCGCCTCGAACATCAGGCGGATGACGTCGCGGCCAGTGTCGGCGTCGAGGTTGCCGGTCGGCTCATCGGCGATCAGGATCGACGGCTCCGGCGCAAGCGCACGGGCAATGGCGACGCGTTGCTGCTCGCCGCCCGACAATTCCGCCGGATGATGGCCGAGACGATGCGCAAGGCCGACCGCCTCCAGCTCGGCCCGCGCCCGCTCAAAGGCGTCGCGCCGGCCACTGAGTTCCAGAGGCACCGCCACGTTTTCCAGCGCCGTCATGGTCGGCATAAGATGGAAGGATTGGAATATGATTCCGACCGAGCGGCCGCGAAAACGGGCAAGGGCATCTTCACCCATCCGATCGAGCCGCTCGCCGCCAACCGCGACCGTGCCGCCATCGACCCGTTCTAGGCCGGCCAACACCATCAGGAGTGTCGACTTGCCGGATCCCGAAGGCCCGACAATGCCGACGCTGATACCCGCCTCGATGGAAAAGGACAGGTTTTTCAAAATATGGACGCGAGATGCGCCACTGCCGAGGCTGAGGTCGACCTGCGACAGGACAATGGCTGGATCGGGCAAGGGCAGGCTTTCGATTCTGGCGGTTCGGGAACGCGAGGCACCGGCAGGGCTTGCCGAGGAAAGCCCAAGCCTGTCATATGGGCGGCTCGGAAACCATTGCAAGCCGGGTCAAAAGGCCGTGAGACATCGGATATTTGTGTTCGTTCTCGCCTTCCTCGCCGGCATTGTCGGTGCGGAGGCCAAGTCAATGCGTATCGTCGCGCTCGGCGATAGTCTAACTGCCGGTTATGGCGTTCTCAGCCAGGACGCCTTCCCGGATCGACTGGAAGCAGCGCTCCGCAAACGCGGCCACGACGTCGATATCGTCAATGCCGGGGTTTCAGGCGACACGGTTGCCGACGGTCTCGCCCGTCTCGACTGGGCATTGGCCGACGGTGCCGATGGCATCATCATCGAACTCGGCGCCAATGACATGCTGCGCGGTCATGACCCCGTGCTCGTCCGCGAAAGCCTTGATGAGTTGATGTCGCGACTCGACGAAACGGGGGCGCCTGTCCTTCTCGCTGGTATGCGGGCAGCACCCAATCTCGGCGCCGACTACGCCAGCCGCTTTGATTCGATCTTTCCCGAGCTCGCCCAGAAGCACGGCGCTCTTCTTTATCCTTTCTTCCTCGACGGCGTCGCCGGAGACGCCAGCCTCAACCAGGCCGACCGCATGCATCCCAATGCCGCCGGCGTAGAGATCATTGTCGAGCGAATCCTGCCGTCGGTCGAAGGGCTGATCGAGCGGATCAAGGGCAAGACCTAGCTCTTCTCATCCGCCCACCAACCCCGGAACACAGTTTTAGGGAGATCCACCATGAGCGGGCTCGACCATTTTCGTCTGATGGCCTCATACAACGCCTGGATGAATACCAAGGTCTACGACACCGCCGAACGGCTGACGGCCGATGAACTTTCTCGCGACCGGGGAGCCTTCTTCGGCTCGATCCTCGGTACGCTCAATCACCTCGCCGCCGCTGATCTCATCTGGCTCGGCCGTCTCGCCGAACATGCGCCATTTGTGGGGCGCATCGATCTGACAGGCTTGCCGCAGCCTGGCAGTATCCGACTCACCATCGCCGATGACCTTTCAAAACTCAGGCCGGTCCGCGAACGTATCGACAGGCTGATCGTCAGCTTCATCGACGGCCTGACGGAGGCCGATCTCGTCGGCGTTCTTGAGTACCGCCGCACTGACGGCACACCCCATCGCAAGTTGCTGGCTTCGGTCCTATTGCACGTCTTCAACCACCAGACCCATCATCGCGGGCAGGTGACCACGCTTCTCACTCAAGCTGGCATTGATGTTGGCGTCACAGATCTTCTGGCACTCCTGCCCGACGTCGACTGATCAAGAGAAAGCCTCCCTTATGCAGAAACGCTGCCTCGGTCGCTCCGATCTTCTTGTCACGCCCCTTTGTCTCGGCACCATGACCTTTGGCGAGCAGACCGCCAGGGAAGAGGCATTCTCCATTCTCGACCGCGCCGTTGGCTTTGGCATCGACTTCATCGATACCGCCGAAATGTATCCCGTGCCGCCAAAACGCGAAACGCAGGGTGCAACGGAGACGATCATCGGCGACTGGTTCGCCGCACGCGGCCGACGCAACGACGTGATCCTGGCGACCAAGGTCTGCGGCCGCAGCTCCAACGACTGGTTCCGCGACGACGGTGCTCCGACCCGACTCACCCGGGCGCAGATCTTCGAGGCGGTCGACAAATCGCTCCGCCGCCTCAAGACCGACCGGATCGACCTTTACCAGATCCATTGGCCCGATCGTGTCGTCTCCGACTGGGGCACTGTGCCCTCGCGCTTCAAGCCCTTCACCCCCGCCGAAGACGAAACGGCGATTGAGGAGACCGCCGCCGCTTTCGCGGACCTGATCGCCGCCGGCAAAATCCGCCATTTCGGCCTTTCCAATGAAAGTCCCTACGGCCTGATGCGCTTCATTGCCGCAGCCGAGCGCGGCATCGGGCCACGGCCCGTTTCGGTGCAGAACGCTTACAGCCTTGTCAACCGCACCTGGGAGGGCGGCCTCGCGGAGATTGCTCTGAGGGAAGATGTTGGCCTTCTGCCCTATTCGCCGCTGGCTCAGGGCTACCTCAGCGGCAAATATCGGAATGGCGCACTACCGGCATTGAGCCGCAAGGCCCTCTTCAATCGTCTGCAGCGCTACGAGAAGCCACATGCCGACGCGGCTATTGCCGCCTATGTCGACCTCGCCCGCCGCTTCGGCGCCGACCCCGTCACCTTCGCCATCGCCTTCGCCATGAACCAGCCGACTGTCGCCTCGGTAATCATCGGACCGAGTTCCGAGGCACAGTTGGAGAGCAACCTTGCCGGCGCCGGGTTCGCTTGGACGGAGGAAATGCAGACAGCCGTCGACGACCTGCATCAGCGCTTCGGCAATCCCTGTCCGTAAGCAGCATTATTCGGCAACGGAAAGCCAGGACTTGTCGATGACGCGCAGGACGCGAGCCAGCTCGCCGCCACGCTTCAAGATCATGCCGGTCTGGGCGATCACCGAATAAGCACCCTGCCGACGGGCAAGCTTGGGGTTCTTCTCGACCCTGTAGAGCGGCACTTCCGATGAGCGCCGAAAGATCGAGAAGACGGCGCGGTCGGGCAGATGGTCGATGGCATAATCGCGCCATTCGCCCACCGCCACCATGCGGCCGTAAACCTTCAGAATCTCCGAAAGCTCATGGCGATCGAATGCCACATAGGGTGTCTCTCGCACTGCCTGACGAAAATCGCCGGGCGCTGGCACGTCTGAAACCGCGCGCGCCAGCGCAACCAGATTTTTGGGCTCATCTGCCCCCTCGTCGACTTCGCCGCTCAAGCGCACCTCCGGGCCGTGATCGTCACGTCACCGTCATGATTGCGCCTGCCGCCTCCGAATGCAACGGCGAAACGCCCGGCCAGCGGCCGTCATTCGGCCAACTCGGCAACCAGACCGGCCGCCACGGTCAGCTTGGCCACGGTCGGAGCGCCGGCAAGCAGATCACCGATGAGCTGCCGCAAACGTCCGATGCGCGCCTCGCGGGCCGTCGTCCAGAGATCGGCTCCTCCCTCGGCAATGGCACGGGCAACGATGCGGCGACGAGCCATGGCAAACGCCCGACGGGCGATTTCTCCAGCCTGCCCCTCGTAGAGATCCGCCGGGCGCACCACTGCGGACAGGCGGGCGAACAGATCGGCGGCAAGCGCCTCGTCGATCGCCGTCATCACCGGCAGCACCTCGTCAACCGAGCGCCCGACTTCCTCGCCGATGACGATGAGATCGAGACTGCCCAGCTCGGCTGGCAAGCTCGCAAGACGCATCGCCAACGGTTCGGGCACGCCAGCGGCCAGCAGCTCGGGATCTGCGGCACCGATCGACGTGCTTTCGCGGAAGCGACGCACACCACCTGCGAGCCGCTCGATGGAAGACGCGAGATTGCCTTCGGGGGGACCGTTTTGCGCCACCCAGAGGGCGGCATCGGTCAGGAAATCGGCAACCCGGCGTCGAAGCTCGACCCAGACGACACCAGCAATCTTTCCCTCAAGGGCGTCGATTTCGACAGTCACCGCGTCCGTACCGAAGGCAGCGGCGGCGACGACGAGGGCGCGAACGGCCTCTTCGGCACCGACGCTGGCTTCATCGCCCAGCCGGCTGACGAAGGTCGGACCGGCAGCGTCTACGGCCGCACCGGCAACACGGGTGGCGAGAATGTCGCGGGCGAGACGATGCTCGGCAATGTCCTCGGCAAAACGCGACCGCATGGCCGGCGGGAAGGCGTGGGTCAGCCAGTCACCAAGCGCGGGATCGTCGATGAGCCGGCCGGCAAGAAGCTCGTCGGCCAGCATCAACTTGGCGTGCGCCATCAGGATGGCTGTCTCCGGCCGCGACAGGGTGTCCCCGGCAGCTGCGAGGCGGCCAGCGGCAGCCTCGTCTGGAAGTCCTTCGCGATGTGGATCGAGCAGCCCTCGCTCAGCCAGCATGGCCGAGAGGCGCATCAGACGGGGCAGTTCGCCAGAACCGCGCGCCCTCGTCACAGAAAGCGCAACCACTTGGCGGCGACAGAGCCGTAGCACGCCGGCGGCAACGTCGTCGGTCATGCTTGCCAGCAGAACGTCGCGATCGGAAAGCGTCAGCCGGCCAGCAGCCATCGCCCGTCCGAGGGCAATCTTGATGTTGACCTCGGCATCCGAAGTCGCCACCCCGCCGACGTTATCGATGGCATCGGAGTTGACGCGACCACCCCGACGGGCAAAGTCGACCCGCGCCCTCGGCGTCATGCCGAGGTTGGCGCCCTCACCGACAACACGAGCCCTGAGGTTGGCAGCGGGAATGCGAATGCCGTCATTGGCACGATCACCGGCATCAAGATTGCTTTCGCCGTCACCACGCACGAAAGTGCCGATGCCGCCGAAGAACAGGAGATCGACCGGCGCCCTGAGGAGCGCTGTCACCAGTTCGTCTGGACTGAGGGTCGCCACCTCGATGCCAAGCGCTGCCCTCGCCTCGGACGAAAGCGTGATCGACTTCTGAGTCCGCGAGAAAACACCGCCCCCACTGGACAGTTTCGCAAGGTCGTAGTCGGCCCAACTCGAACGCGGCAGCGCGAAAAGGCGCCGCCGTTCGGAAAGCGCCACTTCGACATCCGGTGTCGGATCGATGAAGATGTGGCGATGGTCGAAAGCGGCGACCAGCCTCAACGAGGCCGACAGCAGCGTGAAGTTGCCGAACACATCGCCGGACATGTCCCCGACGCCGACGGCGGTGAACGGATCGACTTCGGCATCGAGGTCGATCTCGCGGAAATGTCGCTTCACCGCCTCGAAGGCACCCCGCGCGGTGATGCCCATCTTCTTGTGGTCGTAACCGGCGGAGCCGCCAGATGCGAAGGCATCGGCGAGCCAGAAGCGGCGCGACAATGCGATGCGATTGGCGACATCGGAGAAACTGGCCGTACCCTTGTCCGCGGCCACCACCAGATAGGGGTCATCGGCATCGTAGCGAACTGTGGCAACCGGAGGCACCACGGCATCACCGACGATGTTGTCGGTGAGATCGATGAGCGTGCCGACGTAGCGCTCGTAGGCGGCAAGGCCAGCCGCCGCCCGATCGGCACCGGCGGCGATCCGACGGGCAACGAACCCACCCTTGGCCCCGACCGGCACGATGACCGCGTTCTTGACCTGTTGCGCCTTGACGAGGCCGAGGATTTCGGTCCGGAAATCCTCTGGTCGATCCGACCAGCGCAACCCGCCGCGCGCCACCTTGCCGAAGCGGAGATGCACGCCTTCGACATCCGGAGCATGCAGCCATATCTCTGCGAAGGGCCGCGGAGCCGGCAAAGCGTCGATCCGCGCCGCATCGAACTTGAAGGCCATGACCGGATGCGGACTGCCGTCGGCGCTGATCTGGAAAAACGTCGTGCGTGTCGCCGCTTCGATCAGATTGGCAAGTTGCCGCAAGATGTGATCGTCATCAAGGATCGGCACATCCCTGAAGGCGGCCTCGAGTTCGGCGCGGAACTGAGCCACTCGCGCGGAGCGGTTACCGGTGAACGCCGGGTCAAATCGAGCCGTGAACAGCGAGACGAGAAGACCGGCGACACCGGAGTTGCGAACCAATGCCTCGGCAACGTAGGCATGACCATGCGCAAGGCCGATCTGACCGAGATAACGGGACAGAGCCCGGAGCATGGCAATTTCGCGCCAGCCAAGGCCGGCAACCAGCGTCAGCGCATTGAGGCGATCGCTATCGGCCTTGCCGAGCCAGACCGCCATGAACAGGGCCTTGAGGCGATTGCCGTCGCGGGCAAGATCGATGTCGTTCCCGTCGGCGCGGCGAAGCGCCATGTCGTGCAGCACGATCAGCTCGCCGGGACGGTCGATTTCGAAGGTCTTCTCCTCGAGAACCGTAAAGCCCATGGCTTCCAGAACCGGTACCCGGGCCGATAGCGGTACCGGCCCTCCGCGGCTCATCAGGCGCATCGAGACGCGCGGTGACGGCAGGCCGCTGCCAATGAGGTCGACAGCCGTCCAGCGATCACCGACGAACAGCTCTAGGAGAGCCACGTCGGCCACGGCCATGTCCGCACCATAGCTTGCGCGGTAGGCCTCGGGAAAGGCGCGGCCGTAGAGTTCGATCAACTTGCGACCACGCGCCGGACCGAACTTCGCCCGACAGGCGTCAGCGAAGCCATCAACCCAGTTGCGGGTGAGGCGGGCGACTGCCGCCTCCAGCTCCGTCTGAGCAACGGCCGGCGTCGGCCCTTCGTCACGTCCGATGATGTAGTGAACGCGGGCGAGAGGCCCTTCCGGGAAGGAGGGGTAGACCGACGAAACACGGCCGGCAAAAGCCTCCGCGAGATAGTTCCCGATCGCAACGCGCGTATCGGTGGTGTAGCGATCGCGCGGCACGTAGACCAGAAGGGAAACGAAGCGGTCGAACTTGTCGCGGCGGGCCAGCACCCGGATTCGCGGCCGCTCGCCGAGTTCGAGAACCGCCAGCGAAAATTCCAGCAGCGTATCAAGGTCGACCTGGAACAGCTCGTCGCGCGGATAGCTTTCGAGGATGTTGCGCAGCGCCCGTCCGGAATGACTTTCCGGATCGAAGCCAGCGCGAGCCATGGTCGTTCCCACCTTGCGGCGAAGATAGGGAATGGAATGGGTGGACCGGGTATAAGCCGACGAGGTGAACAGGCCGAGCAGCCGGATCTCGCTGACAAGACGACCACCCGCGTCATAACGCTTGATGCCGATATAATCGAGATAGGCGTGACGATGAACGCGCGCCTTCACGTTGGCCTTGGCAACGATCAGCGGTTCCGTCTGGCGCAAGAACTCGGTGATTTCCGGCGTCACCTGCACCATCTCGCGACCGCGCCGCAACACCCTCACCGACGGGTCGCGCAACAGCCCGTAACCGGCGCCTGCACTCAGAAGCGCGGGCAGTTCGCCGCCACTCCCATCGGCGCCCACCATATATTCCCGGAGCCCTAGGAAGGTGAAATTGTCGTCGTTGAGCCAGTTCAGGAACTCGACCGCTTCCGCCACCGCTTCTGGCGGCAACGGGGGTGGCGTGTGGCGATAGACATTGATCACCGACTTGACCAAGGCCTGCATGCGCGGCCAGTCATCGACCGCCGATCGGACCTCCGTCAGCAAACCGTCGAGGCGTGTCTCCAGCTGGGCGGCTGCGATGGCATCGGGCAGCCGGGTGATATGGATGTGGATGAAGCTCTCGCGGGTGGCATCCAGGTCGTCGCCGATCGACAGCAAACGACCGCTCATGCCGCGCACCACGGACAGAATCGGATGCACCATCAGGCGCACCTCGATGCCGGCGTCAGTCAACTCCTGCATGACCGAATCGACCAGAAACGGCATGTTGTCGTTGAGGATATCGACGACCGTCACTTCCTTGCGATGACTGGCATCGTCGTCCCAGACCGGATTGTAGATGCGGATGGAGTGGATGCCCGGCACCCTGAGTGACAGGCTCGACATCGCCCCTTCGGCAAAGGCGATCAGTTCGCTTGCGGAATAGGCGACGACGTCCTCGGCGGCGCCCTTGCCGTAGAGAACCTTCAACAGGCCGGCGATCTCCGGCTTGTTGCCGCGGGCGACGAGGTCGGCCGCCTCATCGAGGCGGGCCTCTTTCAGCACTTCCATCACGCGCTTCATCGACAACTCCCGCCGCCCCGGATGGGCCAGCGCCGGCCGCTGCGCCACTCCGGCCGATCAAGAAAAGACGCAACCGGAAGGGCGGCGGAAGGACCGCCGCCCGAATGCCTGAGATGGACAGTGAAGCCGGTCTGCGCGCGAAATGGAATTCGCGCTGTTGCGGACGCGGCGCTGACCCCTTGTGAGGAAGCCGGTCTCATTCACCTTCGTCGTCGAACTGATCGATGTCGACGAGGAACATGATGTTGGCTCCCTCCTCGTCAAACTCATCGGCCTCTTCGTCCTCGATGTCCTCTTCGAAATCTTCGATTTCGCCGAAGGCGTCGATTTCATCCTCGTTGGCGGGCCGGATGACGAAGGCAGAAACGCCGTCCCAGATCGGGGCGCCGGCGCTCGTGAAGCCGCGAATGTCGTCGAGAAAATCCTCGCTCTCGAAGATCTCGCGCGCCTCCGCCTCGTCGGCGTCGGTGGTGGCGATCGCGATGCCGGCGATTTCGAGCGTGTACATGGCTGTCTCCTGTTGTCCGGACGGGACGACCGGACGCATGCTTCGGGGGTTGGCGTGTCAGCGGCCGCCGGCCGGATCGATCCGGCGACAACAACGCAGCCTACGGCTTCCATCATGGCTATGGGGATGTCAATGGTTCGTCCGGCGAACCCACCTCGACGATCCGTTTCCGCCTCTCCACCAGGGCGGCATTGAGCATGGCGCCATAGAGAAGAATCAATGCCATCATGTAGAGGAAGATGATGGCGGTCATCACACCGGCAAGGCCCGCATAAGTCGAGGCATAATTGGCAAAATCGGCCAGATAGAGCGAGAAGCCGTAGGCACCGGCGATCCAGGCACCGAGCGTCAGGCCAACGCCCGGCAGGATTTCCAAGATGCGCCGACGGCCGGCCGGCAACCAAAGATGCGCCGCCACCAGACCGCCACCGGCAATCAGCAATGTCAGGCCGAAACGGAGAAGCGTCAGCGACCAGGCGAAGGTGTCGATGGCCGGCAGCAGATGGGCGAGCGCCTTCCAAGCCACGGGTGCCAGCACCACCAGAAAGGCGATGGTCAGAAAGGTCAGCGTTCCGACCAGCACGAACCCTATGCTTTCGAGCCTGAGCAGAATGAAATTGCGGTTCTCGACCATGCCATAGGCACGATTGAGACCAACGCGCATTGCCTCGACACCCGACGAGGCAAACCAGAGCGCCAGTGCCACGCCGAAGGTCAGCACGTCACGGCGCGGCACCAGAAGCACATTCTTCACTTCATCGGCGATCGGCGCGGCAATCCGCGCCGGTACGCTCTCGAAGATCAGGGCCACCACGGTCGCCGACAGCGTGCTGAGATCGAAAAAAGCGGCGATGGCCGTGAGAAAGATCAGAAACGGAAAGAGAGCCATCAGCGCCGAAAGCGCCACGTGGGAGGCGATCGCCCAACCATCGGCGGCATTGAAGGTCAAGGCAGCCCGCCAGAACGGGCCGATGAAGCGTCCAAGAGCCCGCACGACTTTTCTCCGTAATCCCTTGAAGAAGGTGGGCGAAACGAAGCGAAATGCAAGGGCTCGCGAAAGCCTGCCGTCTTGCTCCCGTCGTCCTTTGGGTGCATTCCATCCTGCGGATAATCCGGAGTTCGCAATGACCGTCACCCGCCAGGACATCGATTTTCTCGTCGCCACCGCCAAGGCGGCGGCGGAAACCGAGATCATGCCGCATTTTTCGAATCTGACCGCTGCCGACATCAAGACCAAGGCACACGCTTCGGACTTCGTCACCATCGCCGACGTGGCGTCCGAGGAACTGATCGAGAAACGCTTTCGCGCCGCCTGGGGCAATGACTTCCTGTTCGTCGGCGAGGAAATCATGGAACGCGAGCCGACGCTGATCGATCGACTGATGGGAGCACCGCGAGCCGTCGTCGTCGATCCGATCGATGGCACCTTCAACTACGCCAATGGCATCCCCGCCTTCGCGGTCATCATCTCGGTGATCGAGCATGGCGAAGTCAAAGGCGGCATCATCTACGATCCGGTGCGCGGCGACGCGGCATGTGCCATTGCGGGCAAAGGTGCCTTCCTCGCCGGCAACGGCCGGCCTGACCGGCCGCTGAGGGTCGCGCCGGCCGCGCCGCTCTCCAACATGCAGGGCTGTGCCGGCTGGTATTACGCCTCGCCCGAGGAGCGTGACCGGCTCCTGGCCGGCTTCGGCCGCGCCTGGAGCATCATGAACTATCGTTGCGGCGGACAGGAGATGCGGCTGCTCGTCGATGGCCGCATCCACTTTTGCTATTATCACAAGCTGTCGCCATGGGATCACGCGGCAGGCTGGCTGATCCACCGCGAAGCCGGCGGCTATTCGGCCCTGCTCGACGGCTCGCCCTACCGGCCTGATCTCAGGGCTGGCGGCCTCCTCATGGCCCCGGACAAAGCGAGCTGGGACGAGCTCGCTTCAGCCCTGCGCGGCTGATCTTCAGCACAGTCGAGATACGAAATGGCCGGCTTTCGCCGGCCATTTCCTTGTCATGTCCCATGAGGACGATATCCCCGGGTCTCTTTCATCAATCCTTGAGCACGACCAACAGGTCCTTGGCGTCGATCTGAGCTCCGGCCGCGACCAACACCTCGGCAACGGTCCCGTCGCGCTCGGCATGGATCGATGTTTCCATCTTCATCGCCTCGATGGAGAGCAGCACATCGCCCGCCTTCACCACCTGCCCCGCCTTCACCGCAAGCGTTGATACGACGCCGGGCATCGGCGCCGCCACGTGGCTTGGATCGCCAGCGTCGGCCTTGCGGCGCTGCGTCCGAGCAGAAGCGGCACTCGACCGGTCGGGCACGCGCACCATGCGCGGCTGGCCGTTGAGTTCGAAGAACACCCGCACCATGCCTTCGTTGTCGGGCTCGCCGACCGCTTGGCAAATCAGCACCAGCGACTTGCCGCGTTCGAGTTCGATGGTCAGTTCGTCGCCGGCCTGCATGCCATAGAAATAAACCGGGGTCGGCAGAACGGAAGTCGGTCCGTAGGTCTCCTGCGACTTGGCGAAATCGAGGAACACCTTGGGATACATGAGGTAGCTGGCAAGATCCTGCTCGCTGGGCGTCCAGGATAGCTTCTCGGCGAGCTCGGTGCGTGTCGCCTCGAGATCGACCGGCGGGATCAACGAGCCCGGCGGCACGGTGATCGGCTCGGCGCCCTTCAGGATCTTGGCCTGGAGATCCCTGGGCCAACCTCCCGGCGGCTGCCCCAGATCGCCATGGAACATCTCGACCACGGAATCGGGGAAGGCAACGTCCTTCTCGGGATCGAGCACGTCAGCCGGGGTCAGCGCCGAAGATACCATCAGCAACGCCATGTCACCCACGACCTTGGAAGAAGGCGTAACCTTGACGATGTCGCCAAACATCCTGTTGACGTCTGCATACATCTTGGCCACCTCGTGCCAGCGCGTCTCAAGACCTAGCGAGCGAGCCTGTTCCTTGAGGTTGGTGAACTGCCCGCCGGGCATCTCGTGGAGATACACCTCGGAGGCCGGCCCCTTCAGATCATTTTCGAAGGCGGCATACTTGTGGCGTACCGCCTCCCAGTAGAAGGAGATGCGACGGATGGCTTGCTGATCGAGACCGGTCGGCCGCGGCCCACCCTCGAGCGCCGCCACGATCGAACCGAGACAGGGCTGCGAAGTGTTGCCGGAGAACGCGTCCATGGCGGCATCGATGATGTCGACCCCTTCGTCCACGGCAGCCACGACCGACGCGGCAGCAATGCCCGAGGTGTCGTGGGTGTGGAAGTGGATCGGCAGATCGGTGGCCTCGCGCATCGCCTTGAACAGCACGCGCGCCGCCGCCGGTTTCAACAAACCGGCCATATCCTTGATGGCGATGATGTGGGCGCCGGCATGCTCCAGCTCGCGCGTCATGCCGACGTAATACTTGAGATCGTACTTGGCGCGATCGGGGTCGAGGATGTCGCCGGTGTAGCAAATGGCGGCTTCCAGCACCTTGCCCTGGTCGAGCACCGCGTCCATCGAGACGCGCATGTTGTCGATCCAGTTGAGGCAGTCGAACACGCGGAACACGTCGACGCCGCTCTCGGCCGCCTGCTGCACGAAGTGGCGGACGACGTTGTCGGCGTAGTTCTTGTAGCCGACACCGTTCGAGCCGCGCAGCAACATCTGCATCAGGATGTTGGGTGCCTTGTCGCGAATCTTCGCCAGTCGCTCCCACGGATCCTCGGTGAGGAAGCGCATGGCGACATCAAAGGTGGCACCGCCCCAACACTCAAGGCTGAAAAGGCCCGGCAGACCACGTGCATAGGCCTCGGCGATATTGGCCATGTCGTGGGTGCGCATGCGGGTTGCCAGAAGCGACTGGTGACCGTCACGCATGGTGGTGTCGGTGATCAGCACGTTGTTCTGCTCGCGAATCCACTTGGCAAGCGCCTCGGGACCTCGCGATGTCAGAAGATCACGTGTACCGGGTTCCATCCCGCCCGAGAACACCGGCACAACAGGCTTCGCTCCCTCCCCCGGCTTCGGACGGCTGCGTGTTTCCGGATGGCCGTTGACGGTGACGTCGGCGATATAAGTCAGAAGCTTGGTCGCGCGATCCCGACGCTTCACAAGCTGGAACAGCTCGGGCGTCTCGTCGATGAAGCGAGTGGTATAGCGATTCTGCTGAAACTTCGGGTGAGAGATGATGCTCTCAAGGAAGGTCAGATTGGTCGCAACTCCGCGGATGCGGAACTCGCGCAAGGCCCGCATCATGCGGTTGATCGCCTCGATCGGGGTCGGCGCCCAGGCCGTCACCTTCTCGAGCAGCGGATCGTAGAAGCGCGTGATCACCGCGCCGGCATAGGCGGTGCCGCCGTCGAGACGGATGCCGAAACCGGTCGCGCCACGGTAGGCGGTGATCCGACCATAATCTGGAATGAAGTTCTGCTCGGGATCCTCGGTGGTGACGCGACACTGCAGTGCGTGGCCATGCAGCCGGATATCTTCCTGCACCGGCACACCCGACTCCGGCGATCCGATCTTGGCACCCTCGAGAATGCGGATCTGAGCCCGCACGACGTCGATACCGGTCACCTCTTCGGTGACAGTATGCTCGACCTGAATGCGTGGGTTGACCTCGATGAAGTAGAAGGAGCCACTGTCGGCATCCATCAGGAACTCGACGGTACCGGCACAATAGTAGTTGGCCGCCTTGGCGATGGTCACACCGTAGGCGGTGATCTCCGCGCGCTGCGCGTCGGTGAGGTAGGGAGCCGGGGCCCGTTCGACCACCTTCTGGTGACGCCTCTGAACCGAACAGTCACGCTCAAACAGGTGGACGATGTTACCGTGGGTATCGCCAAGGATCTGTACCTCGACGTGACGGGCTCGCTCGACCAGCTTTTCAAGGTAAACCTCGTCCTTGCCGAAGGCCGCCATCGCCTCGCGCTTGGCGGTCACCACCTCGCGCATCAGCGTTGCCTCGTCGCGAATGACGCGCATGCCGCGACCGCCACCGCCCCAGGACGCCTTCAGCATCACCGGGTAGCCGATGCGCTTGGCTTCGGCCTTCACGACTTCCATGTCATCAGGCAGCGGGTCGGTGGCCGGCATGACCGGGACGCCCGCTTCGATCGCGAGATTGCGCGCGGCAACCTTGTTGCCGAGCTGACGCATGGTCTCCGGCGATGGACCGATGAAGGTGATCCCGGCGTCGCGACAAGCCTCGGCGAACTCCGGGCTTTCCGACAAGAGACCATAGCCGGGATGAATGGCGTCGGCCTTGGCCTCCTTGGCAACGCGCAGAATCTCGGAAATGCTGAGATAAGCCTCGATCGGTCCTAAGCCGGCGCCGATCTGGTAGGCCTCATCGGCCTTGAAGCGGTGGAGCGCCAACCGGTCCTCCTCGGCGAAGACGGCAACCGTCTTGAGACCGAGCTCGTTGGCGGCACGAAAGACGCGAATGGCGATTTCGGATCGATTGGCGACAAGCACCTTGGTGATCGGCACGGCAAGCTCCATAGGGGAAACTACGTCGGTGGTTTCCCTAGCAGGCTTGGCCGCTAATGTCATAGCCCCATAGGACTATTCGCCCTCGTCCTTTCGGAGAAAGCGGCCAGCGGCGTGAATCGTCCGAGCGATCAAACCGATTTAGATTTTGCGAGACTTAGCCGTCACTTACGGCGATCCGACATGCAATGAGCAAGTCAATTATGGAATGGGCCATGCATAACACGCATATCGGCCTCTTTTCATGCGCATGACGATGGCGTAGCCGCCATCGCCAGACTCAGGCAGACCGCGCCGCAGCCCTTTCGGCCATGGCCTCGCGATTGAGCGGCTTCTGCGCCAGAGCATCAAGGATGCGCGGCGTGGCAATCAGCGTCGCCCGCTCCTTGGTGTCCAGGAACGAAACCCCCTCTTCGATGGTTTCCGCCTCGCCGACCTTCGCCAGCGCCAATGCCGAAACCGGATCGACACGGCCCGGCGGCCGCGGCGCCATGCGGTCGATCAGCGCGAGATGCTGCATCAGGAGGTCCGTGTCGGCGACGATGTCGACCAAACTCGGCGTGGCGGCAACCGCCTCGATGTAGGCCGGACGAGCCTCGTCCATCCGCCCCTGGATGTTGGGCCGATGGCGCTCCTCGGGTATCCTCAGGAGGCCCAACCACTTGATGAAGCGGCCCACCGCAGTGGATCCCGTGAAGCCGGAAATCGGCACGGCAAACACCATGCCGGCAATCGCCGGCGACAGCCAGGCGAACAGCTCCCAGCTATCGGCAATTGCGGCCCATGCCAACGCCAAACCCGACAGGACATGCCAGCGGTGGCGGATAATGAGATCACCGAGCGGCAACCCACCATCGTCGCGTCGCTGCGGCTTCCAGCCCGCATCGCGATGCAGCACGATCTCGGTGACGGCACCCGTCTGAATCAGCATCATGATGGGCGCCACCAGTGCCGACACCACCATTTCGAAGATAAAGGACAGGATGAGTCCCAGGAAGCCGCCGGAGGCCTTGCGGTCCTGCCGGTTGAAGAAGAAGGCGATGAGACCCAGCACCTTGGGAAGGAACAGCACGCCCATCGTGAGCGTGAACAGACTGAGGGCGCGCTCGGCGTCGATCCGCGGCCAAGACGGGAAGAGCTGGAACTCGTCCTTGAAATACTCCGGCCGGATATAATGGGCCTGCAAGGTCAGCGCCAGGCCCGAGAGGATCAGGAGCAGCCAGAGTGGCGAAGCCATATAGCTCATGATGCCGGTCAGGATGTGGGAGCGCGACACCCAGTGCAGCCCCTTGCCGCCGATGACCTTCAGGTGCTGCAGATTACCCTGACACCAACGGCGATCACGGATGGCAAGGTCCACGAGCGACGGCGGGCTTTCCTCATAGGAACCGGGAAGGTCGTCGGCAATGATGACGTTCCAACCGGCGCGGCGGATCAGCGCCGCCTCGACGAAGTCGTGGCTCATGATATGGCCGCCGAACGGCGGCTTGCCGCTGAGCTCAGGCAGGCCGGCACACTTCACGAAGGCTTCGGTCCGGATGATGGCGTTGTGGCCCCAGAAGTTGCCTTCCTTCTGCACCCACCAGGACAGACCGGTGCCGACAACCGGCCCGTAAACCCGACCGGCGAACTGCTGCAGTCGCGCCATCACCGTCGTGCCGTTGACCAACGTCGGAATGGTCTGGATCAGGCCGGCATCCGGGTCGGCTTCCATGCGGCGAGCCAGCTCGATGATGGTCCGCCCTTCCATCAGGCTATCGGCATCGAGCACCAGCAGGTGATCGTAGGAACTCGCCCAACGCTTGCAGAAGTCACCGACGTTACCGGCCTTCTTGGCCGTATTGTTACGCCGCCGCCGATAATAGACGCGAGTGAAGCTGCCGATGCGCTCGCGCGCCGTAAGCAACGCCTGTTCTTCCTGCAGGACAACTTCCGGATCGGTCGTGTCGGCCAGCACGAACCAGTCGAAAGCGTGGCTCTGACCGAGCGCCTCGACATCGCGGGCCATCGCCTCGATCGCAGCGAAGATACGCGAAGGATCTTCGTTGTAGGTCGGCATCAGCATTGCCGTGCGCTTGCGCAGCGGCTCGTCGGATGCGGGGGCCGTGCGGGCAAACCGACGACTGATGAGCTTCAGAAAGCCAAAGACCGAAGCGACGGAGGATAGAGCGATCCAAGCAAAGGTCACGGTAAACAGAACGAGCACGACCCGTTCGATCGGCGTGAGATCGCCAAGTGCCAATACCGCGTACATTTCGTTGACGGCATAGGCAAGCAACGCCGCCGTACCGCCGATCACGGCAAAGCGCTTCAGAAACGACGAGTGGCTCTCGGGATTGACGAGCTGCCGCCGGCTCTTGCGGCTGAAACGCTTGAGATCTTGCGCCGGCATATCCGTCGGGTGCTCCGGCGGCATGCCGGTAGCGTATCGCCCACTGACGGCGACGTCGCGAACTATGCTGTCCATCGGAAGGCCCAGGTCTCGGCCGTCTGGCCCGATTCGAAGGCCAGCGCCACCGTGAGTTCGATCAGGGTCTCGTTTTGCGGATCGAGCTCGAAGGAAAGGCGCAAACCGTGGGTTTCGGGATTGGCGGTGACGACCACGTTCTTCGCGGTGCCCTTGGAAGCCTGCACGGAAACCTTGGCGGCACCGAGCTTGGCAGGGTCGACACCCTGGAAGAAACCATAGTCGATGACGAACAGACGTACAGGCGTCGGCCCGCCAACACCTGCCCGCCCAGACCGTGTGGCAGAAACGTAGGCGGCCCCAGCGGCCAGGGTCGGATCCCCGCCCCAGAACAGACGATAAGCGAAGAAATACTCCGTACCGGCTGGAATCTTGTCCTGCGGCGCCCAGTAGGCAACGATGTTGTCGTGAATTTCCGAGTTGGTCGGAATCTCCACCAGCGTCACGGCGCCGGCACCCCAATCACCAACCGGTTCGATCCACAGCGACGGGCGGCGCTGATAAGCGGCTTCGAGATCCTGGAAGGACAGGAAGCTGCGGTCGCGCTGGATGAGACCGAATCCACGCGGGCTGCGATCCTGGAAGGCAGAAATCTGCAGCTCTTTGGGATTGGCGAGCGGACGCCACCAACGATCGCCGTGGCCGGTGACCATCAGGAGACCGTCCGAATCGTGAACCTCGGGCCGGAAGTCGTCGATTTCGGTACGACCGTTGGCCGAGAAGAAGAACATGGAGGTGGCCGGTGCCAGACCAACCTTCTGCAGATCGGCACGCGGGAACAGCTGTGCCTCGACATCGATGGTGGTCGGCATTCCAGGGCGGATGGTAAAGCGATAGGCACCCGATACCGAGGGGCTGTCGAGCAGCGCATTGACAACACAGGTGTCGGAGCCTGCCGACGGCGTTTCCACCCAGAAAGCCCGGAATAGCGGAAATTCTTCACCTTCGGGGTCGGCGGTCTTGAGGGCAAGCCCACGCGCCGACAGGCCGTAGGTCTGATCCTTGCCCAGCGACCGGAAATAGCTCGCACCCTGGAACACCAGCACTTCGTCGAACACGTCGGGCTTGTTCAGCGGCGAATGCAGGCGGAACCCCGAGAAGCCAATGTCCTCGGCCGGGATCGGTTGCGGTACCAGAGGCCCGTAGTTGAAGAGATTCGGATCGTAGGGAACGTGAGTGGCCTGCCCCTTCTCGACAAGCGCCATCTCGACAGGTTCCTTGAAATAGGAACCGCGATGGAACAGCTGCATCTGATAGGGTAGCCCCTTGTCGGCCCAGATGGCCGCCTCGGGACGGAAGCGGATGTCGCGATACTGATCGTAGGTAAGGTTCTCGAGAATAGGCGGCAGGCCGGTATCCGGCGCCTCATAGGCTTTCTTGGCCAACCCGCGGGCAATCTCTGCCACCGTCGAGCGGGTGAACGGCCCCGTGACGGCGAACTGGTGCTGCTGGGTCGCCGCCCGTGCCACAGCGGGCACGCCCGTCGCGACCATCACGGCACCCACGGCCGTCAACGCACGCGTTAAAAAATCACGACGATCAATCATGGGATTCCCGACAGAAAGGTCCACAGCGGCTCCACTCGTCATTCACATGGGCCGGGGAACAACGTGCGAGACATAAAGTTCCCGCTACGCCACCGCGGTGCGGCGCCGGTTCGCCCGGCTTCCCCAAAATGCCCTCTTACCCCGTTGGATTCCAACATGTCATGTGGATACCAGACCGACACGATGGTGCATAGAAGCATACGCCGCCGGTCGGCGAAATTATACTGCCTCGCCCGCATGCCCGCCATGACTGGAAGCGGTTTCAACGAGCTCCACCTCCGCCTCGGCACAGAGCTGCCGCACACTCTCGCGCGGGCAGCGATCCGTGACGAAGACATCCACTTGGGCGACCGAGCCGATCCGGACCGGTGCCGTGCGTTCGAACTTGGTTTCATCGGCCACCAAGATCACCCGTCGCGCGTTGGCGATGATTGCCTGGGCCACCTTAACCTCGCGAAAATCATAGTCGTAGAGCGCTCCATCGTCGTCGATCGCCGACGTGCCGACGATGGCAAAGTCGACCTTGAACTGGCGAATGAAGTCCACCGCCGCCTCGCCGATGATGCCGCCATCGGCGTGACGGACCTGACCTCCGGCGATCACCACATCGATGCCCGAATAGGCGCGCATCAGGTTGGCCACGTTGATGTTGTTGGTAATGACCATCAGCCCCGAGTGCTGCAGAAGCGCCTGCGCCACCGCTTCGGTGGTCGTGCCGATATTGATGAACAGTGACGCATCATTGGGAACAAGAGCGGCGGCGGCCTCGCCGATTGCCCGCTTCTCGCTAGCTGCGATCTGGCGCCGCGCCTCATAGCCGACATTCTTCACCGTCGAGGCGAGCACGGCCCCTCCGTGCACGCGGGCCAGCAGGCGACGATCACAGAGCTCGTTGAGATCCTTGCGGATGGTTTGCGGCGACACGTCGAAGCGCGCGGCAAGATCGTCAACCAGGACGCGGCCGACCTCGCGGGCAATATCCAGGATGGCATGTTGGCGATCGATCAGCATGGCTCTCCGGTCGGAAAGGCGGTTGGTGGGCGCAGTTTAGCGATGAATGGGGAAATCTCACGGCGGCAAAATGGCGAACGGCGCCGATCGGCTGCAAAGCTTGTTATATTTCTTGATCAGCCGCTCTCTCTTGAGCCGCGACAGCCGCTCGATCCAGAACACGCCATCGAGTTGATCGATTTCGTGTTGCAACACCGCGGCGTGGAACCCCTCGGCCTCCTCGACGTGGCCGGTACCATCGAGATCAACGTAAGCAACCCTCACCGCCCGTGGCCGTTCGACTTCAGCGCTCACGCCGGGCATGGAGACTGATCCTTCCTCATTGATCATGGTTTCAGCCGAAGCCCACTCGATCAAAGGGTTGACGTAAACGCGGACCGCCACCTCGCTTGAGGGACGAACAGCGATCACCCGACGGAAGACACCGATGTGCGTGGCAGCAAGGCCAATGGCCGGCACCGTCTCGACGGCAGAGATGAGATCCGCCGCGAGGCGGGTGAGCCCTTCATCAAAAGTGGCAACAGGCTCGGCCACAGCCCGAAGCAGCGGATCTGGGTACATCAGCAGGTTCGATAATGTCATGAAGAGAAATCTCGTGATAGCATCAACAAAGTCTTACTAGCGCTTTTTCGGCAAACTTTATAAGTAGTAACATTTAATCCGGCGGGAATATTCATAATTCCTAACGTCCCTTCACCGTGAAAATCCCTTAAAAGCGCCCTTCCTGCCAAACTACTGTAAACGCATCCAGGACATGGTTAACAAATCATGAATCACGGTGCGCAGCGGGTTAACGAAACCCTGCCGAAAAGCAGAAAATTGCCCTTTGTCTCGGAACCGCCCTTTCAACCGCCCCTGATAGAAGGGAGGCAATCGCGTTCCGGAGTTTTGCAAGATGAAACGCCTTCTCGTTGCCGCAGCGGCCGCTTCCCTGTTGATGACCGCGTCCACCACCGGCGCCTTCGCCTTCAGCATGAACGTTCCCAAGTCAGTCGTCGTCGCCGCTATTGCCGCACCGACCGTCAGCTCTGCCGAGCGGACCTTTGCCTTCCCGCCGCTCACCTTCCTGTCGGTGGCCAGCGATTATGCCTCCCGCGTTCGCTCCGAGGTCATCAGTGTCTTCGCTCCCGGCATCATCGACGGCATTGGCGCCGCTTACCGGAACGCTCTCGGCGGTCCGGTCAGCTCTACAGTCACGGCGACCTTGGCCATCTGACCCGCGACCGGTCGCAAGGAACGCAGCGACCCGACGGGCAAATCAGATCAAGAGGGATACCTCCTCTTCCACGCAGCCCCAACGCCTCGTTGGGGCTGCGTGTTTTTGACCACCGAACAACCTGACGTCTGTAACTCCAGCGGATCGGCACCAAGCCGCAGGTCTCCACATCTCCTTTTTGATCAGAGTGTTCCATCCGATGGGGAAATGATCTAGGGTCCGCCTCGTTCCATCGTCGGCATTCGAGGCGAACCATGCATTATGTCGTCAGCTGCATCGACAAGGTCGGGCTTCTTCCGGTCCGACAGGCCAATCGCGCCGCCCATCTCGAGTATGTAAAGGCCAACGCCGATACCATTCTGGTCGGCGGCCCGTATCTCGACGAAGCAGGTAACATGATCGGCTCGCTCCTCATCACGGAAGCCGTCGATCTCAAGACGCTGCAGACGGTTCTGGCCGAGGATCCCTATGCCCGAGCCGGCCTGTTCGAGAGCGTCGACATCAAGCCTTGGAAATGGGTAATCGGCGCACCAGGCTGACACGACCGCCACATCGCGACGGGGAGCGTCCATGGCCCACTGGCTGTTCAAGTCCGAACCCTTCAAGTTCTCCTTCGCCGACCTCAAGGCAAGGGGGGCAGTCGGTACAGAATGGGACGGCGTGCGCAACTACCTTGCCCGCAACAACATGCGGTCAATGAAAGTGGGCGACCAGGGCTTCTTCTACCATTCCAATGAGGGGCTCGCCGTTGTCGGCATCTGCGAGGTGATCGCCCTCTCTCACCCGGACAGCACCAGTGCCGACCCGCGCTGGGATTGCGTGGACCTGAAGGCGGTTCGCGATCTGGATCGCCCGGTCACGCTTGCCGAAATCAAGGCCGAGCCTACGCTTTCAAAGATGAGCCTGGTGACCTCCATGCGCCTTTCGGTTCAGCCGGTCACCGACGAGGAATGGGCCATCGTCCTCGCCATGGCCAAACGGTGAGTGACCTCTCGCGCGAGCGCGCCTTCATCCTGCGCGAAACCCGCAGCAAAGCCCCCCCGCTGGTGCCCGAGATCCGGCTCAGGCTTGCCGACGAGGCGATGGATCTCTGGCAAGCCACCGAGGCAGATCTCGGTCGCGCCGGCCTGCCTCCTCCTTTCTGGGCCTTTGCCTGGGCCGGAGGACAGGCGCTCGCCCGCCATGTGCTCGACCATCCCGAGATCGTTCGAGGCGCGCGTGTACTCGACTTCGCAGCTGGCTCCGGCATTGTCGCCATCGCGGCGGGACTTGCCGGCGCGAGCGAGGTAGTCGCCACCGATATCGATCCCTATGCCCGCGCTGCCATTCTGATCAACGCAAGCGACAATGGGGTGGCGCTGAGCGCACCGGCGACCGACTTCCTCGATTGCGGCGCCGCGGGCTTCGACGTCGTGCTGGCTGGAGATGTGTTCTACGAGCGCCCCATGGCGGTCCGCGTCGAACCTTTCCTGCGTGCCGCGCAGACGGCGGGCGCCGCAGTTCTGTTCGGCGATCCGGGCCGCGCCTATCTGCCGACCGCAGGCATCGCACCGTTGGCGAGCTATGATGTGCCGGTGCCGCGCGCCATCGAAGACCGCGATATCAGGACCACCCGCGTCTGGCACTTCACCTGATCAACGTCCCCGTCGCCAAAGCCGATTAGCCGGGCGGCTAATGGATTTACGTGTTTTGACGGACCATAGTGAAACCGAATGGCGTGTGGCCGAGGAGGGCCTGACGCGAGGAGGGTTCGGATGTCCGGTGAGGTTTTCGAGGTGCCGGCGGCTATGGCTGCGTCGGCCTTTATCAGCAACGACAAATACCTGGAGCTTTACAAGCGCTCCGTCGAGGATCCCGACGGTTTCTGGGCATCCATGGCCGGCCGGCTCGATTGGATCAAACCATTCACTCGGGTGAAGAACGCCTCCTACGATCCGCATCACGTTTCAATCCGCTGGTACGAAGACGGCATTCTCAACGTCGCCTACAACTGCGTCGACCGCCACGCCGACCGCACGCCCAACAAGGTGGCTATCCTCTGGGAAGGCGACGATCCCACCGAGCAGCGCGCCATCACCTATCGCGAACTTCAGGAAGAAGTCTGCCGCTTTGCCAACGTGCTGAAGGCTTCGGGGGTCAGACGCGGCGATCGCGTCACCATCTATCTGCCGATGATTCCCGAGGCAGCCTTCGCCATGCTGGCCGCCGCGCGCATCGGGGCCATCCACTCCGTGGTGTTCGCCGGCTTCTCGCCCGACAGTCTCGCCGGTCGCATCCGCGACGCCGGCAGTTCGCTGGTGATCACCGCTGACGAGGGGGTCCGAGGCGGGCGCAAGGTACCGCTCAAGACCAATGTCGATGCGGCGCTCGAGAAATGCCCCGGCGTATCCAGGGTGCTGGTCGTCAGGCGTACAGGCCGACCGGTCAGCATGCTTGAGGGACGCGACGTCTATTATGATGAAGCGGCGAAGGGGCAACCCACCGATTGCCCTGTTTCGCCGATGGGCGCGGAAGATCCTCTGTTCATCCTCTACACGTCCGGCTCGACAGGCAGCCCCAAGGGCGTGCTCCACACCACCGGCGGCTATCTGGTCTATGCGTCTCTCACCCATCAATGGGTGTTCGACTGCCATGAGGACGATATCTACTGGTGTACCGCCGACGTCGGCTGGGTCACCGGCCACTCCTATGTTCTCTACGGTCCGCTTGCCAATGGTGCGACGACGCTGATGTTCGAGGGCGTGCCGAGCCATCCCAACCCATCCCGCTTCTGGGAAGTCATCGACCGTCACAAGGTGACGATCTTCTATACGGCACCGACGGCCATTCGCTCGTTGATGGCCTCGGGCGAAGAACCGGTGAAGCGCACATCGCGGGCCTCGCTGCGCATTCTCGGCACCGTTGGCGAGCCGATCAACCCCGAGGCCTGGCTTTGGTACCATCACGTGGTCGGGGAAAATCGCTGCCCGATCGTCGACACCTGGTGGCAAACAGAGACGGGCGGCATCCTCATCACGCCGCTGCCCGGAGCCACCCGCCTGAAGCCGGGATCGGCGACACGGCCGTTCTTCGGCGTGGAACCGGCCATCGTCGATGCGCTCGGTAACGTGCTGGAAGGCCCTGCCGAGGGCAACCTCGTGATATTGACGAGCTGGCCGGGTCAGATGCGAACCGTCTATGGCGACCACGACCGCTTCGTGCAGACTTATTTCTCCACCTACAAGGGCATGTATTTCACCGGAGATGGCGCCCGCCGCGATGAGGACGGCTACTACTGGATCACCGGCCGCGTCGACGACGTGATCAACGTCGCCGGCCATCGCATGGGAACGGCGGAAGTGGAAAGTGCGCTGGTCGCCCACCCGAAGGTGGCGGAAGCCGCCGTCGTCGGCTATCCGCACGACATCAAGGGTCAGGGCATCTATGCCTATGTGACGCTGATGGAAGGCGAGACGCCGACCGACACCTTGGCAACCGAGCTGACGCAGTGGGTCAGGAAGGAGATTGGGCCGATTGCCTCTCCCGACAAGATCCAGTTCGCAGTGGGATTGCCCAAGACCCGCTCGGGCAAGATCATGCGCCGCATCCTGCGCAAGATCGCCGAGGACGACTTCGGCTCGCTGGGCGACACCTCGACGCTGGCCGATCCGTCCGTGGTGACCGACCTGATCGACCACCGTCAGAACCGACACGTCTGACATACAAAGGGGCGGCTCATGCCGCCCCCTCAACGCCAAGAACTCAATGGAACTCCGTCCGTTCCGTCAACCGCCGCCAATCAGGATGCCGGCCGCCAACACCAGTGCGCCACCAATGACGACCTGAATGACCGCGCGGAAGAATGGCGTTTCCATGTAACGGTTCTGGATGCCGGCGATGGCCCACAACTCGATGAACACGATGACCAGTGCGATCGCCGTCGCCAGATGGAAGTTCGGCACCAGATAGGGCAGCGCATGGCCAAGGCCGCCGATCGCTGTCATGAGGCCGGAGGCCAGACCGCGCTTGATCGGCGAGCCACGGCCGGAAATGACGCCATCGTCGTGGGCTGCCTCGGTGAAACCCATGGAGATGCCGGCACCCACCGAGGCGGCAAGCGCCACCTGGAAGGTCGTCCAGGAGTTCTGCGTGGCAAAGGCGGTGGCGAAGATCGGCGCCAACGTCGACACCGAGCCATCCATCAACCCGGCAAGGCCCGGCTGAACATAGGTGAGAATGAACTGGCGACGGGCAACCATCGCCTCTTCTTCCTGAGCGGACGGCCCGACATTGTCCTCGCGGGCAATCTCGGCACCCTCCATATGGTGGCGCTCCTGCTCGGCCAGATCGCCAAGCAGACGGCGGGCACCGGTGTCCGAGACGCGCTTGGCGGCCTCCAGATAGAACGAGTAGGCCTGCGCCTCCATCCGCGCCGCTTCTTCGCGAATGCGCTCGATCCCGAGATTCTCGACGAGCCATACCGGCTGACGCGCGTAATAGCCGGCGACGTGTTCGCGCCGGATCAGCGGAATGACCGGCCCGAACAGCCGCTCATGTTCGGCGATCAGGTAGCGGCGGTGGCCATCCTCATCCTTGACCATCTCATCGAACATGGCCGCCGTCGCAGGATAGTCCTTGCGCAGCTTTTCGGCATAGCTGGCATAGATGCGGGCGTCGTCCTCTTCGCTGGAGATCGCCAGCGCCAGAATCTCCTGCTCGTTGAGGTCGGAAAATCGACGGCGGTTGCCAAGAGAGTTGAACATCGTTTCCTCATGAATGGGCGAAGGCGAAGTGGACGCTGCAACCCTCATCCGGAGCAGAACGGATGGAAAGCGCAGCACCGTGCAGTTCAGCGATCCGCTCGACGATGGTAAGACCGAGACCAAGAGATCCCGACGCTTTCACCCGACCGAACTCCCCCTGCACCTCGCAAGGAACAAAACCAGAGCCGTTATCGGAGACAGTGAAACTGCCATCCTTGCCAACCGTTACGGCAATATCGACGTTGCGGCCAGCATGCTTGAGACAGTTCTCTATCAGATTTCTCACCACGTTCTGTATCAGCGAAGGTACCAACCTCACCATCACCGGGCCGTCGCCATCAAAGGCAATGGTCGAGCCCCGATCGATAACCAGAGGCGCCATGTCGGCAACCACCTCCGCGGCGAGATCCGCCAGATCGGTCTCGGCGAAGGCCGCTTCGTCCACCACATCGAGACGCGCAAGCGCCGTCAGTTGCTCGAGAATGTGCAACAGGCGTTCCACATCGGCCTCGGCCCGGCGAGCACGGGGGTCGCTGATCCGATCGAGCTCGAGGCGAAGCACAGCAAGCGGCGTCCGGATTTCGTGGGCAACGGCGGCCGAGAACACCTTCTGGGCCTTGACCATCTCGGACGTCCGCGCAAACAGGCGGTTGATCGCCTCCACAAAGCCCGCAACCTCCCTGGGCATGGCATCGTCGATAGCCAAGGGAACCGGAGATCGCGGATCGATGGCATCGGCGGCGCGTGCCGCCGCCGAGACGGGACGAAGCGCCGCGCTGATGGAAAAAATGGTGGCGCCGATCGTCAACGCGAGCATCAGGCCCATCGGGACCAGCATGTGATCGATCAACTCTCCGGTCAGAATGGCGGGGAGGAAGTCGTCCGGATCGTGCAGGACCGCAACATCGACCAGGACCCGTTCGCCATCAATGACGAAGGCGCGTCCACCGGCGACACTCAGTGGCTTGCCCGGTTCGATCGTCCGCTGCCAGAAATCCGGCGCGTCAGCCACCGGCGGAAGAAAATGCTCTTCGCATTCTTCACCACAGTTGGAGTAGACGGCCTTGCCTCCATCGATGCGAATGCGAACGAACGTGGCAGGTGGAAGATGATCGACCAGATCGGCATCATCGTGCGTAACACCCGCCTCATCCGCTTCATCGACCACGCCGCTGTACCGGCGCAGAACCGGTGCCGTCGGATCGATCTTCAGGACGCCGTCCACGCGATGGACCGATGCGGCGATGGCCGCAGTCTCCCGTTCGATCAGGATATAGCCGAGTTGCTCGTCATCGAACCAGTAGCGGGCGAAGATCTGAGCCACCTGCAACAGCATGGCAAGCAGCGCGAATAGCAGGATGCGGCGAGCGACCAGACCGGCAAGCCGCTTGCGGCGAGGCACGCTCATGGCGTCTCTCCGCCTGCCTCATCGTCGAGGCATTCCCGCATCAAGTAGCCAAGACCGCGCACCGTGGCGATCTCGACGCCGCTTTCAACGCCTTCGAGCCGCTTTCGCAGACGCGAGACGGAGAGATCGAGCGCGTTGGCGGTGAGCTCGCTGTCATAGTCCGACAGGGTCGTTTCAAGTCGGCGGCGCGGCACCAGACGGCCCACATCGCGCATCAGCGCCTCGCACAGCGCTCGCTCGCGCGGCGGCAGGGCAATGGCTTCGCCGCTCGCCGTCAGCACGGCGGTTGAAGGATCATAGGCGAGACGCCCCGCCATCAGCACCGGCTGCAGTGCAGTCGGCGATCGTCGCAGCATCGCCCGACAGCGTGCCAGAAACTCCCGATGGTGAAATGGCTTGACCAGATAGTCGTCTGCTCCCGCGTCAAGACCGGCAATGCGCTCTTCGACGGTTCCGCGCGCGGTGATGATCAGCACCGGTGTCGCATCGGCAGCGCGACGGACAGCGCGAAGCAGATCGAGCCCGTCGCCATCGGGCAGCCCCAGGTCGAGGAGGATGAGATCGAAGTCGGTAGCGGCAATGGCCGCTTCCGCATCTGCAAGCGTCCCAACTGTGTCGAGATGCCAGCCTGCCTCGCGCACGGCTTCTCCAAGCAGTGCCGCGAGGCGAACGCTGTCCTCGACCAGAAGAAGACGCATCAGGCGCGCTTTCTGCCCGTCACCATCGACCAGACGAGATTTTCCCGGTGACGCAGGCTTTCGACAATGGCCGCGGCCGCATGGACCAGCGCCAAGACCATGATGGCGTTGGCAAAGCCTTCATGCAACATCTCAAGCCAGTCTTCTCCCCAGAAGGCGTCGAGCGTCGTCATCCAGCCGGTAACACCGGTGGCCAGCAGCAAGATCATGAGGGCCAGCATCATCACCGCGGCGGCCGGGTTATGACCGATGTGGCGGGGCTCCTCACCGCGGGAAAGGGCCATCAGATAGGGCACGAGACGCGACGGCGTGGGAAAGAAATCTGAAAAGCGCGCGTGACGGCTACCAATAAAGCCCCATATGAGGCGGATGAGCACGGCGCCGATCACCACATAGCCGGCATAACGGTGATAAAGCCGGCCGGGCTTGAGGATGAACAGATTGAGTGAGACGGCGATCACGACCGTCCAGTGGAACAGGCGGACGACCGGATCCCAAACCCGGACCGTCCGCGGCGGCATGCTGCCGCCAACGGACTCCTCGGCCATGACGTCAGTCCTGGCCCGCCTCGTCACCAGCCTTCTCGCCAGTCGACGGATTGAACAGCACCTCGGCCTTCTTGCCATCCTTGTCGAAGGCGTAAACCTCGTAGCAGGTTCCTTCCACCTTCACCTTCTTGATCTTGCTGTAGCCGGCGGCCTCGGCCTTGGCCTTGATGGCGTCGACGGAAAGCCAGGTATCCTTGGCAGCATCGGTGCACTTGGCATTCTCGTCGTCGGCAAAGGCGGCAACCGGGGTCAGCACGACAGCAAAAGCGGCAGCGATCAGAGAGGTCTTCATGCGGGTTCCTCGAAAAACGGGCCGGCGCATCAATCGCGCCGGCCCGCTCACCATGGGTCGAGAAACCTGTCGGCCACCTGTCAAGCGGACAGGTTTGCCATCCGCCTCAGTGACGGAAGTGGCGCATGCCAGTGAACACCATGGCAATACCCGCCTTGTCGGCGGCGGCGATCACTTCGGCATCATGGATGGATCCGCCCGGCTGAATGGCAGCGGTCGCGCCGGCGGCAATCGCCGACTCCAGGCCATCAGCGAATGGGAAGAAGGCGTCGGAGGCGACCACCGATCCCTTGGCGAGCGACTCCTTGAGGCCGGCCGTCTCGGCCGCCTCGGCCGCACGGATCGCGGCAATGCGCGAGGAGTCGACGCGGTTCATCTGGCCGGCACCGATACCGGCAGTGGCGCAGTCCTTTACGTAGACGATGGCATTGGACTTCACGTGCTTGCAGACCTTGAAGGCGAACAGGAGATCGGCCAGTTCGGCATCGGTCGGCGCGCGCTTGGTGACCACCTTGAGATCGGCAGCCGTGACGACGCCATTGTCGCGCGACTGGACGAGCAGGCCGCCGGCCACCGTCTTCGCCGTGATGCCCAGCGCTTTCGGGTCGGGCAGGCCACCGGTGACCAGAAGGCGCAGATTCTTTTTCGCCCCCACGATGGCGATCGCCTCATCGGTCGCCGAGGGCGCGATGATCACCTCAGTGAAGATCTCGACGATCTTCTTGGCGGTTTCGGCATCGAGCGTACCGTTCAGGGCCACGATGCCGCCATAGGCCGACACCGGATCGCAGCGATGCGCCTTGGTGTAAGCCTCGAGCAGAGTCGCGCCGGTGGCCACACCGCAGGGATTGGCATGCTTGATGATGGCAACGGCCGGCACCGAGCGGTCGAACTCGGCCACCAGTTCGAAGGCGGCATCGGTGTCGTTGATGTTGTTGTAGGAGAGCACCTTGCCCTGCAGCTGCGTCGCCGTGGAGACGCCGGGACGAATTTCAGTCGAGCGGTAGAAACGCGCCCACTGGTGCGGGTTCTCGCCGTAGCGCATGTCCTGGGCAAGCTTGCCGCCAACGGCGACGAAATCGCCGGTCTTGCCGCCGAGAACGCTGGCGAACCAGCCGGAAATCGCCGCGTCGTAGGCACCGGTACGGGCATAGGCCTTGGCCGCGAGGCGCTTGCGGGTGTCGAAGGTGACGCCACCCTGGTCCATCTCGACCAGCACGGCTTGGTAATCGGCAGGCTCGACGAGAACCGTGACGTAGGCATGGTTCTTGGAGGCGGCGCGGATCATCGCGGGGCCACCGATATCGATGTTCTCGATGGTCTCCTCATAGCCGGCGCCGCGAGCGATGGTTTCCTCGAAGGGGTAGAGGTTGACCACCAGGATATCGATCGGAAGGATGCCATGGTCGGCCATCGCCTTGACATGTCCGGCATCGTCACGGACTGCCAGCAGGCCGCCGTGCACCTTGGGGTGCAGCGTCTTGACGCGACCATCCATGATCTCCGGGAAACCGGTGAAATCGGCCACTTCGGTGACGGGAACACCCGCCTCGCTCAAGAGCTTCTTCGAACCGCCGGTGGTGAGCAGCTCGACGCCACGGTCCGCGAGGGCGCGAGCGAACTCGACGAGGCCCGTCTTGTCGGAAACGGAAAGCAGCGCGCGCTTGGGAGCGACGCGATCGGGATGGCCAGCCATGAGGATTTCTCCGGGAGTGGGGATGGCCGCGCGATAGCACGAATGGCAGCCGCGCGGAACCCGCGCCCAATCGATTTGGGTCGGCAATCGCCGCTTTCTTTGCGAAAACCGTTATCAACCGTCGGCAAACAGATCCGGGCCCGGCCGAGCGTCACGGGCGCGAGGTCGACCGCGTTGCCCTTCGGCGGTACGGGTCAACGCCCAGGCCACTTCCGGCGTTACCCTTGCCCGTCCCGGCAGCACGATCTGCTGGCTCTTGCGCCGACCGAGCGTGTCGGAAAGGAACACGCTGTCTTCCAGCTCCGGTGCGATCAGGCCGCAGGTGAAGGTCCAGGCTTCGCCATCGGGCGCGACCAGCAGCACATCTCCGCCGGCTGTCCGGCTTGCCCGGACCAGCGGATGCAGGTGGAAGCGGATGGCAAAGCGGTCATGGCGTGGCTTGCGGCCGGCAAAGGTCAGCCTGTCGGAGCCGACAATCTCCCCGCCGTCGATGCGCAGGACGAGCCGGCGCTCATGAACGGCGCCAAACCGACCGGCATAGCCGTCATGGCTCACCGCCAAGGCAATGACATCGTCGCGATCCTCACGAGCCACCGGCACATTGCGCGGACCGTCGATCATCACCGCCCCAAGACGACGCACGAAGCGCGGCGTATCGAGAAAGACGCAGGAAGACAGGTCTTCCAGCGACAGCGTCGAATGCGCCGGCGTCGAGCGGGCTGCCGAGTGCCAGCGTGGATCGTCCGCCGCGCCGCAGTTGACGATGAAGCGATTGGGGCCACTCGACATCTCGAACGAAAGACAACCGGCGTGGGCCTTCTGACTGACACCAACCGGCGGAATCGGTCCGGCATCCATCAGGATCACGGTCCCGCCGGCTTCGAGCCTCTGGTAACCGGAGTGGCTGGCGTTTTCGACCGGACGACCGTGAGTATCGTCATAGGCATTGAGCGTCGCGAGCTGGCCGGCGTGGCTGACGCTCATGCCGTTGAAATGCGGCAGGCTGCCGTCGGAGTGACGGAAGAAGCGCAGCATCGGCATCATGCGATCGATGGCAACGATCAACGCCTGCGGCGGATTGACGCCGCGATTGGAGTAGGCCTGACGCAGCGGCAACAGATCGGTCAGAAGATCGGCGATCACCGAGGGATCGCGACTGATATGCCCACCGTCCGGCAGAATCTGGCGACGTAACTCTTGCTCGAGGCGGAGACCAGCCTGACGGGCAAGTCGGCCCTGATTGTCGGCCGAAAGCGCAAAGACGCCCACGGCGATGGCGGCGAGCAGACGCGGATAGCCGTCGACGGCATCGCTCTGTCGGCCACGCAGCCGGCGAACCTGCCGAACCAGCGAGCGAAGGAAGCGGCGATAAAAGGCCCGGTCGGCATCCTTGAGAATGAGCGGCGACTGAGTGATCCAGGCGATCACGCGCCTCGCCATGTTCTCGGTCTCGTAGGCCTCGGGTGGCGCATGCGATTCCTGCGCAATCCAGTCGGCGACGAGCGCTCGCGCGTTCTGGCGGGCAAGCGCGTTCTCGGCCGCTCTCAGATGTCTCAACCAGGAAAAGCCATGCAGCGCCCGCGTCCATTCCGTCGAAGGCGACGGCATGTCGAAAGGCGAGCGGCCGCCTGTCTCCACCACTTTGCCGGCGAAGGCGTAGAGGCCGGCATAGATATCGGCAGCGATGGTTGGATCGGTCGTCCGGATATCCTGCGGGGCGATGACCAGTCGCTCGGGCGTCGATCCCGGCCACCGCCAGCGCGAGAAGGGACCTCGCTCAAGTGCCATCACAAACCGGCGAAGGGCCAGTTCGCTGGCGAACAGCACCAGCCGGGCCGTGCCGGCGACTTGTGCGCGCATCGTCAGGCCCCCTTTCGGTGCTGGAGCAAGAATCACCTGCCCTCCGGAGGGACCGGAGGCGCTCATCACGGCATGAGACGCCAAGCTTGGTTACCAACTGGTGTGCAGGATCGATCAAATTTGTCGACGGATCGACCCGCACTCCGCTTTCATTGACGGCGCAAGCGAGCTGCGAAGAAGCCGTCGAGGCCGGAAAGCCGGGCATCATCCAGCTTGAGATGCGATGGCAGCGTGCGGATGAACCCGTCGGGGGTGACGATCTCTTCCATGCCGAACACTTCGTCTGGCGCCACCGGCACCACATCGAGCGGCGCCTCGATCAACCTGAGGCGGCGGACCTGATCGGGGCCTTCCTCGGGTTCCAGCGAGCACACCGAATAGACCAGAAGACCGCCGGGCCGCAGCATGCGGATCGCCTGATCGATCAGACGACGCTGCACGGCGGCAAGCGTCGCCACGTCCGCCGGCTTCTTGCCGACAGCACCATCGGGATGGCGCCGGAGCGTACCGGTCGCCGTACAGGGCGCGTCGAGCAACACCATGTCGAAAGTGCCACCAAGCCACTCGGTGGCATCTGCCTTGACGAGATTGGCCTTGAGGCCAAGCCGGTAGAGGTTGCGCTCAAGGCGCTGCAAGCGATGAAATGAGACGTCCATCGCCGTCACATCGGCGCCGAGCGCTGCGAGCTGCGCGGTCTTGCCGCCTGGAGCGGCGCAGAGGTCGATGACCTTCTTGCCCTTGACGTCGCCCAACAGCTGCACCGGCAGTGTGGCTGCGGCATCCTGCACCCACCAGCCACCTTCCTCGTATCCCTCGATCTTCTCGACGGCACCGGTGACGGGAAGACGAACAGATCCGTTGGGAAGCTTGATCCCGCCGAGCCGAGCCGCCCAACCATCGGGGTCCGACTTAACGGTCAGGTCGAGCGTGGGCTCAAGAGCGTTCATGGCGGCAATATCGCGCGCGACGTCCTCACCGTAGTTCGCGCTCCAGCGCTCCATCAGCCATGCGGGCGTATTGAGCGCGAGCGCGTCCTGCTCCGCGAGAATGGTCGCCTTGTTCTCCGAGACACGACGCAACACCGCGTTGACCACGCCCTTGAAAGGCTGAGCCGCCTTGTCGGAACCGGCGAGTTCGACCCCGAGCGCCACCGCCGCATGATCGGCGACATCCATGAACAGGATCTGAGCGGCCGAAACGGCAATGACCGCCTTCAGCGTGCCGGCGTCGTCAGGAAGCGGCCGTGTCAGAAAGCGGGCGACGGCATCATCGATCTGGCCATGCCGGCGCAACGCATAGCCGACGATGGCACGGGCAAGGCCGCGATCGCGCGGATCGAGCCGCTGATAGCGTTCAGCGGCGGCACCCTTGTCGAGTAGCGCATCGAGCAGGCGACCTTTCTGGACGCCATCGACCAGGTCCACGGCAACAGCGCGGGCATCGATACCCTGTGGACGAGGTGGCCGGCGACCGCCCTGAGGTGGACGCCCGCCTTTGAAGGTACCCTTCGGACCATCATGGGGACGCGCCGGCCTGAATGTATTGCCGGCTTTCCCGCCGCCCTTGCGGCCATTGTTGTCTGCGGTCATCCCCACGGTCCACGGTTCGAAGGCCGTCCGGCAGCACCGCCTCCGCCCCACGGTCCGCTCCGGGAGCCACGCGGCGCGGTCCAGGGACCACTCGTCGCGGGTTCGGGAGGACGCCGCCGGAAATCGCCGCCATCCGCCATCGCCATCAAGGCGCGGATGCGGTTGCCGGTATCCGGGTGAGTCGAAAACAGGTTGTCCATCCTGGCGCCAGACAGCGGATTGATGATGAACAGATGCGCCGTAGCAGGATTTTGTTCCGCTGTCATGTTCGGCACGCGATGGGCCGCACCCGATATCTTGTCCAAGGCCGACGCGAGCGCCAACGGATTGCCGGAGATTTCGGCGCCACGCCTGTCGGCGGCATACTCTCGCGTCCGCGAAATGGCCATTTGAACCAGCATGGCGGCAAGCGGCGCCACGATCGCCGCCAGAATGATACCAATACCGCCAAGCGGACTGCGGTTCTCGCTGTCGCGGTTCATCGAACCGAAGAACAAGCCAAAATTGGCCAGCATCGAAATGGCACCGGCAATGGTCGCCGTCACCGTCATGGTCAGCGTATCACGGTTCTGAACATGCGAGAGCTCGTGAGCCATCACGCCGGCAATCTCTTCGCGATCAAGCATCTGCAACAGCCCGGTGGTCGCCGCCACCGCCGCGTGTTCCGGATCACGGCCCGTGGCGAAAGCGTTGGGCTGCGGATTGTCGATGACATAGACGGCCGGCATCGGCAGGCCGGCGTTGGCGGCAAGCCGCTCGACGATCCCGTAATACTCGGGCGCGCTCATCCGGTCGACACGACGGGCGCGGTGAATCGACAGCACCATCTTGTCGGCGTTCCAGTAGGAAAAGAGATTCATGCCGGCGGCAACCACCAGAGCGATCAACATGCCGCCCCGGCCACCGATCAGGTAGCCCGCGGCCATGAAGATTGCTGTCATCGCGGCAAGGAGAAGGGAGGTCTTGAAGAAATTCATCTGTCCTTCCGGTCTCCGGCTGTTATTCTGAACCGGATTTCAGATGAACAAGATGGTATGCCGCCTGCCGGCCATCAAGGACGCAGCCATGACCAAGCCCCCGGAAAATACCAGCTCTCCCCACGAAAAAACGTTGTCGCCCGCAGCCCGCCGGGCCCTTGCCGAGGCAGAGGAGCGCCGCCGCGCCGCCGCCGGTAACCAACCGAAGGAACTCGGCGGGCGCGGTGGCCTGGAACCCGTGCGCTACGGCGATTGGGAAGTGAAAGGCATCGCTGCCGACTTCTGAAGCTGGTCCATCACCCAACGATCACGAAGCTCTGATCGTCTTCACAGTTTGGCCCCAATCCCGCCTTGGCGCCGCCAAGGGAGACCCGCAGGATGCCTTCGTCCCCCGGCAATGACGCCGCGGACGGGTTCCGGCTCAATCCAGCCCCCCAGCCCCCCGGAATTCGTTTTCGCATGCGTTGCGCCTTCAGGCGCGGCCGGGGGCGCTTTCCCTCTGCCGGCCGACACTGAGCAAATCCAATCGACGATTGCGTGGCTCGTCCCAAGCTGTTAGGCCGGACCCGCCGTTTTTCGACGATCAGGTGTCCCATGTCAGCTCCCGCCGCACTTCGCGCTCCCGGCCTCGCTTTCCTGGCGGGGCTTTTTGCCATTACCGCCGCTTGGGGCTTCGAGATCATCGGCGGCTACCTGCCGTGCAAACTCTGTCTTCAGGAGCGCCAGTTCTATTACGCGGGCCTGCCGATCCTGTTGGTCGGCCTTCTCCTGTCGAACCGCATGCCGCGTCTTGCCCGCCTTCTCTATTTCGTCGGCGGCGCCATCTTCTTCTGCGGCTCGGTGCTTGCCGGCTATCATACGGGCGCCGAGTGGAAGCTATGGGAAGGCCCTTCCGATTGTGGCGGTGCGCCAACCATCGTCAATAGCGCCTCCGATCTGATGTCGGCCGTCAAGGGCACCCGGCTCGTTTCGTGTTCCGAAGCGCCCATCAGCCTGTTCGGCCTGTCTTTTGCCGGCTGGGACACCCTGTCGATGCTGTTTGTGGGCATCATGAGCTGGCGCGGCATCTTCGCGCGCCGTGACGCGCTGATCTGATCAACAGTCCTCCGGTATGCTCTGAGCGGGAAATACACTAGGATCGCGCTCGGTCCCGGAAACCGTCCGAACTCGCACTGGGAAGAAGACATGAAAGCTGTGCGCATCATCGTCTGGCTGCTGGTAGCATTACTGTTCGGCGCCACCGGATGGCTGGTATTCGGCGGTCGGCTTCCCTTCATGGAAAGCACCAGCATCGCGGCAAGCGACATCGGCGGACCATTCGACCTCGTCGACATGAACGGTCGCGCGGTCACCGACAAGACCTTTGCAGGACGGCCGCACGTCATCTTCTTCGGCTACACGCACTGTCCGGATGTCTGCCCCACCACGCTTGGCGAGTATGCGGCGCTCAAACAGCGACTTGGTCCGGACGCCAGCAAGGTCGATCTGCTGTTCGTAACCGTCGACCCGGAGCGCGATACGCCGGAAGTGCTCAAGGATTACCTGTCTTCCTTCGGCGATGTCGTTCTCGGCCTCTCGGGCAATCGAGAACAGATCGACGCGGCCATCAAGGCCTTTCGCATCTATGCCCGCAAGGTGCCCGGCACCGACGGCGACTATGGCATGGACCACACGGCTTCGAGCTTCATGTTCGGTGCCGACGGCCGTTTCCATGGCACGATCGCCTACATGGAAGATCAGGACAAGGCGCTTGAGAAGCTGAAGTCACTGATCGCCGGGAGTTGAGCCATGACCGCCCCGGAAGACGGCTCGAAGACCAGGGCCCGAAGCACGCGGATTTCCGATTATCTGGCCTCGATCGCACTGCCTTTGGCGGTCATTGCCTTTGGTGCGGCGCTGTCGGCCGGCTCGGACAATATTCGCGCCTTCGTCGATCTCTGTCGTTCAGCCCTGCCCTGACGATGGCCGACCAAGTGCACCTCGACCTCAAGGGCCTCAACTGCCCGTTGCCGGTCTTGAAAACGGGCAAGGCCTTGCGCCATCTCGAGCCCGGCGGCGTCCTGATCGTCGAGGCGACCGACCCGATGGCAGCCATCGACATTCCCCACTTCTGTCGAGAACAGGGGCACCAGTTGATCGCCATGGATAAGGATGGCGAGATCCTGCGATTTACGATCACCAAGGGATGATCCGCGAGCAGGAGATTGCCAGTGCCCTTGACAAGCACATCTCTCCAGTCAACGATAGTTATGTTATAACATAACAACGAGAGCGTGATGAACCGTTTTCTTTTTGCCCTGCTCGCTGTTCTGGCCTCAGGGCCAGCCCTCGCTGCCGATCGCCTGCCGGTCATCGCCTCCTTCTCCGTCCTCGGCGACATGGTGAACCGGGTCGGCGGCGACCGGATCGCGGTCACCACACTGGTCGGGCCCGATGGCGATGCACACGTCTACGAACCCACGCCCGATGACGTCAAGGCTGTGGCCGGCGCAAAGCTTCTCGTCATCAATGGCTTGGGGTTCGAGGGCTGGATGGACCGTCTGGCCGAAGCGTCAGGTTACAAAGGAAGGGTAGCCATCGCATCAAATGGCGTTACGCCTCGCGCCATGGAGGAAGAGGCAGGCGCGCACGATCATGCCGAGCATCAGGGCGTCGATCCGCACGCCTGGCAGGATGTAGCCAATGCCGTCACCTACGTGAGGAACATAGCCGCCGGCCTCGATGCCGCCGATCCCGAGCGCAAAGCCACCTACGAAGCCAATGCCAACGCCTACATCGCCGAACTCGAAGCTCTCGACACCGAGGCGCGCACCGCCATGACGGCCCTGCCGGCCGACCGGCGCAAGATCATCACCAGCCACGATGCCTTCGGCTACTTCGGCGCCGCTTATGGTCTGGAACTCCTCGCTCCCGAGGGTGTGAGCACCGAGTCCGAAGCTTCAGCCTCCGACGTCGCCCGCATCATCCGGCAAATCCGCGAAGATGCCATTCCGGCCATATTCGTCGAAAACATCAAGGACCGGCGGTTGATCGACCAGATAGCCGCCGAAACGCACGCCGTGGTCGGCGGTGAACTCTACACCGATGCGCTGTCGACAAAGGACGGCCCTGCGCCGACCTACATCGACATGATACGCCACAACATCGCTCTGCTGACAGCGGCGCTCGCGTCCAAATCGTGACGCTTGCCGGGGCGAACGCATGTTCGACAAGGAATTATATGCTGGCGGCAGGGAATCTCAGCTCAAAACCGGGATTCCCCGGAAATGCCTCTGGAATGGACGACTAGGGACGAACTATACCGGCAAGATCAAGATGAAGGGTTAGCGTGGGGAATTCTGTGCCCCATGATATCCCCGACCAATCGAGCCGGGATCTGTCCATGCCGTCCATCCTCACTCTCTCCGCCGGTGCGCTTTCGCTTGTTCTCGGCCTGCCCGAGCGCGGCATGCCGGAGATCCTTGCCTTCGGTCGCAACGCGGCCGCACCCAGCTTCTGGCCGGACGTTCCCCGCTCAAGCCGGATCAACGGCATGGATATCGACGTTCCCTCGGCGGTGTTGCTGCCTGTGACCGGCCTCGGAGCCTTTGGCTGGCCTGCCATTTCCGGTCATCGTGACGGCCGAGACTTCCTGATCGATTTCTCCGGCTGGGCGGCCAAGAGCGACGGCAAGAGCACCACCCTGGCAGCCAGCGATCCCATCGCCGGCATGGATATCGCGATATCCATTCGGGCGAGCGAGGCGGGCGTCTTCGGTCTTTCCACCCGTCTGACTTCGACGAGGGAGGGAAGCTACACCCTAGACCGATGCATGGCCGGCAGTTTTCTGCTGCCAGCCGGTGCCGCCACGGCAACGAGCTTCACCGGCATGTGGGGTCGTGAGTTCCAGATCCGCAAACATCCCCTCGCCCCCGGCGTAACGCTACAGGAAAATCGTCGCGGCCGGACCAGTCACGATCGTCAGCCCTATCTGGGCGTATCGGTAGGAAACGCCCGGTTCGCCTTCCACCTTGGCTGGAGCGGCAATCATCTCGTCGCCGTGGATACACTGGATGATGGCCGGCGCCTCGTCCATCTCGGGGCTCTGTTCGAACCTGGCGAGATCCGCCTATCTCACGGAGAAAGCTACCAAAGCCCCGTCGCTTACGCGGCAGAAGATGCAGCGGCACTCCATGCTTTCGTCCGCTCGGAAATCCTCTCCTGGCCGAACGGCGCCATGAGCCCGCGCCCGGTGACGCTCAACACCTGGGAGGGCAACTATTTCGACCATCGCCTCAGTTCCCTGAAGGCACAGGCTGACGCAGCGGCAGCCCTGGGCATCGAGCGCTTCGTCCTCGACGATGGCTGGTTCGGTCGCCGCGACGACGACACCACTTCGCTCGGCGACTGGATCGTCGATGCGCGCAAGTACCCGGATGGCCTCAAGCCGCTCGTCGACCACGTCACCTCGCTCGGCATGCAGTTCGGCATCTGGTTCGAACCGGAAATGGTCAACGAGGAGTCCGATCTTTACCGAGCCCATCCCGACTGGGCCCTGAAGGTTGAGGGGCGGCCGTTCCTTCGGTCGCGCAATCAGCAGGTGCTCGATCTCACGCGGCGCGAGGTCACTGACTACCTCTTCGACAAGATGTCGGCCGTGCTGTCGTCCCTCGCGATTTCCTACATCAAGTGGGACATGAACCGCGATCTCACGCATGCCGGCGGTGCCGATGGACGGGCCGTGACGACTGCCCAGACCCGCGCCGCCCAGGCGTTGATGGCACGAATCCGGGCCGCCTTCCCGCATGTCGAGATCGAGAGCTGCGCCTCTGGCGGCGGCCGTACCGATTACGGCGCATTGGCCAATACCCAACGTGTCTGGACATCCGATTGCACCGACGCCCTCGACCGACTGGAGATCCAACGCGGCGCCAGCCTGTTCCTGCCGCCGGAGATCATGGGCGCCCACGTCTCGGCCAATCCGAGCCATCAAACTGGCCGGACGCTGTCGCTGAGCTTCCGTGCGCTCGTGGCGCTCGCCTATCATTTGGGTGTCGAGCTGAACCCGCTCGACATGAGCGCCGAGGAACGAACCGAACTCGCCGGCTTCATCGCACTCCACAAGCGCCTCCGGCCATTGCTGCACGCCCCCGGCGCCAACTTCAACCTCGACCCGCGCGACGGACGTTACGTCTGGGGCGCCAGCACAGCCGAACAAGCCGCAGTCTTCGTCGCCCAAGGACCTTCGATGGTCGTCGAGCAACCGGAGCCGCTGACACTCGCCTTACCGGGCGCGCCGGAGCGGCTGTGGCGTGTTGCCGCTGTTCACGGTGATTGCCCGTCGGGTTTCATTCGCATGAGCGACGGGCAGATGAAGCTCCTGTCTGGCGAGATGAGCTTCAGCGCGGCGGCGCTTGCCAGCGCCGGACTACCCCTGCCGATGCAGAGACCGGAAACCGCCATTCTGCTCGAGCTGCGGCCGGTCGACTGACCGTTAATCGCTCAAGCCAAAACTCCGCGGCTCTGTGATCTCCTGACATTGCCCGGACGACCGGTGGTGCTAAGACTAGAGAAAAGAGAAGGGCCGAAGCACCCCGGCCCGGGAGGAGATGAAATGCCCAAGGAAACGAAATCCGCCGCTCAGAGCCGTTGGGTGGAGCGCACGCCACATCGACTGTGGCTGCTCGACCGTGCTGACGCGCTGTTTTCATTCTTTGAGGCCGGTTGCCGGAACCCGCTCGGTGGCTATTTCGAGCTCGATGAAGCCGGCAAACCCATGGCTCCGGGGGCCGACGGCGGCCTGCCGCCCTCGCGTAACCTTCACATCACCACGCGCATGGTGCACGCCTTCGGTATCGCCTCGCTGATGGGCCGGCCCGGCGCCGCCAACATCATCGATCAGGGCATGGACTTTCTCTGGAAAGGCCACCGCGACGCGACGAACGGCGGCTATCACTGGGGCGTCGGCTACGGCACGCTGACCGATCCCACCAAGCAGGCCTATGGCCACGCCCATGTTCTGCTCGCCGGCGCCAGCGCAAAGGCCGCTGGCCACCCCGACGCCGACCGTCTCATATCCGACGTCACCGACATTCTCGTCTCGCGCTTCTGGGAGCCTGTTCCCGGCGCAGTCGCCGAAGAGTTCACCGCCGACTGGCAGCCGATCGGCAACTACCGGGGCCAGAACTCCAACATGCACCTCACCGAGTCGCTGATGGCGGCCTTCGAGGTAACCGACGACAACGAGTACCTCAGGAAAGCCGAGAGTATCGCCTCGCTGATTGTCGGGCGCTTCGCCGCCCAGAACAGTTGGCGCTTGCCCGAGCATTTCGACGGCAAGTGGAACGTCACACTCGAGTATGTCGGCAACCCCATGTTCAAGCCCTACGGCTCGACGCCGGGTCATTGGCTGGAATGGGCCCGCCTTCTCCTGCAACTCTGGGAACTGGGCGGTCGCAAACTCGCTTGGTTGCCGGATGCGGCCAAAAACCTGTTCGGCCTCGCCGTCAGCGAGGGCTGGGACAGCAAGCGCGGCGGCTTCTACTACACGGTCGGATGGGACGGAAAGCCGTCGGTGCCCGACCGCTTCTGGTGGCCGTGCTGCGAGGGCATAGGTGCTGCCCATTTCCTGGCTTCGATCACTGGCGAGGCCTTTTACGAGGACTGGTATCGCCGCATCTGGGACTTCACGACGAACCACCTGATCGATCGGGCAACCGGCGCCTTCATTCCGCAACTCGATGAGGAAGACCGGTCGGCCACCAATCCGTTCTATGGGCGGCCAGACATCTATCACTCTGTGCAGGCCTGCCTGATCCCGCTGCTGCCGACCTCTGGCAGCCTGGTGCATGGATTGATGAACGACGGCATTCGGGTCTGAGCGGCGAGAAAATCGCGCCGCCGGCTTCGGCCGGCGGCGTTTTCGTTTTCAGCTCCTCGTCTTGCCGACTGACGACATGGCCACTGCGAGCACGATGATCGAACCTATCAGCACCTCCCGCACATAGCTGTCGATGCTCATCTGGGTGAGACCGTTACCAAGCACGCCGAGGATCAGCACACCGATAAGTGTCGCCAGGACATGCGGCTCCCCCTCTTCGCTCATGGTCATGCCGAGAAAGACAGCGGCGATCGCATCGAGCATCAGGCCCGAACCCTGCGTCGGATTGGCCGAAGCCACCCGGCTGGCGTACATCAGGCCAGCTGTCGCCGCCCCGAGGCCACTGAGGCCAAAAGCGAGGAAACGCAGCCGTTTGACGCGGATACCGGCAAGACGCGCCGCTTCCATGTTGCCGCCGATGGCATAGAGGCGACGGCCGAAAGCAGTCTGCTCCAGCATGAACCAGACGAAGAAAAGCACGAGCGTGGCGACGATCGTCAGGCTCGGCAGGCTCACGGTCTCCGTCAACGGAATGCCGGAACGGGCAAAGCCCGAAAACGCCGCTGGAATGTCGCGCCCGAAGATGGTCTTGCCACCGGAGACCAGGAAGGCAAGACCGCTGTAGACGGTCAATGTTCCAAGCGTCGCGACGAAGGGCAGAATGCCGACATAGGCCACGAGAAAACCATTGAGCAAACCACCGGCGAGACCGATGACAAGTGCCAGGGCAAGGCCGAGCCAGACGCCGTAGCCGTCGCGAAAGGCGAGCGCCGCAAGGATACCGGCGAACGAGGCCATCGAACCGACCGAGAGATCGAAATCCCCCATCACCATGACAATGGTCATCGTAAAGGCGACCACAGCCAGCATCGATACCTGCTGGCTGATGTTCAGCCAGTTCTTCGCCGTCATGAAGGTGTCTGGAATCTCGATCCAGAAAAACACGACGACCAGCACGAAGCCGATCAACGTGCCATAGGTCTTGAGCGCGGAAGCCACGAGAAGTTCCTTCAGGCGGAGGGCACAGTCGGCGTGCCGAAGCAAAGGGCGGCAAGCCCTGCCTGGTCGAGGCCCTCGGTGGATACAGCGGTCGCCACCTTGCCGTCCCGAAAGACGATGACGCGGTCGGCCATATAGACAAGTTCCGGCAGGTCGGACGATGCAAGCACCACCGCCTTGCCCTCGGCTGTGAGTTCGCGCAGCAAGGCATGGATGTCATAACGGGCGCCGACATCGACGCCCCGCGTGGGCTCATCAAGCAGCAGCACCTCGGGCTTGCCGGCAATGACCCGCGCAAACACCACCTTCTGCTGATTGCCCCCGGAGAGTTCACGTACCTTCTGCCGTGGCCCCTTGGCCTTCAGCCTTACCTTGAGACCAAGCTCCACCGCCTGCTCGGCTTCCGCCGCGCGGTCGAGGACGAGGCCAAAACGGACGAGTTCATCGAGATGCGGCAGTGACACGTTGCCGGCAATCGATGCCGAGGACACCACCCCTTCCTGACGTCGTTCGCGCGGCAGGAAAGCAAGCCCCTTCTCCCAGGCAGAGACCGGTTCCTCGATCCGAACCGGCCGGCCGGCAAGGCTGACGGCGCCATCATGCCCCCCATCGGCACCGACGATCGCGCGAATGACTTCGCTCTGCCCCGCCCCTTCCAAACCGGCCAGACCAAGGATCTCGCCCTTTTTCACTTCAAAGGACACATCCTGCAAATAGGCCGTTGAAAGATGTTCGACGCTGAGTGCGACCTCATCCGACACCGGTCCAAGACGGGGTGGGTAGCCGTCGGCAAACCGGCGACCAATCATCAGTTCGATCACCTCGAGCTTTTTCAGCCCAACAATGTCGCGAGTCGCCACCGTCGCCCCGTCGCGTAACACGGTGAGGCGGTCGGCGAGCTCCATCACCTCATCGAGCCGGTGCGACACGTAGATGATGCCCGCTCCCGCGGCTCTCAACCGGCGGATCACCGCGAATAGACGTCGCGACTCTTCGGCCGACAGCGCAGCCGTCGGCTCGTCCATGACATAGAGGCGAGCCGGTACGCCATCTTCGATCGCAGCATCCTGGAAGGCAGCTGCAATCTTAACCAGCATCTGGTCTCCAACCGACAGGCGGGCCATCTTGCGCGCCGGATGAATATGACTGACACCCAGTCCTTCCAACACCGCCGCGGCCGCACGATTGAGACCGTCCCAGTCGATCATGAAACGCCAGCGGCGCGGGTACTCGCGGCCAAGGAAGATGTTCTCGGCGACCGACAGATGTGGCACCACCGAGAGTTCCTGGTGGATGAAGCGCAGACCGAGACGGAGGGCATCCGCCGGCGAACCGATGATGACCGGCGCGCCGTCGATCTCGATCGTTCCCGAATCCGGCTTCACCACGCCGGCCAGCACCTTGATCAGCGTCGATTTGCCGGCCCCGTTCTCACCCATCAGGGCATGGACTTCGCCGGCTCGCACCTCGAGGCCGGCACCACTGAGCGCCGGAGCGCCAGCGAAGCTCTTCTTGAGGTCTCGGATCAAAAGCAGCGTCATGGGAAAACCCGCATCGAGGGGGCGACCGATCGCCCGCCTCCGTTATGAGCCATCGTCAGTCCTTGACGTTGTCAGCCGTGATCAGCTTGGTCGGCACATAGATGACCGACGACTTCGGCGGCTTGCCGGCCAGCGTCTGCGCAACCGCCTCGGCAGCGGCCTTGCCGATGCCATGGAAGTCTTGTGCCATCGACGCTTCGAAGTTGCCGCCGGCGGCGATCGCTTCGCGCGCCTGGGGATTGGCGTCAATACCGGTAACGACGATGCCTTCGTTCTGGCGACCCGCCGCCTCGATGGCTTGCAGGGCACCGAGCGCCGGCTGGTCCCAGGCCGCCCAGACGGCCGAGATCGAACCCTTGTCGGGATGGGCGGCAAGCAGCGCCTCCATCTTGGCACGGCTGTCGGCGATACCGCCATCCGAAACGTCGGGCGTCACCCGATCGAGCACCTTGATGTCGGGATTGTTGTGGAACACGGCATCGGCGATGACGCCGCGTACCTGCACCGGCGGAAAGGCGTCGAACACGAACATCACCACATTGCCCTTGCCACCGATCCGGTTGGCGACATAGGCGGCGGTATCGGCTGCCATGGCATAGCCATTGGACGTGACGTTGGTGACAAGATAGGGGCTCGCGCCGGCATCCATGCCGACCACCGGAATGCCGGCATCCTTGACGGCAGCCAGACCGGCCTCGACCTGAGCCGGATCGACGTTGATCACCACCGCATCGACCTTCTGCGTCGCCGCGTCCTCGAGGCGAGAGATGACGGCAGCAACATCGCCCTTGGTGTCGATGACATTGACGTCCCAAGCCTTGTCTTTCGCAGCCTCCTGGAAGGCTTCGACGTAAAACTGCGTACCGGGCTGAGCAAGATAGGGCGTGATCACCGCGATCTTGCCAGCGGCCACGGCGGTTCCGGCTGCGAGCATGGCTGAAAGAAACAGCACGGCGGAGGGAAGCCGCGTGCGAAGCGAAACTGTCATAGGTGCGTTCCCCGTTTTCTCTTGGGCCGGTCGTTGAGGCGCTATCCTTCAGCCGGCGGAAAACAGTTAGCAGCCAGAGGAGCCGCATTCAACACGAAGCCGGCGAATCCGAGCTGGCCGGCGCAGCCAAGCGCCTCTCAAAAATGGCTTTTTTGATAAAGAAGCGAAAGCGAGATGGACAGCCCGACCCCGGCGTGATGATCTTGGCAGCACATTTATGCCTCTCGGGTTCTCTCATGAAAACGCCGCTTCTCATCGGCATTGACGTCGGCACCACATCGATCAAGGCCAGCCTGTTCGACGAACGCGGCACGGCGCTCCGCACCTTTGCCGACCATTATTCGACCACGCGGCCAGCGTCCGGGCTTGCCGAACAGAACCCCGACGATTGGACGAACCGGGTCATCAAAGCCCTCGTCGAGCTATCCGAGGGCTTGCCGGCGGATGTCGTCGCCGGTGTAGGCCTCACCAGCCAAGTCAATACCCACGTTTTCGTAGGAAACGACGGCACCCCCCTGATGCCGGCGATCACCTGGCAGGATGGGCGTGCCCACGTGGAGGCGGCCGAACTCGATGCGCTGATTTCCATGCAAGAGCGCATCGGTTGGTGGGGAGCTCCCCTTCCCATCGACGCCAGCCACCCGCTGGCCCGGGCCCTCTGGCTGAAGAGATATCATCCCGATCTCTGGGCGCGGACGCGCTGGCTGATGGCACCCAAGGATTATTGCATCCTGAAGCTGACAGGCGAGGCGACCGCCGACCCCATGACCGCTTTCGGTCTCATTGATCAGTCGCTCGTCTATGTATCGCGCCTCGTGGATCTCGTGCCCGGCACCGCCGATCGGCTGCCGCCGCTCCGGGCCTTCACCCAACCGGCCGGCCGCATCCGACCAGGGCTGCCGTTTGCCGGCGTGCCAATGGTCACCGGTGGCATGGATGCATGGGCCGGACTGATCGGGACCGGCGCCGTCCGCGACGGCGATTGCATGTATCTCTCCGGAACGTCGGAGATCGTCGGCCTGGTATCGCCGACGCGCCATCCCACCCCTGGCGTCGTCGCCTTCCCAACCTGCGAAGGCATCACCCTGCACGCCGGACCGACGCAGGCAGGTGGCGCGTCGCTCGCATGGTTGTCCAGCCTCACGGGCCGTGCGCCCTCCGAACTGTCGGCTCTTGTCGCCACAAGCGATTCCCACCGCCCCTCGCCATTGTTCCTGCCCCATCTTCAAGGGGAGCGGGCTCCGGTCTGGGACATCGGCGCGCGAGGCGCCTTCATCGGTCTGGATGGCTCGATGGGACCGGCAGAGCTGACACGCGCCGTTTTCGAGGGCGTGGCATCTTCGGTCCGCTGGCTCCTTGAGGCGCTGGAATCGTCAGCCGGTCAATCGGCAAAGAGCTTTTCGATGGCAGGTGGCGGCGCTGCTTCGGATCCCTGGTGTCAGATTCGCGCCGACATGCTGGGGCGACCGATCCGCCGGCTCAAGACGCTGGACGCAGGTGTGCTGGGAGCGGCAGTTCTGGCGGGCGTCGGCGCGGGCTGCTTTTCAACGATCGCCGAAGCGGCAGAGCGATTGGTCGTGACCGATCGTCTTTTCGAGCCCGATCCGTCGCGGCGCGAACGAATGGATTTTCTCTACGATGAATATCGCACGCTCTATGCGGCATTGAAGCCGCTCAACGCGGCCCGCGCCGCCTTCTCCGCTTGGTGACAAGCGCGCATCCCCGGCAGTCACCCTGCCGGGGATGCGGCGTTCGCTCAGGTACGCCAGCCCCAGCTATCCGCCAGCCTCAGCGTTTCCTGCCAACCGACCACCGTACCAGAGGTGGTAACCGAACGTAGCGAGCAGGCTGCCGTGGCATGCGCCAGCGCCAGCGACTTCTCGAGCGGCCAGCCTTCATGAATGCCGTAGATCATGCCGGCGGCGAAAGCGTCGCCAGCACCGTTGGCCCCAACCACCAATTCCGGAGGAATGGCGACCGAGGCTTTCCTGGCAACCGTCCCCTCGCGGGTGACTGCGATGGCGAGCTTCGGCCAGTGCACCACCACCAGCTCCATCGCACCATCTTCGAGCACCTTCCGTGCCGCCGCCTCGCAAAGATCGGCGTCGGTCACGCCGCGAGAAACAGTCGGAAGGCTGGCGAGGGCACCAATCTCGGCATCGTTGACCACGACATAATCGAGATGGCCGAGACAAGGCATCACTGTGTCGGTCAGCACATGCGGCTCGAGACTGGCCAGCTCGATGTTGGTCTTGAGGCCAAGCGCCCGCGCCTTCTTCAGCACCGTCACCCAGCCATTGTCGCCATCCGCCCAGACACTGTCGAGCTGCTTGTGGAAGCCCGGCAGCCCAAGGTGCAAAATGCGTCCGGTCGTCGCCGCCAGATCGAAGTGATCCGGAGTGAGCACCGCCGCGATCGCCTTGGCGAAGAGATGGGTGCGACGATGCGTCGTCGCCGAGGCATAGGCGTCGGTAAACTGGGTCGGCAGCGAACCATCGACATGCATTTGTCGGTGATCGATGCCGGCCTCCTCGGCGATGCTCCTCAGGAAACGCCCGCCCTCGTCGTCACCGACGATGGCTATGGTCTCGACCGGCATGGCCGGATCGAGATGACGGATGTCGACCGCCAGGTTGCAACCGGAACCACCGCCGGCCAGCTCCTGCGAGAGGATTTCGGCGATGCCGTCCTCCTCAGGCCAGAAGCTGATCAGGCGGTTGTTGTCGACGCACCAGGTTCCCCCGGTGACGATGCCGCGTCTTGCCGCAGGCATGATCAGGCAAGCCCGGCCTTGAGCGGCTTCTCGGTCACCTCGAGGTCGGCGGCAAGCTCCCGGCTCGGCTTGATTCCGGCCTTGGCTAGATCGCCATGGTAAGACTTCACGGCCTCGGCAGGCGTGAGATCGCCGTTTGCAACCGCGCGCATATGCTTGACCATGCTGAGAGGATCCTCGGCGAGGTTGATCTTGCGGCCAAACAGCGCGACGCGAGCGCCATACTTCTCGGATTGGAAGAGCAGCTCATAGCAGTCGCGCGTCGTGCCGGCGCCACCACCGAGAACGCCGACGATGATGGTCGGATCGTAGGACGCGAGCTCTTCCATCGCCTTCGGGCCGTTGTAGGCGATCTTCAGGAATTCTGGCCGATCGGCACGGGTCACGCCGGCGAGGCAGCGGGCGATGCAGTCGTTGATGTAATGCGGCACCAGGTCGGCATCAATGCCCGTATCCACGTTGGGATTGAACACCTCGAGGAAATACTTGAAGCCGTTCAACGATGCCTCGTAACGGAACTCGGCGAACGCCTCGAGCGAGGCATAGTCATGATCGAGATCATTGTTGAAGGTCATCGAGTAGAGGCCGAGGTCGGTACCGGCGAGCGGTGCCCCAGGAGCCGGATCGACCGTGCCCGTCGTTACCCTGGACAGTGACGCGGTCCGAAACGGCCGCGACGGCTTCTTGGGATAGACGCCGCCGCGCACGAACCAGATGTCCGTCGTGTCATTGGCGCGAATGGCCGGTTTCACCTTGGAGTTCTTGTAGACGCCCTGCTCGTTGAGCAGCTCGAAGCTGGAAGCCGACGTCAGCATGATATCGACGACATCCTGCTCGACGATGGCACGGACGTTCTTCAGAAATTCCGGGCGCGTCTGATAGCGACCAAGTGTTCCGTCCTTGGCTCTGAGCGGGCCGGCGCCGGGAATTGACGGGCCCATATCCGGGTCCTTGGCATCGGCGATAATGAAATCGGCACGCGTGTAGGCACCCGCCCGAATGCGAGCAAGCTTTTCGTCAAGACGAAACATCAGGTCTCTCCAATCCGCCGGTGCCGGGCCCTCCCGGCCGCGCGGCTCCACGTTTCCTCCGGCCAACCACCCCAACGGCTAGGAGGCGGCCCATTTTCTTGCTTCGGGCCGCGACACGATCCATGAGACCGCCGCAAGCCCGTTCTGCATGTTGTGACGGTTCAAAGCAGGTGACAAGCCCTGAGTGCGGTTGAAAATGGCTTTGGCGCCGAGCTTTCCCGCCGATGCGACCAAAGACGGAAGCCCCCCTGCGCCCGATCGGCCGCCGCCGCTTCCGCGCGCCGTCCGATCCCGATATAGCTTGCCCTTGGGGCCAACAACAGGCTCTGCCGAAACGAGAGAAAACAATGAGCGATTCCATTGTCATCATTGGCGCCGGACAAGGCGCGGCAGCCTTCGCCGGCAAGCTTCGGGCGCTCGGTTCGGATCGGCCCATAACGATTGTCGGCAACGAGCCGGTACTACCCTATCAACGGCCACCGCTCTCCAAGAAATACCTGATCGGCGAGGCAACCTTCGACCGATTGCTGCTGAAGCCGCCGGCTTGGTACGAGACCAACGCTGTGACTGTCCTGACAGGCCGCCGGGCCATCGCGATCAACCGGACGAAGCGCGTGATCGTTCTGGACCAGGGCGTGGAACTGCCCTACGCGACCCTGGTGTTGGCCACCGGCGCCACACCGCGCCGGCTGCCGGCCGCGATCGGTGGCGATCTTCAAGGCGTGTTCACGCTGCGCGACAAGGCCGATGCCGATGCCCTGATGGCCGACTTCCAACCCCGCCGCCGCCTGCTGGTCATCGGCGGCGGCTACGTCGGTCTGGAGACGGCGGCTGTGGCCAGAACGCGCGGCCTCGAAGTCACCGTCGTCGAACTCGCCGATCGCATCCTTAAGCGCGTCGCTGCTCCGGGGACTGCCAACCTCGTCCGAGAACTGCACAAAGGCCATGGCGTCGCTATTCTGGAGAACTCCGCCATCGTTCGCCTCATCGGTGTCGACGGTCACCTCACCGTTGCCGAACTGACGGATGGGCGGACAATCAGCATCGATCTCGCGGTCATCGGAATTGGTGTGTCGCCAAATGTCGCGCTGGCCGAAGCGGCGGGGCTTGCCGTCGAAGACGGTATCATCGTCGATGAGTTCGCACGCACCTCCGATCCGGATATCCTGGCCGTGGGCGACTGTGCTCGCTTTCCCTACGGCGATCGCCTGATCCGTCTCGAATCGGTGCAGAATGCTTTCGATCAGGGCGAAGCCGCCGCCGCTGCCCTTATTGGAGCAGGTGGCGCCTACGCGCCGCAGCCGTGGTTCTGGTCCGACCAGTACGATGCCAAATTGCAGATCGCCGGCCTTCATCACGGCTATGACGACACGCTGGCAACCGATGGACCTCGTCCCGGCAGCCACGCCATCTGGTATTTCGCGCAAGGGGCGATGATTGCCGTCGATGCCCTCAACTTCCCTGCAGCCTTCGTGACCGCCAAGAAGCTCCTGGAAGCCGGCAAGCGCGTCTGTCGCCTCGACATCGAGACGAAGCCGCTCAAGGAATTGATATCTCAATAAATGAAATGGGGCTCGGGCCGCCCTCGACGCAAGAACATTACGAGAGCGGACCCGGTGTCCATCCGGACCGGCCGGCTACGCGCGACCTGATGCCGACGCAGAGGAGTTTCGTCGATCATGGTTGCGATTCGGTTTCCGGCCGCAATTTTGCCCGCTTCAACATATGGCGCCCCATAGGGCAGGTAAGGTCTATATGTTGAATATCCCGGCAGCCCGCCACCGCTTGTGTTGCAAATTGCAACGGTCGGGCAGCTTCAGATGACATTTTCCCGTTTGAGCGGGCGCGCCATCAGCCGATCGACCGCATCATCGACGGAAAGATGGCCCGCCAGCACCTCGGCGACCGCCAGCATGATCGGGACATCGACCGAGAACTCGGCAGCCTTCTGAACGGCGATGCCGACTGTGGCCGCCCCTTCGGCCAGCTTGCCAAAACCCGCCGGCTGATCGCCCCGGCCGATGCCCAGACCGAAAGAATAATTGCGCGACTGCACGGAGGAACAGGTCAGCATCAGGTCGCCGAAGCCCGAGAGCCCCATCAGGGTCTCGGCTTCAGCACCAAAGGCGGCGGCCAACCGCCGCATCTCCACGAAGCCGCGCGTGATGACGGCGGCTTGCGCGGAGGCGCCGAGCCCGCGACCTGCGACGATACCGGCAGCAATTGCCAGGACATTCTTCAATGCCCCGCCCAACTCGACGCCAGCGACATCCGTGGCGGCATAGGGGCGGAAAGCAGGACCGGCAAGCCGGCGAGCGATGACGTCGGCAAGCGCGGCATCGCCCGCGGCGATGGTGACCGCCGTCGGCAGACCACGCGCCACGTCGTCGGCAAACCCCGGCCCCGATAGCACGGCCACCTTTCGACCCGGCAGCGCGGCCGCGATCGCCATCGACGGACGCATGCCGGTTGCCTGTTCGATTCCCTTGGCGCAGGAAACGATGACCACCTCCGACCCCAGGATGCCGGAAAGCGCCGTCGCCGCCGACCGGCAGGCTTGTGCGGGAACGGCAAGCAGCAGCAAGTCGACTGCGGCAAGAAGCGCGGGATCCGCACACGCCATCACAGTCGCCGGGAAGACGGCATCCGGAAGATGCTGGCTCCGCCGCGTGGCATTCAAGCGTGTTGCATCCCCAGCATTCCGACCGCAGAGGATGACTTCCGCGCCGGCGCGGGCTGCCGTCAGCGCCAGCGCAGAACCCCAGGCGCCGGCACCATAGACCCCGATGGTATCCGTCATACCTTCGCCCCCAACCGGCCGTGGCCGACAAGCGGCACGGCGATGTCATCGAGAGGCCAGCGCGGCCGCGCCGCAACTTCGAAGCCATCGGTATGCCCAAGCGCCAGCCGCTCGGCACCAGCCCAGGCGATCATGGCACCATTATCGGTGCAGAGGTTGCCAGGTGGCACGACAAGGCGGCCGTCGAGGCCGTTCATCAAGGCATCGAGCCGACTGCGAATCGCCTTGTTGGCGGCAACTCCACCAGCAACGACCAGAACCGGCGGGCGGCCATCGGGAAGCGTTTCGGCAAAGCGGCGCACCGCAAAGCCGACGCGGTCGGCCACCACATCAGATACCGCGGCCTGGAACGAAGCGCAGATGTCGGCAACATCCTGCCGGGAAAGCGGGGCCAAGGCCTCGGCTTCATGGCGCACAGCCGTCTTGAGTCCGGAAAACGAGAAATTCGGCTCTTCCCGCCCGATGAGCGGTCGAGGCAATGCAACGCGGACCGGATCGCCTTCGGCGGCCATTTTCTCCACAGCCGGCCCACCGGGATAGCCGAGTTGCAACAGCTTGGCCGTCTTGTCGAACGCCTCGCCGAGTGCGTCGTCGATCGTCGTACCGATGCGCGTGTAGTGGCCGATGCCATCGACCCTCAGGATCTGGCTATGGCCGCCGGACACCAGAAGCAGCAAATAGGGGAACTCGACGTGGTGGGTAAGGCGCGCGGTAAGCGCATGACCCTCGAGATGGTTCACCGCGACAAGGGGCTTTCTGGCCGCATAGGCCAGCGCCTTGGCGGTGGTGAGTCCAATCAGCACACCGCCGATCAGGCCCGGGCCAGCGGTCGCCGCCACCGCGTCGACATCGGCAAGCGAAAGCCCCGCCTCGGCAAGCGCCGCCACGACCAGACCATCCATCACCTCGACGTGGGCGCGGGCGGCAATCTCGGGGACGACGCCGCCAAAAGCCGCGTGTTCCTCGATCTGCGAGAAGACGACGTTGGAGAGAATTTCGCCCGATCCATCGGAGTGCCGTCGCACCACGGCTGCAGCGGTCTCGTCGCAGGAGCTTTCGAGGCCGAGAACGACGAGGTCCCTGAGGTCGCCCATCCTGGTCACTCCATCTCTGCCGGGGTCGGCCCGTCCGGAAAGGCCAGACCCAAGAACACGTTGCCTCGCGGCGCTCCATGGTCCAAGTGTTGCCATGGCAAGGCGAGACGTTAGGGACGATTCGTCGCTGTCTCCGAACGTCGGCCGGCCGACGCCTTCGTTTCACGGCTCTATCACACGGGGAGCGAACCGGTGCAACCAAAACCCATCCGCCTCGGCACACGCGGCAGCCCGCTCGCCCTCGCCCAGGCCCACGAGGTGCGCGACCGCCTGATCGCCGCCTGGGGTGCGAATGCACCGGAGGTCGAGATCATCCCGATCAGCACGGCCGGCGACCGCATCCAGGATCGCCCCCTTGCCGAGGTTGGGGGCAAGGGGCTGTTCACGGAAGAAATCGAAGCCGGCCTCCTGAGCGGAGCGCTCGACATTGCGGTTCATTCCTCCAAGGACATGCCGACGGTACTTCCCGAGGGCCTCATACTCGGTCATTTCCTGGAACGCGAGGATGCCCGCGACGCCTTCGTATCGCTGAAGCACCGCACCCTGGCCGAGTTGCCCGAGGGAGCCGTGGTCGGCACCGCCTCCCTGAGACGGGCGGCCATCGTGCGACGCCTCCGGCCCGACGTCGTCGTCGTACCTTATCGCGGCAACGTCCAGACTCGGCTCCGCAAGCTCGGCGAAGGCATCGCCGACGCAACGCTGCTGGCCGTCGCCGGCCTGAAGCGGCTCGGCATGCTGGAAGTCGCCACCGAGATCCTCGACGTAGAGTCTTTCCCTCCCGCCGTCGGGCAGGGAGCCATCTGCATTGAAAGTCGCGAGGAGGATGCGCGGATCGCCGACCTGCTGGCGCCGATCCACCACGCGCCGACCGCCATCGCGCTTGCAGCGGAGCGGGCTTACCTTGCTCGACTGGACGGGTCGTGCCGGACGCCGATCGCCGGTCATGCCCTGGTGACCGGCGATCGTGTCGATCTTCACGGCCTGATCCTGACGCCGGACGGAAGCGTTGCCCACGAAGGTCGGGAAAGCGGCGCCGACCCGGAAGGCGTCGGCGATCGCCTAGGTGCCCGCTTGGCCGCACTGGCCGGGCCGGGTTTCTTTAGCGGGAGCTAGGCGATGGTTCTCCTCGTCCTCCGTCCGGAACCGCAGGCGAGCGACATGGTGGCGGCGCTCGCCACGCGAGGCGTTCCGGCTCTCGCCGAGCCGATGCTGACCATCGAGCCGGCAGACAACCCGACAGGTCGGATCCAGTCGGCCGATGCCGAGGCTGAAGCACTCATTCTGACGTCGCGCCAGACGGTTGCCATCCTGAAGGGAGCCGATGGACTGGAAGCGCTGACCCGATTACCGGTGATAGCCGTCGGCGCGGGAACGGCCCACGATGCTCGCGCCGCAGGGTTCACCGACGTTCGTTCGGCCGATGGCAATGCCGATGATCTCGTCGATCTCGTCGCGCGCACCGGCTTCCATCGCCTTGTCCATGCCGGCGGCCGCGACAAGGCGGGCGACATCGCCGGCCGGCTCGGCGGGCTCGGTGTCGCGGTGGCCGAGGCCGAACTCTACCGCGCCGAACCTCGGCAAGATCTCGCTCCGGAAGTGGCCACGGCCTTCGACGAAGGACGCATTACAGGCCTGATTGTTGCCTCCAGGCGCTCGGCGCAAGCTTTCGTTGATCTAGTGGTCGCTATGAAGTGGGAGACGCGCCTTTCTCGTCTTGGCGCGGCTGCCCTGTCGGAGGCGGCGGCAGCGCCACTCAGCGGCCGTGTGGCTGAACTCGTCGTGGCGTCGGAACCTACCGGTCCGGCACTCGTTGAAGCCAGCGTTGCGCTCGCTGCGCGGCTGCGCGAAACTGCCGGCGGCGAGCTTGAAGCGGAGGGACTTGAGACCATGGTATCCGAAGACCATCGCAAGGACGCCGCTGGCCGGCGCAATCGCCCGAAAGCTCCCGTCATCGACCTTGAAGCAACCGAAGTGACGAAGGCGGCCCAGCCGCCCAAGCCACCGCAGGAACCACCGCGTGAGCCGCCTGTTCCGGAGCCGCCCGCGCCGAAGCCACCGGGCCCCGAAAAGCCGATCATCGAGCCGCCGGGGCCGGACGTACCGCCGATCCGGCCACCGGAAGAACAACCACCGTTTGGTGACCCGCCGGGTCCGGACGTCCCGCCCAATACGCCGCCAGACGAACAACCGCCGCTCGGAGACCCACCGCTGGACAATCCCATGCTGGGTTCGGAAAAAGCCGAAAATGCCAAGGTGGCGGAAGCCGCAGCGGCGCCACGCACCGACCGTCCGAGCCAGTTCAAGGCATTCCTGCCCCTCCTAGGGGCAGGTCTCGCGGGCGGCTGTGTCGCCGCCGTCCTGTTGCTCGCCGCAATGCCACGCTCCAGCGAGCGCTCAGAGGCCGGCAGCGTCGACCCGGCAACCTTGGAGGTGCGGCTCGGAGAGGTAGCCGATCGGCTGGCTGCCGGACAGACCGCGACGGATACATTGGCAGGACGGATTGCCTCGCTCGAGGCAAAAGAAGCGCCCGTCGTCGACCTCGCCCCGCTCGGGGCCCGCATCGACGAACTCGCCGCTCGCCTGGGCGCTGCCGAGAAGGCAGCTGCCACCAAGCCGACTGTTGACCCCGCCATGATCGCCGCGCTCGAAAGTCGGCTTTCCGAACTCGGGGCGAGACTGGACGCGCTGAAGGTGGAAAACTCAACGGCGGCCGCGCGGCTCGCCACCATTGAAGAACGCATCGCCAACGCTCCGAAGGGAGGCGAGATTGCCGCCCTGTCGCTCGCCCTCACATCGCTGTCCGGAAAGATCGATGCCGGCTTGCCGTTTGCAACCGATCTTGCCGTGGTTGCAGCTGCCGCTCCCGACCTGCCCGGCCTTGATGACCTCGGCCGATTCGCGGCCAAGGGTGTACCGACCCGTGACCGACTGCTGGCCACGCTGCCTGTCGACGCGATGCTGGCCCGGCGGCCGGTGGAAGCCGGCAAAGGCTGGGTGGATGGCTTCTTCGACAGCGCCAAGTCTCTGATCAACTACCGCGAGACCGGGCCAGCGACCACTGATCCGGCATCGAGCGCCGTCGAGGCGATCCGTGAGGCTTTGAAGCGCGGCGACGCCACTGCCGCCAAGGCGGCGGCCGACACCCTGCCCGCCTGGGCACGCGCGCCGGCCGAGAGTTGGCTTGCCGATCTCGATGCCCGCGTTCGTGTCGACGCTGGGGTGAAGGCCATCTCCGCACGTATTGTCGACCGTCTGTCGGTGCCCGCCACCAACTGATTCCGCCGCCGCATCGGAAAGGCTCCGAGATGATCCGCATTCTCCTGTCGGTCGCCGCACTGTTCCTCGCTGTCCTCGCCTTCGATTGGCTGGGGGGCGTGCCGGTATCCGTCTCGGTCAGCTGGCCGGGCGGCGCCGCGGCGCCGCCGCTGCGCGTCGTCATCGTCGCGCTGCTGGTTCTCGCCGTCGTTCTGCTCGTCGTCTGGAAGCTGGTATCCGGTCTTTGGCGCGCACCGCGCGGGCTGCGCACCTATTTTGCCGGCCGCCGCCGCGACCGCGGCTACCGCGCCCTGTCGCGCGGCATGATCGCCGTGGGATCGGGAGATTATCGTCTCGCCCAACGAGAAGCCGCCGAAGCCAACCGTTTTCTCGAAGGCGAACCGCTGGGGCTGTTGCTCGCCGCCCAGGCTGCCCAGCTCGAGGGGCGGAGCGATACTGCCCGACAGGCCTTCACACGCATGCTGAAGACACCGGAGACCCGGCTCCTCGGTCTTCGCGGGCTCTATATCGAAGCGACGCGTGCCGGCGAGGCCGCCGCCGCCCGCCAGTTCGCTGCCGAGGCGCAAAAGGAAAACCCCGCCCTTCCGTGGGCCGGCGCCGCGATGATGGACTACCTCTCCGCCGACAAGAACTGGAGCGAGGCGCTTGCCGTGCTCGACCAGAATGTCGCGGGGCGGCTGGTTGGCAAGGGCGATGCCAACCGTCTTCGGGCGGTGCTGCTGACCGCTCGCGCCCTCGAGATCGAGGATGGCGAGCCGGACAAGGCGAAGGCCTTCGCCCTCGAGGCACACAAGATCTCTCCGGATTTCGTACCGGCGGCCACCGTTGCCGCCCGCACGTTGGCCCGTCAGCTCGACACACGCCGCGCAGCCAAGGTGCTGGAAGCGACCTGGAGGCTCGCCCCTCATCCCGACCTCGCAACCGCCTACCTCCATTTGCGATCCGGCGATTCGGCGTGCGATCGCCTGAAGCGCGCCCGCATGTTGGAGAACCTCAAGCCGGTCCACCCGGAAGGCGCCGTAACCGTCGCGCGTGCCGCTCTCGATGCGCGCGAGTTCACTCTGGCACGAGAGGCACTTGCCAAGGCACTCCGCCAGGCACCGACCGAGCGCGTCTGCCTGATGATGGCCGAGCTCGAGGAAAACGAAACCGGTGACATCGGCCGCGTCCGCGAGTGGCTTGCGCGCGCCCTGCGAGCACCTCGCGACGCCGCATGGACCGCCGACGGCCTGGTGCTGGATGCCTGGCAGCCGCTTTCCCCGCTGTCCGGACGGCTCGACGCTGTGGAGTGGCGCGTCCCCGCAGAACGTGAGGCCGGCGAAGCGATCGACGGCGACGATCTGGCCGTTATTGCAGCCAAGCCGACCCCGCAAATTCACGCCGAAACGCCTGCGACAGAAGATGCGAACGAGGCGCCGCATACTCCGCCGCTCGTCTCGGAACCGAAAGACGAATCTCCGGCTCCAACCGTCGCTCCGAGACAGGAAGCCATCCGAGCTGCGGCGAAAGGCGAACAGCCTGCTCCACAGATCGGTATGGCGGCCCCGACCAAGCCTGTAACTGGAGCCGAAACACCCGCGACGGTGGGTGGCCCGAGCATAGATCCGCTGGCAGTGCTGCCTCCACCACCGGACGATCCGGGTCCGGCCAACGGCAAAGGGCTTGCCCATAGCTTGGCGCCGCAGTCGCCCTTCTCCTGAGTCGATCGGCGCCGGCTTCATTTTCTTCGGAAGCGGTGCTTGAAATTAGCCAGCGATGCCGGTATCAACGCCCCGTCTCGCGAGGGCAACCTCGCGCCGGCGCCGCACTAGCTCAGTTGGTAGAGCACGTCATTCGTAATGATGGGGTCGGCGGTTCGAATCCGTCGTGCGGCACCATTTTTCCAATCAATTGCAAAGTCCGCGAACACGCCGATGCGCGTGGCCGATGACGCATTGAATTCTTGGCGCCGCCGCCCGTCCCGGCAGCGCCAAGTATGATCACTCAACGATCTTGTAGTGCTCGCCGGCGCAGGCACAGACCGGGCAGGCCTCGGGGGCATCGCCGATCACGGTATGACCGCAGTTCGGGCAGATCCGAATGACGATGTTGCCAAGGTCCTTGCCGGCTTTCACGGCCTCAAGCGCCTCGCCGAACAACTCGTAATGGATCTTCTCGACCTCCATCGCTTCGGACATCGAGCGGATGGCACGCTTGTGTCCTTCCGCCTTGGCCGTCTCGACCATGGCCGGATACATGGATGTGAACTCGTGGCTCTCACCCGCCATGGCGTCGGCGAGATTGTCGAGCGTGCCCTTGATGGCGCCGAGTGCCCTGAGATGGGCGTGAGCATGGATGGTCTCGGCGGCGGCAACGGCACGGAACAGTTTGGCGACGCCTGGCTTGCCCTCGCGGACGGCGGCATCAGCGTAAGCAAGATACTTGCGGTTGGCTTGACTTTCGCCGGCGAAGGCTTCCTTGAGGTTGTCCGTGGTGGTGGGCATGATGTTTGCCTTTTTATGATTGCGACGGAAGGGAGTTCGCGGCCTCCCTGACCACGCAAGACTAGCCCGCCATCCAGGCTCCGAGTATCGGGACAACCCCGTGAAATGACCTACTAACTTCAGATTTTTTCTAAGGAGAGGTGGAAACACGGGAGGCGAGGAAGCCGGTTTGCCCGGCTCCCTCGATCTGCGTCAGGCTTCGGATGGCACGGCCGCGACCGACTTTGCATGGTCCTGCCGTCGCCGCGTCCGCCAGTCGCCGAGGAACAGCAGGATCGGAGCGGCGATGAACACCGAGGAGGAAGCAGCGATAACGATGCCGAAGATCATCGGCACGGCAAAGCTCTCCACCGCGCTACCGCCCCAGATCGCCATGGGCAACAGCGACAGGAAGGCAGTCGCAGAGGTGTAGAGACTGCGCGCGAGCGTCTCGTTGATCGACTTGTCGATCAGCTCGCGGAGGGGCATCTGCTTGTAAAGACGCATGTTCTCGCGCATGCGGTCATAGACCACCACCTTATCGTTCACCGAGTAGCCAACGAGGGTCAGGAGAGCCGCGATGGCCGTCAGATTGAAGTCGAGTCCAGTCAGCGCAAAGAAACCGATCGTCTTGGTCACATCGAGGATCAGCGTGGCGATGGCTCCCACGGCGAAGGGCCACTCGAAGCGCACCCAGATATAGACCAGCATGGCAAGGCTGGCGAACACCACGGCAAGCACGCCGGCCGTGGCAAGCTCACCGGAAACCTTGGGGCCGACCACCTCCGTTCCAATGACCTTTGCCGAAGCGTCGATCTTCGTGACCTCCTGCCGAAGTTGCTCGACAGCAGTCGTCTGAGCCTCTTCGCCGCCGGCCTGCCGTTCGACGCGGACAAGCAGATGGTTGTCATCGCCAAAGGCCTGCAACGCCACCTCGCCGAGCCCCAGGCCATCAAGACCGGAGCGGAACGCCGCGAGATCGGCAGGCCCTGCAGTTTCCACCTGCAACTGGATGCCACCACGGAAATCGACGCCGTAGTTGAGGCCGGGGTAGATGAACAGGCCGATCGAGGTCAGTGACAGGAAGGCTGAGAAGCCGATGCCGAAGAAGCGCGCGCGCATGAATGGAATGGCCGTGCCGTCGGGGATCAACTTGATCGGCAAGAGCGGCCGGATGTTCATCTTCTTGAGCTTGCGACGCCGCACAATCGCCAGCATCAGTACGCGCACCACCGAGACGGCCGTGAACATGGAGATGGCGATGCCCAGACCCATGGTGACGGCAAATCCCCGGACCGGGCCAGAGCCAAACCAGAACAGCAAAATCGTCGCAATCAGTGCCGTGACGTTGCTGTCGACGATGGTCGAGTAGGCACGCTTGAAACCGGCATCCAGCGCAGCGATAGCGCTCATGCCTTTGCGCGACTCCTCGCGGATACGTTCGTTGATCAGCACGTTGGCATCGACGGCAAGGCCAATGCCGAGCACGATGCCGGCGATGCCGGGCAAGGTCAGCGTCGCCCCGAGAAGCGTCAGGCCAGCAAACGTGAGAACGACGTTGAGGGCGAGCGCCAGATTGGCGAGCAGTCCCCAGGCGCCGTAGAGAACCAGCATGAAGCCGAAAACCAGGGCAAAGCCGACAAGGCCGGTGACGATGCCCATCTCGATGGCATCGGCACCAAGATCGGCGCCGACGGTGCGCTCCTCGATCACCGTCAGCTTGGCCGGCAAGGCGCCGGCCCGTAGCATGGCTGCGAGGTCGGTTGCGCTCTGGACGGAGAAACTCCCCGAGATCTGTCCTGAACCGGCGGTGATCGGCTCGCGGATCACCGGTGCGCTCAGCACCTTGTCGTCGAGCACGATAGCGAAGGGGCGGCCCACGTTGGCTCGGGTAATATCGGCGAAGCGCGACGCGCCGGCCGAATCGAAGCGGAAGGAGACGATCGGCTCATTGGTCGTCTGGTCGAAACCAACACGGGCATCGGTCAGGCGATCACCGGAAAGCTCGACCCGGTCCTCGACAGGATAGACCCGCCCCGTCTCATCCTTGAGAAGGGTGACGCCCGGCGGCACGAAATCGGCCGTCGCCGTGTCCGACAGCAGGTGAAAGCTCATCTTGGCGGTCGAGCCGAGCAGTTCGCGGATGCGCGCCGGATCCTGCACACCAGGCAGCTGTACCAGAATGCGATCGCTTCCCACCCGTTGGATAGTCGGTTCGGCCACGCCCACCTGGTCGATGCGCTGGCGAATGATTTCCAGGCTTTGCTCGACGGCAGCGGCGGTTCGATCGGTGAGCCCCGCCTCGGTGAGCGCCAGCGTGACCGTGCCGTTGTTCTGGCGAACGTCGAGATCGCTGGCCGTCATGCCGAGACCGGGATTGCCGATCGAGGATGCGAGCTTGCCGAGTTCTCCGGCGGCACGGGTGGTCTCGGAGGGATTGTCGAGACTGACGGTGACGGCATTGCCGGCGCGACGGATCGAGGTCGTGCTTATCTTCGCCTCGCGGAGAACGCGACGGGCATCCTGCGTCAGCGTCTGCAGCCTTTCCTTGACAAGGTCGGCGCCATCCACCTCCAGCACGAGATGCGACCCCCCTCGAAGATCGAGGCCGAGCGACACCCGATCGCGAGGCAGCCATGAGGGAAAATTGTCGAGAGCGGATTGTGGCATCACGTTTGGAAGCGTGACGATGATGCCGAGGGCGATGATGGCCGAATAGAGGGCCACCAGCCAGCGGGAAGTCTTCATTGGAGTGTCCATGCCGGGCGACGGCGCTACGCCCCCATGGAGGCGAGCGGTCGCGGATCCTGATATCTGGGTTCGGAAAATCAGGCGGCGATGGGCGGCGCGCGAGGACGATGGCTGGCAATCGAGCGGCGAGCGAGAGAAACCTCGGAAGCCACGCGGAAACGGCAGAAAATGGAAGAACGAGCGGCAATGACGGCCGCCAGAACAAGCAGCGCCGGCAACGGGGGCGGCGGGGCCGAGCTTCGGTCACCGTGCTCGGCGGCGACGACGGGTTTAACGCCGTCGCGAAGCAGGACCGAATGCCTGAGGACGGCATGATCACCGGCACCGAGAGTCGCCGACAGCGGTGACCCGATGTCACTACCGAGCCCTAGATGCAGAAAGACAACGAAGAAAACTACTGACAGACAGGCGACAACCGCCCTCGGTGCCGAGACGCAGCGCTTCAAAAACGAAACTGGCTCAGTCCCAGAACTCACGCGGCGGGCTTTCCTTCATCGGTCTTGTCCGGCGCCACCTCATCCGATGGCGGCACCGCGTCGACGACATCCGGCGACGCCGTCTGGCTATCGAGCATCTTCAACATGCCAAGCGCGATCTCGCGCTCGCCCATGATGACCTTGCTGGCGCCGTGGCGCAACAGGTGTTCCACCTCCTCGTCGGAATGAGCTCGCGCCACGATGAGAAGATCCGGATTTATCTGGCGTGCCTGCTCGACAGCCTGACCGGCTTCGAACCCATTTGGAATGGCGACCAGCAGTGCCTTGGCCCGCTCGAGCCCGGCCAGTGCCAGCACACGCCCGTCAGCCGCATTGCCGACAACCGTATCAATGGCCTGATCGCGCAACTTCCGAACACGATCCTCGGCATCTTCGATCACCAGCAAGGGAATACCGCGAGCGACCATATCGTCGGCAACGACGCGACCGACCCGACCGTAGCCAATCACCACCCGATGACCGGAGAGTGTCGTGGGTTCGGCCGTCTCATCGTCGGCCTCCTCCTCGCTCATCGGGGCCGCCGCCGGAGGCACCTCGGCTTCGACAGGGGCCGCAGAAGGCACCTCGACAGCCAGCGCCGACTCCAGCCGCGGCTGAAGCCAAGCCTCGAGCGTCGGCCGGAGGCGGTCGGCGAGGTTGAACATCAACGGGTTGAGGATGATCGAGATCAGCGCGCCGGCCAGGATCAGATCGCGCCCCTCCTCGGGCAGAATGCCGATACCGACACCCATTTCCGCCAGAATGAACGAAAACTCGCCGATTTGGGCAAGGCTTGCCGAAATCGTCAGCGCCGTCTTCACCGGCCTGCGGAAAGCCAGCACGATGAAGAAGGCGGCCAAAGTTTTGCCGACGAGGATGATGGCCAGCGTGGCGAGAAGAACCAGAGGCTCGCTGATGAGAATGTTCGGGTCGAACAGCATGCCGACCGAAACGAAGAACAGGACCGAGAAGGCGTCGCGCAACGGCAGACTCTCCTGGGCAGCCCGATGACTGAGTTCGCTTTCGGAGAGAACCATACCGGCGAAAAAGGCTCCAAGCGCCAGCGAGACGCCGAACAGCTCCGCCGCTCCGAAGGCAACGCCGAGAGCGATCGCCAGAACGCCCAGTCGGAACAGTTCGCGGGACCCGGTATGAGCGATGCGGTGGAGAATGGCCGGAATAAGACGCCGGCCAACCACCAGCATCAACGCGACGAAGATGGCGACCTTGAAGAGCGTCGCCGCCAGGATGCCGCCGACGCCAAGATCGATTCCCACCAGCCGACTGGCCACGGCAGCCAACGGATCGGAATAGGCGCTTGCCCCACCGTTCGACAGGCTGGCGGCTGCCGGGATCAGCACCAGAACCAGAACCATGGCAAGATCTTCGACGATCAGCCAGCCGATGGCGATCCGGCCGCGCTCGCTGTCGACGAGACGGCGATCCTGCATGGCCTTGAGAAGCACCACGGTGGAGGCCGTTGAAAGGGCGACACCGAAGATCAGGCTGGCACCGAAAGACCAGCCCATGACTTCTCCCAGCACCCAGCCGAGCAACGTGGCGATGGCGATCTGGCCGATGGCGCCGGGCACAGCGATGAAGCGGACCGACAGAAGGTCCTTCAGCGCAAAATGCAAGCCGACACCGAACATCAACAGAATGACGCCAAGCTCGGCGAGCTGCGGTGCCAACTCCTGGTCAGCGACAAAGCCCGGTGTGTGCGGCCCCACCAGCATGCCGGCAACGAGATACCCAACGAGGGGTGGCAAACGGAAGCGATTGGCGATGGCGCCGAAAATGAAAGCCAGAACCAAGCCGCCGACAATTGTCGAAATAAGGGACGTGTCGTGCGGCATCGATGGCCTCCGTCAAGGTTGGAATTTCAGGAAATGACTCACCTCACAGGTAGGCCAGGTCGATAGACCTCGGGTTAATATGGATGATTTCGAAGGCCGATCAAGAGCATAGGCTTCAGGAAACCGCAGGGGCGGTCTTGAAAGGCCCGCTTCGACGCGCTATCCGGCGCCGTTGGTCTCTCGCCACAAAAAGGCGGCGCCGCGAACACCCGAGCTATCGCCGTGCTTGGCTTTGCGGATCGGCGTCTCGACACTGTCCGAGAAAACCAGCTTGTCCTCTCCCTCGTAAAGGTTCGTGCGGCTCCTGAGAAGGAGAGGCAGGTCGACATAGAGTTCATCCACATTGCTCATGCCTCCACCAAGCACGAAGACATCGGGATCGATGATGTCGATGACAAGTGCAAGCGACCGCGCGAGGCGGTCGACATAGCGACCGTAGGCTGCCAGGGCCGCAGAATCCCCGGCTCGCTTGAGGTCGATGATTTCGATGGCCTTGCGCTCAGTTCCCGTTGCCATTCGGTAATCCAGCTCAAAACCGGTGCCCGAACAGAACATTTCGAGGCAGCCCCGCCGACCGCACCAGCAACGAGGCCCCGGATAATCGCCTTCCTTGGGCCAGGGCAGAGAGTAGTGACCGATTTCGCCGGCCAACCCCTGATGCCCGTTATGGCTCTTGCCATCGATGGCGATACCTGAGCCATGACCCGTACCGAGAATGATGCCATGCACGATATGGGCACCGGCACCTGCGCCATCGATCGCCTCGGACACGGCGAGGCAGTTGCCGTCATTGGCGATCCGTACCGGCTGGCCGAGCGCGGCCTCGATGTCGCGACCAAGCGGTTGACCGTTCAGCCACCAGGCGTTGGAGTTGCGGATCAGACCAGTCAGGGGATTGGGGCTGCCCGGTAGGCCGATGCCAACAGTTCCGTCGAGCCCTGTGGCCTGTCGGGCATATCCGACCAGATCGCAGACCGCCTGGATGGACGCCCGATAATCCTCGCGTGGTGTCACGATCCGATGCCGGCACAGCTCCTGACCGTCGCCGGATAGGCCGATCACCTCCATCTTGGTGCCGCCCCAGTCGATCCCGATATACATGGATGCCACTCAACAATCTGGCCACACCAAAGCCCCGGCGTGTCCGGCCGATAGAGCGCCGGACACCCTTGCTCGCTTCCCTGTCAGCGGGTGGCCCTCGACACGGCCTGCAACTGATAGATCAGAACGGCGCCGAGGATGAGCAGCGCGCGGGCCACATACTGCCAGTACTCATCGATATTGAGCAGCGTCATGCCGTTGAGGATGATCTCCAGGAACAGCACACCGACGAAGGTGCCCCAGATTCGCCCCTTGCCCCCCATCAGGCTCACGCCACCGATGACGCAGGCCGAGATCACCGTGAACTCCCAGGACACGCCGACCGTTGGGTTTCCTGCCTGGATCTGGCTCGACACCATGATACCGGCGATGACGGCCAGCACCGACGTCAAGGCCATCACGGCCATGCGGACCTTGGCGACGTTGATGCCCGACAGGCGCGCCGACTCGGCGTTGCCGCCAATGGCATAGACCGATTTTCCAAACACCGTGTACTTCGAGATGAACCAGGTGATCGCAAAGACGATCAGGAACACCACGGCCTGGAACGGAATTCCGCCGATGAAGCCGGCACCGAAGAAGAAGAACCAATCCGGATAGGGCGTGATCGGGAACGAGCCGGTCAGAAGGTAGGCGCCGCCGCGGAAGGCAGCCATCCAGGCCAGCGTGGTGATGAAGGTGGGCACGGCCAGACGATGGCGGATCCAGCCGGTGAACATGCCGGCGCATATGGCCACCACCAGGCAAGCGGCTGTTCCCAAGGCGATGGCGAGTTCGAGCGAATAGCCCGAATCGCCAAGCGTTTCGGTAATCAGAGCCAAGAGACAGCCGAAGAATGCCACGCCCGAGCCGACGGAAAGGTCGATCTCACCGAGTATGATGACGAAGGTCATGCCGAAGGCGATGACACCCGTTGTCGCCGCGCTTCGCAGGATGTTCATGAAATTATCCCACGAGGCGAACCCGGGCGCCGTGAACGCCAACAGAATGACGATTGCCAGCAGGATGAGTTCGAGCACGAAGTCGGAAAGACGGAAGTTGGAGCGGCGCGTTGCCAGGGTGGACATAACGGAAACCCTTATAGACGAGCGAACAATTGCGAGCCGGGGCGGGACTATCGGGCGCTTTCGCCCATGCACATGGCGTAGAGGTCCTCGATTCCCGTCGTCTCGGGCGACGTGACCTCGCCGATGATGCGGCCAGCCTCCATGATCAGGATGCGATGGCAGACTTCGAGCAGTTCTTCGAGCTCGGAGGAGACGAAGACGACACTGAGGCCCTTGCGCGACAGGTCCCACATGATCTGGAAGATCTGCTGCTTGGCGACGATGTCGATGCCGCGCGTCGGCTCGTCGAAGAACACGACCTTGGGGTCGGTGTTGAGCCAGTTGCCGACGACGACCTTCTGCTGGTTGCCACCCGACAGCGACTGAACCTCGTAGGACGGATCCGACACCTTGATATGCAGCTGCCTCACCCACTTCTCGGCGACGGGCGCTTGCAGGAAGTGACTGATCAGCCCGCGATGCGAGATTTCCTGGAGACTGGCAAGGCAGAGATTGTCCTCGACCGACATGATCTGGATAAGCCCCTCCTCCTTGCGGTTCTCCATGGTCATGGCGAGGCCGAGCTTCTTCATCATCGGGATGGTCGGCTTTCGAACCTCGGTCCCATTGATGATCACGGAACCGCCATCGATCCGATCGGCGCCGAAAATACCGCGCAGAAGTTCGCTACGCCCCGCGCCGAGCATGCCTGCGATGCCGACGATCTCACCGGCGCGAACCTCGAAACTGACGTCTTCGAACTTGTCGCGCCTCGTCAGCTGCGAAACCCTGAGACTAATCTTGTCACCCACCTTGAGATCGTCAGGGCGCGACTGCAGCACGGTCTCGCCGAACATCATGTCGACGATCACCTTGGGCGTGGCGATGCCGATCGGCACCGAGCCCACGTGGCGACTGTCGCGCAGAACCGTGACGTAGTCGGCGATCCCGCGGATTTCATTGAGCTTATGGGTGATGAAGATGATGATGACGCCCTGGGCCTTCAGTGTTCGTACCACGTCCATCAGGCTGTTGATCTCGTGACGCGCCAACGCGGACGTCGGTTCGTCGAGCAACAGGACGCGTGGCTTGAGCGACATCGCCTTGGCGATCTCGATGACTTGCCGCTGGCCGACCGACAGTTCGGATACCTTGCGGGTCACCGGTATGTCGATCTTGAGATCCTTAAGGATCGTCTCGGCCGTCGCGTTGGTCGACTTCCAGTCGATCTTGACGTTGCCGGGACCGCCGGTCGTGAATCGACCAAGCATGATGTTCTCGGCCACCGTGAAGTCCAGAATCAGGCTGAGCTCCTGATAGACCACGGCGATGCCAGCGGCGTTGGCATCCGCCGGTCCCTTGAAATCAACCTTTTGTCCATCGATCAGAACTTCACCGGAAGTCGGCGTAACCGCGCCCGACAGGCATTTGACAAAGGTGCTCTTGCCCGACCCGTTCTTGCCCAGGAGGGCATAGACGTTGCCTCCCTCGAAACTGGCCGAAAAATCGTCCAGAGCGAGAACCCCAGGGTAAGCCTTCGTCAGATTTCTGATTTCAAGCCTTGCCGATCCCATTCGTCCGATCCTTGAGTTCCGATCCGAGCGCCAAGGCGGCCGCTCCATGAGCGCCTCACGGAGCATTGCGGCCGAACCATAGAGTTGCCCGGAAAGTTCTGAGTTGCGCGGGATGATCGGCACCGACCGAGCGGCACGCAAAAGCCCCGCCAAGACTGGCTTATGATGCCTGCCTTGAATCCCGTGTGGGGGGGAACAAGCTCAACGAGGCATCGGGCCATGATCTGCCGATGCTTGTCCGAGAGGGAGCGCATGGGATCCGCAGTGGACCCCATGCGCAATGCCGAATTACTTGACGGTCTTGGCATAGGCGGCAATGGCCGCCGGGTCGGTACGAGTGAGCGTCACACCGGGAACGATGATCTTCTTCTCAACCGATTCCTTCTTGAGCGCCTTGACGGCATTTTCCATGGCGAGAGCGCCAATCTTGACCGGATCCTGGGCAGTCGAAGCCTGAAGGATGTCATCCTTGGACTGCAGGAACCCGACCATCTGCTTGTCGAGGTCAATACCGAAGACAGGAATCTTCTTGCCGGCATTCTTCACAGCGAGAACGGCGCCGATCGTGCCACCGTTGTTGCAGGCAAAGAACATATCGAGATCAGGGTTGGCGGTGATGATATCGGCGGCCTTCTTGATCGCTTCCTCGGCGACTGGCGAAGAGGCTTCGGCAACCAGCTTCACGCCCGGAATGTCCTTGATCTCGCCCCAGAACCCGTCCTGACGCGCATTGCTCTCCGGAGGAAGCTGAGCCTTGTAGTTGATGATGCCGACCTTGATTTCCTTCTTGCCGGCATAATGCGCCTTGATGTACGCGGCCGCGGCCTTGCCCGAACCAGCGCCCAGCAGGCTGTTGTCGGACTGCACCGTCGAGACGGGGAAGTCGGCAGCCAGGGTATTGTTGAAGGAAACGATCTTGATACCCTTGTCGGCCGCAGCCTTCACGGCCGGAATGGAAGCAGCCGCCGGATCGAGGTAGGTGATGACGATCGCATCGACGCCGCGAGCGGTATAGGTGTTGACGACCTGGACTTCCTTGGAAATCTGGTTCGACGTGTTGGCCGTCAGAAGATTGACGCCTTCCTTGTCGGCAACCTGCTTCATGCCGAGCAGTGTCGACTTCATGAACTGATCTTCCTGGAAGACGATGCCGGCGATGGTGAACTTCTTGTCGGCGGCATGCGCAAACGAGGCGCCCAGGCACAGGGCTGCAACGCAGACAGTTACAAATTTCTTCATGTCGATCCTCCCGAACGATGATGCGGCGCCAAGCAAGCCACCGCAAAGCGCGACGGCCTCCAGTAAGGCCGAATATGAGCACCTCCATGCTCAGCGCAAATGCAACTACGATTTGTCGAAGTTTTTGTCAAGAAAAAACTCCATATCAAACGGCAATAGAATTGATAAATCGACGCAAATGGCAAGTTCATTGTCAGGATAGAGATCCTGACAACAAAAACAAGACAATGTATTTCTTCGTTATTGAGATTCAATACGCGCCACGGAAGCTCTATTGACTAAAGTTGCCGGGAGAATGATGGATCCAGGACTTCGATTCCCCCCGACTTTTGACAACAATAACGATACGGCCTGACGCCCAAGGTCGTAGGTAGGTCGCTGAACGACGGACAGCGGTGGCCGAAATACCGACAGCCACGGAGCATCGTCAAAACCGATCAGGGACAGGTCACGACCGATGGTGAGATCGATCTCTTCGGCGACCGCCAAAGCGCCCAGCAACATCTCCTCATTGCCAGCCAGGATGGCGGTGGGACGCGGGGATTGGGCAAGCAGGTGCCGGGCTGCCGCCAAAGCAGTCGGAGCAACGGAACCAGCGTAACGGACACACTCCGGATTCACGACGAGACCGGCATCGGCAAATCCAGCCATGGCGCCCCGCGCCCGCTCACGAACGGCAGAGACGGTGTCATGCGGCTCGCTCTCCTGGTGACCGTGATGAGCCGCCGTTCCAAGCAGCAAGGCGATACGACGATGTCCATACTCGACAAACAGATTGATGGCGGCACGGGAGGCCTCGTAATCGGCCGTAATCACCGAATCGAGTTGCAGATTGTCGATGAACCGGTCGAACAGCACCACCGGCGCGCCATGCCCCCGCCCCCCGGCCAGGTGATCGACCTCGAGACGAGAGGCAGGAACGACCAGCAGACCGTCGACGCGCTTTTCCCTCAGAACCCGAACGGCCTCTCGCTCGCGCTGCACGTCACCGTCGGTGTTCAGCACAAGACTTTGGTAGCCGGCACTCGCCGACGCGTCGATGATGCCGCGGATGGAGTTGAGCGTGAATGAGTTGGAAATGTCGGCGACCACGACGCCAATGGTCAACGTCTTCCCGGACCGCATGGAGCGCGCGAGGTCATTCACCCGATAATCCAGCGCGGTTGCCGCTTCGGCAACCTTGCGCTGAGTTTCCTGCGTCACGACGCCGTAACCACCGAGCGCACGGGCCGCAGTTGCGCGCGACACCTTGGCAAGACGAGCAACGTCGATAAGGCGCGCCGCCTTTCGTGGCTTGCCATCTCTGGCATTACCGGAATCGCCCATCGCCCCCCCTAGGCTGACCATCCCTCCAAGACGGCCGGCACGCACGCATTCATTTTGGGATCGATCTCATCGGAATGAGATCGATCTCTTTTTCTATTATCATGCTCTCCCGAGTTCGTCGTTAAGCCATTGGTCGAGAGGACTGCCCCGCGCTGCAACGCGTTAGGACCGATTGCGCGCAGCCTTACAGGCGCCCGCCATGAAGGCCGGCCGTCACGCCTTGCGAACGGCCGCGGGCAAAGCTCCACCAGCAATGATCGCAGTCAGTCTGCGCTTGCCTTCAAAAGTAAAACACCAGAGCACAATGGCCTGATGCCAATCGGCAACGACCTAGAACCACCTTACAATCTTCAAATGACAGATTGAATTGGTGGAGCTGAGGGGAATCGAACCCCTGACCTCTGCAGTGCGATTGCAGCGCTCTCCCATCTGAGCTACAGCCCCATCCGGCACGGCCTTTTCGGCCGAGAACCCGGCGTCGGGTGAGCCGCTTTTAGGGGGAGGGGCCGAAGCTGTCAAGCCTTTCACAACTCCCCGGCAGCAAAAGCGGGGCAACCGAAAGAGCGTTCTCGACGCCATGAAGCGTGTCTACTCATTGAAGGAGCTACCCGATACCGGAAGCCCGGTTTGAGCGTTGTTTTCACAACTGCTCGCTTCAGACGAGCCTCTGAGCGTCGCCGCTCTTTACCAAACCCGGCGATCGGCGGCCGAAGACATCGTAAAGCGACCTTGCGGCCCTAACGCGCCGTAGATACATCTCTGAAAACTCGTGACGTGAAAGACCCATTCATGCAGGCCGTCCTCTACGTTCTCCTCCAGGTTCTCGATCTCTACATGTACATCCTGATCGCCTCGGCGATCATGTCTTGGCTGGTTGCCTTCAACGTCGTCAACCTGCGCAATCAGGTTGTGGCTGCCATTGCATCCTTTCTCTACACGATGACCGAGCCGCTGCTGCGCCCCATAAGGCGTTTCATGCCCAACACAGGCGGGCTCGATCTGTCCTTCCTGGTGCTTTGGTTCGGCATTATCCTGCTTGAGCAGATCATCATCCGCTACGTCTACCCTTACGTCTTCTGAACCGATGACCGACGGCCCACTCCGCCGCGAGGGCAGCAACCTTCTGATCGAGGTGCGCTTGACGCCACGCGGCGGCGCCGACCGCATCGACGGCACGAAGATGCTATCCGACGGCCGTGCGGTTGTCGCCGCGCGGGTGAAGGCCGTGCCGGAAGATGGAAAAGCCAATGCCGCAGTCGTCGCGTTGATCGCAACGGCAGCCGGTCTGCCAAAATCATCAGGATCAATCGTGTCCGGCTCAACGGCACGGCTCAAGACCATCCGCCTGACAGGGGCCGATATGGAAGCCGAGGCGCGCCTCAAACTGGCCTGCGGGCTTCCTGCCTGACGGCCAGCTTTTCATTGCCTTCATTCGTCCGGATCGAGCGCTCGCGCTTCGTCGGGCAGCATGATCGGCACGCCATCGCGCACCGGATAGGCAAGGCGAGCAGGCCGCGAGACCAGTTCGCGCCGCTCCGGATACCACTCCAGCGTTGCCTTGGTGAGCGGGCAGACGAGGATCTCCAGCAATTTCGGATCGACCTCGCCGGTACGCCGACCGTCGCTCTCCTGCATGGCGGTTTCCTCAGTTGATGGTGGTCGGCGTGTCGTTGGCGGCACGCGCCAGGGTTATCTCGGTAATGGCGATCAAGGTCTCGGCCCGCGTCTTGAGGTCGGGGGCTTCCAGGAGGGCCTGCTTCTCCGCCGCGCCATAGGGACTCATCATCGACAGCGTGTTGATCAGCGCCTCGGTCGATGCCTTCTCCACGGCCTCCCAATCCGCTTCCATCTCGTTGGCATCGAGATATGCCTCGAAGACGGAGAGAAACGCAGAGCGATCCACCTCTTCCTCCCCGGCCCTCAACTCGAAGTCCGTGGGGAAGTCGCAAGTGATCTGGCCGATGCGATACGGCAGTCCGGCTGATGCTTCGCCCTTCAGGCGGAAACGACAGACGCCCGTGAGAGTCATCTGATAACGCCCATCGCCCGTTTCGGCGATCGCCGTAATGCGACCGACCGTTCCAACACCACAAAGTGGTGCGGCTCCTTCCTCGGCGCCGTCCTCAAGATCGAAACGCGGCTGAATGATGCCGATCAGGCGGTTGCCGGCCAGGGCCGCATCGACCATGGCAAGATAACGAGGCTCGAAGACGATCAGCGGCAACAGGCCGCGCGGCAGCAAAAGCACGCCCTTCAGCGGGAAGAGTGGTAATTCGCCGGGAAGATCGGCGGGACCGACGTAGCTCGCGTTGCCGACTTGCATTGAATGCCTTTCGCGAGTCAGGAGAACAGAACCGAGGAAAGCTTGCGCCGCCCATAAAGCGTCGTCGGGTCGGTCATTCCCCAGGCCTCGAAGAACTTGACCAGTTGCTTACGAGCCGCTTCGTCGTTCCAGCCGCGCTCGCGGCGAACGATCTCGACCAGTTGATCGACGGCAGCCTGCCGCTCGCCCTTGGCGGCCAGCGCCTCGGCCAACTCGAAGCGAGCCTGATGATCGGCCGGGTTGGCGGCGACCGCAGCTGCGAGTGCCTCGGTATCACCAACGCTGGCAGCCCGTTCGGCCAACTCGAGCTCGGCACGTGCCCCGGCGATGGCCGCATCGCCAGCTTTCAGATCAGGCACGCGGGAAAGGACTGTGCGTGCATCCTCGAGCTGTCCGGCAGCCGTGAGCGCTCTCACCAGCCCGCCAATCGCGACCAACGATTCGGGCTCCATGTCGAGCACGGCAAGAAAGGCGTCAGCGGCAGCCTGCGGATCGCCGGCGGCAAGTGCCTCCTGCCCGGCGGCAATGAGCTTCTCCTGGTCGGTCGGCCCCATGGGACCGGCGACCCGCTCGATGAACTGCCGCACCTGACTCTCGGGCTGAGCCCCCATGAAACCGTCAACGGCGCGTCCCTTCACGAACGCAATGACCGCTGGAATCGACTGAATGCCGAGCTGACCGGCGACTTCAGGATGGTCGTCAATGTTCATCTTGACGAGCCGCACCTTGCCCTTGGCGTCCCGCACCACCTTTTCGAGGACTGGCGTCAGCTGCTTGCAGGGCCCGCACCACTCAGCCCAGAAATCAACCAGGACCGTCTTGTCCTTCGAAGCGTCGAGCACGTCATGAGCGAAATCGCGGGTGGTCGTCTCGATCACATCGCTCGCCGCCGCCGCAGGCGCTGCCGGGGCGGTGGAGGGCGAGGCAAAACCGTTGCCAAAGGTGAAGGTCGGGCTGCTCATCTTCTCACTCGACTGCTGGATGCCGTTCTCTTGAGAAGGACGGCGATGAGGAAATTCGTCCGCCCTATATAGGGCGCCAAACACAACTTTAACAGCCGCCCCTCTCAAGCGAGGAGAGGCAGGTCCACGATGAGAGGTTCATGGCCTGTGGCTCTCAGGAAATTGACCAATCCTTCGGCCGACATGGCCGTGGTGGCGGTGTTCTCGAGCGGATGGACATGGACAGGGTTCAGCTCCAGCAAAGCCCTCTCGAGCACGACGGTCACTGCCCCCTCGGTATCATTGAGCACCCCCAGTGGGGTAACCGAACCAGGCAGAATGCCGAGATGTTCCATGAGTTGATCGGCTGTACAAAACGACACCCGTCCAGAAGCTCCGATCACGGCCTGTACGTGCTTGAGATCCAGAGCCGCGTCCTTCCGGAGCGTGATCAGGAACAGCCGGCTCTTCTTGTCCTTGACGAAGAGGTTCTTGGCAAAGCCGCCGCTCATTCCACCCCAGACAGCCATGGCGGCCTCGACGGTCGGTAAAGGCGGATGCTCGATCGTGTGATGGGCAATACCCAGGCGATCAAGGAAAGCGAAAAGATCGGCACGCGTCGCGGCCATGACAAACCTCACGAGACGGGTGGGCGTGAGCCCGAGGACGACCGATATTTCAGCGAACGAACGAAGCGCGCAAGCGAAAAGCGCAGGAAAATCCGAGCCTTGGCGCGGTCTCTTCACCGTTTTCCCGGCAAAAAGAAGCCGGGAGTGAAAAAAGTCGAAAAAGCCTGTTGCATTCGCCGCCGACTTAGGCGATATACCGCCTCGCTCCGGCGACGGAGCGCGCTGAAAAGCGGAGCGCGGGTGTAGCTCAGGGGTAGAGCATAACCTTGCCAAGGTTAGGGTCGTGGGTTCGAATCCCATCGCCCGCTCCATTTTCAGATGAAAAGTCAAGAACTTACAAAATGGCCGCTTTCGAGCGGCCTTTTTGTTTTCAAGCTTCCTGCAAACAGATCCCAAGCGCTACCTGCTTTCGACTGCGGCATACGATCCCCATCGGGCCAATCAGTTCAGCCACCAGATCGAAGCGTTGAGAAGCGTGGCAAAGGCGACCCATCCAAGATAGGGAACGAGGACGCCACCGGCGATTCGGTCAACAGCCAGAAAGGCATGGACCGTCGCGGCGAGGACTGTCACGAGCACGAGTATCACGACGAGGCCCGCTGTCGCCGAATGCAGGCCGAAGAAGGCGACCGACCACGCCGCATTGAGCGTGATCTGAATGAGAAAGAGCAGGATGGCGTGACGACGTGGTGCCCCTTGAGGGCTTCTCAGAATTCGGTAAAACGCCCAAGCCATCAGGACATAGAGAACGGTCCACACCGGGCCGAACACGCTGTTGGGCGGGTTGAACGGTGGCTTGACCAGACTTTCGTACCAGGGGGCGATATTTGGCATCGTCGCGAAGTTGCCAATAACGGCCGCGGCTACTACCGGGACGATGGCGACCACGGTTGCCCGGATCTTTCCCGTGGGAGGCGCCGAAAGCATTTCTGAGCTCAACTGAGTTCCTCCGTAAATGGGCGAAGCGCGTCCGGTCGAATTCCGGATCAGCCCAACGTATCCGCACGCACCCAAACGCTGACGCTACCACCGTTCACGGGAAAGCTTGCACGCCCGGCTTCGTCGGTCGTGATTTTATCATCCCGATACCCAAGGTAATCGCGAAAGCTGACATCACCGACCTCTGATCCGAGATCGACGACCTTCGCGGTCTCGTCTGCATTGGTCATCACGACGACGCAACCCGGCGCCTCCGATGTTCCGTGGCGGATGAAGGCGATGCAGTTGGGCTCGTCGAACATGTCCGTCTGCGGACCATTGGCGAAGCGCTGGCGTGCCTCGATCAGACGCGGCAGGCAATCGATCACCGGCATCTCGATATCATGGTCCTTACCGTCCCCTCCCTTGTCGGTGTAGACGGCACCGTAGAGGTCGGGATGGAATACGCAGGGGATGCCCTGCTCCCTCAGCAGAATCAGCGCATAGGCGATCGGCTTGAACCAGGGTTCGACGGGCGCCTCAAGCGACTGCAGCGGCTGTGTATCGTGATTGGCCACCAGTGTGACCGCATGCTCGGGCATGGCGGCGACCAAGGTGCCGTCGAACAGCTGGCGTAGATCATACCCAGTTCCGCCCTTCGAGGCATCGTGAAAGTTGTAGTGAAGCGCCACGTCAAACAGCATCAACTGATGATCGACCAGATCGAGGTAATGACGGAGCGCGTCCAGATCCGGATGCCAGTACTCAGCGACGACAAACAGATCCTTGCCGGCGTTCTCGCGCATGTGACCGATCCAGTCGCGGAAGAACCAGGCAGGGATGTGCTTGACGGCATCGAGACGGAAACCGGCGCACGGCAGTTCCCCCATAAGCCATCGTCCCCAGTGCTTCAGCTCCTCATAGACAGCTTTGTTGCGGAACTCGATGTCCGAGCCCATCAGGTAGTCGAAGTTTCCGAACTCGGCATCGACTTCCACGCTCCAGCCATCGTCATATTCGTTGACCAGCTTGAAAACACCGTCCTCGTCGGGATCCTCTATGTGGTCGACGCCACTGAAGCATTTAGCGTCCCAGATGAACTCCGAGTATTGCCCGTTCCGTCCTGGAAAAGTGAAACGCGTATGAACGGTGGCTTCGAAGGTCTCTGGATCAATCTCCTCGCGATTGTCGGGATTGACCCGGTGCACCTTCACCCGCTCGGTCTCGTCAGCTCCCATTTTGTGGTTGAACACCACATCGTAGATGACGCCGATATCCTTCCCCTTGAGCGCATGAACGGCTCGCTCCAGCGCGGCTCGATCACCATACTTGGTGGCAACGCTTCCCTTCTGATCGAACTCGCCTAGGTCGAACAGGTCGTAAACATCGTAGCCGACCGACATACCGCCGGCGCTCCCCTTGTAGGGAGGTGGCAACCAGACATCCGTAATGCCCATCTTGGCCAGAGCGGCCGCCTTCTCCTCGATATCGGTCCAGAGTTTTCCTTCGCCGGGGTAGTACCAATGAAATGCCTGAAGCAATGTTCTCTGGACCATTTGTTATCCTCTACCGAAGGAAGGCCGTGCTGGCCGCGCGCATGCCGCAGTCAACAAAAGACGCCACCAACCTTCGGGGCCGGCAGCGTCCTGGAAGTCAGAGCGTCACCGCTCAGATCTTGTCGATGGTATCCTTGAGGGCTTCCTTGCCCTTTCCGACGGCCTTCTGGGTATCGCCCTTGGCCTCCTGAATGTCGCCTTCGACCTTCAGCTCCGGATCATCCAGCGCCTTGCCAGCGGCCCGCTTGGCCTTGCCGACGGCTTCGTTGGTATAGCCTTTGATCTTGTCGGTGGTGGAACTCATGACGATCTCCCTTCACGTCTCATGAAAGTTTCGGTTCGGGGAACCGTGGATGAAACGTGGGCTGGGCTATCTGGTTCCGAGCGAAGTTTCTTGGCCCTCCTCACCTTTGGGTGAAGAGGGGGCTCGCGCCGTTCGTTCGCGAAGTGGCGGGGAGGAGAAATCCGAGTCGGAGCCGGGATCAACCGCAAGCATCCGCGCGCCTGCCTTCGGTCAATGCATCATGTTAGCTTATGTTATGAACGACAAAGCCCTCCGGAGTTTACTCACGGAGGGCTTTTGTTTGTGTTCTGCTTGTGTGTGAAGAGATTATGTCGTGTGGTTTGGTATGTATCTTGTTGTCTTGTCCTTTGCAGGCCTGGCAGCGACCTACTCTCCCGCGTCTTGAGACGGAGTACCATTGGCGCTGGGGAGTTTCACGGCCGAGTTCGGGATGGGATCGGGTGCATTTCTCCCCGCCATGACCACCAGGCCGGCGAAGGGCAAGAGCTCGGCATCCTTTTGTGAGGTTGCTGAGCGTAAAGATTGGTCTTTGGCGATGGTTTGTTGGCCATCGGATCGTTGGTTAGTGTCTTGTCATCCTATTGGGATGGACAGGGATAATGAGAGCGATAAAGCCGATCGAGCTATTAGTACCGGTAAGCTTCACGCATTGCTGCGCTTCCACACCCGGCCTATCGACGTGGTGGTCTTCCACGGCTCTGATAGGGAGCACTGGTTTTGAGGTTCGTTTCCCGCTTAGATGCCTTCAGCGG
>JARKNW010000028.1 GCA_029976075.1 Pleomorphomonas sp.
TGGTGTGCTATCCTTCCCAAGTTGGACCACCATGAGCTTCGGATTGTTCTCGGGCGTGGGTCTGATCGGCAAGGGTCAGGCCCCAGAGACCCCATCAACTCTCCAAGCGAATGATGGAAGATGGCAGGGAGCCTTGATGACACCGGGTGAAAACCCGATCCTGCGCCCGGTCGCCTGCCACCGGCCTCTCCGGGGCGTCAAACCAACCGGAGAGGCCGCCTTCAACTTACCGCAGATCAGACGAACAATCCTGCGCCTGAAGCGCAGCATGACGGCTTTATGCATGACGAACAGAAGGGATAGCGCGGCGCACAGGTGCCCACCGGGGGGCATCAACGGCGTGGCGACCGAAGGGGCGCCGGTCCCCTACGGCAGATTGTCGCGCAGGAAGATCTCGATGCGGATGCCGTCCTGCCCCGCCACCAGCGGCGTGCCGTCGATCTGGGCGCGGAGGACGCGGATGGCGCTGCGGATCTCGTGGCCGGCATCCTGGTTGATGATGGCGTGGATCAGCCCATCCTGCAGGGCGGCGCGCGTCACGTCGTAGAGTTCGTGCGCCACGACGATGGGGCGGGCCTCGGCCGGCATGTCGGCGAGCACGTCGAGGATGCCCTGGTGGCCGGCGCCGATGTTGTAGAGGCCGACGATATTGCCCTCGCGCTTCAGGCAGGCTTTCAGCGCCTCGCGGGTGGCTTCGCGCTCGTCGCGGCCCTCCAGGGTGACCAGCGTCTGAAGGCGCGGGTATTCGGTGCTGATCACCTGGTCGAAGCCCATGCGGCGCTCGACGTGGTCGCGTACCAGCATCGAGCCGGCGACCACGACGATCTTGCCCTCTCGCCCGCCCAGGAACTGGCCGAGCAGGCTGGCGGCGGTGCGGCCGGCCGCCACGTTGTCGATGCCGACATAGCGGTGACGGGGGAAACGCGGCGCGTCGGACACCAGCGTGACCACGGGAACGCCGGCGGCGTTGAGGCGGCAGAGTTCGGCGCGGACGGTGGCCGACTCGGTGGCGACCAGCGCCACGCCGGCGATCGCCTCGGTGTCGATCTGGCGGAGGGCTTCGGTCAGCGCCTCGCCGTCGAACGGCGGCACGGTGCGGACCTCGATGTCGACGCGCTTGCCGGCCAGCCGCTTGCGCGCCTCGCGCGCTTCCGCCTCCAGGCGGTGCATGAAATCGCTGGGGCCGTCGGGGATCAGGAACACCAGCCGGTCGATGCGCTTGCGGGCCAGCGCCGCCGCCGATGCATCGCGCACGAAGCCCAGCTTGTCGACGGCTGCCTTCACCCGCTCGGCCGTCGCCGCGCGGACGCCGGGGCGGTCGTTGAGGACGCGGTCCACCGTGGCAAGGCCAACGCCGGCGGCTTTGGCAACGTCGTGGACTGTCGGACGCATGAGTGCTCCTGGAAACGTAAACTCACCTCAGGCGGCCGGTTGGCCGTTCCGAACGAATCCCATACTTTTCAAAGGCTTCTAAACTGGATTACAATAA
>JARKNW010000037.1 GCA_029976075.1 Pleomorphomonas sp.
GAAGGTAGCGTGAGACATGTCGAGGTCTTCCAGACGGGCGGTGTGAGAGCTCCCATCATCGGAAGACCTCGACCCCTATCCCGGGACCGCCACGCCGAACACGCTCACCCTGGACCTACACCCTCGATTGTGAAGAGCCCAGAAACCCCCGGTCTGGACAGCCCGCCCACCGCGAACGACACGCGGCGATCCATCACACCCACATGCCACAATCAACAACAGACCAGCGGACAACCCACGGTCCGACCATCATCAGACCACCAATGAAAGATCGAGGTTAAGTTGTGCCATCGTCTCCAATAGGAAGCTATGGTTCTTCTGCGCATCCAATCTGCCCACGTGTCCGATGACAGAAAGATCGCCGTACCCAAGCGCTTCTTTCGCCCGCTCATGCGACGCTGGGTCACAGGTGTACTGGTCGAGTTTGATCCCGTTCTTAAGCACCGCACTGCGCCGAGGATCGCCGAACCTTTTGCCGAACCTGTCTCTTCCGGCGTCGGGCGAAGCGGCCAGGAAGTAGTCAGCGATATAGCGGGTCGGAAATGAGAGAGCTCGAAACGCTAGCTCCGCCGGACTTAGCGGAAAATTCCTATTATGGCTGTGCGCAATGGTGTAGCGTCCTGCTCGTTTCGCTTCGCCGAGGTACAGCGCAGCACCGCTGCCGATATGGCCGTGCACGACTGGATGCTCGGCATGTTCAGCGAAGAATGCGCGGAACGCCTTCTTATATGCGAGCGTGTTGAAGCCGGATAACCGTGGAACCCGATAGATCCTGCCGCCCAGCTTACGAATTTCCTCGTCGTAATCGCAGATGCGTTCTTCATGCACCATAAAGTCGAACTGGATTTCGCTGCGATCGATAGAGCGATACAGATTCATGATCAGGGTCTCGGCGCCACCCCGATCCATGGCGCCGATGACCTGAAGGACTCGAAACATGGCCCATACCTCTCTTGACGGGACAATCGCCGCTTAGTCAGCATAACAACACGCGCAGAAGGAATGATGCTCATCAAGGCGGCGTGACCGGAGCTGAGCTGCAGGGGACCACCTGTCTCAGCGGCCTACGGTCTTACTGCCCGGCACGAATGAGTTCGGCGGCGATCGCTTCGAACTGGGCCGCCCTGTTTCGCCACGACCACTTCTCCAGCTTGGGCCACGGGTAGGGTTCGCCGGGGTCGTCAAGAACCGCCTCGACCGCCTGCCGCAAGCTCGTTTGGTCGCGCCGGTCGGTGATCATCACCGGAGCACCATCGTCCGCGAGCACTTGCGCGCCCGGCACCGGATAGGTCACCACCTGCCCGCCGGCGGCGAGGGCCTCGAGCAGCGTTGTCTGGAAGCCTTCGGACAGCACGGTCGGATTCACCAAAGTCGCACCCCGCAATTGGACGCCCACCTCTGCCGGCGAAACCCGGCCATGAACGGTAACACCATCCGGCGCGGCCCGCCGAGCTGCTTCTTCGTCGGGACCGTTCCCGAGCAGGCTCCCGGTGACGTCGAACCCCTTAGCCCGCAGCTGAGTCACCGTCTCCATGAATGCTTCCCAGCCCTTGCCCGGCACCAGCCGACCCACGAAGACCAGATGTTTGGGATTTCGGGCCGGTGTTTCCGGCGCCTGAGCCGGCAGGTCGATGGCGTTGTAGAAGACCTCTGCCTCGGCTCCGGACAGCCGTTTCACGAACGCCACCGCGTTCTCCGACACCCCGATCACGTGGCTGGCGCGGCGCAGAGCGCGGCGTCCGAAAGTGAGGTCAACGATCCTGGACGCAACAGCGATGATCGGTGAATTGGACGCAACGTAACCTGAGCCGTGCTCAGTGACGACCACCGGGATGCCGCAGGCCCGGGCGGCATCGACACCCAACCAGGTCATGGGGAAAAAGCGCGTGTGCACCGACACCAGATCAAAACCGCCATCACGCAGCATCTGCCGAAGCCGCCGTGCCGTGCCGAGCGGCGGAAATGCCAGCACATCGGCTATCCGAAAGCGCTCGCGCAGTCGGATGACATGCATGTCTTCCTCGTCTGATTCGCCCGGTGAGTCGCTGAGCGCGACCACCGTGACGTCGTGGCCACGACCGCGCAGGGCGCAGGCAAGCGCATGAACATGCATTTCAAGGCCGCCGACGTGAGGCGGATAGTTGTTGACCAAGAAGGCGATGCGCATGGCTCAGTACTCACCAAGATCGATGAAGTAGGGGGCGTGGTTCTTGCGTTTCTCCACCGGCGGTAACTCCATATAATCGCCGAAACCGTTCGTGAGGACCTTGTCATAGTCACGCGGGATCTTGATCGTGATGCTCTCGAAAGGCGCATCGACCGCCGGAAACATGTCCTCGGCCGTTACCGCCCAAGCCATCGGGGTGAGGTCGGAAAAGTCGGCCATCAATTCTGTGGTGTCATGCTCGTACCGCCGAGCTACCTTGTCCCAGTGCTTCTGCACCCAGGCGCCGTCCATATGCAGGACGCGCATTGCCCAATGGGCGGCAGAAGTGATTGCCAAGACGAGGGAACGCTTCCAGCCGGTCAATGCCACATTCGGTTTTCCCGTTGCACTCAGATACATGAGGCGGCCCCAGAACCAGGCCTGCCGGCATTGCCGGCGCCGCAGCTTCGGGTCATCGGCAACGTTGTCGAGAGGGAAGAGATCGACGCTCACCGGCTTGCGGTAGGAGTGATCCTTGACGTCTTCGTGCACGAGCTGGGTGCCCTTGAGAGTCAGAAATGAGAAGACCGCAGTGAAGTCGCGATGGTTCCTGGTGCTATGAATCTCGAAATTGTCGCCCAAGACCGCGGGCGCCTCGGCCAGAAAACGCTCGTAATCCGAGCGCATCATCGCCACATCGACATCGTCGTCCCACGGAATGAAACCTTGGTGCCGCACAGCGCCGATCGCGGTGCCACCGTAGGCGACGTAGGGAATATCGAGCAATCGGCACACCCTGTCGAACTCAGCCAAAACGATGGCCGTGACTCGTTGAACCTCGCGCAGCAACTCGGGGCTCTCGTACTCCTTGAACGCCATCGCTCAACCTCTCCAGTTGGCCCAACACTCGTATATGTGTGCTCGCAACCAGTGATAAAGATAACAGGGCCGATCCCCTCAGCGATCACGCTCGAATAGCTGCCTCGGGGCGAAGACGCTTTCGTCACCTGTTTAGGCATCGACTACTGAGCGACAGGCACGCCCAGGAAAGCAACTGTCGCGTTGCGCGTCCGAAGCTGACCGACAACCGGGTACTTCAACACGGCCTCTTCGCAACAGCCACTAGAGTTCTCGACAGCTATCCTGCTATGAGGTGGTGCATACGCAGACCGATCGAGAGGTGAAGATGCCGCGCACATTGCTCATCATGCCGGCGTGGAATGAGGAAGAGGCGATCGGTACGACTGTTGCGGAAGCCCGCTTGGTGCTTCCCGATATCGACGTCTTGGTGGTGGACGACGGGTCTACCGATAACACGGTTGCCGTTGCGCAAGCCGCTGGGGCCAGCGTGCTCAGTCTTCCTTACAACCTCGGAGTCGGCGGCGCCATGCGCGCCGGTTTCACCTATGCCAAACGATTTGACTACGACCAAGCCATTCAGTTGGACGCAGATGGCCAGCATGATCCGCGCAACGTCTCCAAAGTGCTGGCGGGTCTCGAACACGCCAATATCTCGATCGGAGCACGATTCGCCGGAAGCGGCGACTACGAGGTTCACGGGCCCAGGCGCTGGGCGATGATGATGCTCGCCGGAATCGTGTCGCGGCTGGCTCGCACCAAGCTGACCGATATCACCAGCGGATTCCGTGCTGCTGATCGGGAAGCCATCGAACAGTACGTCAGGTACTACCCCGTCGAGTACCTCGGAGACACGGTGGATTCTCTGGTCGTTGCTCTCCGCTCAGGGCTCAGCGCGACCCAGGTGCCGGTAGCGATGCGGCCACGGCAAGCCGGCGCGCCATCAAACAATCCCTACAAGGCCGCCGTCTATCTGGGCCGTTCGATGTTCTCGTTGCTGGTGGCACTCACCAGGCGTCCGGTCAAACGTGGCGACCGGGTGGACGAAAAGAAGGACGCAGCATGAGAGGCACCATCTTTTTTCTGATCACTGCCGTACTGACGCTGATTTTGCTCTTCAACCTTGTCAGGTCACGCCGGCTACGTGAGAAGTACGTAGCATTGTGGATGCTGGTGGGCCTCGTCATCATCGTGCTGGCGCTTTTCCCGGGATTGTTGAGTTCACTAGCACACCTCGTCGGCGTGCAAGTGCCATCGAACTTGCTGTTCGCACTCGCGATTCTCTTATTGCTCGGCGTCTGTTTGCAGCTTTCCCTGGAGGTGTCGAAGGCAGAGGCCGAGTCTCGGACTCTTGCCGAGCACGTCGCCATTTTGGATCTACAGATGCGCAGGTTGAACGATCAAGTGAAAACCCACAAACCGGAGGACGATCAGCCCGGGCAATCGCCCTCTGATGCCGATCATGGTTCGGCCGACCGAACATAGGCCAAGACACATGTCCCTTCACTCGCCGCACCCCATCTCCGGCCCGGGGCGGGCATCGGAGGAAACACTTCGGTTCGTTCGTCATCGACAAGTAGGGATGCGCACATATGACCAAGGCATGCGCTGACGTAACCGTCGTCATTCCATTCTTCAACTCGTCTGGGACGCTGCAACGCGCTCTTGATTCGGTCACGCAGCAGACTTCTCGGGTGCGAGAGATCATCGTCGTTGACGACGCCTCATCACCGGAGGAATCGCGCCTGGCCGCGGCTATCGTGGCCGAGACACCCCACGCGCGACTGATCGTCCTGCCTTCGAACCGAGGTGCCGGTGAAGCGCGCAACATCGGCTGGGACGCTGCCCAGGGGCACTGGGTCGCCTTTCTCGACGCGGATGACGTCTGGCACTCCCGCAAGATTGAGACTCAACTACGCGCGGCAGAGCGAACCGGCCCCGATACCGTGCTCGTCGCTGCCCGCTGGGGGCAAGTCGACGACCAAGCCGGGCTCGACTCGCTACCGGTTCTCGATGACGCGGTCACTCGCAGGCTACCGAAACGACGTTTCCTCCTGATCAACCCGATCGGGACGTCAACCGCTATGGTCCGCCAAGACATACCGGTCAGGTTTCCCGCCGGGCGGCGATACTCGGAAGATCATGCAACCTGGCTCTTGATCTTGGCGCTCGGCCGCCCGATGATCCGCATCGATTCACAGCTGGTCGGAACCTTCAAGAACCCCTACGGGGAGTCAGGTGGATATTGCGCTCGCTGAGGGCCGGTGTTCCGCTGCTCGGTGAGCCATCGTTCCGGGTGGGGGTGAGCCACCGCGCCGTCGCGGGGTGAGCCGTGGCGCCGCTGGAGTGCTGCTGGGTGAGA
>JARKNW010000045.1 GCA_029976075.1 Pleomorphomonas sp.
TCAGTTTCTCGCCGCAGGAAAGCCGGCAAAGATCGCTATCACCGCGATCATGCGCAAGCTCATCGTTCTCGCCAACGCCCTTCTTGGTGCCGGTCGGAAGTGGCAGCTAAAATCCCCTTGATCAACACGGATACTCTAGGCACGCCCAACCAAGGCTTCTTCTCCAAAGTCATTGCATAGGCAAAAGATCGTTAACGCGTCAATCGCCAGAAGTATATTCAATAGTACTTACCTATGCACTCTGCATTTACAGACGGCAGCACAAATCATTCCGAGCAAGTAACTTCCCCATTCCAGCCGCAACTGCCAGCGGCAACTTTGGCTCGCCCGGATCGAAAGCGACTCGCTCGCAGAGCTGGCACTCATTATGGCATCGAAGCCCGCGAGGACGACTTCGATAGCCGCAGATCTCGGCCCCACTCAGCCTTGAAGCGCTTCGTCGACAACCACCTTGTTTCGCCCGCTCGCCTTGGACCTGTAGAGCGCTTCGTCGGCGCGTTCGATGGCCTGTTGCATGGTGGTCCCGGTCGACGCGACGGTATAGCCGATGCTCACCGTGACGCGCCTGTGGGGCGAGTCCGGGTGCGGAATGTCGAGGTCTTCGACCGCCCGCCTGACCACCTCGAGATGGGCCGACAGCCGTTCCGGATCGCAGTCGTTGAGAACGAGCGTGAACTCCTCGCCGCCATAGCGGGCCGCCATCTCGCCCTGACGCTTGGTGAACCGCCTGAGGGCCTCCCCGACCTTCTGCAAGGTCCTGTCGCCGGCCGCGTGCCCGAACCGGTCGTTGAACAGCTTGAAGTTGTCGATATCCAGCATGGCCACCGCGAACGGTCCCTTGCCGGCGGCAAGCTGCTGGTCGCATTGCGCCAGATGGGTATCGAGCGCCCGTCGGTTGGCGATGCCGGTCAGTGCGTCCTGCCGGCTCGTATCCTCGAGCTTGTCCACCATCAGGTTGAGCGCCGTGATGAGAGCCTTGAACTCGGGAAGCGGCGACTTGAGGAGGATCCGGCGATCATGATTGCCGGCGGTTATCTCGGTGGCGAAGGCGCCGATGCGGCGAAGGTTGCGGATAAAGAAGAACTCGACGAAGAACGTCGTGATGGATGCCAGGATGAGCGTCTCCACGAGCGCCGTTATGATGGCTCCCTTCAGCCTGTTGCGAGCCCTGTCGTATTCCTCCTTCAGGGGAGCCAGGAAGATGAAGCGGGAGTTGTTCATGGGGAACTTCACGACGCCGGCGTAGAAGGACTCCCTGTCCGAAATGTTGTCGGCGATGACGCCGGAGGAAATGTCGAGGCTTCTCCGGATCAGGTCGGCACCGATCAGCGATTCCGGCGACGAGAACTGTTCCGACATCAGAACGCTCCCCTTGCCATCGACGATCGCCGCCTCCGTCAGCGAAACGTCGAATGCATCCAGCGCCTTGCCGAGAAGGCTGGAAGCGGCGACCGACGCAACGATGAAATAATCGACGTCGACGTCGTTGCGAACCGCCGTCGCGGAAGGGATCACCAGTGAACTGGTGATGCCGCTGAGCTGTGTTTCCCCCCAGAAGGTCCCCTGGGTGTTCGCCTGCTTGGCGATACGCATGAAGTCGGGCGCCTGAATGCCATCCACGCCCCTCACCGAGGAACAATAGACCAGCGACTGCGGGGTCAGGATGGAGATATAGGTCAGGCTTTCATAAAGCATCCTCGTCTTCTGAAGACGATCGTGGCAGATCTCTGGCGAAGTGTTCTGATAGGCGTAGCTGATGGATATGTTCGCGGAGATGTTCTCGACATCGGCTTGCGTGTTCTTCAGGATGTCGCGAACACGATCGATCGATACCTGCAGGCTCTGCTCCATCCTCGCAAGGGACGCCACCCTTTCCTTGTGCGCGCCGACGATCTGGGCGACCAGAAAGGGCGTCAGACAGAGAAAGATCACGGCCAGGACGACGAGCCGAATGCGCATTTGCCACCTCTGCAAAGTCCGGGCGAGACCGGCCAAGACTACCGTAAGGGTCCATCGCACGCCGGCTGTAAATACTGGTTAATTCGCAAGTTCGCATAAGGTATAATCGTCAACAGACTGTTTCCGTTGCCGATATTTATCCTTAGTGGCAGGTGGAGATCCTACAACCAAGAAAATTTTTTCAGATATTATGACAAGGAGCACCAAGTTCGCGTGAGCCCAACCTTGGATAGACATCGCCGCAAGAGCTGGTTGTTGCCCTGCTTGCCGCCAGCCGATCGCCATCATGGCTTTTCGGCATCGCGAACAAGCCTGCCGGGAGGCCGACGGCGCTAACGGACTTTTACCTATAGGAAATCTGAAAGCGGCCTTCAGAACTTGCGATTAGGTTGCAAGCAGCTTCGGACTTATATTGAGGGCGTCAAAAGAGATCAGAGAAAGAGGCCGGAAACCTCCGGTCAGGAAAGAAGGAAAACCAAGATGTTCGCCACCCTCAAGCGTACCGCCAAGCTCCTCCGCGCCCCCACCCAGGCCGAGCGCGACATGGCCTACCTCAACGAAGCCGGCGACCGTTACGACCTCGAAGCCCGCGAGCGCAACCTCAACAACCGCGTTGCCAATCGGGGCCTTGGCCTCTGAGGAACCGACGGCATAAAGCCGACATGCCCAAGTACGACGTTGAGCGCTCGACCTGCCCGGTTCGGGCGCTTTGTCGTTTCTGGATGGCAGACAACTCGGGCCTGCTTGCCCGCAACGATCCCATGCATCAGCGTCCCAAACTCTTTCCAAGCTCCTGATCCCGACGGAACCCAGCCGAGCCGAACGTGTTCCATTGGTGGGCTGGGGCACAGTCGGAGGGCTCGATGGGATTGCTTGATGGCCGTATCGCTCTGGTCACGGGTGGCGAGTCCGGTATTGGCGCCGCTTCGGCGAAAGCGTTGGCCGCGGAAGGCGCGGCGGTCGCCATCACTTTCTACGCGGATGCCCAAGCGGCGGGCGCCGTCCGCGACGCCATCCAAGCCGGCGGTGGCAAGGCGATGATCTTCCACGCAGATGTCGGCGACGAAGCCCTGGTCGAGGCCGCCTTCGCAGCGGTAACCGCCGAACTGGGCCCACCCGACATCCTGATCAACAGCGCCGGTCTCAACATGAGCGGCGTTCCCGTCGCCGACATGAGCCTCGCCCAGTGGGACCGGCTGATCCGCACCGACCTGACGGGAGCCTTCCTCACCTCGCGCGCCTTCGTACGCGGGTTGCGCGACACCAGAAGGCCCGGCCGCATCGTCAACATCAGTTCGATCCACTCCACCGCCGTCCGCTATGGCGGCGCCGATTATTGCGCGGCCAAGGCGGGGCTCGACAGCCTCACCCGCACCATGGCCGTTGAGTGCGGCCCGATGAAGATCGGCGTCAACGCCATCGCGCCCGGCATGATCCTGACGCCGATGAACCTCAAGGCCGAGACCGACCCCAAGTTCCTCGACGCGGCCGACGACCACATCCCCTGGGGCCGTGCCGGCAAGGCCGAGGAGGTCGCCGCCCTCGCCGTCTACCTCTGTTCCGACAAGGCCGACTACATCACCGGCGCCATCGTGACCATCGACGGCGGGTTGACGCTCGAACAAGCGCTGGGAGCCTGACATGGCGCAGATCGATTTCAACGTCGAGAAGATCGAGCCCGTGGTGGTGCACGGCCCCGATGCGATCACCCAGCGCGACCTGATGAGCCCCTATGTCTGGAAGGGGCCGGACGGCCACGACTTCAGGATGATGGTGCGCGCCGTGCCGCGCATGGGCGACGAGGGCGACACCGGCACCATCTGGTATGCCAGGAGCGAGGACGGGCTGACCTTCACCGCCACCGACAAGCCGGTGATCGCGCCCGGGCCGGGGCCGGAGGACGCCGGCGGTTGCGAGGACCCGACGGTGGTCCAACTGCCGGACGGCGGCTACGTCGTCTACTACACTGGCGTCGCCGCCGATGGCCGCCATGGCGAGATGCTCTATGCGGCCGGTCCAGGCATCGAGCACCTCAAGAAGAAGGGCGTGGCGATGGCCTCGACCCCGTCCGAGGGCAACGTCAAGGAAGCCACCGTCGACCGCACCAAGGCCGGCGGCTGGCGGATGTTCTACGAATATGCGGCGGACGGCGCCTCGCTGATCGGTCTGGCGACTGGGGACGACGTCGCGGGGCCATGGCATCACGAACGCCAACCCTTCGCCCCACGCGCCGACCTGTGGGACAACTTCCATCTCTCGACCGGCCCGCTGCTCACCACCGACAAGAACCAGCCGGTGATGTTCTACAACGGCGCTACCGAGGATGCGCGCTGGCGGATCGGCTGGGTGGCCTTCGATGCCGAGTATCGCAAGGTGGTCGACCGCTGCATCGAACCGCTGATCGCCCCGCCACCCTCGCCAAACCGCATGGCCACCGACATCGCCTTCGCCGCGTCGGTGGTGTCCAGCGGCAGCCATACCTGGCTCTACTATTCGCGCGCCGACCGGGTGCTGTTCCGGGCGGCGATACGAAGGTACGGGAGGTGATGGAGGTATGTGATCTCCGGATGTTTTGCCCGACGATGGTCGGAAGCAGCTTATAGGGTTATGCTCTATGCATGAACTTTTATCCGAAGATACAACTCTCCCGCCTCCGAGAAATTGGCTGGAGGTGCTGGGACCCAATTGGATTGGGAATTGACGGATGCGCGCCAGACGAAGGGTGTGTGGACGAGTACGATCGTTACCTGCTCGACGTTGTCGCAATCTTCTGTCGCGGTGGTTCGAAGGACGAGGCAACCGCCTATCTCATCGGTATAGCGTCCGAGCATATGGGCCTATCCATTGTAGAGGCCGAGGCCGCAGCAGCCACGTCCCAAACCATTGCGGACTACCTGACTTCGCTGCCGGACGGCCCAAAAATCGCTCGCTGAACGGTTTGAGAAGATGATGGCCTTGGCTTCTCCCCCCTCTCGTCGTGGTTAACAAATCCTTATCCTTGTGCTGGGATGCTTGGGGCCGAAGCGGCAGGGCCGCTGCGTTTCGGTTTCAAGGGTCTTGGTGATGGTGAACTGTCGCTCGTTGGTAATCCGCTCGGCCGTGTTGGCGCTGTCGGCGCTGGTGATCGGCTGCTCGGCATTGAGCTTCGACGACGAACCGGTCCGCACCAGCGCCCGCAAAGGGCCGAGCTTCGAGGTTCGCAAGCCATCGAAGGACGCGGTCGAAGGCATCGACGTCTCCTATTTCCAGGAGACGGTCAACTGGAACGCCGTGAGAAACGATGGCATCCGCTTCGCCTATATCAAGGCCACCGAGGGCGGCGACCGGGTGGACCAGCGGTTTGCCGAGAACTACGTCGGTGCGGCCGAGGCCGGCGTGCTGCGCGGCGCCTATCACTTCTGGTACCACTGCCGCTCGGGCGCCGAACAGGCCGCCTGGTATATCCAGAACGTGCCGCGCGACCCGAACGCCATGCCGCCTGTGCTGGACATCGAGTGGACGCCCACCTCGCCCACCTGCACCAAGCGGCCGCCTGCCGCGCAACTGCATGCCGACATCCAGGCCTTCCTCGACACCGTCGAGGCCTATTACGGCAAGCGGCCGGTGATCTACACGTCGGTCGATTTCTATCGCGACCGGCTGGTCGGCGCCTTCGAGAACTATCCGCTGTGGGTGCGCTCCACCGCCGTGGTGCCCAAGGAGGCCTACGGCGACCGCTTCTGGCACTTCTGGCAGTACACCTCGACCGGCCAGGTCGCCGGTATCAGGGGCAAGGCCGACCGCAACGTCTTCTACGGTTCGGAAGCCGCCTTCCAGAAGTTCCTCGCCGACAGCAACGTCGCCCCGGCCCTGGTCGCGGAAAGGTGAGCGGCGCAAGCCTTCAAAGCCGTTCCAGCCGCATTGACTCGGCGCGGGCCGGTTGCTATCGCACGATCATGATGATGACCCAGCCCCTTTCCGGACGGTATTACGCGCTGCTGACATAGCGGCGAGGGCATCATTTGCTTTTTCAACCGCGGCCTGACCAGCGGTTGAAGTCGACGGACACCCACCTCTGGCGGGCTCGCCAGCGTGAGGATGTCATGTCAGACGCTCCCGACAAGCGATGCGATAGCCCGATGGGCATCATTGGTTTTGGCGCCTTCGGGCAGCTGATGGCCGAGCATCTCCGCGCCTATTTCCCCATCCTCGCCTACGACATCGCCCCGAACCCGAGCCGAGCCGACGCACTCGGCGCGACGATCGTTTCCCTTGAAGTTGCCGCCGCCTGCCCGGTGGTGATCCTGGCGGTGCCGGTCAGCGAGATGCGCGGCGTGGCATTGCGCCTCGCGCCGCATCTCAGGCCCGGCGCGCTGGTGCTCGACGTCGGCAGCGTCAAGGTCGGACCGGCCGCGATCATGCGGGAGACACTGCCCGACGACGTGGAGATCGTCGCCACCCACCCGCTGTTCGGGCCGATGAGCGCCCGCGAGGGGCTCCGTGGCGCGCGGATCGCCATCTGTCCCCTGCGCGGACGGCGTTTTCGCGTCGCCGCCTTTTGCCGGCGGCTCGGCCTCGACGTCATCATGACCACGCCGGAGGAGCACGACCGCGACGCCGCCGAGGTGCAGGGGCTGACCCATCTGGTGGCGAGCCTGCTCACCCGGATGGATCTCCATCCGAAGCGCATGACCACGCGGAGCTTCGAGCTGATGATGTCGGCGGTGGACATGGTACGGAACGACGCGCCGGAAGTGCGCCACGCCATTCTCGCCTCGAACCCTTATGCCGGCGATGTGCTGAGGCGCTTCAAGTCCCTGACCTCGTCGCTCGACGAGCCGTCATGATGGCGGGCGGCCAGACAAGCCGGTCAGCCGCCGGGGTGTCCGGCGGCGACAGCCGAGTGAAAACAAGTCGTTGAAGGATCGCTCCGAACGCCGAGCCGGGTTTCAGAGCTCGAGCCACATGCGCGGATTGTCGTCGGACTGAATCTTCAGGAACCGCAGGCCGGTCTTCTGGAACGGCTTGATGGCGCTGGTCAGGTTGTCGAGGACGAGATCTCCCTCGCTGGTCTTGACGACCAGCACGGCGTGTCCCTCGCCCCAAGAGGTCTTGACCACGGCAAGCCGCAGCGACCGAGCCGGCCATCCCTGGGATATCAGCTGGTGCCTCTTGGTGATGGCGTAGTCCTCGCAGTCGCCGGAGGTCGGGCTGAGCTCCCAGTCGTCGCCGCCGCCATTGCTCGCCGTGTCGTATTTCGGGCGAATGGCGCGGTTCACCGTCTCGTTCACCGAGCTGAGGACCGCCATGTTCTTGGCATCCGCGTCGGCGACCGAGGCCCCATCCGCCTTCTGGCATTCGCCCGGAAGGCGCATGCAAAACACCACATGCGCGAAGGGAGCCAGCGTCGGCCCACGCGCCACGACATACTTGATGACGGGCGAAGACTTCAAACCATGGGCCAACCCGCCAACACCAATGGCGAAGGCCATCTGCGGGGTCGCGAATACCACAGCGGCAAGCGCGGCAGCTGCCAGGGAAGTAATCGGTCTCATGGTGCCGTCCTTTTCTGAACTGACGCCACCATACAAAATGAGTTTTAGAGTCCCGTTTTTGCGATCGTTTGAATTTTATCTAATTGCGATTTTCGGCTGAAGGGCGCGCCGCGCGCCTGGAGCCCCCGCCGATCAGGCTGAATCAACCTGATCGAAAAGCGGCTGCTCCAGCAAATGAATCTGGAGCATTCGCTGGACGATCAATGTTTCAATTTGGTCGGCGAATGCTTGTCTTATGACTTTCTGCGCCGCTGGGGCAAAAAGGACCGCTGGGAGAGGGTGGCAGCCCTCTCGTCAGCGGCGAGGGTCGGATCGTGAGAGTGCTGACCGTTTGATGGGCCGA
>JARKNW010000047.1 GCA_029976075.1 Pleomorphomonas sp.
GCGGTTCAAATGACCAATCTGAAGCACTACGACATCATCCGCATGCCGGTGGTCACCGAGAAGGCGACCATCCAGGCTGAGAACAACAAGGTGGTCTTCAACGTTGCCAAGACCGCGACCAAGCCCGAGATCAAGGCTGCTGTCGAGCAGCTCTTCTCGGTGAAGGTCTAGAGCGTCAACACGCTTGTGCGCAAGGGCAAGACGAAGCGCTTCCGTGGCATCATCGGCACCCAGTCCGACGTGAAGAAAGCGGTCGTGACCCTCGAAGAGGGCCATTCGATCGACATCACGACGGGCCTCTGATCCGAGCGGCAGGACGATTATGGCACTCAAATATTACAAGCCGACGACCCCGGGCCAGCGCCAGCTGGTCCTCGTCGATCGCTCCGAGCTTCACAAGGGCGCGCCGGTGAAGGCGTTGACCGAAGGTCTCAACAAGACCGGCGGTCGCAACAACCTCGGCCGTATCACCGCCTATCATCGTGGCGGCGGACACAAGCGCTCCTATCGCATCGTCGACTTCAAGCGTCGCAAGCTCGGCATCCCCGCCGTGGTTGAGCGTCTGGAGTACGATCCCAACCGTACCGGCTTCATCGCCCTCATCAAGTATGAGGATGGCGAGCTGAGCTACATCCTGGCCCCGCAGCGCCTGGCCGTTGGCGACACCGTCGTCGCCGCGCCCGCCGCCGACGTGAAGCCCGGCAATGCGATGCAGCTGTCGGCCATTCCGGTCGGCACGCTGGTTCACAACGTCGAGCTGAAGCCCGGCAAGGGCGGTCAGATTGCTCGTTCGGCTGGGTCTTACGCTCAGATCGTCGGTCGCGACCAGGGCTACACGGTGCTGCGCCTCAACTCGGGTGAGCAGCGCAAGGTGCTCGGCACCTGCTTTGCCACCATCGGCGCCGTGTCCAACCCCGACCACGCCAACGTGTCGATCGGCAAGGCCGGCCGCAACCGCTGGCTGGGCAAGCGCCCGGTCAACCGCGGCGTGACCATGAACCCGATCGACCATCCGCACGGCGGTGGTGAAGGCCGCACCTCTGGTGGCCGTCATCCGGTTACTCCGTGGGGCAAGCCGACCAAGGGCAAGAAGACGAGGTCGAACAAGTCCACGGACAAGTTCATCGTCCGTAGCCGCCACGCGCGCAAGAAGTCGCAGTAAGAGAGAGGAACGACCGTGACTCGTTCGGTTTGGAAAGGCCCGTTCGTCGACGGCTACCTCCTCAAGAAGGCGGAAGTCAGTCGCGCCAGCGGCCGCAATGAAGTCATCAAGATCTGGAGCCGTCGCTCCACGATCCTGCCGAATTTCGTCGGACTCACGTTCGGCGTCTACAACGGCCAGAAGCACATCCCGGTGTCCGTGAACGAGGACATGGTGGGCCACAAGTTCGGCGAGTTCGCGCCGACCCGGACCTACTATGGCCATGGCGCCGACAAGAAGGCGAAGAGGAAGTAAAATGGGCAAGCCGAAGCGTGAACGCACGCTCGCCGACAACGAGGCGCAGGCGGTGACCCGCAACCTTCGCGTCTCGCCGCAGAAGCTCAATCTTGTCGCGGCTCTTATCCGCGGCAAGAAGGTCAACACGGCCCTGGCCGATCTGACCTTCTCTCGCAAGCGTATCGCTGGCGACGTGAAGAAGACGCTGGAGTCGGCGATTGCTAATGCCGAGAACAACCACGACCTCGACGTCGACGCGCTCGTCGTCAAGGAAGCTTTCGTGAGCAAGGGCCTCGTCATGAAGCGCTTCTCGCCGCGGGCTCGTGGTCGCGTCGGTCAAATCCAGAAGCCGTTTGCGAACCTCACGATCGTGGTTCGCGAAGTCGAGGAGACCGCCTGATGGGTCACAAAGTCAATCCGATCGGTCTGCGTCTCGGCATCAACCGGACCTGGGACTCGCGTTGGTTCGCGGGCAAGACCGAGTACGGTGCGCTGCTGCACGAGGACCTCGCCATCCGCAACTTCCTCTTTGAGGAACTGAAGGCGGCTGCCGTGGCCAAGATCGTGATCGAGCGTCCGCACAAGAAGTGCCGCGTCACCATTCACTCGGCTCGTCCGGGCGTGGTGATCGGCAAGAAGGGTGCTGACATCGAGAAGCTGCGCAAGCAGATCTCCAAGTTCACCACATCGGAAGTGCATCTCAACATCGTTGAAGTGCGCAAGCCCGAGACCGACGCGACCCTGATCGCCGCGTCGATCGCCCAGCAGCTCGAGCGTCGTGTGGCCTTCCGCCGTGCGATGAAGCGTTCGGTGCAGTCGGCGATGCGTCTGGGTGCCGAGGGTATCCGCATCAACGCTGGTGGTCGTCTCGGCGGCGCCGAAATCGCTCGTCTGGAGTGGTACCGCGAGGGCCGCGTGCCCCTGCACACCCTTCGTGCCGACATCGATTACGGCATTGCCACCGCCCACACCGCCTATGGCACCAACGGCCTCAAGGTCTGGGTGTTCAAGGGCGAGATCCTGGAGCACGACCCGCTCGCTTCCGAGCGTCGCGCGCTTGAGGGCGGCAATGACGGCGAGCGTTCGGGCGGCGACCGCCGTCGTGATCGCGATAATCCCCGTGGCGACCGTGAAGGCCGCGGCCGTGGCCGTGGTCGTGACCGCGACGCCGATGGTGCGCGCTAACTAGAGTTTTGGGAGAAGGAAGATGCTTCAACCGAAGCGCACCAAATTCCGCAAGCAGTTCAAGGGCCGCATCCACGGCGTTTCGAAGGGCGGCACTGAGCTGAACTTCGGCGCCTACGGCCTCAAGGCCATGGAGCCCGAGCGCGTCACCGCGCGGCAGATCGAGGCGGCCCGCCGCGCGATCACCCGCCAGATGAAGCGTATCGGCCGTGTGTGGATCCGCGTGTTCCCGGACGTTCCGGTAACCGCCAAGCCGACCGAAGTCCGTATGGGTAAGGGCAAGGGTTCGCCGGAGTTCTGGTGCGTCCGCATCAAGCCCGGCCGGATCATGTTCGAGCTCGACGGCGTGCCCGAGGAGGTCGCCCGCGAGGCGCTCCGTCTCGGCGCGGCCAAACTTCCGATCAAGACGCGCTTCATTCAGCGCATCGCCGAGTGATCCGGAAGCGCATCCGCCCGGCAGGTCGTTGATCTGCCGGTGAGCGGGTGCCGATCGGAAGACCGGCCCTACTGTTAGGACGAGAAAACGATGAAGGCGAACGACGTTCGGGCCATGACGCCCGACCAGCTCGAGGACGAGCTGGCCAAGCTGAAGAAAGAGCAGTTCAACCTGCGCTTCCAGAAGGCTACGGGCCAGCTTGAGAATACGTCCCGCGTGCGGGTCGTGCGTCGCGACATCGCCCGCATCCAGACGGTTCTGCGCGACAAGCGCGCGACTGCGAACGCTTAAGGAGAGACGAGTTGCCGAAGCGCATCCTGCAAGGCGTCGTCGTCAGCGACAAGACCGACAAGACGGTCGTAGTTAAGGTGGAGCGTCGCTTCACCCATCCGGTGCTCAAGAAGACCGTGCGCCGGACCAAGAACTACCAGGCGCATGACGAGACGAACCAGTACAAGGTCGGGGACCTGGTTTCCATCGAGGAAAGCAAGCCCATTTCCAAGACCAAGCGCTGGGTTGTGCTCTCTACCGTAAGCGCGAGCTAAGCGGGCGAGAAATTGCCCCGGGGCATCTATCCGGTGCCGCGTGAGGCAAGTTGCTGTGTCAGGGACGCTGCCTTTGGGCGATTGTCCCGAAATTGCATCCTCGGGTCATTGACTTCCGACCCGGAGAAGCTTATGCGGCAGACGCTGGTTTCAGAACGGAATGGCAGGACCTGCCGTTCCGTTTCGGATTGTTTTGTCGAGGCTGCCTGAGGGCGCCGCGACTTGACGGCGAAGACGAGACATCCGGCCTTGTTTCCGGCCGCCTTACGAGGCGGTGGGGTAGGGGTCGGGCCTCCCGGGCTGCGGATACGGCCAGGGACTGGGATGAACTCGACAATTGGGGTCCGGCACGCCGTACCCCCATTTCCCGAGTTCCAAAACAAAGTCGCTGCCCACCTGCGCCATCCGGCGTCGGTGGGTGCATGCATCAAAGATAAGGCGGCCAAGTCATGATTCAGATGCAAACCAACCTCGACGTGGCGGATAATTCCGGCGCACGTCGTGTTATGTGCATCAAAGTGCTCGGCGGCGCGAAGCGGCGGTATGCCTCGGTGGGCGACATCATTGTCGTCTCCATCAAGGAAGCCATCCCTCGTGGTCGCGTGAAGAAGGGCGACGTGATGAAGGCGGTCGTGGTCCGCACGGCCAAGGACATCCGGCGTACGGACGGTTCGGTCATTCGTTTCGACAAGAATGCCGCCGTTCTCATCAACAACCAGAAAGAGCCGATCGGGACCCGTATCTTCGGACCGGTTCCGCGCGAACTTCGCGCTAAGAACCACATGAAGATCATCTCGCTCGCCCCGGAGGTTCTGTAACCATGGCCGCCAAGATCAAGAAGGGCGACAAGGTCGTGGTTCTCGCTGGCAAGGACAAGGGCAAGACCGGTGAGGTCATTGAGGTCCGTCCGTCCGAGAATCGCGCCGTAGTCCGCGGCGTCAACATCGTTCGCCATCATCAGCGCCAGTCGGCCAAGTCCGAAGGGGGCATCGTCGCTAAGGAAGCGGCGCTTGACCTTTCGAACCTCGCCGTTGCCGACCCCAAGGACGGCAAGCCGACCCGCGTTGGTTTCAAGCTGCTCGACGACGGCCGCAAGGTCCGCTTCGCCAAGCGTTCCGGAGATGTGATCGATGGCTGATGCGGTCTACATTCCGCGCCTCAAGCGCACCTACGACGAAAACATCCGCAAGGCTCTCATCGAACAGTTCGGCTACAAGAACGCGATGGAAGTGCCGGCTCTCGACAAGATCGTCCTGAACATGGGCGTCGGCGAGACCGTTGCGGACGGCAAGAAGATCAACTCTGCCGTTGGCGATCTGACCCTCATCGCCGGCCAGAAGCCGGTGATCACCAAGGCCCGCAAGTCCATCGCGACGTTCAAGCTGCGCGAAGGCATGAACATCGGTGCCAAGGTGACGCTTCGTCGCCAGCGCATGTACGAGTTCCTCGACCGCCTCATCACCATCGCGCTCCCGCGCGTGCGTGACTTCCGTGGTCTGAACCCGAAGTCCTTTGACGGCCGTGGCAACTATGCCCTGGGCATCAAGGAGCACATCGTTTTCCCCGAGATCGAGTACGACAAGGTCGAGCAGGTCTGGGGTATGGACATCATCGTCTGCACCACGGCGAAGACCGATGACGAAGCGCGCGCGCTTCTGAAGGCCTTCAATTTCCCGTTCCGGCAGTGACGAGAAGGGTTCGGATTTAAATGGCAAAGAAGAGCGCCATCGAGAAGAACAAGCGTCGCCAGAAGCTGGTGAAGCAGTTCTCCGCCAAGCGTGAGGCCCTCAAGGCTATCGCGAGCGACAAGTCGCTGACGATCGAGGAGCAGTTCGCTGCTCGTCTGAAGCTCGCCGAGCTTCCTCGCAATTCGTCCGCAGTGCGCGTCCGCAATCGCTGCGAAGTCACCGGCCGCCCGCGGTCTTATTATCGCAAGCTCAAGATGAGCCGTATCGCCCTGCGTGAGCTGGGGTCGCTCGGTCTCATCCCGGGCCTTGTGAAGTCGAGCTGGTAAGGAGAACGGTCCCATGCCGATGACCGATCCTTTGGGTGATATGCTCACCCGCATTCGTAATGCCCAGATGCGCAAGATGTCGAAGGTTTCTACGCCGGCTTCCAAGCTGCGTAAGAACGTCCTCGACGTCCTTGTCGCCGAGGGCTTTCTGCGCGGCTACGCCGAGGTTGATACCGAGGGCCGTACCGAGTTCGAGATCGAGCTGAAGTACTACGATGGCCTTGGCGTCATCCGTACGATCGAGCGCGTCTCCAAGCCTGGCCGCCGCGTTTACGCTTCGGTGAAGAACCTGCCCCGAGTTGCCAACGGCCTCGGTGTGTCGATCCTCAGCACCCCCCGCGGTGTGATGGCCGACCACGACGCCCGCGAGCAGAACGTTGGTGGCGAAGTTCTCTGCCGCGTCTTCTAACCTTCGACTGGAAACGGGTTTAATACCATGTCGCGCATTGGCAAGAAGGCTGTTCCGGTCCCCAAGGGGGTCACAGCCGACATCGCTGGGCAGACCGTTTCGGTCAAGGGGCCGAAGGGTACGCTCAATTTCGCTTTGAACGAGCACGTCCACGTCGCCAAGACGGAAGACGGTTCGATCAAGATCGAGCCCAAGGACGAGACCAAGCTGGCCCGCGCCAGCTGGGGCATGTCCCGCACGCAGATCGCCAACCTGATCAAGGGTGTGACGGTCGGCTTCGAGAAGCGGCTCGAGATCTCCGGCGTTGGCTACAAGGCGGCGCTTCAGGGCAAGACCCTGCAGCTTTCGCTCGGCTACAGCCACGACATCGCCTATCCGGTGCCGGAAGGCATCGCGATCGCCGTTCCGAAGCCGACGGAAATCGTCGTCTCCGGCATCGACGCCCAGCGTGTCGGTCAGGTCGCCGCCGAAATCCGCAAGTACCGTCCGCCGGAACCCTATAAGGGCAAGGGTGTGAAGTACGCGGGCGAGTTCATCGTCCGCAAGGAAGGCAAGAAGAAGTAAGGGGACGATCATGGCTCACCTCACCGGCAACGATCGCCGCCGCGCCCGCGTGCGCCGCGCGATCAAGGCGGCGGCCAACGGTCGCCTCCGGCTTTCAGTGCATCGCTCGTCGCTGCACATCTATGCTCAGGTTATCGATGACGTTCAGGGTCGCACCCTGGCGTCCGCGTCGACACTCGACAAGGACGTCCGCGACACTCTGAAGACCGGGGCCAATGTGGCCGCGGCCGCCGTGGTCGGCAAGCTCATCGCAGAACGCGCCAAGGCGGCGGGGGTGACCTCGGTCATCTTCGATCGTGGTCAGTTCCTGTACCATGGCCGCATCAAGGCGCTCGCGGATGCCGCCCGCGAGGGCGGACTCGACTTCTAAGGCCGGTCCCGATCGAGAGAGATAAAGACAATGGCTGAACGTGAACGCAACAACCGGGACCGGGATCGCAACGAAGAGCGCGACAGCGAGTTCGTCGATCGCCTGGTCCATATCAACCGCGTCGCCAAGGTGGTGAAGGGTGGTCGTCGCTTCGGCTTCGCCGC